>NZ_CP062946.1:1419754-2129632 GCF_014898095.1 Thalassotalea sp. LPB0316
TCAGTATTATTCACAGGATTACTTCGAGCGTGCAGCGATTGCCTCACACCAAGCACAAAAGGCAATTGAAGATAGTGATACCGTCAGTTTTGATGACTTTTTAGCTGACTATTTCTCGTCTTAGCATTTTCAATGCAAAGCCCGATATTGCGGTGAAAGCTGGTTAAAATCGGGCCGAAAAAAAGCGCGTTAGGGCAACGCGCTGTAATAACAAAGAAAGCAGTCCAGGGAGGTTTCGCTTTCAATTACTATGATAGTTGAAATACTCATTAGTTCACTTTTTATCCAATATATTTTTCATTTATTTTTTAGTTCTTCTTTAAACGATAATTTTTAGGCAAAAAAAATCGCGCTCTCGGGTAAAAAGCGCGATTAAAAACATGAAACACTAAGGGAAATAAAGCCTCTCGTATACTATGAGTGTCAGTGTTTAAAATAGTTCAAAAATAAATGAAAAAATTTTGAATTATTTTTACTTCACGCGATTTAACCCGAGTTCAGGTTATTTAGACTAGACAAGACGTATCCATCTGGCATGATAGACCTAATCAAAAAAGAAAACTCAAGTTGTAATGTTTAAACCGATATTGATAAGTTTATTTGCTATCGCAACGCTCTCCAGTTGTGCCACGCCACCGCCTCAAAACCCCGAAAATATCTGTGAAATATTTCGCGAAAATCGCGATTGGTATCACGCTGCAAAAGACGCAAAAGAACAATGGGGCGTACCTATTCACGTACCTATGGCAATGATGTATCAAGAAAGCTCGTTTAAACACGATGCAGCGCCGCCGAAAAAGTATCTCTTAGGTTTTATCCCTTGGGGCCGGGTGAGCAGTGCCTATGGTTATTCTCAGGCCAAAACGATGACTTGGGATGATTATATTAAAGAGTCGGGCAATCGATGGGCTAGTCGGGAAAACTTTGGTGATGCAATCGATTTTATGGGGTGGTTTATTTATAAAACTCACCAAATTAATAAAGTGTCAAAGTGGGATGCGTATAACCAGTATCTTAACTATCACGAAGGGTGGGGCGGTTTTAAGCGCAAAAGCTACAAGAAAAAGCCATGGTTAGTTAAAGTGTCGCGCAAAGTCGATAATAGGTCTCGTCGTTATGCTAGCCAACTTAAAAGCTGTCAGGAAGAATTAGACCGCGGTTGGTTATGGCGCTTGTTCTTTGGTTAAGTTGACTACAAGCACCTGAATGAAAGCCAAGGTTAAAGCGCCTTGGCTTTTTTTTGGGTTTTGGTTTTGGGAGGCGTTCTTAAAGCCATATTGTGTTTGTAAGATCGATCGTTTTCCACTGGTTACGATCCGCTATGTGTATATCTTAATGTAAGGATCAAAAAATCGTGCCAAAATTAGTCAAATCGATTTATTTTTATGAATAAATTAGCGATATTTTACGCAATAATTTTTTGTAAAAAAAACTAAAAAAAACCGCAAAAAAACATTGCAAAACCAGAGGTCTAGGTTTTATTGGGCTATAATGCGTTATCCACAGATTTTGTGGAAAGTTAATAATTAGATCTCGAATGGTTAATAACTTTGTGGGTAACTTTTGTGGCTGTTTTAATTATCCACAATAAATGGGCGTTATAGCGTCAAAGTTGAGTCATTGGTCAAATAGAAAAGCAAACCCAAACACGCAGGCTAAAGCTTGTTTGGGTTTGCTACTAATAACGAAAAGTTTAGCTAGTCGTTGTCGTGATCTTTGAACAGATCAGGGATCACGCGAATGGTTTTGATCATGTTGTCACTGGTATCCACGATCTCGATCGGGTAACCCGCGATCCTTAAACTCATTTTCGCTTGAGGAATTTCTTCAAGTACCTCAAGAATAAGACCGTTTATGGTCTTAGGGCCATCGGTAGGGAACTGCCAAGACATTTCTTTATTGATATCGCGAATCGTGGCACTACCATCAACCAAATAGCTACCATCTGGCTGTTGATGTACTTCCTCGCTCGGTGCTGGCTCCATAGTGGTCGTAAAATCACCGACGATTTCTTCTAGGATGTCTTCTAAGGTAACAAGTCCTTGAATATCTCCGTATTCATCCACTACTAAACCAAGACGCTCTTTAGCATGCTGGAATTTAAGCAATTGCACATTCAGCGGTGTACCTTCGGGAATAAAATACATTTCGCGAACCGCGCGCAATAGCGTTGCTTTGGTAAATTGGTTTTTTGACAACAGTTTTAACGCGTCACGCATGTGAATATAACCAACTACGTCATCAATGTTATCGCGATACAATAACACACGAGTATGGGTAGATTGCGTTAATTGCTTTTGGATTTTCTTCCAGTCCTCATTGATATCAATACCGACTAATTCACTGCGCGGGATCATAATATCTTCAACCGTCACTTTTTCCAGATCAAGAATGCTCACTAGCATGTTTTGATCTTGCTCCGGAATTAACGCACTCGATTCATTTACAACGGTTCTGAGTTCTTCATTGCTCAAGCTGTGTTGTTCGCGATCTTCGTGACTAATGCGTAATAAGGCGAGAAATGAGTTAGTGATCCAGTTAATCACGATGACAAGCGGATAGAAAATTTTGAGTAATATCGTCAATAAAATGGAGCTTGGGAACGCAACTTTTTCGGGGTATAGTGCAGCCAGTGTTTTTGGGGTGACTTCAGCGAATATCAGGACAACTAAGGTTAGCGCAAATGTTGCGTAGACCACACCAACATCACCGAATAGACGAATGCCTATGATCGTGGCGATTGCCGACGCAGCGATATTCACTAAGTTGTTGCCAATCAATATCAAGCCAATTAATCGGTCGGGGCGTGCTAATAGTTTGCTTACGCGAATTGCGCCTTTATTTTTCTCGTTTTCTAAATGGCGTAAACGGTATCTATTGACACTCATCATACCGGTTTCTGAACCGGAAAAATAAGCAGAAATTAAAAGAAGTACACCAAGAATAATAAAAAGTGCACTGGTGGATATGTCGTCCAATTAAGTGTCCTATGTGTTAAGTCGTAATATCACGTAAAAGTAGTCTATTTATACCTGAAAAGTTAGGCGATGAGAAACTCTTTGACAAATCTACTACCAAAGTATGAAAGTGTTAGAATCACCGTAGCACTGGTGATCAACAACAACACTCTATGGCCACGCCAGCCGAGTTTGAAGTGTCCCCAAAGCGTCACACTGTATAAAACTAATGCGACAAGCGATAACACGGTTTTGTGAGCGTATTCTTTAGCAAAGAAACTATCGAGGAAAATAAAGCCTGTAATATCGCTGATCAATAGACACAAGGTACCCGTTGCTAAAATCATAAATAATTGATTTTCCACCTGCATTAATGGCGGTAAATGGTTGACCGCAGCAAGGTTTTTAGTTTTTAATTTTTGATTGATGTACGAGACTTGAAACGCATAAAGGTTAGCTATTACTAAAATACAGTAGGCAACGAGCGCTAAGGTGATATGGCTAACTAATGCCATTTTACTTGCACTCAAGGAAATGGCCTCGCTGACCGGTAATAACACTAAGCTCAACTGCCAAAGTCCAGCAAAAATATAGGATACAGGCAATAATAGGTTGAGTTTGTAACGCGTTGCACCGATGCTCACGACAGCACTTATTACTAAACTGACCAGCGCAATAACATTTGGCAGGTTAAAGTTTACTTCACTATTGATAAATAAGCGCTCAGATAATCCGATCGCGTGTAGGGCAATGGCAATACTCGCAAAGCTTAATACAAATCTAAGATTTGGCCCTTTCGGGTGGAATAGCCTTGCAATAACGGCTACGGCCGCTATCAAGTAACAAGAAAATGCGCTAATTGCAAAAATAGCTGAGCTATCCACGAAACACTCCAAAAATATAACCTGTAATTTTTTTTACCTGACTGATTCTAAACAAATATTGGGGTTGATGCACTGTTATTTATGCCTTCAAGAATAACTTACGCACAGGTTTGATTGCCAGTAACATCAAGATAATCGAACAGCTATAGGCAAGTATGGGGGAAACCACTTGATGGCTATGAGACATTTGTTCAGCAATATTGATGTCTTGCCAGGTTAGTAGTAAATCTAAACCTGTGCCAAATAAAATTGCAGAAACGGCAACACCTAGCAAATACTTTGTTAGCACGCCTGTTCCCATTTCTCGCTTGATGACGCCTAGCGTTGAAATGTTTGTTGCTGGGCCTGCCATCATAAAGACTAATGCGGTACCTGGTGAAATCCCCGCCATAATAAAGCCAGCTGCGATCGGTGTCGAGGCTGTCGCACAAATATACATAGGGATGGAAATCGCAATAATTAACAGCATTGCTGGTAAACCGCTGCCGTAACTTAATAAAAAGCTTTCTGGTACAAAAGTTTTGATCAGGGTCGCAAAACACAAACCAATCACTAACCAAACGATTAAATCGTCAATCAGCTTGGTCGCGGCATATTTCACACCGCTTAGTGTTTTTTGCCACGGTGTTGGCGGTGGTGGCGTGCTGGAACAACACGATTTTTTAAGTTCAGGCGCTGCTGTTTTATTGCCACAACAGGCGCTGGTCGTTACTTTTTCTGAATTTTTGTGATGATGAGTGCGATCGGTTAACACCAAAAAGCCGGTAATTATCGCCGATGAAATCGCGGCAATCGGGCGGTAAATCGCGAAAATAGGCCCTAACATCGCGTAAGAGACAGTAATTGAATCAACGCCTGTTTCAGGCGTTGCCACCAAAAATGATGACGTTGCACTGTTTGACGCACCACTTCGCTTTAACTCAGTCGCAACAGGGATTACACCGCAAGAACAAAGTGGCAGAGGCGCACCAATAAAGGCGGCTTTAACGATGGCCATCTTACCTTTACTGAGGTGTTTTTTGAGCAAATCAGCCGGTAACCAAGCGTGCATCAAACCAGCAATTAACAAGCCCAACAATAGCCACGGACTAGCATCGTTTGTCAAAGTGATTAAATTAGAGAGTAGTTGGTCGATCACGTGTAGCCATACCACTATAGATTGATAGAGACCCATTTATGATGCCAAACTTTTTAGTTAAGGTGAATCGTCAACGGCAAGCAATTACACGATAACTTGAAATAATACCAAATTCATTAAATATTTGGCCATTCAGCGAGAATTAAATGGCTTATAGGCGAGGCTTTGATTGCAGGTAATGGTTATTCCATTAGTAAAATCAGTAACGAAGCATATAAGTCATTTAAACTCGCCCTTGGGAGCTCGTCAGAAAAGTGATAACTTTACAAATTGCCTTGATATACGACTGCATGGATGCAGGAGGTAGAGCGACTTAGGAGACAAAGCCGAGAATAACTATACCTGCACCAATTTGCTTTGTTCTAACTTTCCTGACGTAGCTCTGAATGATTAACTATTTAGTGAAATTGGTATAAATCATTAAAGCCCCATTTTATCATGACGAGATTAATACTTTCGCTTATGCCTAGTGAGGGTATAATAACGTTAATTTTATCGATAATTACCAGTACATTGAGATATTCATGTTTGAGAATCTTTCCGATCGTTTAACCAAAACGTTAAAAAATATCAGTGGTCGTGGTCGACTCACCGAAGACAATATTAAAGATACCCTACGTGAAGTGCGTATGGCTTTACTTGAAGCCGACGTTGCTTTGCCGGTTGTTCGCGAATTTATTAAGAAGGTTAAAGAGCGAGCGATTGGCCAAGATGTCTCAAAAAGCTTAACGCCGGGCCAAGTATTCGTCAAAATTGTTCAAAGTGAACTCGAAGCGGCGATGGGTGAGCAAAATGAGTCACTCAATTTAAAAGCAACACCACCGGCGGTAATCTTAATGGCAGGTTTACAGGGGGCGGGTAAAACAACCTCTGTCGCAAAACTGGCTAAGTTCCTAAAAGAAAGAGAAAAGAAAAAAGTCTTAGTGATCAGTGCCGACGTATACCGCCCAGCCGCCATCAAACAGTTGGAAACATTGGCGGGTGAAGTTGGCGTTGAGTTTTTTCCAAGTACTATTGAACAAAAGCCCATTGATATTGCCAATAACGCTATTGCGCATGCTAAAAAGGGGTTCTTTGATGTACTGATTGTCGATACCGCTGGTCGTTTGCACGTCGACGAAGACATGATGGATGAAATAAAGCAATTACACGCGGCCATTACGCCAGTTGAAACCTTATTCACTGTCGATGCAATGACAGGTCAAGATGCGGCAAATACCGCCAAAGCATTCAACGATGCACTGCCATTAACGGGTGTTATTTTAACTAAAACCGATGGTGATGCTCGTGGTGGTGCTGCGTTATCGATTCGCCACATTACCGGAAAGCCCATTAAATTTATGGGTGTCGGTGAAAAAATCGAAGCGTTAGAGCCATTTCATCCAGATCGTATTGCCTCACGTATTTTGGGGATGGGCGATGTGTTATCGCTTATCGAAGAAGTTGAGCAGAAGGTTGATAAAGAAAAAGCACAAAAGCTGGCTAAGAAAGTTAAGTCGGGTAAAGGTTTTGATTTAGAAGATTTTCGCGAACAACTTGTCCAAATGAAAAGTATGGGTGGCATGATGGGCCTGATGGATAAACTGCCGGGTATGGGCAATTTATCCGATCAAGTCAAAGGTCAAATGGATGATAAGGTAACCATTCGTATGGAAGCTATTATTAATTCGATGACACCAGCTGAGCGCGCTCGTCCAGAAATAATCAAAGGCTCGCGCAAACGCCGCATTGCTGCTGGTTCAGGTACGCAAATCCAAGACGTAAATAAGCTGTTAAAGCAATTTACTCAAATGCAGAAAATGATGAAAAAAATGTCTGGTAAGGGCGGTCTACAGAAGATGATGCGCGGTATGAAAGGTATGATGCCACCAGGTATGGGTGGCGGTGGCGGCATGTTTGGCCGTTAACCTAATTAAGCAACTTTAATGAAAGCCAGTGTTTTACACTGGCTTTTTTGTGTCTGCATTTTAGCATTGTGCTAGAAGTAATAAAAAAGCCCCGTACCTATTAAGGTACAGGGCTAATCAAAAAACGTTTAGCTTTAACTATGCTAGCGCTTTAAGTTGCCAAAACGAGCTGTTCTTCGTGTGACAAGAGCTAACAACAAAAGTGTAAAGTAAGCTAAGCTACCGCCACCACTTGACGGTGGGGTTGGTGCTGGCGTTTCTGGCTTAGGTGTTTCTGGTACCGGTGCTGCGCTAACATCTACCGTAAAGCTAACACTTGTATCGTTTGTGCCGTCGCTTGCCGTTACCGTCACGTTATAGTTACCAA
The DNA here is from genome assembly GCF_014898095.1 of Thalassotalea sp. LPB0316. NCBI lineage: Bacteria > Pseudomonadati > Pseudomonadota > Gammaproteobacteria > Alteromonadales > Colwelliaceae > Thalassotalea > Thalassotalea sp. LPB0316. The sequence continues at coordinate 1,427,008 of NZ_CP062946.1, forward strand.
CTTGCGTTAACGTGCCAGAAATCACTTCATCAGTCACTGATAGGCCTTCAATGCCCGACACTGTGTAGGTCAAGTTATCGTTTTCTGGATCGCTGAATACCCCTGAGATATCAACACTCAATTGAGCTGAGCCGCTACTAGAGAGTTGAACGTCAACATCAGCAATGCTACCGATGACTTCTGGTGCTAAGTTGATTGCTTCATTCTCGTAACTGGTAAGTTCAATAAGTGTGCTTCCTATGTCAGTTGTTGAGCCAGCTGCTGAGCCAATTTCTAACAAGCCATAGTATTTCTCATTAGCTTCAAGTGCGTTAACGTTCTCTGCCTGTGTCACATAGCCATTTATCGTTAAGGTAAGATCAAATACTTGATTTGTCTCAATGTTTTCTGGCGTTTCAATATCGAATGATGACACTGATAAGTTATTGATTTTGGTTACCTCCAAAGTCACATCATCAGGTTCGCCAGCTACCGAGCCCTCAAAGTTGTGCGCGGCTATCCAATATTGTCCTGAAACAGGGTTTTCAATCATACACTCTTCATTTGAGTCAACATTACCAGAGACACAGACCAAAAAGTAATTAAACTCGAGCTTGTTCGGTATGCCGTCTCTATTCTCATCGATACCAATAAATAGGTCCATATCAGGTGCTGTCGTATCAGTGAGTTTGACAATCAAACGTTTAGTCCCTTGTTCAACTTCGGTATCGATAACAAATAGGTTGTCAAGATTAGCTAAAGGATCGCTTTGTTCACTGTCATTAATTGCACCTCGAGCGCTACCTGTATAGTTATTCGCTTTGAATAAACCATAACCCGTGGTTTGAATTTCAGTGATCCCAGAGGTGAAGACATCCTCAATGACAACTTGATTGTTAACGTTATTTATTTCTTGAGTAACTTTATCCGCTATAAATCCAGCCTTGAAGTTAACTAGTGCTTGTAAATGACTATTGCTGATAGTGCTGTTGTCAGACGTTAAATTGATATAACCGTGTCCCCATGTGCCGATAGAGTTGGTACTTGTTGCTTCAGCAGTAATCGTCAGGGTTTGGCTTTCACCCGCTTTTAAGGTAAATGTTTGTGGTGATACCGATAAGCTAAAGCCGTCGTTTAATAGTTCAACACTTGACGTCCAAGTCGCATCTTTCGTTGCCGTTACTGTGCGCGTCCACGAACACGTTGCAACACATTGGTCGTTAACCATAGATGTACTGTTTAACTCACTTGGCTCTCCACCTCTAAAGGGATCTGCTGCCATATAGTCGTCTTTGGTTATATCGAGTAATAAGCCTGCTTTAATTGCTTGGTGAATACGAATACTGCCTGCACCTTGATCGAAGAAATCTGAACGCTCTCTTACACCATCGAAATCGTCATCTTTCTCTGTATATTGATGTGCCGTTGACATAATTGCCGATTGAACTTGTGCAGGCGTCCAATCTGGGTGAACTGAGTGGATTAGCGCTAAAGCACCGGCAACGTGAGGAGATGACATTGAAGTACCGCTTAGCGTTGCATACGGAACAGACTCTTTGTTTAGGGTAAATGGAAAGTCTTCAGCCATAGCAGCGTATATCTCAACACCTGGTCCAGCAATATCTGGAGAGAAGATGTTGGCGAACGGGGTATTAGGGCCACGTGAAGTAAAAGATCCTGCAACATCGCCTAGACTCGAATCTTTTACAATCGTTGAGGCTGGAATTGTTGCCATGTGGTCACTACCTGAAGATAACCAGTCGACGAGCGTTTCGCCGTCCTCAGCGTTGATATGGATAGCAGGTAATAAGTGTGTGTCTGCATTTAATGTGCTGGAGCCATCGGCAAGGTTAATCAAGATCAAACCACCAGCGCCACCGGCTTGAACATTTAAACCTTTGCGAACGCGAGCAATCGTGCCACGCTCACAAACGACAATTTCACCACTAAAGGTGTTTTCGGCAAACGGTGTCATACATTGGGCATCGCCATAGTCACTGGCAAGTACTACTTTTCCTGTATAGGCAGATGTTGCACCCTTGCCAGTAATGGGGGCCGGCGTTGTCTCTCCGCCACTAAAGCCATCCAATACTTTATCAGTAAAAGATTGATCATGAGTATAGGCTGCTACTGTAGTTACCCAAGGAGCATTACCTGGAGAGCCAATTGTTGATGCTTCAGGCCCAGAGTTGCCCGCTGAAATGGCAACGTGAATACCTGCAGCACGTGCGTTTAAGAAGGCTATCGCGTCAATAGACTCCCAAGGGTCAATGGGTGATCCGCCAACCGAGTAATTAATAACATTAACACCGTTTTCAATCGCGTGTTCTATGGCTTTTACGGTTAATTCAGGAAAACATCCATCATCATTACATACTTGGTAACTGACGATATTTGCATGAGGAGCAACACCACTGATTGACTCAAGAACGAAATCGGTTTTGCCAGCGATTTCCCCTTCATCATCTTCAACTGACATATAATAGCTGACATCATTTAAAATGTTACCTGCGGCGGTGGAAGCAACATGCGTACCGTGACCATTAAAATCGTAGCCCACTTTCAATTTATCTTCGATATCGTCTATTCTGTTGTTGACTATATTAGGGTAGCTATCCAATATTTCAGGGTAACTGACAATACCAATAAGCTTGTCGTTACAATATTTTGCATAGGTTTGACAATCGCCTAAATAAACACCATCACCCAGGGGGTTAGTGTGGTTGTAGCCATCGCCGCCAACATCAGCAAAAGAAGGGTGAGCTGCATTAATACCGGTATCGATAATACCCACGATAACACCTTCGCCTTTAGTACCTAAATACTCACCAACACCCGTCCAAACACTTTTAGCGCCAATAAATTCTGGCCCAGAAGCTGTGTGTAAGTTATGCATGCCGACTTTGCGCACAGCGCGAACTTCTTGTTGCTTCATCAGTAGCGCTGCTTCTGATTCTGTTAATTCAACAGCAACAGCGTTTAGTACCGTTTGATAGTCGTGTATCGGCGCGAATTTTCGCCCGAGCACTTGCTGGGCTTTAACGGCAAACGCTTGTTGTTTACTTTTTAAATAAGATTTATAGCGAATACTCGAAGACGATTTTACGTTAAGAATGCCTTTATCGGTCGCATTGGTTTTATTAACCGCTAAACTCGTTGCTGGGTAACCAGCTATGTCGCCTTGGTATTCAGCAACTGCACTGTCGTTGAACTGAACAAAATAAAGCGAGTCTCGGCGCTCTTTATGGCTGCGAACTTGCTTAATTTTTTCTTGTGTAGGGTTTATTTGATGTGTTGCTTGGGCATCATCTGAAGCAGAGCTTGCATCGAGAGATAGCGCACCAGCAGCTATTGCTGCAATATAAGAAAATTTAAAATTCATTATAAAATCTCGCCTATTAATAAATCGAGCATTCACATGCTCTGCTTGACACATTTATTATTATTTTTGACGACGGAAGTCACTCAGCTTGCAAGGCGAGGTCATTATCTGCACTTGCAAATGCTACTGTAATCTTTACTTGCTAGCTATTAGCCAACGAAAAAACTCAGTAGACACCTTGTTAACATCACTGGTTTTGGTAACCGTTTTTACTCGTTACCACCTCAGCTACCGTGCCTGAAACAGTTATATCGTTACTGCTGACATTGTTTCGGCCAGGAGTACTTACAATGTAAGTTTACGGGTGTCAGTCACTCTTAACTAATGCCTAACTAAAGTCAATGACATGGCCTGAGTACGCGAAAAAAACAGTGTTTATTTTATCGATAAAAGGTGGTTTTTTTATCGCCAATAGCGTTTTGCGGTTTTTGCCCATTACACCGCTATATGTCAGATGAATTAAGGGGTGTAGAAAAGTGTAGGTTTGTTAGTTGTGAAAAATGTAAAGATTTCAGGAAAATCTTTACATATCATTAACTTGGGATTTTGTCAACATTGTTTTACGGCACTTGATTTAGCGAGGTAAGTAGTAGATTTTGATGGAAACTTATTGATTTAGCAGGCTAAAATTTATCGGTTTGACTGGTTTGAATATAGGCTTTCGCCGTGTTTTAGCTCTTTTGCTTGATATCTCTGGCTGTTTTCGACGTTAATTCGATAACAAATACGTTGTTTAGATAAACCAAACGACAATTGCATTATTCGATTATCGCCAAAACAGCCTTACCCTTGACGTATTAAAAGCCAATAGTAGCCGCAACAATCAAGCAATTTCCTACATCGATTCTTTCAGGTATTGAAATAATGCCTTGAATTGTTTGCCTGGCTTTTCCGCTTTGTGCTCTTTAGCGGCTTGTCGTACTAGTTGTCTAAGTTTTTGGCGTTCAAGGCTAGGGTGTTCGGCGAGTAGCGCTTCAATATCATCGTTGTTACCCATGATGAGTTGGTCGCGAGTTTGTTCTAGCTTTGAAAACTCGAGATTCTCTTGTTGGTGTTTATTAGCAAAAAAATCTAATTTAGCGTTAATCGCATCAAGATCGGCTTCTCGTAACAACTTACCAAGGTATTGCATATGACGTTTAAACGCTTCGTGCTTATTTTGAATTTTGTCGGCCAATAGAAATGCTTCTTGAACATCTTCGTCAACAGGTAATTCACTGCGCTGTTTTTTCGGTAAAGCTGTTAAGCGTCGGCCTAGATCTTGTAAGGCAAGCTTCTCTTTCTTTATTTCAGTTTTGCTTTTGTAGTCTTCGTCGAAGAACTCTTCATCGTGCTGTGTGGTCATATGCTTAAATCTAATGCCTAAGTTGAATGGGGCGATTATACAACAAAACACAAGCAACACCATCAGGCATAGCCCTTGCTGACTATTATTCTGAGCTCGATTGGTATTATAATGCGCTATCGATGGTTTAATTTGAGTTATTATGAGCGACAAGGTAGATATTGACCAACAAATAGATGAAGTAAAGCAGCGGGTAGCTAAAGTATTAGAGCTTGCAAAATCTTTAGGGACAGACGGTGCAGAAGTTGCATTGAGTCGCCAACAAGGATTGAGTGTTGGTACGCGTTTAGGTGAAGTTGAGAACGTTGAGTTTACGAACGACGGCGCGCTGGGGATTACCGTCTATAAAAATGGTTGCAAGGGCAGTGCATCAACCGCAGACTTATCCGATCAAGCCTTAAAGAAAACGGTTGAAGCGGCCGTTAATATTGCCAAATATACCTCTGAAGATAGCTGCTCAGGCTTAGCTGATGCCGATCGCTTAGCATATCAGCCTAAATCACTCGATTTATATCATCCTAAAGCATTAACAACAGATGATGCTATTGAGCTTGCCTTGGCCTGTGAAAACTACGCACTGGCTTATGACGATCGTTTAACCAATTCTGATGGCGCTACTTTTGCCAGTTTTGAAGGCTTTAAGGTTTACGGTAACAGCCATGGGCAACTCGTAGGATTTCCAAGTACACGCCATAGTTTGAGTTGTGTCATGATCGCAAGTGATGGCGAAGATATGCAACGCGATTACGCCTACACCGTTAATCGCAACTTTGATTTACTTGATAAGGCAAAATATGTTGGTGAAAAAGCGGCGACCGAAACTTTATCACGCCTGGGTAGTCAAAAACTGAGCACGTGTAAAACGCCAGTTATGTTTAGAGCGGATATTGCCAATACCATTTGGGGGCACTTTATTGCCGCGATCAGTGGCGGTAATTTATATCGTAAATCTTCTTTTTTACTCGATGCCCTCGGCCAACAAATCTTCCCTGAATTCTTAACCATTGAAGAGCGTCCTCACATTCACGGTGCGCTAGCTAGCAACGCATTTGATAGTGAAGGGGTCGCTACCCAAGATCGCGATATTATCAAAGCGGGCACTTTAGAGACTTTTTTATTAACGAGCTATTCTGCGCGTAAATTAGGTATGGAAACAACCGGTCATGCTGGTGGTATTCACAACTGGCTCGTATCAAGCCAAGGTGGCGATTTTGAAGCCATGTTAAACAAGCTTGGCACGGGGTTGTTAGTCACTGAATTGATGGGCCAAGGCGTAAACGTAGTCAATGGTGATTACTCTCGAGGAGCTGCAGGTTTTTGGGTAGAAAACGGTAAAATTGTCTACCCAGTTGCCGAGATTACGATAGCTGGTAACCTTCAGCAGATGTTCAAAGGGATAGTCGCCGTAGGCTCTGATATTGACCTCAAGGGAAGTATTAGAACTGGCTCTATCATCATCGATGAAATGCAAGTGGCAGGCAACTAATACAAGCTAGTTAATCGATACAAGAGCAATCATCGTGATGATTGCTCTTGTGCTGTTATGTTAACTTAATAACCAAGTTGCCGTACCTAAGAAGGCAAAAATACCAACGATATCTGTGATTGTAGTGACCAGTACCGTGCCGGCAAGCGCTGGGTCGACTTTTAGCTTATTCAATATAAACGGCACCATAACACCAGCGATATTGGCGGCTGTTAGATTGACCATCATGGCAAAAGCTATGATACCGCCTAAAGTGATATCTTGTTTCCATACCATAACAACACCCGCGATGGCTGCGGACCAAATTAAACCATTTAAAAAACCTACAGCAAGTTCCTTTTTTAATAGGGAACGCCAGTTACTGTCACCCACGTGACCTAAAGCAATACCGCGAACAACCAGGGTTAGCGTTTGATTACCAGCCACACCACCCATGCTTGGTACCAGCGTATTAAGGATAGCGAGAATAGCGAGTTCACTTAATATCCCTTCAAACCTTGCACTCACTGATACGGCCGTCAGAGCAGCAATCAGGTTGATGGCAAGCCACACTGAGCGTTGGCGAGTACTTCTTACCACGGGCGCAAAGGTATCGGCCTCATCGTCTAAACCGGCCATACTCATCATAGAGTGTTCGGCATCTTCACGAATAATGTCAATAACATCATCAATGGTAATACGGCCAAGTAACCTGCCATCTTCATCGATCACAGGTGCTGAAAACCAGTCATACTTTTCAAACAGCTGAGCGACTTCTCGTTCAGGCATATCGGCTTTAACCGCGGTAATGTCGTCATCGATAAGTGTCGAAATGATCATTTCCGGTCTAGCGGTTACTATCGTAGAAAGTGACACTGAGCCGATAAATTTATCATTGCGATCAACGACATAAAATGAGTCTGTTGACTCTGGTAAATCCCCTTTAAGACGAAGGTAGCGCAGCACGACGTCAACGGTTACATCAGGACGTACCGTAATCGTATCGGTATTCATAATACCGCCTGCGGTGTCTTCTTCATAAGATAGGGCTTGCTCAACTCGAGCTCTATCTTGTGAGTCCATCGAATTGATGACTTTCTGGTAAACACTGTCTGGTAAGGTACGCAATACTTCCGCGATATCATCGGTGTCCATGCCTTCGGCGACAGCAGCGACTTTCTCAGGGGCCATATTTTTCAATATGGTTTTACGAACTTCTTCGCTCAGCTCTTCTAGTACCTCACCATGGAGATCAGGATCGATTAATTGCCATAAAACCAAACGAGACTTTGACGTTGATGACTCCAATATCAAGGCAAGATCATAGGCAGACATGCTATGAAATAAGTTACGGACGTAGACAAACATACCGCTATCGATGGCGGCATTAACTTGTTGGAGAATTGATTGATTGTTTTCTTGTTCGAGAATTTCCGGCATTGTGACACCTTTTGCCGTATCGCCTAGGGCGATGAAATTGGTATTAGCTCGTCATTACTTTGTGACAAACGTATTTTATATTTTTGCTAAGTCTAGCTCATAACTATAGGTTATTCAGCATATTAATTGTAATTTTATGCAATTGGTATCACGGCGAACGCTAGCGGTTTCACTACTCATCTTCGTCAAATTTGTCTTCGATAAGTTGGCAGATCGCCTCTAACGCAGCTTGAGCTTGTGCTCCTTCGCTTTCTACGATCACCTCTTTACCTTGGGCACCGGCGAGTAACATTAAGCCCATAATTGAACTTGCATCAACGCGTTTATCGTCAATACAGACAAAAACGTTAGCATCAAATTGACTCGATAGTTTGGCTAACTTGGTCGCAGGACGCGCGTGGATCCCGAGTTTATTTACGATGGTTAGCTTTTTTGATGGCATTGAATAAACCTGAACGAATTAGGTACTTTTGATTAAAATATCACGATGACGAGAACGTATATCGTCTCTATCTTTACGTAAATTAGCGGCGAGTTGTTCTGCGATATAAACACTGCGATGCTTACCACCAGTACAGCCGATGGCAATCGTGACATAACTTCGATTATTGCGCTCTAAGTGTGGTAACCAAGTTTGAAAAAAACTATTAATTTGCCAGATAAACTTGGTGACAAGTGCTTCAGAGCCTAAGAAATCTATAACGGGTTGATCAAGGCCAGTTAAACCTTTGAGTGATTTATCCCAAAAAGGGTTAGGTAGGAATCGTGCGTCAAATACATAATCGGCATCTTGAGGAACGCCGTGTTTAAAACCAAAAGACTCAAAAACGATGACCATTTTTCCCGACTTTTTACCTAGGATCCGCTCTCTAACCAGATCTGATAACTGGTGCGGGGTTAATTGTGTGGTGTTGATATATAAATCAGCCCGCACAATCACTGGCTCAAGTAACTGCTTCTCAAGTTCAATCGCTTGATCAAGTGCCATGTTTTCTTTGATTAGGGGGTGAAGGCGTCGGGTTTCGCTAAATCGTCTGATCAGGTCTGAATCGTCGGCATCTAAATACAAGACGCTGAGTTCAACAGCATTGGGCAAATAGTCGAGTACCTCGATAATATCGTTAGGATCTTTAGGTAAGTTCCTCACATCGAGTGACACTGCGACATTTTCATAGTCGTTGATTACGGTATGGGTTAACGCGGGTAACAAGTTTAGCGGAATGTTGTCTACGCAATAGTAACCTAAATCTTCAAGTACTCTTAAAGCAACCGACTTCCCTGACCCTGATCGGCCACTAACAATGAGTAATTTCATATTTTCCTATGAGGCTTCTTGAATAATTTCAAATAACTGGTGGTTATCTTGACACTTTCTAATATTTTTAACGACCTTCTTGTCGCTAAATAGTTGGGCAATGTTTTGTAAGGTTGCAAGGTGCTCTTGGCAGCTAGCTTCAGGCACGAAAAGGGCAATAAAAATGTCAACGGGTTGATTATCTATCGCATCGAAAGCGATTGGCTGTTCAGTGGTTATTAACACTGCCACCGCATGCTTGCCGTTGATTAAGCGGCCGTGCGGAATGGCGATACCGTTGCCAATGCCTGTACTTCCCATTTGCTCGCGCTGGGTAAGACTTTGAAGTAAATCGTGTTGGCTTGTCTCAGGGAGTTTACGTGCAGCAGCATCGCAAATAGTATCAAAAAGGCGTTTTTTACTGCTTGCTGGCGCTGCACAAATTGTGCAGTCCAGCGTTAAAATGTCTTGCAACTTCATTTTAGTTAATGTTTTTTCAACTTTTCTTTGTGTTTAATGACTTGACGGTCAAGCTTATCGACGAGCGAGTCGATAGCAGCATACATATCTTTGTCGTCTGATGACGCATGGATCTCACCGCCATTTAAGTGCAGCGTCGCTTCCGCGATTTGCTGTAATTTCTCTACATTTAGAACAACGTGCACATTGTTGATGTGATCGAAATGTCGTTCTAGCTTTGCAAACTTTGAGTTGACGTATTCGCGCATTGAGTCGGTAACTTCTACATGATGACCAGAAAGATTAATTTGCATAAGCTTTTTCCTTTTTTCTAAGTTTACAATAAACTTTTTCTTTGATTTGACGGTGGAATAGATAAAGACTCTCGGTATTTAGCTATCGTCCGTCGTGCAACATTAATACCTTGCTCAGCTAACAAGTCGGCCATTTTGCTATCGCTTAATGGCTTAGATGGTAGCTCAGCAGATACTAATTTCTTAATTAATGCTCGGATTGCGGTCGATGAGCATTCGCCCCCATTTTCGGTGCTTACATGACTTGAGAAGAAATATTTCAACTCAAAAATACCTCTTGGTGTATGCATATATTTTTGTGTTGTCACACGAGATATTGTTGACTCGTGCATATCAACAGCTTCCGCAATATCGTTTAGCACCATAGGTTTCATAGCCTCTGGGCCGTACTCAAAAAACGCTTGTTGGCGCTGGACGATACAATTCGATACTTTTAATAAGGTATCGTTGCGACTTTCCAAGCTTTTAATAAACCATTTCGCTTCTTGCAAGTTTGAGCGAATAAATTGGCTATCTTCTGACGACTTCATTGACCGTGACATTGCAGCATATTGCTGGTTAATCGACAGTTTTGGCGCCGTGTCTGGATTGAGCTCTACGACCCAACGGCCGTTCTTTTTCTCTACTGATACGTCAGGAATAATGTACTGCTCTTCCGACTTTATCACGCTGTCGCCTGGGCGCGGATCAAGACTTTGGATTAACCTCATCACTTCGCGTAATTGATCTTCTTTCAATTTCGTTTTGCGCATTAATTGACGATAGTCTCTGTTACCTAACAAATCAATGTGGTCTGAGATAATTTGTTTGGTTTCTGCTAGCCAAGGTGTTTGTTTGTCAAATTGATTGAGTTGAATTAATAAACACTCGGCAATTGAGCGCGCACCAACGCCAACAGGATCAAACATATTGATGCGTTTGAGTACGGCTTCAACTTCGTCGAGCTCAACCTCGTCATCGCCTAAGCTTTCTAAAATATCTTCGGTAGATACAGTTAAATAGCCAGCATCGTCAATAGCATCGATAATAGCGGTGGCAATGGCTTTATCTGTTTCGGTAAACGGTGTTAACTCCATTTGCCAGCGTAGGTGATCTTGAATAGATTCAGTCGTTTCACCTTGATAGGTGTAGTCTTCTGACAGCGGGCCGGCGCTAGAGCCAGATAAACTCGCACTATAGTTATCGTCCCACGTAGTATCCATAGATAACTCTTCGGGAATATCGGTTTTTTCCAACCCATCACTGGCATTTACTTCATCGGAACTAGGCAGAGGATCTTCACTGCCTTCATTTGACGAGGCCGTTTGGTTTTCACCCATAAACGCTTCTTCAAGCTTGTCTGGTTGGCTTTCTTCATTGGTTTGGGTTGCGTTTTCGTCAACTTCCAATAATGGGTTGCTTTCCAGTGCTTCTTGAATTTCTTGTTGTAAATCCAATGTCGACAGTTGTAGCAACCTGATTGCTTGCTGCAACTGTGGGGTCATTGTTAGCTGTTGTCCGATACGGAGTTGTAATGATGGACGCATGTAGCTTTTATTATTCCTATCTATTTACAAACGCGAAGTGATTGTCACTTCTTTATCTTAACTATAGCGTGAATTGTTCACCTAGGTACACATCTCTGACTTGTTGATTAGCAAGAATTTGATCCGCGTCACCTTCGGCGATTAATTCACCATGGCTGACAATATAAGCTTTTTCACAGACATCAAGGGTTTCCCTAACGTTGTGGTCGGTAATTAAGATGCCAATACCGCGCTGTTTTAAGTGCAAAATGATCTTTTTAATATCGCCAACCGAAATTGGGTCAACGCCAGCAAAGGGTTCATCGAGTAAAATAAACTGAGGATCAGCAGCCAAAGCGCGAGCAATCTCGACACGTCGACGTTCACCACCAGATAAACTCATCCCTGTATTATCTTTTATATGGCCTATATTGAATTCTTCAAGTAATAATTCAAGTTTTTCAATACGTTCGACCTCTGACAAGTCTTTACGTGTTTGTAAAATAGCCATGATGTTGTCGTGCACGGACAACTTTCTAAAAATAGAGGCTTCTTGCGGCAAGTAGCCTAAACCTTTACGGGCGCGCTCGTGCATTGGTGCTAACGTTAAATCTTCACCATTTAACTCGATTGTGCCTTTGTCGTTAACGACTAAGCCGACAATCATATAAAATGACGTTGTTTTACCTGCACCATTTGGGCCGAGTAGGCCAACGATTTGCCCTGTTTCAACACTGAGCCCAACATTTTTAACGACTTGACGTCCCTTGTAGGATTTCGCCAAGCCCTGTGCCTTCAATAAACCTGCTGACATTAGTTATCTTTCACTTCGTCTTTTGTTTTTGGTTTTAATATCGTGGTGATACGCTCTTTGGGTTTACTTTTCGCTTCTAGTTGTTCGGTTAAGGTGTTGTAGATGATTTTGTCACCATTGACTTCGCTGCCTTCTTGGCTCAACTTGGCGTTACCTGAAATCGTTATCGTATTAATTGATGGCTCATATGTAATTTCATTGGCTTCGAGTTTTATTGGCGTACCATCTTCGAGCAGTTGTTCAAAAATTGCTGGTGAGCCTTTTGCGATATAAGTTTCACTGTCACTGGCTTCATCTTCAATGACTTGCACTAATTCAGCGTGAATTTTTAATGAGCCTTGCGTGATGATGACATCGTCGATATAACTGGCGATCCGGTTTTTCAAATCACCTGCGGTTCTATCTGCGCTAATTAAGATCTCTTCTTGTAAGTCAGATTTTTTGGCAAACGCTGATGGCGCAGTGCACAAAAGCATAGCGAGTAATGCTATTGGCGCAACAGTAAGAGATTTATGGTGTGATTTTTCGATAAATTGTTTGTACATGTTCAGTTAATGTCATCTGTGTTGTATTTAAATCTACAATTAAGCCTGAGCCATACATAATAAAATCTTTGCCCTCGATTACTATCGTATGATCAGAACTTAAAACATTGGTGTTTAAGTCAAGTTCTAAGTACTTTCCATGTATCTGTTGCACCAAACTATCTTTATCTGTCGCGACTAGCTCAACGCGATTTTCAAGTCTCACCCGATTTTTGTGATTCAATGTGCCATGTTTAGCACTCACTTTCCACGGTGAGCTTGTGTTTTTTGGGTATAAGGTATAATTCGGCTCAGTAAAATGCGTTGTATTCGTTGCGTTGTAGTGCTCCATTTTCTCGGCATTAATAATGTGTGACAGTTTGCCGTCGGCACTGTAAATGTTCGTACTTAACGATTCGGCAACATAATCAGGTAAAAGTTCAACGTTTTCATCTTCATTGCTTGGTACGATATCCTGTCGCCATTGAAAAACGCCGTAAACACTAACCGCAATGATAAAAATAATCAGCGCAAAGCCGGTGAGTTTGGTCATACACTCGCGCCTTTGGCTTGCGATAATGTATTTTGCTGCGCCATGATAAGGTCACATAGTTCACGCACTGCACCAAAACCACCAGGCGTAAAGGTAATAAAATCGGCTTTCACTTTTGCTTGTGGGTGCGCGTCATTGACGGCCACGCCGAGACCAACGTGCTCAATACAAGCGATATCAGCTACATCATCACCAATATAGGCAACTTGCTTTGGTTCAAGGGTAAGTAATTCAATAATGTCGTTGAGCGCAGGTAATTTGTCTTCTTGGCCTTGCACAATGTATTTTACATTGAGTGCTTTCATGCGATTGGCGACAATATTCGAGCGTCGGCCTGTAATAATAGCGACTTCAACACCTGATTCAATGAGTGCTTTAACGCCAAAACCGTCTTTAGTGTGGAATGCTTTAAGCTCTTCACCCTCGTTACCTAAATAGATTCGGCCGTCTGAAAACACACCATCAACATCACAAACCAATAGTTTAATTTGTTTAGCTTTATCCAGTACTTGTGGGTCGACATTGCCATATAAGGTATTTGCCATATTAAATTACTCCCGCGCTGAGTAAGTCGTGCATATTCATCGCCCCGACCACTTGATTATCTTGATTGACAATAATTAAACCATTAATTTTCTTATCTTGCATAATTTTTAATGCTTGAGCGGCGAGCATTTCACTATCGGCAACCACCGGGTTTTGGGTCATTACTGAAGTGATGGTGTCTTGGTGGATATCGATTTTTGAGTCGAGTACACGTCGTAAATCGCCGTCTGTAAACAGCCCTGTTAAGCTTTGGTTACTATCGACAACGGCGGTCATCCCTAAGCCTTTTAAACTCATTTCTACCAAGGCATCTTTGATTTTTGCTGATTCATCAACCACAGGTAAGCGCTCACCGGTATGCATAATGTCGGCAAGTCGGAGCAATAAGCGTTTGCCTAAGCTTCCTCCTGGGTGCGATAAAGCAAAGTCGTCAGCAGTAAAGCCGCGGGCATTGAGTAACGCGACTGCAAGGGCATCGCCCATGACGAGAGTCGCGGTGGTACTTGAGGTCGGGGCAAGACCCAACGGGCAAGCTTCTTGGGCGACTTTAATGCAAATATGGGTATCTGATAACTTGGCTAGCGTTGATAACTCGTTACTGCTCATCGCTATCAATTTTGCGCCGATGCGCTTGATCACTGGTGTAATTGACAAAACTTCTGCGGTTTCACCTGAATTCGAAATACATAAAACGACATCATCACTTGTGATCATACCTAGGTCGCCGTGGCTCGCTTCTCCGGGATGAACAAAGAATGCGGGTGTGCCAGTACTTGCTAATGTTGCCGCGATTTTGCCGCCGACATGACCTGATTTACCCATACCCACAACAATGACACGCCCCTTACAGTGATACATGAGTTGGCAGGCTTGCTCGAAATTATCGTCGATATATTGGTGCAAACCAGCGACAGCTCGTTGTTCGATTTCGATAACATTCTTTGCTAACTGTTTAAAATCTTTCATTTATTTAACCTAGTTTGACCATTACATGAATAATAATGCTTGATAGCCAAAAAAGCACGCTAACAAGGCGGCACCTTTCAATCGAGTGATCCTAAACGCCCCTTTGATTCGGCTAAAGCACAGCGCAAAAAGCAATAATGTGATGGCTAGCATGATGGGCGCATCGCGGGTGGCAGCTTGCGCATCAATATTACCCGGCGCAATCACACCAGCAAGTGATAACACTGCAAGGATATTAAAGATGTTGGAACCAATAATATTGCCAAGGGCCAAATCGTCTTCTTTTTTGATGATACTGGCAATGCTAGCGGCTAGCTCAGGCAGACTGGTACCAATGGCGATAATGGTTAAACCGATGACTAAATCACTCACGCCAAATGCTTTAGCAATATCTGTCGCTGATTCAACTAAGTAACCCGCACTCAACGGCAACAAGACTAAGCCAACGGCGAGCCAAAAAAACGACATGGGTTTGCTTACGGCTTCTGGGACTTCAGCTTCTGCTTCAGCAATATAAGGATCTTCTTCCCCTGTACCAGCCGCTTGCTGTTTGCGCCTTATGGTGATAAACAGCAAACCAAATATATAAACAAAGAATAAAATCAGTAATAGTAAGCCTTCCGTAAAACTGAAGTATTGATCCCATAATACGTAGCAAGCTAGCAGGGTAATTGCTAAGGTTAGCGGTAGCTCTTTTTTGATGGTGTTTGAAGAAACCTTAAGTGGTGCGAGTAACGCAGTAACTCCTAGGACTAGGGCGATATTAGTGATGTTTGAGCCTATTGCATTGCCTATGGCGGTGTTGGGAGCGCCTTGAAATGATGCGGTGGCGGCAACCATCATTTCAGGTGCAGATGATCCCATTGCGACAATCGTTAAGCCAATCACCATAGGTGAAATGCCATAATTTCGCGCGATTGATGAAGCACCAAAAACAAATTTGTCGGCACTCCATACTAAGAACACGAGCGAGACAACTAAGATTAAAAACTCTACAAACATGAAAATCCCCTTTTGATAGGCGAATTGTCGCTTCTTGCGGATTAAAACGGAAGTCTATTTCTAAAATTCTTTCGAAAAAGGCTGATGTTCGAACTTTTGTTGACGAAAAATTATCCTTTAACACCGTTTTTACCTGAAATATTAGGGCAAAAATTTTCTTTCAAATGATTTCTACATATTTAATTACGATTTTGTTATGCAGCAGGTGTCGCGCTAAGGTAGAATTCGCTTGCTATGAAAAAATCAAACATTGATGTTAAGAAAAATTTTATGACTGATATTTTAGTTGATATTAAAAATATGACGTTCAAAAGGGAAGAGCGCACTATTTACCAGAATATCAATATCTCGATACCCAAGGGCAAAGTGACGGCGATCATGGGGCCTAGTGGGATCGGCAAAACAACCTTATTACGACTTATCGGGGGGCAACTCAAGCCACAAGCTGGCGAGATCCTGTTCGATGGGCAAAATATCCCAGCGCTAAATCGCTCTAAACTTTACGATGTCCGCAAGCGCATGAGCATGTTGTTTCAAAGTGGCGCTCTGTTTTCAGAAATGAACGTGTTTGACAATATAGCGTTTCCAATTAGAGAGCATACCCAGCTCAGTGAAGACATTATTGAAAAAATGGTGTTGCTCAAGCTAGAGGCGGTAGGTTTGCGCGGTGCTAAGTTGTTAAAGCCAAGTGAGTTATCTGGTGGTATGGCAAGGCGAGCTGCGTTAGCAAGAGCGATTGCACTAGATCCTGAATTAATTATGTACGACGAGCCTTTTGCTGGTCAAGATCCCATTTCTATGGGCGTGATTGTTCGGTTGATCAAATCACTAAATGAAGCATTAGGTTTAACGTCAATCGTGGTGACTCACGATGTTGCGGAAGTGATGAGTATTGCCGACTATATTTATATCATTGCTGAGCAAAAAGTGATTGGCCACGGCACAGCACAAGAGATTGCTGAGCAGTCTTCGCCATTAGTGAAGCAATTTGTCCAAGGCCAAGCTGATGGTCCTGTACCATTCCATTTTCCGGCGCAACCATTAAGAGATGAGCTGATAAAGGAATTGCAATAATGGAGATGATTTTAAGATTAGGACAATCAACTATCTCACTGATTGCAGGGCTAGGGCGTGCTGTTATGATGCTGATGTCGGCGTTGTTACACGTACCTAATTTCAAACGCGGTTACCCGTTATTAGTCAAGCAATTGCACGCTGTCGGCAGTTTATCTTTGGTAATCATTGTTGTTTCAGGTGCCTTTATCGGTATGGTTTTGGCGTTACAGGGGTATACCATTTTGGTTGACTATGGCGCTGAAGCAAGCCTTGGGCCTATGGTCGCGCTGTCGTTATTACGCGAGTTGGGGCCAGTTGTAGCCGCTTTATTATTTGCTGGCCGCGCAGGCTCATCGTTAACTGCTGAGATTGGCCTGATGAAAGCCACAGAGCAATTATCGAGTATGGAAATGATGGCAGTTGACCCGCTGCGCCGTGTTATAGCACCGCGTTTTTGGGCGGGATTTATTGCTATGCCATTACTAGCGGCGATTTTTTCAATGGTCGGGATTATCGGTGCTCACCTCGTGGGGGTCGATTGGCTAGGCGTTGATGCAGGTACGTTTTGGTCAGTGATGCAATCACAGGTCGATTTTAGTAAAGACATCGTCAATGGCATGATCAAAAGTATCGTTTTTGCGTTTGTTGTTACTTGGATTGCCGTCTATAAAGGGTACGATTGTGAACCCACTTCTGAAGGGATTAGCCGAGCGACTACTGCAACAGTTGTTCAGTCATCGTTATTGGTTTTAGGTTTAGATTTTGTGTTAACCGCATTAATGTTTGCGCGTTAGAGAATTAGGTGAAGACATGGTGTCGAAAAAAGTAGAATTAACTGTTGGATTATTTGTTGCCTTAGGTTTGGCAGCTATTTTAGCGCTATCATTAAAAGTTGCCGATAGCGGTATTTCAGGTAATGGTGAGACGTATCAACTGTATGCCAAATTTGAAAATATTGGTGGATTGAAAGTGCGTTCACCGATAAAAGTAGGTGGCGTAGTGATCGGTCGAGTAAGTCATATACGTTTAGATGCACAAGACTTTACCCCAGTGGTAACGCTCGATATTTTTAAAGAATTTAACAATTTTTCTGAAGCAACGTCGGTCTCTATTTTAACGTCGGGTTTACTTGGTGAGCAATATTTAGGCTTACAGCCCGGTTTTATGGATGAGTCACTTGAAATTTTGAAGCCGGGTGACTACATCGAAGATACAAAGTCGGCGCTTGTTTTAGAAGAGTTGATTGGTCAGTTTTTATTTAGCCAAGGAAATGGTGATTAGAGAGTATTATGAATAAATTAATTGCATTATTTACCAGTGCACTATTGAGCTTGCAAGCTGTGGCAAGCGAAGTGAGTAAAGAAAACCCTTATAAAATGATTGAGGAAGTTGCTAATATCACTTTTACCCGTGTAGCAAATACACAAAGTGAAATTCGCGCTAACCCCAACTTGCTTAAGAACGTCGTCCGTGAAGAATTAATTCCTTACGTTGATTATCGCTACGCTGCCCTCAAAGTATTAGGCACTAACTTACGCACGATAGATAAAGATGACTTAAACGCCTTTATTCCGGTATTTAAAGAATACCTAGTTACTTCTTATGGACAGGTATTTACTATGTACAATAATCAGGAAGTGCGGTTTGAGCCAGCGAGACCTTTGGGCGATGAAAAAATTATCGCCATACAGACCTTAGTAATCGAGCCAGGAAGAGAGCCAATTAGTATTGCTTTTAAAGTGAGAAAAAACCGTAAAACGAATGAGTGGTTAGCCTTTGATATGATCGCCGAAGGTGTAAGTTTACTGGACTCAAAACAGGCGGAGCTGAGTTCACTAGTTCGTCAAAAAGGTTTGCCGTATGTTACGCAAATCTTGCAAGAGAAAAGTGAGCAAAATATTTCATTTGGCAAACAAGCTGAGTTAACGAATTAGCATGAATGTCTCTATTGAGCAAAACGATAATAATGTTGCTTTAATCGGTGAGCTTAATCGACATACGGTGCCTAGCCTGACAGTGAAAGATATATTGCCTTTCTATCAACAGTCGTCATGTCAACTCGATTTAGCAAAGGTTACTGAGGTTGACACCGCAGGTTTGGCTTGGCTGTTATTGGTGATTGAAAAAGCACATGCAAAAAATTGTCAAATAAATTTTACTAACTTGCCCCAAGATATGGTTAAATTAGCGCAATTAAGTGCGGTAGACACCCTGTTTACCGCCTAACTAACCTGAGGCTTCAGGTTAACTAATTTTCGCCCCGCAAATGAAGAGGAATTGTTGTGGACGCAGATCAAATTAAAGCGTTAATAAATAACGCCTTATCTCTAGATGAGTTACACGTCAGCTTTGATGGCTCGCAAGCTAAAGTAATTGCTGTCTCTGATATGTTTTCAGATATGTCTCGTGTGAAAAAGCAGCAAGCTGTGCTTGCGCCGCTTAGTGCAGCGATCAAAGATGGCTCGATTCACGCTGTCAGCGTAAAAACCTTTACGACTGAACAATGGCAACGTGATAAAATGTTTAATTTACCTATTTAACTCAAAAGAAGAATATCTTGGACGCTTTTAAAATTAACGGTGGTCAGCCGTTACGTGGTGAAGTCACGATTTCTGGCGCTAAAAACGCCGCCTTGCCTATTTTGATGGCTGCACTGTTAAGTGAAACGCCGGTGACGATTCACAACGTACCACGCCTTAACGATATTGAAACAACATTAAAAGTTATTAACTCGCTTGGTGCAAAAGCACAGTGGGTGAGTGATAACTCACTCACTATTGATGCAAGTGTTGTCGATAATTGTAAAGCGCCGTACGATCTAGTGAAAACTATGCGTGCATCGATTCTTGTTTTAGGTCCTTTATTAGCGCGCTTTGGTCACGCTGAAGTCTCACTACCGGGCGGCTGTGCGATTGGTGCTCGTCCCGTCAATTTGCATATTCACGGCTTAAAGCTGATGGGGGGGATATCGACGTTGAGCAAGGCTATATACTCGCTAAAAAAGACGGTCGTTTAGCTGGCGCAACGATTTTTATGGACACCGTCAGTGTAACGGGTACTGAAAACCTAATGATGGCCGCTGCGCTTGCAGAAGGCACAACGATAATTGAAAACGCTGCCCGTGAGCCAGAAATTGTCGATTTAGCGAACTTTTTAAATAGTATGGGCGCCCAAGTAAAAGGTGCAGGCACAGATACCCTGACCATTGAAGGCGTTGACGCCTTGAAAGGTCAAGAGTACACAGTAATGCCAGATCGCATTGAAACCGGTACATTTTTAGTAGCGGCTGCAGTTACCCAAGGCAAAGTTCGTTGTTTGAATACCGATGCTAAGTCGTTAGATGCCGTGATCAGTAAGCTTCAAGAAGCTGGTGCTGATATCACTGTTGGCGACAACTGGATCGAGCTTGAAATGAAGCAAAAGCCAAAGGCGGTTAATATCAAAACAGCACCACACCCAGCATTTCCTACCGATATGCAAGCTCAGTTCGTTGCCTTAAATGCAATTGCAGATGGCACAGCCACAACAACTGAAACGATATTTGAAAATCGCTTTATGCATGTCCCTGAATTACAGCGTATGGGGGCTGATATTTCATTAGAAGGTAATACGGCTATTTCTCGCGGTGTTGAATCGTTAAACGGTGCACAAGTAATGGCAACCGATTTACGCGCTTCTGCAAGTTTAGTGATCGCCGGTTTAGTCGCTACCACACAAACTCAAGTTGATCGTATTTATCACATTGACCGTGGTTATCAACACATTGAAGATAAACTTCAGGCACTAGGCGCCGATATCGTTCGTATATCAGCGAGCTAATTAGCGCATAATGATATGACGAAAATCCCTAAATCGAGAGGTTTAGGGATTTTTTGTTTTTATAGCGCCAGATAACCGAGTTACTCACTTTACATCAGGCAGTTAACACGTTAATTTTTAACGGTTGTCTAATAAACTCAAGTATTTATGTATACGCAATATTTCGGTTTCAAAGAAATCCCCTTTTCCATTGCGCCTAACCCTCATTTTTTATACATGAGCGAGCGCCACAAAGAAGCACTTGCACACCTGAGTTATGGCCTGGGTGAAACAGGTGGCTTTGTCTTGCTTACAGGGGAAGTGGGAACGGGCAAAACTACCGTTAGTCGCTGTTTATTAGAACAGCTAGGCGAGGATACTCAGGTCGCGTTTATTTTAAATCCGGCGCTGTCGGCGTTTGAGTTGTTGGCGACTATTTGTGATGAATTGAAGATTCGTTATCGAAAAACGGGTGCAACGCTAAAAACACTGACGGATAAAATTAGCCAAAAATTACTGAAAAATCATGAGAACCAGATCAATACGATTTTGATCATCGATGAAGCTCAGCATTTACAAGCTGAAGTCTTAGAGCAATTGCGTCTATTGACCAATTTAGAAACCCATACCAAAAAGCTGATGCAGGTCATTTTAATTGGTCAACCTGAACTCCAGCAGTTACTGCAACGTCAAGATTTAAGGCAATTAGCACAGCGAATTACGGCTCGCTATCATTTATTACCACTCACTAAAGCAGAAGTTGGCCATTATATTGAACATCGCTTAGCGGTTGTTGGTTGTCAGCAAAAGCTCTTTACAGATTCTGCGATATCTTCGATTCACCGGCTGTCTAATGGCATTCCAAGGTTAATAAATTTGTTATGTGACAGAGCCTTGCTAGGCGCTTATGCACAAGGTAAGCAACTAGTTGATAAAAAAATGGTCAACATCGCGGCTAGAGAAGCTTTGGGGGCAGAGCGTCAAGTTAAACCGTGGTGGCAACATAATGCCTTTAGAATCATTATCTTTGTTATGGTACTCATAGCTATGGTAGTCATAGGGGCTCAGCTAGGGCAACAAGCCATAGAAAACCCAGTGGTGACTAATTCAACGCAACAAGGACAGGGCACAGCGCAGACAGTGACAGTTGATAGCAACAGCAATCGTGACCTTTCAAAAGCCGCGATTAAGTTATTTGCAGCTTGGCGGGTGATATTAGATGAAAACATTACTGAGCCGTGTCAGGTTAGCCAAACCTATTTGCTGGCATGCCATTGGTTTAAAGGTAATGTTACTGCCTTAAAACGCATGGGATACCCAGCGGTGATGCAATTTGTTGATCAACAGGGGCGAGTCTTTTATGGCAATTTGATTGGTGTTCAAAGTGATCAACTGCTAATAGAATTTGCTAAGGGCAAGCAAGCGGTGACAAATAGTTGGCTTGCACAAAACTGGCAAGGTGGCGCTTTGATCTTTTGGCAGGCTCCGAGCTTAAACGGCGAATTTGTTGAACAAATCGATGCAAGTAGTGATCTAATGCTGATTCAATGGCTTGAAGATAATTTAGCGATTAAACAGCAAAGACCGAAGCGCATGATTGAAAGCTTTGATCAGTTACTCGTTAATCAGTTACAGCAATTTCAACAATCGCAGGGCATCGTGGTATCATCATTTGCCAATGTTCAAACTGTCATGTATTTAGCAAATCAATCGGCGCTAGGCATGCCTGTGTTTATCAACCAGTAGATCTGAAATGTCATATATTCTCGATGCACTTAAAAAGCAACAAGGCGATAAACTAGAAAATCGAACTACACCACTCGACTTTCAGCACACGCCAGTGATTAATAACGCTTCAAATATGCTGCTATGGGGCGTGTTATTGACCTGCGCTATTTTTTTAGCGCTATTGGCAGGGTTTTGGATGGGAAAACAAAGCCAACCGATGAATCAATCAAACAGTACTGCCGCTCAAATAACGCCAACTGAGCTTGAACCTCAAACTAAAATTGCCCCTGTGATAGAAGCGCCAAGCGTTAGCGAGCCAACATTAACCGAAAGCTATTTTCAAACACCACCAGCCCAGATAATGACATCAAAAGCGCAGCCAAAGCCGAGTGACAAAGCGGTAGAAAGCAAACCGCTCATTTTAGGCGCGAATACTGATCGAGTATCTGATACCGGTGAGATTATTAAACCGCAAAAACAAGCCCTGGAAAAACCAGATGGCGTTTCAGCAAGCTTACTAGCTAAGTTTGAAGCAGCAGTAAATGATACGCCATTAGATGGGCAAACAACGCAATCATTTGATACAGATGAACCAAGTGTCGAAGATATTTCTCAATTACCTGTTAGCGTACAAAATGCGATTGCGCCTTTTGCCTTTGATATGCATATTTATCAGAGTAATAATCAAGGCTGGGTTAAGGTTGCCGAGCAAGAGTATTATCAAGGCGAGCAATTACCGAATGGCGTTGTTATTACCAAAATAGAGCCACAACGGGTGATTTTAACCTTTGACGGCTATCGCTTTTCAATGGGCGCATTAACCACTTGGCAATAATGCGTGTTTAACGTGCAGTAGTTCATATCTGAACTTCGATTTTGAGCGATTTAGAGACTTTACCAAACCCTACTACGGAGAACCGTCATCCCCTGACGTTGTTACAGGGGATCTCCTGCCATTATTCTACTTACATCCAGAGAGGCGAGGTTAGAGTTCGCTAACTCTGACCCCGTTTAGTATGACTATCAGATTTGATTGCCTTTGTAATTACATTAAGTAAATCAAATCTGACTAAACAATTGTAAACTTATTCTGCTGCAGTCTCAGTTGCAGATTCAGTTGCTGCTTGTGCAATCACTTCTTCGCGTGCTTCTTCTGCTTCAATTGTTGCAGAGATAGCTTCTAAAAGTGCGTACTCAGCTGCAACAACGTGAACAACCGCGCGCTCAACACAATGAGCAGCGTGCTTTTGAGCTTTCTCTGCTCTGCGATCAAGCTTGGCAATTTCGCGCTGCTTTTTCCATGATGAGATAGTTTCTTCTGTGTGCTCTTTTTTGTCAGTAGCCCAGTTTTCAATGTCTTGTTGTAACTGCTTTGCTTTCGCTTCTTGCTCTTTAATTGACACTTTTAACGCGGCAATTTTTTCATCGACATTCTCTTTTGACTTTTCTGCGTTGCTCTCAACATTTGCTTTAAATGCTTCAAAGCTGTTTTGTAGAGATTGCGCGTCTTTTTGGATTTTTTCAATGAACGCTTTTTTATCTAAACTCATAATATTCACCTGTAATTTGTTGATAAGTTGATTAGTTAATTTTGATAGGTGAAGTATCGATTAAACGATAAGTAAAAACTGTAAGAGAATTGTAAAAAGGTGAGATGTAAATGTTAATGAGTTGCCTTGTTGGGTTACTGTTTTTTTATGGAACAATAATACTCTATTTATCGGGCAACGAGATCGAAAGGTGTACTTTGAAAGTTCGTTGCATATATTGGTTTACGTTGCTGCTGCTGAACTGCCCCAATTGTGGTGAATTACCGCGTCTTTACTATGAGTGAGTTATATAGCTTTAAATGGTATTTTGAAAGCATTTAAGCGTATTGGGTTTGCGAGCCAGCGAAGTTTCAAATGATATAAGGTTGAGATTTGCTTATCAAAAAATGTTTAAATCAATGGTTAATTCATAAAGGCTTGTCGGAAGAAATTGAGTAAATTTAAATTAAACTCTTCTGGTCTAACACAGCAATCAATTTGATCATCATATTTCGGTTTCATTAAATCGATTTCTTCAATCGCGATATTTTGTTTGAGGCGAGTGTTATAAAACACTTTGACAATAGGTTGCAATGGTTTGTTTTTGTTTAGCCCTGATATCAAGCCAACTTTACCGCTGGTGAGTTTGACTAACGTACCTACCGGGTAAAGCCCTAGTGATTGAATAAATTTTTCGACTAAGCCGTTGTCGTAACTGTGAATGGAGTCTTTGATCAGGTTTTTAAATGCCTGAATCGGGTGCATACCCGCTTTATAGACCCTATCGGCAGTCATCGCATCGTAACTATCGACAATCGCGATCATTCGGTCAAATATACTAATATCTTCAGCATTTAAACCATAGGGGTAACCTTTGCCATCTAAGCGCTCGTGATGTGTTGCAATGAGACTCAAAGCGATATCGGGCACGCCATCCATTGTTTTGACCACTTCGAGACCTTTAATTACATGCCCTTTCATCAGCTCGTATTCATCACTGGTGAGTTTACCTGGCTTATTGAGAACTTCATCTGGGATCAAAACCTTGCCAATATCATGTAAAAACGCACCTAAAGCCAATTGCTCAATGGTCTGTTTATCATAAGACATATGTTTAGCAAAAATACTAATGAGTACTGCGACGTTAAGCGAGTGTTCTACAAGGTACTCATCTTTCATTCGAATTCGTGACATACACGAAAGGGCGTCTTGATTTCGAAAAATAGAATCAACGATAGCATCAGTGGTTTGACTAACCTCTGCAATATCGATCTCTTTGCTGTCGGTAATCGAGGTTAAAATCTTACCTTGGAGGTCCTTGGCGTTGTTATACAGTTTTACCGCTTTGTTCATTTCGGCATCGAGCGGTACTTTGCGCTTGTGATGATCTACAGTCTCTTTGGCAGGTTCTGGCTCAATAGAGTTTTCTGGCTCAGGCTGCTCAGCAGGCTTTGAGGCGTGTTTTGACTTTGCCATGTCGATAAAAATAAACTTTACGCCAGATTTTTTTAGCTTTTCTAGGGTTTTAGCTGAAGATACGAAGCCCTCAGATTTTACTGAGAGCTGTGTTCTAGGATTGACAACTGAAACGACATACATGCCCATTTCAACGTCTCTAATTGCTATTTTTGATAAATCTTTTGTAGTCTCAGTCATCTTTTTATGCTGCGTTGAGAGCCTCAACTGAGGCTCACCTAATTGCTATTGCCAAGACGCTAAACTCTCCTCGTAAGTTTCGATTAAGTCGAGCTTTTGTAGCGTCCAGCCGACACTATCAATACCGTTTGCTAGGCAATATTGATGAAATTCATCAAGTGTGAATGTGTAACTAGTATTGCCTGCTTGTACTGTATTATTCGCTAAATCTACCGTTAAGTGTAGTGAACCTTGCTTAGTTTGCGTAAAAAGTGTTTGAATATCACTTTCAGGTAGTTTTATCGGCAAAATCCCGATGTTAATGCAGTTTGCATAGAAAATATCGGCAAAACTAGGGGCAATTATAACCTCAAAACCATATTCTTGTAATGCCCAAGGCGCATGTTCACGAGATGAGCCGCAGCCAAAGTTCTCTCGTGCTAATAAAATACTAGCACCTTGATATTGGGGTTTATTCAAAATAAATTCAGGGTTGTTTTCCAAACCGTGATCGTCAAGATAACGCCAATCGTGAAATAAATGTGTACCGAAGCCAACGCGCTCAGTTTTTTGCAAAAACTGTTTTGGGATAATTTGATCGGTGTCGACGTTGGCAATATCAAGAGGCGCAACTAATCCGTGATGGGTAGTAAATTTTTTCATTGGTTAATCCTTCACTTGAGCTAAATCGACAAAACGGCCGTGAATAGCTGCAGCTGCGGCCATTTCAGGGCTAACTAAGTGAGTGCGGCTGCCTCTACCTTGTCGACCTTCAAAGTTTCGATTTGATGTCGATGCACAACGGTCACCGGCACTCAGTTTATCGTCGTTCATACCTAGACACATAGAGCAGCCCGGTAAGCGCCATTCAAAGCCCGCATCAATAAAAATCTGTGCTAAGCCCTCTGCTTCAGCTTGAGCGCGCACGCGATAAGACCCCGGAACTACGATGGCATCTACGCTATCACTGACTTTCTTGCCTTTAGCAATATTGGCCGCTGCGCGTAAATCTTCAATTCGAGAGTTGGTGCATGAGCCGATGAATACCTTATTTACCGGAATATCGGTAATTTTAGTACCGGCAGTTAAGCCCATATACTTTAATGCATTAGCACATGACTCTTGTTCAACAGGGTCGCTAAAATCACTGGGTGCTGGAACCATGCCATCAACTTCGATAACTTGCCCCGGTGTTGTTCCCCATGTTACTTGTGCTTTTATTTCACTGCCTTTTAGGACAAGGGTTTCATCAAATACGGCGTCATCATCTGTTTTCAAGGTTTGCCATTTGGCGATGGCTTGCTGCCATTCATCACCTTTTGGCGCGTATTCTTTGCCCTCTAAATAATCAAAGGTGGTTTGATCTGGTGCGATTAAACCGGCTTTTGCACCAAATTCAATACTCATATTACAGATGGTCATTCGCTGTTCCATGGTAAGATTCGTAATACCTTCACCACAATATTCGACTACGAAACCGGTCGCACCTGCACTACCGGTTTTACCGATAATCGCCAAAATAATATCTTTCGCGCTGATCCCTGGGTTTACCGCGCCTTGAATTTCAATTTTCATGGTTTTAGCTTTGGTTTGGCGCAGTGTTTGCGTTGCCAGTACATGCTCAACTTCAGAGGTACCAATACCAAAGGCAAGTGCGCCAAAAGCGCCGTGTGTTGCCGTGTGTGAGTCACCACAAACAATCACTTGGCCTGGTTGGGTAATACCTAGTTCAGGCCCCATAACGTGGACAATACCTTGGTTTTTATGACCCATACCAAAAAGTTTAATGCCAAACTCTTTACAGTTTTTTTCTAGCGTGCGCAATTGATTAGCAGCCCCTTCACCAGCGGCATCGATTTCAACCGAGCGGGTTGAAATGTTGTGATCCATGGTGGCAATCGTTTTGTTCGGGCAACGCACAGGGCGATTGTGAAATTTCAAATTGGCAAACGCTTGTGGTGAGGTCACTTCGTGGATCAGGTGACGATCAACGTAAATTAACGGCGTTTCACCAGCTTTGTCTTCAACAAGGTGACCTTGCCACAATTTTTCATATAAAGTACTCGCCATGGTTTAGCTCCCTTGCTCAGCGTTAATAAATTGGCAAATAATATCGCCCATTTCACTGGTTGAAAGCGCGGTGTTGGCTTTTTCTGCCGGTAGTAAATCACGTGTTAGGTGACCTGCATCAAGCGCTTTTGCTACTGCATTTTCAACGGCTGTGGCGGCTTCATCTTGATTTAAGCTAAAGCGCAACATTAGCGCTGCAGATAAGATTTGGGCTATTGGATTAGCGATGTTTTGACCAGCAATATCCGGCGCTGTGCCACCGGCAGGCTCATACATACCAAAACCTTGCTCGTTTAAACTTGCTGAAGGCAACAAACCCATTGAGCCTGTGATCATGGCACAAATATCAGACAAAATATCACCGAATAAATTTGAGCATAACATCACATCAAACTGTGCTGGGTCTTTGACTAACTGCATTGCCGCGTTGTCGACATACATGTGTTCTAGGCTCACATCTGGATATTGTTTCGCGACTTCTTCTGTCACTTCTCGCCACAAAATAGAGCTAGCTAAGACATTAGCTTTATCAACCGAAATGACTTTTTTACGGCGCTTTTGGGCGGCTTGGAAAGCTAAATGCGCGATACGGCTAATTTCTTTTCGAGAATAAATCATGGTGTCATAGGCAGCTTCTTGCTCTGTGCCAGCATCTTTACGACCTTTGGGCTCACCAAAATAAATCCCACCCGTTAATTCACGCATCACTAAAATATCGAAACCTTGCGCTGAAATATCGGCGCGCAATGGTGATAATTGTGACATCGCTTGTTGTAAGCTTGCAGGGCGCATGTTGCAAAATAAGCCAAAATGGCCTCTAAGCCCCAACAATGATGCGCGCTCTGGTTGCTCCGTCGGCGGTAAATGGGTCCACTTGGGGCCGCCAACGGAGCCAAATAAGATCGCATCACTTTGCTCACAACCATCAATCGTGCTTTGTGGTAAAGCAACGCCGTGGTTATCAATAGCGCAGCCACCAACATCGTATTCTTTTAAGGTAATCGGGAATTGATATTTGTCGGCAACGCAATGCAACACCTTTTTAGCTTGTTCCATTACTTCTGGGCCAATACCATCGCCCGCTAAAATTGCAATTGTAGACATTTCTTCTCTCTTTAATTTTATGACATATTCTGTTGTTTTTGTGCGGCGCTTTGCTGGCGCTCTTCGCGTAAGTTGGCAATTTTCTTTGCGCGTTCAATCGCGTTTAATGACGAAATCAACGCTTGGCCAGAAGCTTCGATAACATCGGTGCCAATACCATAGCCATGGAAGTTTCTTCCTTGCCATTTTACAACGATGTTTGCTTGACCTAGGCCGTCTTCACCAGCACCTTTATTGGAGATTTTATAGTCGGCCACTTCAACCGGGTAATCGACACATTTTTTGATGGCTTGATACAAGGCATCTACTGGGCCATTACCTGTAGCTGATTGAATTGCGATCTCTTCACCAACCTTTAATTTAACGCCGGCAGTGGCAAATTGGCTGCTACCTGATTGCACGTTAATTTGCTCAATTTGGAAGTGATCTTGACTGTCTTGTTGCTGAATGTTGAATAGCAAGGCTTCTAAATCATCATCGAACACTTGGCCTTTTTTATCGGCTAATTTTAAGAAGTCTTGGTATAGGGTGTCTAAATCAAAATCTGATTCGTGATAACCCAAGCTCTCCATGCGATGTTTAATAACATGGCGGCCAGAGCGCGAGGTTAAATTCAGTTTGGTTTTGCTAATACCGACACTTTCTGGCGTCATGATTTCATAGGTATTACTTGCTTTTAACATGCCGTCTTGATGAATGCCCGACGAGTGGCTAAAGGCATTGCTGCCAACAATTGCCTTATTGGGCTGTACTGGCATATTGCATAAATGACTGACTAACTTAGAGGTTTTAGCAATTTCTTGATGTTGAATATTGGTATGCACGCCTAATAAATCTTGGCGTGTTTTAATGATCATGGCAATTTCTTCTAATGAACAATTACCCGCTCTTTCACCAATGCCGTTGATAGTACATTCTACTTGGCGAGCACCGGCATTAACCGCTGCCATTGAGTTTGCTACGGCTAAGCCTAAATCGTTATGACAGTGCACTGAGATTACAGCTTGGTCGATATTGGGGACGCGATTAAATAACTGGGTAATAATGCCGCCGAATTCGTGTGGTAGGGTGTAGCCAACCGTATCGGGAATATTAATTGTGGTCGCGCCTGCTTTAATCGCTTGTTCAACCATTCTACACAAGTTGTCTATTGGTGTACGCCCAGCATCTTCACATGAAAATTCTACATCATCAGTAAACTTACGCGCATATTTTACCGCGTGAATGGCCATCGCTTCGACATCTTGAAAATCTTTTCTCAATTTTTGCTGAACGTGAACATCAGAGGTTGAAATAAAGGTGTGAATGCGAAATTGATCGGCAACACTCAGCGCATCAGCACAGGCCTTGATGTCAGCTTCAACCGCGCGAGATAGACCGCAGACGATTGAATTTTTAACCGTACGAGCTATTTGCTGTACTGAATTGAAATCGCCGGGTGATGAAACAGGGAAGCCCGCTTCAATAATGTCTACACCCAAGCGCTCTATCGCTTGAGCAATCTGTAACTTCTCATTAACCGATAAGCTGGCGGTAAGTGCTTGCTCACCGTCTCTAAGCGTTGTATCAAATATTATAACCTTGTTGTCCATCATTAAGTTCCAAGTTGGCAAATTAATGCGGGCATAAAAAAACCCGCGATAACTAGCGCGGGTTTTAGGTAATTTACTTGTTAACTAAGCAACAACAGACCATCCGCGCGTGTTAATCGCGAGGAGGAGGTTAATTGAAATGTGCTTAGTTATATACGTCATTTGAATAAATATTCTAAATTTTTCATTCGAGTGACATATTAATAGCGCATTAAGGTGCTTGATGTCAACGGGATAAATGAGTTTTTACTCGATTTTTATTTTGGGAAGTTAAAGTGGTTTAGCATGTTACTGCAAGTTAATAACATGCCAAAGCAGGTGAATATAAGTGGTGCGGTTATATTGGAGCTTGTCGAGCAATATTATATGATACGGGGCTGATGATAATTGCAATTGATTGAGTACCTGATGGCATTAGCAAAGCGTTACTTGTTTTTTATTTCTCAAAATTATTCTTTTGGTATTTTAAGGCCTTTACAACAAGCTATCTTGCAGTCAGGAGGCATGGTTGCTTGGTATTTGGAAGGAAAAGAAGTTAACCCCGATTATTTACAAAAAGGTGATGTAAGGTTGCTTTCAATGGATGATGTTATCCGCTTTAACGCTGATGCTAATTTATTTCCTGGCAATATTGCGCCAACATTTTTACCTGGAATTAATGTCGCGGTTTTTCATGGCTTTGATGCAGGAAAGGTCGATAAATATGGTAATAACGATCACTTTAAAATTAGAAATTGTTTTGATTTGTACTGCACTCAAGGTCCTGACTCTACCGCTAAATTCAAAGCATTAATGGAGCCGCCAAGGAGCTATATGGTCAGAGAGACTGGTTGGTGCGCATTAGATACACTGTTTGATGACACTGATGTCGTAAAATTAGAAAAGCCAACAGTATTAATGTGTTCAACATTTTCTAGGCGTTTATCGTGTGCAGAAACACTTTTCCCTTTAATTACCAAGTTGAGTAAAACGGGTAAATGGCAATGGCTTATCCAATTTCATCCGAAAATGGCACCAGAAACTGTAGCGAAATATCGAAGCCTAGAATCTGAGCATCTGTGCTTTGTCGAAACCGATGATGTTAAGCCCCTGCTGAAGCAAGCTGATGTTATGTTATGTGACACTTCCTCAGTGCTACTAATGTTCCTTTTATTGAACAAGCCTGTTGTTACTTTTAATAATATTGAACCGAAAGACTTCCTATTGAACGTGGTAACTAAAGAAGAGGTTGAATCGGCACTTGAAATCGCGTTAACTCGCCCACCAAACCTTATGAAAAACATAGCGCAATATAATGAACTCAACCATCCTTACCAAGATGGTAAGTCGTCATACCGCGTGTTGGCAGCTATTGATGAGTGTTTAGCTAACAAACATCAGTTGACTAAGAAAAAACCTGATATCTTCCGTCAATTAAAAATGCGAAAAAGACTGGGGTATTGGAAACTATAAGTTATAACTATGTAGAGGCTATTGAGCGATTAACTCGCTAAAATAAGCTTCCATGGCGTCTACCGTTCTTTCGTGAGACAGCTCAGCTTGAATCACCTTACTGGCATTATTTGTCAGTCTCTCGAGTTCAGCAGGGTTGTCATACAAAAATCTGATCTTGTCGGCCATCTCAATTGCGTTGTTCAGTGGAACAATATAACCATTTTCGTTATCAGTAATGATTTCCATAGCGCCGGGATTGGCCGAGCTTAATACTGGCGTGTTATTGGCGAGTGATTCCATCACAACGCGTGGCAAGCCCTCTCTTATCGACGGCAAAACCAACAAGTCACATGCTCTAGCAATTTCTGGTACATCTTGTCTGAAGCCGGGTTGGCAGATTCTCTCAGCCATTTTAGTTGCTTGAATCTGCTGTTGGAAAGGTTCACCTTCAAATTTATCGCCAACTAATATCACTCTTAGGTTAGATAGGTCAGTTAAGTGTGAGAGGGCTTCAAGGAAAATGTGCATGCCTTTATAGGGTCGGTGGCTACCGACACACACGACATTAAACTTACTTTGATCCGTGTTAAATTGCTCAAGCTCTGCACCTGATGGGCTGTACCAGTTGACATCGTGGCCTTTGTAAATTGTTCTGACCTTGCTTTTGATACTCGCTCTAACTTTATCTTTAACATAATCAGTTACTGCGTTTGAAACACAAACAACACCGTTCACTCTCGGGCTCAATATCGTCAGATAATTACTCAAATCTGATTTGTAAAGGCCGCCAGTAGTGCCGCGGTATGCCACCATTTTGGCTGATGTACCGATGCACGCCATCGCAGCATTAGGTATCGTACGAGAGGTTGTTGCATAAACGAGGTCGATAGATTTTTGTTTAATTAATCGATTGATCGTTTTAATACTATGCCACGACAGTTTTTTACCATAATTGAGGATATGAACATCGATATTCGCCTGTTTGTACTTTTCTAAATAGGCACTCGATTCGTCCGCACAAAGGGTAATGTCGTGACCGCGTTTGGCTAAACTAATATAGATTTCAGCTTCAGGCCGAGTTGAGGTATACGAACGACCTTTGTCAGGGACAATCAATAGTTTCATTTAACCTCCTAGTAATGCCAAATAACACTAGCGTGGAGCATGGCATCTAATTCTGATGCTTTCTCGAGAAAGCTTGAATGACTCACACTGCCGCCAACTTTATAGGTAAATCTTTGCCAGTTATCTTGAAAGTTGCCTGAAAGCATGACCAGATCTTCGGCAATATCGGTAACGGAATTACCGTCTGATGAACCCGGGAATCGATCAATATCATCCCTGTTTAATCTTGCATATCTGAGCCTCACATCCCATTGCTGCCCTTTGCTGTTTTGGCCAATAAGGCCAGTCACCAGCGTGGATGCATCACTATCATATAAGTTACTAATTATCCGGCCTTTATAGCGCATCCCTGTTTTGTATATGTGATGCTCATAAAAGCAGTTACAGTCTTTGTAGGTGTCGGTATATTCAAGGTACGCGTTGACGGTGTAATTGGCTAACTTAAAGTGTGTATCTATGCCGGCGAGCACTGCCGGTTTGGTGATAAAGTTTAAGCCTTTTTTGGCATTGCCGTCTTCACCATAATACTGACCATACAGAGTAAACGGTTGATCAAACATCTTCACAGCATAGCGAACATCATAACCTGCTTGCTGATTACCCGGCTCATTTGAACGGTCATCGTCACAATCAAACCCTGAACTACCCGTAGCACCGCAGTTATCTTTTCCTAGTAGAACATTGACAAAGGTTTTGAAATCTCGTGGTCGACCTTCACCTCCCCATTGGGCTAGGCGGACAACGGCGAACTCTAGATTGTCAGTCAGCATAAAGTTCATCCGAAACCCCCACAACAAGGTGTTAGGCACGTATCTTTCTTCTTCCATTTGCCCCATAAAAGTGGTGACGTTCCAAGGAATTTGATAATCGTCGGTAAAAGGTACGTGAAATGGAATCGATTCATTGCGTGAAATCGAAATGGCAGGCATCGGGCGGGCATTATTCGTCAAACTCACATTGCTGTCCCAGCCTGGCCCCCACCACCTATCTTGGGTGCCAACAGTCGCTATCCAATTCCCCCATTTTCCCGCGACATAACTATCGTTGAATTGGACTTTATCACCTTCAATGGGGTCGGTTGTGTAACTTGGCTGAAACTTGTAGGCGAAATTAGCATAAACATCACTTGTCGCAACAATTACATTATTTTTATTGCGAAAATTATCACCAAAAGAGGTAAATCTATGATCATCAGTTGCTGCGTTTAATTCAACTGTGGTTTGTTGTTCTAACGCTTTTTGTAGGTGATATCGAACGTGGAAATAATCATTTTTTACGTCGTTGTCTAACGTGACTAGATCAATGTCTTTAAATACTCGGTTAATATCGGACCACATTAGCGGATACGTGGTTAATGGAATGGGTAACTGACCAGCATCGGCTAAGTTTTGTAAGCTGGCACGAAGTGCTAAATTAGATGTGTTGACAAAAGGCTCTGCAACGGCAACTTTTGTCCATAAAAGTGCTACGACACTTAAGGCAAATTTTATTTTCATGAGCTACTTTCAGGTTAGTTCCAGCTTTGGGTCTTGCGTTTTTTAGCGGTTAAATGCGGTAAAATAATCCCCAAAATCAGGCCGATACCTAATACCATAGCGCCGTAGAAAAAATATTGTTTTTTCAATTCTAGATCTTGATTGTCTACTTGCAGTTGCAATGCTTGATGCTGCTTAGACAGCGCATCATAGTCACTTTGTAACGCCGCGTTTTGCTGTTCTAATTCATTGATCGTTGCTTGTTTATTGCTTATTTCTTCGTTCAAGCGTTGTTTACTATCGTTATTACTCGCTAGTTTACTGTTGAGCTCTGCAATAACCGCTCTAAGGCTTGGATTGGTACTGACAAACTTTGATTCAACCCATGCAGTGCGATCTTTTTCATCGATAATTTGTGTATAACCGTTGGCTTGCTCACCCGTTAAAGCAATTTCATCACCGGCATTAATACTGCCGACAATACGATAATTTGAACCCGCACCAGCATGCATGTATACGAATAATTCATCGGATATATAGCCTTGTTCAAGCGAAGTTTCAGGGGCAGAGTCTTGGGCAAATGTGGCAGGAGCCAATAATGTTAAAGCTATAGCAAAATAAGTAACGGCTTTCATGGTTTAACCAATTGGGAAAATAACGTGTGAAAATATTAGGGCTTTGACTGACTATTGGCAAGAGAAGATTGTTATTTCAGGGCTTTTTAGGCATTTCTGATTATTGCTAAGCACTAGAACTTTTAGTATGTTAGGTGGTACGCTAAATGATCGTAAATTCAATGTATAGGGCAATATGGCCGACGAAATAGAGTTGAAATTTTTAGTCGAAGACACTGACGTTGTCAGTAAAGTAAACAAGTATCTAACGACGTTAACGTTACCGGTTGATTATTCAGTTAAGAACCTGAAAAATAGCTATTTCGATACGCTGTCAATGACCCTTAGAACCTATGACTTTGGTTTGAGAACGCGAACCTATTCAGCACCCGACACACCAAATGTGACCGAGCAAACAATAAAAACCGCGGGTCAAGTCGTTGGCGGCTTGCACAAACGGCCAGAATATAATGTTCAAATTGACACTAACCAACCCGAGTTAGCGCTATTTCCCGCCGATATTTGGCCAACTCATGCCAATCTACAGCAAATACAAGAGCAACTACTTTGTTTATTTTCAACTGATTTTGTTCGCCATACTTGGCAGATAACTATGCCATGCGGCAGTGAAGTTGAATTAGTTTATGACGTTGGTGAAATTACATCGTCAGGCAAGTGCAGTGTCATTAACGAAATTGAATTAGAGCTTACAACAGGTGATATAACGTCGATATTCAGTCTGGCGCAAGGTTTGTTTAGCTGTTTGTCGTTAAGGCCAGGGCTCGAAAGCAAAGCTGCCAGAGGGTATAACTTATTTCATCACAGAGAAATGTCTTATCCTAGCCGGTTACCCGTTGTTCAAACTGAACGTAAAGCGGATTTGTCGACCGTTTTTTACACGGGCATGGCACAAGCCCTTGAGCATTTACAACTGTGTGTTGCAGGTTATTTAGCACAACCAAAATTAGACATATTGGGCGACTTTGTCGATAGCCTAATATTGATTCGTCACGGCTTTTGGTTATTTGAGCAACATATTGTAGATGAGCAACAACGCGATACCGTGAGAAAAGATCTATCACATTTTATCAAATTGTTTTCATGGGTTGATAATGCTCAATTGTTTACGGAATTGATGAATAAGTCGGGGGCGTATCGCAAGAAAATTGACTATTCTGAGCAATTGGTTGAGCAGCTTAAACTTGAACATCGACGCTTTCCAGATGAAGAGCAAGTTAAAAAGCTAATGGTTAGCGAACGCTTTAACAACTTGCAGTTAACGTTGCTTGAGCTCATCATCAATAAGACGATAAAGGTTAGCCCAAGTGACCAAGATACCAGAGCGTTCGCCGCACAAAAGCTCGAACAGTCATTATCACAAGCACAATTAGGCGGTGAGCAAACGCATTATATCGATGTAGCTAAAAGACTACTAAGTCAACGCAAGCAGCTCATTAGAAGTCTACTCACCGGCAATTGGCTCGGCGCTTTTTTCGAGGATTCAATTCGTCAAAATTACCGCAATGCATGGCTAGATGTGCTAGAGGGGATGAATGAGTTACAGACCTTGTGGTTACTCGACGAGCAGCTTGATGCATTATCGCCTCGAAATGAAAAACTCTGTAGTTGGTTTGATATGAAAATAGAGCACTTAGTCGACACCATTTCACAGTCTCATCAGCACGCGCTATCTATTATTCCTTACTGGCGAGATTAACAAGTAACATGCGTTTTTTTATGACACTTTGGCTGGCAATTTGTAGCTATATGGTTGAGGCTAAACCGTATTTATTGCCGCAAGTTGAATCTCGGCTGATCGGCCAAGATTTTCATTATACCGTTCGCGAAGGCGATTATTTTCAAGCGATAGCTGAAAAGTTCAATGTCGGATTTTTAGCCTTGATTGATGCAAATCCTGAGCTTGATCCTTTCTTACCAGCCGTTGGCAGTAAGATGATAATTCCCAATAAAATGTTACTGCCATTCGTTCCCCATGAGGGCATTGTGATTAACTTACCCGAATTGCGGTTGTATTATTTCTCAGCTGAAAGCGCCATTGTTCACGTTTTTCCAGTAGGCATTGGCAAGCAAGGCTTGGCGACACCGAAAACTAAAAGTTATATCGGCGAAAAGCGCAAAGATCCTGTGTGGCGACCAACGAAAGAGATGCAAGCGCGTTATTTAGCTGAACACGGTAAGCCGCTAGCTAAAGAAGTACCAGCAGGGCCTGATAACCCGTTCGGTAAATATGCCCTTCGACTAGGCACCAGTGAGTATCTTATTCACGGCTCTAACCAACGAATAGGTATAGGTATGCGTTCGAGCTCGGGTTGTATACGTTTATTTGATGATGATATTGAGTGGCTCTATAACAATGTGCCCGAAGGTACTGTGGTGAGAATTATTGATCAACCGATTAAAATGTCTTATGAAACAACAGGCAAGCACATTGAAGTGCATCGCCCCTTAAGTGATGGTGAGCGCCTCACCGACAGTAAATATCAAAGAATTTTAGCTAACTTTCTCCAAAGTGAAAAAGAACAACAAGCCGTCTCGCCTTTACTCGATAAGCCAACGGGTTTAGTGGTTGCTTTGTAAGCAAGGGAACACCGCTGATTTTTCCGCACAGGAGAATAACACCAAGTGAATTAAGCTCGCTGAGTGATAAAATATTTCATTCACTTGGTATAAAAAAGCCGATGTCATCATCGGCTTTTCACTCAACAGTCTACCCGTTATTTTTTGTAAGTCGATACCATGTTGTCGACTTTGGCATTGGCTTCTTTTGCCGCCATTTGAGCATCTTTTGCCATCATTTTGGCATCGTTGATCGCACTTGCGTTAGCGTCAACTTTTTTCTCAAGCGCACTTACTTGGTTAGAAAGGTTGTCTACTTTGTTTGTTAGTTGATCCACTTTTGCCTCTAACGCACTAGTGTTTGAACAACCCGCCATTAACACGACGATTCCCGCTACAGCAATGTTTCGTTTTAACATGATTTTTCCCTTACTTATTGTTTATTCTATAAGATAACGTTGTTATGCATACTTTAACAATAGTTGAAAATTTGTCCAAAACAATTTTAAGCGTTATCAATCACGTGCTTAATTAATTCTTCCATCAGCTTTTTCTTGATTTCAAGTTGTTCACTCGGTGAAATATCGTATTTCTCACCGAGTACCTGATAATCATCTGCACTTAAGCTTACCGTCAGGCGAGGGCGCTTGGGGCGACGGTTAATCGGTAAACCGAGTATATGGCGGATTTGATCTGAAGGACTCAAGCCCTGAGTCAATGCCTCTTGACGGATGGCGAGTTGAATTTTCTCATCCATATCAAATGCAACTTGGGTCGCTTTTGCGGCTTTTAATGATGACTGCCACTTCTCAGGTACTTTGCGGTTGCTCATGATTAACTTCCCGGGAACATGTCTTTGATATCGCTAACAGGTCTAAACAAGGTAAGAAACACATCGGTGTCGCCATCTTGCCACACTTCTATATCTACCCCTTTACTTTCATCGTCGTTGTACAAAGAGTATTGTTCAAACTGTTCGCCGGCATCTTTTCCTTCATAAGATGAAAGCGCTTGGCTGCGATGATCTTTGCGATGAAAGTAGCCGATTTGAGCGAAAGCTTGACGATGGTAGTGTTCGTCTAACCACCGGCCAAGTGTTGGGTCTTTTTCTACGGTAGTTAATTCGCACGGTGCTTCGTCAAAAATCAAAGCAAATTGGTCTAAATCAAATACCCTAGCAACATCATCACGCTCTATTTCGTAGGAAAACTTGATGTACTTGCTGTCATCAACGTCGAGTGTTAAATAGATTTTCTCACCACTTGTA
The DNA here is from genome assembly GCF_014898095.1 of Thalassotalea sp. LPB0316. Classification (NCBI taxonomy): domain Bacteria; kingdom Pseudomonadati; phylum Pseudomonadota; class Gammaproteobacteria; order Alteromonadales; family Colwelliaceae; genus Thalassotalea; species Thalassotalea sp. LPB0316. The sequence continues at coordinate 1,465,600 of NZ_CP062946.1, forward strand.
CCCATTAATACCCATTCGGTATTGGTGTGGTGTTCAAATTCATAACTGTTGATCTCAATGACTTCAAGTTGCTGTTTTCGCAGTTGCTCTGGTAGGGCAAAGCTATCGCTTAGTACGATAATGTCTTTGATTTGGAGTTGGTCAACTTGGGTAAGTTGGCGAGCAGGTTTATCGTCGCTAAATAATTTTTTAAAAAAACTCATTGTGTACCTACTAAAACGCCAGCGTATTCACGCTGGCGGTATCAGGTTTAGATTTACTTTTGCTTGGCTTTTAAACGCTCTAATACAGAGTTTGCGTTGTTGTCTTGTGCGCCAATACCTGCTGCTTTTAGTTTAGCTTCTAGTGAGTTATCAGAGGTTTCTGACTCTAATACTTCTGCAGCTTTTAACTGATCATCAAACTTTTGTTGCTTAGCTTTGATACGCTCAAGTGAGTCTTTCGCGTTAAGTAGCTTCGAGTTTGACGAAGAAAAGTTATCGGTAATCGCTGACGTCGCCTTTTGTACACTTTCAGTTGTTTTAACCATAGATAACTGACGCTTGTACTCAGTGATTTGACGTTCAGACTTTTTCACTAACTCTTTTAAACGCACGGCGTTTGTTTCAAAGCTTTCAAGCGATTGCTGATTGGTGCTTAATTCGCTCTCTAAGCTGGCAATTTTTTCTGCCACTTCAAGGGCTAAGGCTTCATTGCCTTGTTCAAGCGCTTGCGTTGCGTAACCTTCGTGTTCTGCAATATCGCGTTTGATGCGATCAACTTCACGTGACGCTGACATTTGTTGTGCCATTACACCAGTTAAATCGCGCTTGGCCTTGGTTAAGTGGTTTTCGGCATCGCGAATTTCTTGTTCAAAAATACGGGTAGAATTAGCGTCAACAATGGCTTCGCCAACCTCAGTTGCTCCACCACGTACAGCGGTCATAATCTTTTTAAAAATGCTCATAATATACTCCTGATGGAAACTTAAACGAGGTATTCACTCATATCATCGATAACTTCTAAGGCGTTGTTACTCAGTACTGCGAGTTCATGCTCAATGTCGTGGAATGATGAGCTCATCGACAACGCACCAAAAATAACGTATTTGTCACCAATCTTAGAAAATGAAGACAGCGGCATTGGGATATTCATTTCCAACATACTCGTGTGCATATCTGCTTGGCTGCCTGGTTTAACTTCATCTTCACCCCAAAGGTAAGTGATGCATAAAATTTGATCGTCGGTTACCGAAACAAAGATCGGTAGCTCTTCACGACCAATAACAGAGATTTGTAACACATCTACTTCGCCGGCAATTGGCTGGCAATCAAAAACTAATCCTGTATCTGAATTGTCAGCTAGCGTGTTTAGATGGTCTGCTATCTTATGAATATTCATGTTTTTCCTCATGTAATAAGAAGCTCATTGGTAACCCAATAGTGTTTAAGACATATTATGTCTCGGTGTCAAATGTAGCACTTAGACATATTATGTCAAGCGTTAGTTTCAACTTTATTGTAAATGAGCGTTGTTTAATCCTTGTTGGCTTTGCCACGCTTGTTGGTGGAGCTGATAAATTACATGGCTCCCCAAATAGTTAACTGGAATATCGTCTTTATCTTGGTAGAAGTTTTGCGGAAATTCAAAGGCCGATAACACTAAATTTTTTGTTAGCCATAAATGATTGTTGGGTAGTTGCGGCAATGCAGCTAGCCTCTGATAAGGAGATGCGCCCGATTTTGCGGCAATCGTCCAACCCCACTCACCAAAGCTTGGTACATTGTCATGGTATTGCTCAACATGTAAAAAGCCAGCCGCTTCAACGGTATTGCCTATGGCTATAAAGGCATTTTTTGCGTGATATGGGCTAGTTGATTGAATGGCGAGTAGGCCATCACCTGATAACAACTGGTTGATCCGAGCGTAGAAATTGACACTGTAGAGTTTGTTTAAATCAGGGTGGCTAGGGTCGGGTAAGTCTATGATTATGGCGTCGTAATAACGCTGTTGTTTGAGCAGTTCGTCGATGGCCAAAAAGGCATCTGCTGCAATCACTTCAACGCGTTGGTCGGCAAAACTGTCTTGGGTTAGCGCCTGGATTTGGCCTGCTAGCTTTTTCGGTAAATGTTGTTCTGGCTGGCGAAAAAGCGACATTAGTTTTTCATCGAGATCAATCAAGGTGACTTGCTTTGGTTGCCAGCGCAAAACATCGCGAAGGGCCAAACCATCACCGCCACCGATGATCAAAATGTTATCTTGGCGGGCTGAGCCTGCTAGAGCGGGCTCAACTAAATAGCCGTGATAGATAAATTCATCAGATGAAGAGAATTGCAAACGACCATTCAAGTAAAAATTAATCACGGTATCTTGATTATGGCCTAGTCTGCGCTCAGTAAAGGTGAGCTGTTGATAACGGGTTTTATCCGAATAAACGACTTTATCGAGGTAGAGTAAATTACTCATTTGGTTTAGCCATTGATTGCCGTAGTTAAAAACCACTAATACCAACAGTGACAACAAGATATGACCAGATAGCAGCAGTGTTTTGTGTTTTATCATTGCCCAATAGCGCGACATAAACATTAAGCCGGCAAGTAAGTTGATACTTGCAGTAATTGCAGCGGCTTCATTGATATCGATAGTCAGTAATACCGTTACCCAAATTGCAGCACCTATGCCCGCGCCAATGTAATCGGCACCATACATAGTGCCAAGGTTATTAGCTAAGTGTTTTTGGTGGACAATTTCTCGAACGCGGGCAATTAACGGGATTTCCATACCAATGAAAAAACCGAGTAAAAAGCCAAAGAAATAGGGAGATTTCATGGCTAACCAGTTCAGACTTTTTAACCAACCGCCTTTCGGCATCGCATCAGGTGGCAGGGCAAAGGTTTCAGCGATGATGTGAGGCAATAATTGGCTAATCGCAATCAGCCCTCCGATGGTGAGAATGGCCGTAGTGCCTAAAAAAGCAATAATCAGTTCGAGGTAGAGAAAGCCGTTAAAGGCGCATTTGACGAATCGCGCGGCGAAAGCGCCAACCCCCATGGCAACGATCATCAAGCCGATCATGGTGTAGATGGTACTTTCCATCACACCAAGCACGCGACCGGCATAATGGGATAACAAATACTCATAAATTAGACCACAGCCGGCAAGCAGAGCCATGGTCAAAATGAGTAAGCTATCGTCCCAAAAAAACTTTTTGGTATCAGACATAACAAATTGGCAGGCGGCGAACTAGGCCATAAGTGCTGTTAAAATTAGCGCAATTGAGATACTAATTGCCATTTCAACACAAGCAACACCAATATTGTGTTGTTGATCGACCTCTTCGATTAAGTTAATACCAAACAAGACCAGTTTTTTCGCTATGGTTGTCAGGATTGACACGGTAATGGTTAACGCGATGCCAAAAATTAACCAACCTAATAGGTTCGGTAAAATTGCATATTCGTTGTAACTAAAGAAGTGGCTTGCCGCGGTTACCGCAAGTGCTGTACTAATGACTTGGCCAGCGTAACGAATGGCAATCGCTATTTGGCCATTGGCTAAAGCTTCTTGCATGCAGTCTGCTTGATTGTGCTTTGCGTAGTGACGTTCTTTTATTCGAGTAACAATAACTAACATCGCTTGCGAAACAATAAAACCTGACAGTATGGCGATAAAGGTATAGACAGTTAAACCGTGTACCCATAGTAGGACTGCGCGAATGACAATGGCGGTAGCCACTACGCCAGCGGCATCGACGATACCCACACTAATGTTTTTGTTGAGGATTTGTTGGGTTTTATCAATGTGCTGGAGGGCGAATTTATCATGGATAACACGGCCAATTTTTATTAACACGATACCAAAAATACCGTAGCTCAACATACCAATTGCTTCCCATAAATAGCTATCAGCGGCTTCACCAGTGATCGCGCCGGTAAGCACTAAGCCCAAGGCAAGAAAACTACCTGCGACGCTAATACCGAAAGCAAAATTATCCTGTTTAGATAATTCATCCGTGGTATTTACATTGGCAGACAAGCCTGAGATAAATCGCATTGCACCGAGTAGAAGGATGGCAATCGACACATCAATTGCTAGGTATATTAAAAGCTCTTGGCTTACTGCACTAAATTCGATAAAGCTGTTCATTGTTCTTCCTATTTGCCTCGTCTCGTGCCACGAGAAGTATTTGTTCTGCTATTTCTAAAGCTTGCGTTTTTCTTGTTGCTGCTCGCGTATGCACTTTTGTTAGTGGTCGTTTTTTGAAAGCGATTCGCGTTAGTTTGTGCTGCTTTACTCTTTTGTGAAATACTCGAGGCACCGGTGCGATTTTTGGCATATGCGCTGGTGTATTTCTGCCCCTTACTTTCAAAAGATTTACGTGTTCTATTATCAAGGTTGACTTGTTTTCGCAAACTACTTGGCGAGCTATAACGCGTGCGACCGTAGTCGCTGTAATAGCTGTAATTTCGGTAGCGTCCCCAATCGCTATAGTAAACTCTTCTAGAGCCAAAAAGATTATCCATCAGGGCGTACATACCGTACCATTCCCAAAACGATAAGCCATTACTACCTGTTTGCCATTGACCGTAATTCGGGTTACCAATCAGCTGTTCACCGACACCGAAATCTTGCGCGCCATTAGCTTGCATGCTCTGCGCTTTTGATAAAGCGTTGACGCGCGGTAACATGCCGTCAGACATGTCAGCTAAAACATTGAGTGGATCGCTCAATGCATCGGAAAATAAAATGGGATCCGCAGCTTGATAAATATTGAGTAATTCTTGATAGCGCTCTTCCTTGGTGCTAAATAATTGGGGCATGTTTTGTGCTTGGTCAAACCTATCCATCAACCCTTTATACATGGGGCCGGTAGGCGTAGCATCACGGGCAATCACTTTAACGATATCGGCAAGCTCAGGCTTTGCCGCTGTTACTTTTTGCGCGTATTGATTGATCAATGCGGCGTTAGTGACCTGGCCTGAAGTCAACGCTTGACTAAGCGCCTCTATTCGGCTTTTGGTTATCGGGATTTGCTGCTCTATTTGTTGCGCCACGGGGTCTGAGCAGGCGCTAAGCAAGAACACAAATAAAAAACTAAGAACCTTAATCGGTTGCATTTTTGTCTCGGCTCCTTCAAAAATGCCAATATAATTCATCTTTTTAGCACTTGTGACATAATATGTCTAACGTTAATTGGTAAATTTTTATTATTTTAACGTCACTAAATGTCATCAATGATAAGCTAAGTAAGATAATACGCTCAAGTTTTAACATGATAAAGGACAGCCTCGTGCCAAATAACCCCATGACAGATTTAGCCCCCGCTATTGTCGAAAAATCCCAGCGGTATTGGCAATTGTTTTTAGAGCAGATGAATACTGCTGAAGCTGTTGAAATATCTCAAGATATTCAACCCATTATTCAAGCCGGCTTTGGCTTAAGCGATTTTATTTACCGAGTCGCAATGCAAATGCCTAGCGAGTTTGTCGCGTTAGTGTCAACGCCTGATTTTTATGTTTTGGCTAAGCAGAATTATCAAACGAATTTACAACAGCGTCTAAGCCAGTGCCAAAGTGAGCAGCAGCTTCATCAAGCCCTAAGGCAGTTTCGCCAACTGGCAATGACGCGCATTGCTTTTGCTGATTTGGTATTTGAGCAGCCACTTAAACAGTGTTTACAGGCATTATCTGAGTTAGCAGATAATTTAATAAACCAAGCCTTGGAATGGCTACACAATGACTGCCAAGTGAAGTGGGGTCAGCCAGTTAACGCCCAAGGTAAACCGCAACAGTTACTCGTTTATGCGATGGGTAAACTCGGCGGCAAAGAGCTGAATTTTAGCTCAGATATCGATCTCATTTTTACTTATCCTGAAGCTGGCGAAACAATTGGCGCGCGCAAGTCAATTGACAATCATCAATACTTTACTCGTTTGGGGCAAAAGTTAATTACTGCACTTAATCAACAAACCGCTGATGGTTTTGTCTACCGCGTAGATATGCGATTAAGGCCGTTTGGCGAAAGTGGTCCTTTAGTGATGAGCTTTAACGCCCTCGAAGATTACTACCAAGAGCAAGGGCGTGATTGGGAGCGTTATGCGATGTTAAAAGCCCGGTTAATTGGTCAAAGCGATTATCACGAGCAGCTACAAATCATGTTGCGCCCCTTTGTTTTCAGGCGATACATTGACTTTAGTGTGATTGAAAGCTTGCGTAAAATGAAGATGATGATCGCTCAAGAAGCGCGTCGCAAACGCTTGCACAATAATATAAAGCTCGGTGCTGGCGGCATTCGAGAAATTGAGTTTATCGTGCAAGTGTTCCAACTAATTCGCGGCGGCCGCAAAGTGGAATTACAAGAGCGCAATTTGTTAAGTGTGTTACCTAAGTTGGTTAAACACGGTGAGCTTTCAAAACAAAGTGCCGACACGCTTGAGCAAGCCTATTGCTTTTTACGGCGTGCGGAAAATATTATCCAAGCGTTAAATGATGAACAAACGCAAACCTTGCCTGATATTGACTTAAATCAACAGCGATTAATTTGTGTGATGGGCTTTGCAAGCTGGTCGGCTTTTCTTGAGCAATTAAAAATACACATGGACGCGGTACACAATGAATTTAACCTGCTGATCGGTGAAGAAAGCCCAAAACACAGTGGTGATGATCATCATTGGCAAAACATTTGGCTGTCGCTTGAGCTTGAATCTGACTTAACTGGCTTGATTCACGAGCATGCACCGAATATTGATGCCGAGCATATTGCCAAGGTATTAGTTGAGTTTCGACAAGAATTAAGCAAGCGCAGTATTGGCCCACGTGGCCGACAAATGTTTGATAAATTAATGCCGCGAGTTTTACTGTTTATTAGCCAAGAGCAACAGGCAAGTTTGATACTGGCTAGGGTCATCACTATTTTTAACCGCATTAGTACTCGTACGGCCTACTTAGAATTGTTATATGAAAACGAAGGCGCGTTAAAGCAGTTAATTAAACTGTGCTTAGCCAGTGAGTGGATCAGTGAGTACATTGCCAAATTTCCGATTCTACTCGATGAGTTAATTGATCCTAAGTTACTGCATAACCCGCCTTCTTTGAGTAGTTATTTACCCGATTTACAACTGCATTTACTGCGCATTCCTGAAGAAGATGTCGAAGCCCAAATGGATGGCTTGCGCCATTTCAAACAAGCGCAACAATTGAGAATTGCAGCAGCAGATGTAAGCGGTGTATTACCCTTGATGAAAGTAAGCGATCACTTAACTGCATTGGCGGCGGCTATTTTACATGAAGTGATCCATCAGGCATGGAGCCATACCAGCCGCCGGTTTGGCATTCCATCATCATTACAGGGGACTGACGATAAAGGCCTAGTGGTGATCGGTTACGGTAAAATGGGCGGCATCGAGCTCGGTTATAGCTCAGATTTAGACTTAGTATTTCTTCATAATATTGATGCTAATGAGCTGACCAATGGAGAAAAACAAGTGCCAGCAACCCAGTTTTATATGAAATTGGCGCAGCGCATCATGCATATTTTTAATACCCGAATGGCCAGCGGTATGCTCTACGAGCTAGATATGCGTTTACGCCCGTCGGGTAATTCTGGGATGTTGGTTGTGCATATGGATAATTTCTTAACTTACCAGCAAGAAGAAGCGTGGACATGGGAGCACCAGGCACTTGTCAGGGCGAGAGGTATTTATGGTGAATCGACATTGGTTGATAAATTTAATGATATTCGCCAGCAAATTTTAACGCAGCCTAGGCAAAGCGAAAGCCTGTTAAAAGATGTCGTCGAAATGCGTGAAAAAATGCGCCAGCATTTAGATTTATCTTCAAGTGAGGCCGTGAGTTTAAAACACGGTAAAGGCGGACTCGTTGATATTGAGTTCTTAGCGCAGTACCTAGTGTTGAAACACGCTCACCAATCACCCAAGGTGTGTATTTACAGTGACAATATCCGCATATTTGAAAGTTTAGTGGCGGAGCAGATTATCTCTGAAAATGATGCTGAGCTGCTTATTCAAACTTATCAGTTACTGCGAAACCAAGGTCATATAGCCACACTACAAAATATTGATAGCGCGACAAGTGAGCCTAATATTTTGGCTATGATGGCGAAAACTCACCAACTATGTAGCAAGTTGTTAACCTCTTAGCCAAGTAGAAATGCTGGTATTAACCAGCATTTTGCGCATCGAGTAGGGTACAGTTTTGGGCTAAATAATTGTTTTCGCCGCTAATTAAGGTGATGTTGCGGTGCTGATGGCAAAAGTAAACATCGACACCATTTTCAAAGTGTCCTTCAATAGCCTTGCCAATTTGATATGAAGTTCTAACGATATTGCGATCAATGCGGAAAGGATCTTTAACAATAAAGTCTTTGTCTAACCACCATACGATCTCTAAGCCTTGTTGTTGGCCGTATTCATCAAGCTTTTGATATAAGGTTTCACCGGTCCTAAAAGGGCGATTTTCACGGTCACCTCGCCAATTTTTGCGATATGGGCGGGTGATCATTTTTCGAGCTTCTAAAATATCTTCCAAACTACCTTCTGGCTGATTCAAATAAACGATGTTTTTGCGAATGACAGGCCCTTTACCGTCTAAACCCGGTCGAATGCTGGCATAAAAGTTCGATAACCCTTCTGCGGCTCTATTACTCGATTTGCGCTCGTCTTGAGATTCAGGCGTTGGTTTAGCCGTAGGTGCAGCGTCTGTTTTAAAGGTTTCTTGCGTATCGTCTTCGCTTTTTTGCTCGGTCGATTGGGTAAAGCTGTTGGCAAAATCTGAGATCATGTCGAGGTTTGCCAATAAGACATATGCTACGCCAGCTAATATTGCGCCAAAAATAAGATTTCTAATCCAGAACGTCATAAAAGTATATACAGCTTGTTATTCAGACCTTTACTCTACTCAATTATGCTTTTTTATACAATGAAGGATCATCAGGGTTTGGTCTTGTTTTAAATCGGCGGTGCAACCACATATATTGCTCAGGTGCTCGTAAAATCGCTTTTTCAAGCTCCTGATTAATTCGGGTAACATCAGCGACATCATTATCGGTCGGAAAGCCTTCAAGTGGCGGTAAAACTTCAATGGTATAGCCCGAGTCGTCTTCATTTCGAGTAGGGATCACCATCATAGTAACAACATCAGGTTGGCGAGCAAATATTAAGGTACCAGTGGTAGTGGCTGTTTCTTTAACGGCAAAAAATGGAACAAACTCACTTTTGTTGCGACCGTAATCTTGATCCGGCAAATAAATACAACTCTCTTTCTCTCGCAAGGCTTTAATTAAGCCTTTGACATCACGCTTGCCCAACATGTATTTGTTAGAACGACCACGCCCCCGAAATTGAAAGTATTCCATTAATTCATTATTGTGTGGACGATAAAAAACCACCGTCGGGTGTTGCGTACCCATCGCCCGGCAACTCAATTCTGCGCTTAAGTTGTGCAACGCCAGTAACAGTACGCCTTTGCCTTGTGCATTAGCTTGTTCAATATGCTCTAGGCCTTTTGCTGTTACTTTGCGTTCAACACGCCAGTTTGGCCACCACCAGCCCATGCCTGTTTCAAACAGCGCAATGCCGGTATTTTCAAAGTTTGCCTTGAGCATTCGCTCGCGCTCATCTTCAGGCATGTCAGGAAAGCACAGTTTTAGATTGGTTTTAGCAACGCGTTGGCGGCTAGAGCCAACCTTCATTAATAACCGGCCAACAACGCGACCAAGTGCTAATTGCAATTTGTAAGGTAACCATGAAATGGTATAGAGGATCAAAACACCAATCCAAGTAAACCAATATTTGGGTAGAAAAAACGATAGTTTAAAATTAGGTTGTAAGACTTTATTGCTACTCAAAATAAACCATTTCTGCTTGCGTGTTATGGCAGCGAATTATACGCCAATAGTGATGAATAGCGAATAAAGATATTGATAGAAAATGTGATAAAGGACTGTGTTATAGCGTTTTCTTCACGTAAAATAAGGCACAAGACAAATCAGTGGGTGAAAAAGTAAATGATTGAAACGCCGTCAACGCGTACCGAAAACAATGAAATTGAGTTAATTGTAGGTAATTCTAATTCAAATTTTTCTGGTGTTACCTCGACTATGTTGCAAGTCTTACCTCACCAGCGCAAACACATGAACCTCCGTGTGATGGGCAAACATCATTTACCTGATCCCAGCTTAGCCATGAGCTTTTGGCAAGTAGCCAAAATGTGTCGAAAACCTTTAAGTGACGGCAGGTATAGAGTTTTTCAAGCAAGACGAGTTGATGAAATGATTCAAGCGTTGTTGTTGAAGCATTTATTTCGAGCAAAAATTAAGATTGTTTTTAGTTCAGCTGCGCAACGCCGTCGCGCAGGGTTTACTAAGTGGCTGACAGATAAAATGGATGCTGTTATCGCGATGTGTAAAGCGTCAGCCAGTTATTTACACAAAGCGCCTGATGCCATCATCTATCACGGGATTGACGTTAATGCCTATCAGCCCCCAGCGGATAAACAGCAACAGTGGCAAGCGTTAAACATCTTACCTGACCATGCGATTAAAGCAAAACGCGGTATTGCAATTTTAGGGCGGGTAAGAAAACAAAAAGGTGTTCACCTTTTTGTCGAAGGCTGTATTCGAGTATTGGACAAGTATCCTGACTACACTGCTGTCGTCGTTGGTGCAATTTCAACGAGCAATCAAGAATTTGTTGATGAGCTCAAAGCTAAAATTGAACAAGCTGGGCTTGCTGATCGCATTGTTTTTGCCGGTGAACAAAACTTTGCTGATATTCCTAAAATATTTAGCTCGCTATCCTTGGTTGCAGCGCTGAGTGACAACGAAGGGTTTGGCTTAACGATTCTCGAGGCAATGAGCAGTGAAGCCGCTGTTTTAGCATCGCAAGCGGGGGCGTGGCCTGAAGTGGTAAGGCCGGGAGTCGATGGCTATATCGTGCCAATCAACGATCTCGATGCGGTAACAGAAAAACTCGATGTAATGCTAAGTGATCAAGAACAGCTCGATGCGATGGGCAAAGCAGGTCGCCAGAGAATTATTGAACATTATACCGTTGAGCGTGAAGCCAAAGAATTATGCGACTTTTTTAAATCGTTGATGTGATACTCGCAAACTAACCGTGCTATTTTTAGAGGGCAGTTGGTGAAGCGCTGCCATCTGTTTTTCTTGACTTATTTCTTGGCATCATAGTCACCTATAAAAAGCTAGCTACTCCACAGTCAATCCAAAAATATCTCAATCTTATTAATCACACGGTTTTAGCCAAGTAAATTAATTATCTAGAACAGGTTGTTTAACTTGCTTTCTCGCTAAAAAAGCGTAGAATACGCGAGCTTTTCTATCACCAACGTGATAGGAATGTCTGGATATTCGTTTTAACATTTAAATTAATAGAGGGCGATATGGTTACCATTCGTTTAGCTCGTGGTGGCGCTAAAAAGCGTCCATTCTATCAGGTAGTTGTTGCAGACAGCCGTAACTCTCGCGATGGTCGTTTCATCGAGAAAGTAGGTTTCTTCAACCCAACAGCACAAGGTCAAGCGGAAAAATTACGTTTAGACCTAGACCGCATCAACCACTGGGTTGGTCAAGGCGCTGGTTTATCTGATCGAGTGGCTAAGTTAGTTAAAGACGCACAAGCTGCTGCTTAATAACTTGCACTATCAGATTAGGAGTTTTTAGTTGTGAATGATGTAAATAACTTAATCACGTTAGGTAAAGTAGGCTCTGTTTACGGTATCAAAGGTTGGTTAAAAATTCATTCGTTTACCGAAAACGCCGAAGATATATTTGACTATTCACCTTGGTCATTAAAATTAGGTGGAAAAGTACAATCAGTTACGGTTACCGATTGGCGCAAGCACAATAATGGTTTGATCGCTAAATTTGACGGCGTAGATGACAGAGACTTAGCTCAAAGCTTTGTTAGTTATGAAATTGCCGTTGACCAAAGCGTATTGCCAGAATTACCAGAAGGTGATTTTTATTGGCGTGACCTTATTGGCATGACGGTCGTTACCGAGCAAGGCTATAACCTTGGCGAAGTAACAGATCTCATGGAAACTGGCGCTAACGATGTATTGGTTGTAAAAGCAAACCGCAATGACGGCTTTGGTAAGAAAGAGCGATTAATTCCGTATCTTTTTGAACAAGTGGTTAAAACGGTTGATGCGACAAATAAACAAATTACAGTTGACTGGGACCCAGGTTTTTAAACTGTGAGTAGCGTAAAGCTTAGGATAGGGGTAATTAGCCTTTTTCCTGAAATGTTTGATGCGATCACACAGTATGGGGTGACAGGCCGAGCGATACGTAACGAAATTATTGAGTTTCACTCGTGGAACCCAAGAGATTTCACCCATGATAAGCATCGCACTGTTGACGACCGACCTTATGGCGGTGGTCCAGGCATGTTGATGATGGTGCAACCGTTACGCGACGCCATACTGGCAGCGAAAGCGCAGTTAGGCGACGATGCTAAGGTCATCTATTTGTCACCACAAGGGCGAAAGCTGAGTCAACATGGGGTTCGTGAATTATCCCAATCGAGCAAGCTAATTTTTATAGCGGGCCGATACGAAGGAGTAGACGAACGGATCATTCAATCACTAGTTGATGAAGAGTGGTCGGTTGGTGATTATGTGTTAAGCGGCGGTGAATTACCGGCGATGACCTTAATCGATGCAATAGCGCGTTTTGTTCCTGGGGTATTAGGACATGAACAATCTGCCGAACAAGACTCGTTCTCGAGCGGCTTATTAGATTGTCCACACTATACAAGACCTGAAGTACTCGATGGTGAATCAGTACCGAAAGTATTGTTAAGCGGTAATCATGAACACATACGACGTTGGCGTTTAGAGCAATCGCTGCAAAGAACGTGGACCAGAAGACCAGAACTTTTAACTGACCTAGCTCTGACGGCTGAGCAACAGGTGATACTTGATAAAATCAAGCAAGCCAAACCAGACCGTGAATCCTAGGAAGAAGGTAAATATGAGTAACATTATTAAAGCTCTTGAAGCAGAGCAAATGAAAAAAGATGTACCAGCGTTCGCACCATCGGACACAGTAGTGGTACAAGTAAAAGTTAAAGAAGGTGAAAAAGAGCGTCTTCAAGCATTTGAAGGTGTTGTTATCGCTGTTAAAAACCGCGGCTTACATTCTGCATTCACTGTTCGTAAAGTATCGAACGGTGTTGGTGTTGAGCGTGTATTCCAGACACATAGCCCATTAGTTGACTCTATTACAGTTAAGCGTCGCGGTGACGTTCGTCAATCTAAACTTTACTACTTACGTGAGCGTTCAGGTAAATCTGCACGTATCAAAGAGAAGTTGGCGAAGAAGTAATAATAATTACTTGTTATACCCATGTAAAAAAGCGCTTGAATGGCAACATTCAAGCGCTTTTTCTTTATAGACCATTTAACGTCAAACGACCGTAGCTGTGGATATTGTTATAAAAAGCTAGCTTGTCTAGTTAAACTGATATTTTTAGGAAAATGCCGCGTTTTAATTAAATTCTGGTAAGGTAAAGTATTCTAATCGTTAAATGCAAAGACGATGATTTATCTTACAAAATTAGTTCGGTGTTGCAGATGTTAAGTACCCAAGATGGCACGATTACAGTGGAGTGCAAATAGATGCGTAGTTTAATTAAAAATCAGGCGCTAATTCAGCAAGGATCGTTTATCAACGGTCAGTTTGTTTCCACCAATTATCACTTTGAGGTAACCAACCCCGCAAAAAATGTGACTTTGATACAGGTTGCTGAAGTTGACGCTAAGCAATTAAACCAAGCTGTTGAAAGTTCGTCGTTGGCACAAAAAAGCTGGCAAAATGTGCCGGCGCAAGAAAAGGCTAGAATACTCAGGCGCTGGTTGACCTTACTCGAAGAAAACCATGATGACTTAGCGACAATAATGTCGTTAGAGCAGGGCAAAACACTTGCTGATGCTAAAGCTGAGATTGCTTATGGCAATAGCTTCGTGGAGTGGTTTAGCGAAGAAGCTAAACGCATTTATGGCGATACAGTTTCAGCGCCGGCAGCAGATAAGCGTATTACGGTAATCAAACAGCCTGTTGGTGTTGTTGGCGCAATTACACCGTGGAATTTCCCTAACGCGATGATCACCAGAAAAGCAGCAGCGGCTTTTGCAGCTGGCTGTAGTTTTATCGTTAAACCAGCGGCAGAAACCCCGTTATCAGCCCTAGCAATTGCTTATTTAGCGCAACAAGCGGGCTTACCTGATGGTTTGTTTAACGTGGTAGTTGGTGAGAACGCGCAAGTAATTGGTGAAGTGCTCACCACACATCCACTGATCAACAAATTCACTTTCACTGGTTCAACCCGCGTTGGCAAATTATTAACCGCGCAATGTGCCAATACCGTTAAACGGGTGTCTATGGAGCTAGGTGGCAACGCGCCATTTATTGTTTTTGACGATGCCGATTTAGAGGTTGCTATAAACGCTTTAATGGCGAATAAGTTTAGAAATTGCGGCCAAACCTGTATTAGTGCCAATCGAATCTACGTGCATGAATCGGTTTACCAGCAATTTAGCCAAATGCTAGTTGAGCGTGTTAGCGAGTTAAAACAAGGTGATGGTTTAGAGCCAACAAATAACATTGGCTGTTTAATTCATCATCAGGCGGCGAAACACGTGCATCAATTGGTGGCGGGCGCTATCGAACAAGGTGCGAAAGTGCAAATAGGTGGTTTACCGACAGCGCCTGAAAATGCTTTTTATCCACCAACCGTACTAACCAATGTTAGTCACGGCGACGCAATTACTCAAGCTGAAATTTTTGGCCCAGTGTTAGCGTTAATAGCTTTTGATGATGACGATACGGTACTAGCACAAGCCAATGATACCGACTACGGTTTAGCGTGTTATTTCTTTACGCAACAGCTAAAAAGAGTGAATCGCTTTAGCGAACAACTCGACTACGGCATGGTGGGGATTAATGACGCGGTTATTTCAAACGCCGCCGCACCTTTTGGTGGTGTGAAGCAGTCAGGTTATGGTCGCGAAGGATCTAAATATGGTCTCGACGATTTCCTAGACGTTAAGTACCTTTGTCACGGCGCATTATAAAAAGAGAGTACAACAATGAAAAAAACAGGCGCATGGTTAGCAAGATACGCATTAGAGCAACTGGGGATCAAGCATACTTTCGGTATTCCGGGTGTTCACAATACTGAGCTTTACGACGAGTTAAATAATTCTGAAATGATCACCCCACACCTAGTGACCCATGAAGTATCGGCGGCATTTATGGCAGATGCTGTGACCAGAACTACGTCGAGTTTGGGAACTTTGGTAATCGTTCCTGCGGCGGGGTTAACGCACGCCATGAGTGGTATTGGTGAAGCTTATCTCGACGGTATTGGTATGTTGGTAATAACTGGCGGTATTAATCGCTCAACAGGCAAGCAATATCAATTACATCAAATTGATCAACTTGAGCTGACTAAGGGGATCACGAAAGCCGGTTTTAGAATTGAGAATCACAATGAAATCGTCGCGACCCTTTTTAGGGCGCATCGCATTGCTACCTCTGGCAAGCCCGGCCCTGTGTTAGTGGAATTACCTGTTGATATTCAATTATTTAAAGGTGAAGTTAAACACCTACCTGAGTTTCAACCACTATCGACTAGCCAAGCGGTTAGCGAAAGCTTACTGAATCAAGCAGCTGACCTGTTAAAGACTGCGAAAAAGCCGGCGATGTTTGTTGGTTGGGGTGCGAAAAACGCTCGAAGTGAAGTACTTGCCTTAGCCGAGCGGTTTAATATGCCGATAGCGACTACCTTGCAAGGCTTGTCGGTTGTGCCAAGTGATCACCCATTACATGTCGGTATGAGTTTTGGTCGCCACGCGGTGCCAGCCGCAGAGCAAGCTTTTGCTGATTGTGATTGCTTAGTTGCTATTGGCACGTGTTTTTCAGAAATTCCGACCGGTAGTTATGGCATAACCGTGCCCGAGCAGCTGATTCACATTGATATCGATGAAGCGGTATTTGATCAAAATTACCCAGCGAAAGTCGCCATCTGCGCTGATGCTAAACAAGCTGTGAGTCAGCTCAATCAGTTAGCTGAAAAACTATCGATAGGCGCTCAACACAATCAGCAAATTCAAAATAATATCGAACAAGCCAAACAAGCTTATCAACAAGAATGGCGTGAATTAGCAACTGATAGAGTGAACCCCGCGGCACTGTTTTCGCAACTCGACAGCGCATTATCACAGGATTGCCTGTTTGTGGTTGATGATGGTAATCATACCTTTTTAACGGCTGAATTAATGCCTTTTAGCCAACAGCGCTCGTTTATCTCGCCAACCGATTTTAACTGTATGGGCTACGCTGTGCCGGCAGCAATAGGTGCAAAAATTGCCAACCCTGACCGACAAGTTGTCTCTGTGGTAGGCGATGGTGCGTTTATGATGACCTGTATGGAATTAGTGACTGCAAACCAACACGAACTGGGTTTAGTGTACTTCGTGTTTAATGACGGTGAACTCAGCCAAATTTCACAAGGACAAGAAATCCCATATAACCGCAAAACCTGTACTCAGCTCGGCAAGGTTGACTTTTCTGGTATCGCCCAAGCAACGGGGAGTCACTATTTACGCATTAATAATAACGATGAAATTAATGATGTCGTCGAACAAGCGCTAAGTTTAATGAAAACTCATAAAACGGTGATTGTTGATGTGGCGATTGAATACTCAAAGCGCACGCGCTTTACTCAAGGGGTAGTTAAAACCAATGTCGAGCGATTCCCATTACAAGATAAACTGCGCATTGTTTCTCGGGCGTTAACGCGAAAAATTACCGGGTAATAAACTGTTCCAATGGGGAGTAGGCGAACCAATTAGCTCTTGGTGCAAGTTATTTCATCAAGGGCTACTTGGTTATTGGGATCGTCATTGGCGAGTTCTGTTAGATTTAGATTCTCTAGAAACATGAAGTAGTCGTTTTGCTTTTCAAGTTGCAACAATATATCGATTTCAGCCTGGGCTAAATATTGACGTTCAAAGCAGACGTTATCGAGTTTAATAGCTAACGAGCCTTTGCCTTTTTTACCGTTGTCTTTATAGGTTTTTGCTTGCGTTAGCGCTTGTTTCATCACCGTCGCATCTTCTGGCGATAAATTAAAAATCGTGATGGCTTCATTGCTTTTTAAACCACTAGCTAGTGCACCTGATATCGCCTTCGCCTGACTAACTTGCGCGAAAAGCTTTTCTTCAATAAACAAGGTTTCATCAATGGAGACAACCGATAATTCGACCACAACATTTCCTTGCTCAAGGTTAATCGCTTTGTCGGTTCTAACCGCAATATTTAATTGAGCGGGATCTAAAGCAAAAATATCTAAGGTCGCCATTTCGTACATACCTTTGAAAGTTATGTTAGCACAGGCGGTTAAAAGTAATGTCAGTGCGATGGCAAGATAGTGCTTTATCATTTGCGGTGCGTCCTTTGCGTGGTTATTTGTTTGTTAGGCTAATTGTTTGTTAGGTTGTTGGGTTGTTAAGTATTTGTTACCAAAATCCTATGGTAAAGCCAAGTCATGGTAATAAGCTATAACAATTTATCGGTGCATTATGTTTATTTTTCGATACACTAGGGTAAAAACTAGGCAATAAACATCAAGCTAAATCAATGGTTATGATTGAACTTATCTTGATAGCTCATAATAAATAAGCCAGAGAGAAACAACATGAAGGATCTATTATCTCGTTACCCTGTCCATCAAAGTGCACTAGCGACAACGCATATTAGTGCGCAGCAGTACCAATCACTTTATCAACAGTCAATTACCGAGCCCGATGTTTTTTGGGCTGAGCAGGCTAGTCAATTTATTGATTGGTTTGAGCCTTGGCAACAAGTGTCGCAAGTTGACTTTACCAGTGCAGATATTAGCTGGTTTAAAGGCGCCAAATTAAACGCTAGTTATAACTGTATCGACCGTCACCTTAAAAACAAAGCTAATGATATTGCAATCATTTTTGAAGGCGATGAACCCGATGAAGATTTATCGGTAACCTACCAGGAGCTTCACGATCACGTCTGCCGGTTTGCCAATTTGTTAAAAGCTCGGGGAGTCAAAAAAGGCGATAGGGTTTGTATCTATATGCCGATGATCCCGGAAGTTGGTTACGCTATGTTAGCCTGTGCTCGCATTGGCGCTGTCCACTCTATCGTTTTTGGTGGTTTTTCAACGGAATCTATTCGCGCCCGTATTTTAGACGCTGACTGCCAAGTGGTGATCACAGCCGATGAAGGGGTGCGCGGTGGTAAAACTATTCCTCTCAAAGCTAATGTTGACGAAGCGATTAAAGGCTGCCCAAATGTTCACAGTGTTATTATGGTTGAGCGCACCGGTCATGAAGTTGAATGGAACGATAAAATTGACGTTGCCTACACCGACATTATTTTAAATTATCCGGCTGAGTGTGAGCCTGAAGTCATGGACGCTGAGGACCCGCTATTTATTCTTTATACCTCAGGCTCAACTGGCAAACCTAAAGGGGTTTTGCATACCACAGGTGGTTATTTGTTGTATGCCGCGATGACACATAAATACGTCTTTGATTACCAAGATGGCGAAGTGTTTTGGTGTACTGCAGACGCCGGTTGGATCACCGGCCATTCTTATATTTTTTATGGACCATTAGCCAATGGCGCAACAACCTTAGTGTTTGAGGGCGTACCAACATACCCTGATGCCGGACGTTTTTGGCAAGTTTGCGAGAAACATGGCGTTAACGTTTTTTATACCGCACCAACGGCAATTCGCGCGCTGATGAGTTTAGGTGATGACTTAGTTGAGCGTCACGATCGCAGTGCAATTCGTCTGTTAGGCTCAGTAGGTGAGCCGATTAATCCTGAAGCTTGGCACTGGTATTATGAGGTAGTTGGTGAAAGTCGCTGTCCGATTGTTGATACTTGGTGGCAAACAGAAACCGGTGGTATTTTGATCACGTCTTTACCCGGTAGTGCTGATATGAAGCCAGGCAGTGCAGGCTTGCCATTTTTTGGTGTGCAGCCAGTATTACTTAATCGAGATGGTGAAGAGCTTGAAGGCGTCGCTAAAGGTGCGCTAGCCCTAAAAGGTAGTTGGCCGGGGCAAATGCGCACGGTTTATGGTGATCACCAACGCTTTTTCGATACCTATTTCAGTCAATACTCTGGTTACTACTTTACTGGTGATGGTGCCAAGCGCGATGAAGATGGCTACTACTGCATAACGGGAAGAATTGACGATGTTTTAAATGTCTCAGGCCACCGACTAGGTACCGCTGAAATAGAAAGTGCCTTAGTGCTTCATCCTGCGGTTGCTGAAGCCGCGGTGGTAGGGTATCCACATGAAATTAAGGGGCAGGGCATTTATTGTTTTATTACCTTAATGAATAACGCGCATGAATCAGAAGCACTGCTTGATGAACTTAAGCAATTTGTTGCTAATGAGCTTGGAAAATTTGCTCGCCCTGATTATTTACAATATGCACCGGGGTTACCGAAAACCCGCTCAGGTAAAATCATGCGCCGTATTTTGCGTAAAATCGCCGAGAACGAGCTTGATAATTTAGGCGATACCAGCACGCTCGCTGACCCAAGTGTGGTTGATAGCCTAATAGATAA
Source organism: Thalassotalea sp. LPB0316 (assembly GCF_014898095.1). NCBI lineage: Bacteria > Pseudomonadati > Pseudomonadota > Gammaproteobacteria > Alteromonadales > Colwelliaceae > Thalassotalea > Thalassotalea sp. LPB0316. Next base: position 1,485,244 of record NZ_CP062946.1, read on the forward strand.
TCGTATTATTCACGAATAATGTGATAATCCTGAATACTGTTATTAAGGCACCTTCGGGTGCCTTTTTTATTATTATGCAACTTTATGTTTACAAATGGTGTTTGCTTGGTTTTACAAAGTTTGATTTTTTGGGTTCTTGTTTTTATGCTCTGCGTATTGACAAATATTGTTTTATGAAAAATAAAGCTTGATCTTATCGAGTAAAAGCTTTAAAAAGTAGCTCTAAGGCGAATTTTTCTCGCTAGCCATAGCGCGAATTTTACTTTTTAACGAGCAAATAGCATAAAACCACAGGCCAACTATTACATGCTTACCTTTTCTTATCGATATTATCGCCTCTACTCTTTTTTTAGTAAGTAACACACTTACTGCCCTCTTTTTCTATAATACAATTTAACTATTCACCGGAAGAACATTATGTCGACAGTTAAAAAAAGTCGTTTAAACGATATTCACGTTAATGCTGAAGAAGTGTTAATTACCCCTAAAGCGCTGCGTGAGCAATTACCACTCAACAAAAAGGGGCGGGAATTTGTCGAGCAGGCACGTGACACCATCGCCAACATTATTCACAAGAAAGATCACCGTTTATTAGTTATTTCTGGGCCGTGTTCAATTCATGATGTTACTGCGGCAAAAGAGTATGCTCAAAAGCTTAAAGCGTTGCACGAGGCATATAAAGATAGCTTGTATATTGTCATGCGAGTTTACTTTGAAAAACCTAGAACAACGGTTGGCTGGAAGGGCTTAATTAACGATCCTCACATGGATGGCTCATTCGATGTCAGTGCCGGATTATTTCAGGCGCGTCAATTATTGATTGATCTTACTGAAATGGGCATCCCTTTGGCTACAGAAGCGCTTGATCCTATTAGCCCACAATATTTAGCTGAATTATTTAGTTGGTCGGCAATTGGTGCTCGAACAACCGAGTCGCAAACGCATCGAGAAATGGCGAGTGGCTTATCAATGCCAATTGGTTTCAAAAATGGTACTAATGGCAGTTTAGATGTGGCGATTAATGCGCTTAAATCGGCAGCGTCATCACATCGCTTTATGGGCATCAATCGCCAAGGCCAAGTCGCGTTAATTAAAACCTCGGGTAACCCTGACGGCCATGTTATTTTGCGTGGTGGCAAGCAGCCTAATTACGATTCGGTTAATGTTTCGCTATGTGAGCAAGAACTAGAAAAAAGCAATTTGTCGCCGAGTTTAGTGATCGATTGTAGCCACAGTAATTCAAACAAAGATTATCGCCGCCAGCCACTGGTTGCCGATAATGTGTTTAACCAAATAGTGGATGGTAATACCTCGATTATCGGTATTATGCTTGAGAGTCATTTAAACGCCGGTAACCAAAGTGCCGATTTGCCAAAGCATGCGCTTAGCTACGGGGTTTCTGTTACCGATGCTTGTATCGATTTTGAAACAACAGAGCAGTTAATTGCCAAGGCTCACAATAAACTTAACCAGGTACTCAAACAGCGCCTTAGCCATTGAGAGAGCTTAAATGAAGGATTTTGAACCGCAATTAATTGCACTGCGAGATCAAATTGATGAAATCGATCAAGCGCTTGTTGAACTGCTGGCAAAGCGCCGTTTAGTAACGCGGCAAGTTGGCAAGCTCAAAAGTGAAGTAGGCAAGCCCATTTTTGACCCCGAGCGCGAAGCAGCGTTGATCGATAAACGTCGTCAGCAAGCTAGCGCTGCAGGTGTCAACGCGGATTTGATTGAAGATGTATTGCGCCGGATAATGCGTGACTCATATCAAAGCCAAGATGAAAGTGGTTATTTATCGGTTCATCAAACGCCAAAAAATGTTGTGGTTATTGGTGGTGCAGGGCAGCTTGGTTCGATCTTTGTCGATTTGTTCAAACGCACAAAATATCGCGTTGATATTATTGAACAAGCTGATTGGCCAATGGCTGAACCTGTGCTGGCGAAAGCCGATTTAGTGATAGTGTCGGTGCCAATTCGCATTACACCGTTTATTATTCAACAGCTCAATAACTTGCCTTCAGATTGTATTTTAGCGGATGTTACGTCGGTTAAAGAGTCGCCGCTTTATGAAATGATGAAAGTGCATCAAGGGCCAGTCGTTGGCTTACACCCGATGTTTGGTCCAGATGTTACCGGCTTGGTAAAGCAAACCATTATTATGTGTGAAGGCAGAGAGCCAGAGCGCTATCAATGGTTACTCGATCAATTAAAAATCTGGGGAGCAAAAATCTACCCCGTTTCAGCGCATGAACATGATCAGGCAATGTCGATGGTGCAGGTAATGCGGCATTTCTCGACCATTGCTTATGGCTATCATTTGATGACAGAAGGCGCGAACCTACAACAGCTGGTTGATATGAGCTCGCCTATTTACCGCCTTGAAATTATCATGGTTGGTCGATTATTTGCCCAAGATCCAGTGCTTTACACCGATATTATTTTTGCTAACCCCGAAAATATCAGTATGATGAAGCGATTCGCCTACCGCTTTTTAGAGTTACTTGAAGATGTTGAAATGGGCGATAAGGAAGACTTTATTACCATGTTCAATCAGGTATCAGATTGGTTTGGTGACTATGCGGATATTTTCCTCTCTGAAAGTAAGTCTATGTTATTAAAAGCTAATGAATTGAAGAAAGACTAATGCAAAAAGTAAGTTGGCTGATTATCGCCGCACTGATCATCACAGGGTTCTCTTTTGTTACCCACGCAGGTAGTAAGCCTGAACACGATTTTCCTGTAGGAGATATGACACAAGAGCAAGTACTTGAACACCAAGGGTTTAAGCAAAGCTTTGACAACTTTAGCTTAACCGAAGATGAACGGGATAAGGTGCAAATGTGGGGTAAAGATATTCGCATCGACGTATTCTTTGCCATTTGGTGCCACGATAGTGAGCGCGAAGTACCCCGCCTACTTAAGGCGCTAGAAACAAAGCCCGGTGCCCAAATCAAGCTTTATGCTTTAGATGTCAAAAAGTCTGATCCGAAAGGGCTTGCCAAATTAAATAAGGTTAAGTACACGCCAACCATGATTGTTTATGTTGACGATAAAGAAGTGGGTCGAGTCATTGAAAGGCCTGAAGTTAGTTTAGTCGAAGACATCCATCAGTTGTTAGTCAAATAGCCTCAGGTAAACGGATTAATTAACCACGATTATATATTCGCAGGCTACGAGTTATCTGACCGATATGAGCGAGTAGCGGAAGTTAACATCTTTCCGTCATCAATTTAAAATGTGGTCGGTTGCTATCGTATATGCTAGCATAATTAGTATGAAAGTAATTATTGATACGAACGTACTAATCAATGTTCTGCGTAGTTCTTCCACTCGAAGTGCAAGTTACAAGGTGTTGGAGCTTTGCTTAAAACAAGAGCTTAATCCTCAAATGGGAGCAGCTTTATTTGCAGAACATGAAGATGTTGCATACCGAGATCATATCATTAGAAAAAGTATTTATGACACGTATGAAATAGACCAAATATTAGATGGTTATTTTAGCGTATGTGACTGGGTCAAAATAAACTATTTGTGGCGTCCGAATTTGAAAGACGAAGGCGATAATCATATTGTGGACTTAGCTGTTGCAAGTAATGCTAAATATGTAATTACACAAAACGTTAAAGATTTACTTTCTGGTGATTTGAAATCTTCTTTTGAAGTATTAACGCCAGAAGACTTTTTGAAAAAGGTGATTTGATATGGCTACCATTACATACCGTACAACAGATGAAAAAAAAGAAAAGCTAACTGCACTGGCTTCTGAGCAACATCTCAGTGTTAATAAAGTGCTAGATGAACTTGTTACTATAGCCATCACTGAACGAGATGCCTTTGCCCGTTTTCAAGCAAGAGCTAATCGTGGTGATGCTGAAAATGCTTTAAACGTATTAAAGTCTAAAGCTTTGAATTAGTCATAAGAGCGATTAGCAGACATTCTCGCTTTTCAAAGTAACAGAATTAGCTTCGCTAAAGTAGGGAGTCAGATACATTAATTAAAGTGTACTGACCCCATTTATTTTTTTGATGATTAGTTTACGTGAAATTTTTGGAGATCCCCTGTAAAAGCATCAGAGGATGACTGCTCTTCTTAGTATTTTAAAACTGGTAGGCTAGACCAATAGAAAACGAGGTATCGAACCATAAAGTATCTTGGAACTGGGCACTACAAACCGCATTTTGGCAAAATATATCGGAATCTTCATCGACTAAGCTGATGTTGCTTCTGATCTCAGTGACAAATGCCAACTGTTGGGAAATATTATAACGCGTACCTACTGCGACACCGGCAGAAGCAAATACGTCATCACCGTATTCTGCATCAAATTGGGCAAAGCCAATGCCCAGTGAGACGGTCGTGATATAACTTTCTTGGTGAAACAGCGCCACACCACTAAAATGCCCGTAAGTAATGTCGAGATCCTGTGTTTGGTTGTCACCTATGTCATATTGGTGGCTGACACGGCTTAACATGACTTGACCTTGACCATTTGGGCTATCGTACCAAGCGACACTAAAGCCTAGGCTAGGGCCACTATCGACGGATAAGTCACTTGCTTGGCTATCATTTAAATCACTGCTCATGCTGTACCCAAACCATGGTGTGATTTCAAACCCCTTATTAGTCGCTGCCGCGTTGCAAACGCTACTAAATAATGCGAGGACCAGCATACAACTTATTGACTTCATTTTAGTAATCCCTGTTTATTGTGCTTTTATTATTCGTCATCATAATACGGTTATAGGACAATTCAAACCTTTTGCTGATGAAGTTACTTCGCTGTTATTGCTTACTCAATCGAGCCATAAAGAACGTGGTTAATCAGATCGAGCATCAAAGCCTTGTCCTGTTGCTCTTGCCTATTAAAAGGCGCTAGTGTGATTTGATCGCGTTTACTATCTTTAAATTGTAAATCTAGCTGCTCTATCACAAACACAGGTGCTAACTCATTGTTGGTCAGTCTTTGTTGGTAACGACTTAGCGCAGCTTGCACGTTTTTGTGTAGTCTAGGATCTGTACTGGTCTCAATGCCTGATATCGTCATGTTAGTCACTTTGATTGGCGGCTTTTTGTAAGACTTTTTATCAACCTCGTAGCTTATTCGGTCAATGTGGAATAATTGCATGCCGAGTTCAGAAGTTGCTGTGATTGAAAAAACGTCGCCGCTTAGTGATTTTGTTTCTACTTGCGCTATTTCTATTCGTGTCCCCGTGGCAACAGATAATTCATTTTTGAGTTCGCTATAGACATATTGGTTAAAGGAACTCGGTGCTAATAACCATAGGGCAGCACCTAACATTAATAAAATTGCGATCGCAACGGGGAACAGTTTATTCATAGTTAATTTAAGTCTTTCATGATGTTACCCCTATTATAACGAGTATTTTGCGTTTAATAAGTCAAAATTTGAGATAAGTCGTATCGAGCTAAAATAGCTAAATGCGCTATATTATTGAAGATTTCCTTTATCTGAATATTGGCTTATGTCTACGTCTATTTCTACACGATTACCTTTGATTATTCTCGCAGCAATGCTGATCGGCGTTGTTGTCTATTTACAGTGGCCACAAGAGGCTCAACAACAACAGCGCTCGGCGCGCACCGTATCAGTGAAAACGGCTCAAGCTCAGATCCAAGATTTTAAAGATACCGTTGAATCACTTGGCAGTGCAATTGCTAATGAGCAAGTACTTATTACCTCTAAAAGCTCTGATTTGGTCGAGCAAATTTCGTTTGAAGATGGTCAATTAGTAAAAGCTGGAGATGTGTTAGTAAGGCTCAATAGCCAAGAAGAACAAGCTAAGGTCAAAGAGCTTGAAGCCAATTTAGCCGAATCTGTCGCACAGCTTAATCGCTTGCAGGACCTATATCAGAAAAAAGCCACGTCGAAATCAGTGGTCGAAGAGCAAGAAGCTAAAACTAAAGCGATTGGTGCTCAATTAATGAGTGCAAAAACCAAGTTATACGATTTAACGATTAGAGCGCCATTTGACGGTGTTTTAGGCTTTAGAGAAATCAGTTTAGGGGCTTATATTAGTGCTGGTGATGTTATCACGAGTTTAGATGATCTCAGCCAAGTAAAGGTTGACTTTAAAATTCCAGAGCGATTTTTTACTACCTTGAAAGTGGGTCAAAAAGTAGAAGCGACTAACGCGGCATACCAAGAAGTGTTTGTCGGTAAAGTTAGTTCAATTGATTCGCGTATCGACCCGACCACGAGAATGGTCAAGGTTCGGGCGATAGTGGCTAATGAAGAGCAAAAACTGCGCGCCGGCATGCTACTTAAGATTGTTGTAGAGCGTCAAGTTGAGCAAATATTAATGGTACCGGAAAGCGCGATTATTCCAATTGAAAATGATCATTTTGTTTTCACGATTAACGACGGTAAAGCGCAAAAAACTCAGGTTACCATCGGGCGTCGTCAGCCTGGCATCGTTGAGATAAAAGCGGGTTTAACAGCCGGCCAAGATGTTGTGATTGAAGGAGCGCTCAAGTTACGCGAAGGCAGCGCTGTTAACGTGTTGGAGTAAAGGCCGTGATTTTATCTGATTTGTCGGTAAAACGCCCTGTTTTTGCCACCGTTATTAATCTCTTGTTGGTGACCTTTGGTATTGTCGCATTTTTCTTTTTACCGCTGCGAGAATATCCGGATATTAACCCGCCAGTCGTAAGTATTAATACTGCTTATCCCGGGGCGAGTGCGGCGATTGTCGAAACGAAAATTACCCAGGTTCTTGAGGATCGCATCAGTGGGGTAGAAGGGGTAAAAAACATCACCTCAAATTCACGTGTTGGTCGCTCAAATATTACGATAGAGTTTGAGTTAGACCGCGATATCGACGCGGCAACTAACGACGTTCGTGACCGCATCTCAAGGGCGTTGCGACAAATGCCTGAGCAGGCAGACCCTCCTCAAGTCTTTAAAGCCAATGATGACGAAAGCGTTATTGTTTGGTTCGTTTTACAATCTGAATCGCTCTCAACACTCGAGCTGACTGATTACGCCAACCGCTATATCGTTGATCGCTTTTCCGTGGTTGATGGTGTTGCTCAAGTGCGCGTTGGTGGTGGTCGAACCTATGCGATGAAGGTGTTTTTAGATAAAGCGCGCATGGCGGCACGGGGTGTAACCGTCGATGACGTTGAAAGCACATTGCGCTCTGAAAATATTGAATTGCCGGCCGGTGAAATAGAGTCGATAGATCGCGATTTTTCAATTCGCGTTGAGCGCAGTTTCCTTACCGCTGAAGATTTTGCCAACCTTGTTATTGCGCGCTCAAATGACAACACGTTAGTGCGACTTTCTGATGTTGCGCGGGTTGAAGTGAGCGCCGAAGACGACGAGAACATGTTTAAAGGCAACGGCAAAAACATGGTTGGTCTGGGGATCATCAAGCAATCAAAAGCCAATACTTTAGAGGTGGTCAAAGCGGCGCGAAGCGAAATGGAGAAAATTCGCGAAGGCCTGCCGATGGGCACTCAGATCTTAAATAGTTATGATTCCTCAGTGTTTATTCAAGGCTCAATAGATGAAGTCTACAATACCTTGTTTATTGCCATGTTAATGGTGGTGTTGGTTATCTTCTTGTTCTTGGGCAATATCCGCGCAACTTTTATTCCCGCGGTTACCGTACCTGTAGCCTTAATTGGTTCGCTGATCGTGTTATCTAGCTTAGATTTTTCAATTAACTTACTGACCTTGTTAGCGCTTGTTTTAGCCATTGGCTTGGTCGTTGATGACGCGATCGTCGTGTTGGAAAATATCTACCGCCGCATTGAAGCCGGTCAAACGCCATTAATGGCGGCTTATCAAGGTGGCCGTGAAGTTGCCTTTGCCGTAGTGGCAACGACCTTGGTGCTAGTCGCTGTGTTTGTTCCTTTGGTTTTCTTATCTGGCAACATTGGCCGGCTATTTACTGAATTTGCTCTCGCTATTGCCGCAGCGGTTGTGTTTTCAAGTTTTACTGCGTTGTCGTTAACCCCGATGATGTGCTCTAAACTCCTCAGGCGTAAAGAGCGTACGTCCTCGTTTGGCCAACTACTTGACCGTGGCTTTGCCAAGCTAGAAGAGAAGTATAAAAACAGCTTACGTTATACGATAAAACAACCTTTGATGTTGGTTGTTGTCGTTGCTTTAGCCTTGTTTGCAACCTTTTCACTGGTTAACAAACTGCCTTCAGAATACACGCCTAAAGAAGATCGCGGCAATATGTTTGTCATTATGCAAGGCGCTGAAGGCGCGAGTTACGAAAACAACGTTAAAAACATGAATCAAATAGAGGGCATGTTACTTGAGTACCTAGAGCGCGGTGATTTAGATCGCGTGATCACTCGTGTTCCTGGCTTTGGCGGTACTGGTGGTATTGCTATTATTGGTTTACCCGATTGGGGTGAGCGCAATATTTCAACCTTTGAGTTTGCTGCCCGTTTTAATCGTGAGCTTGCCTCAGTCACCGATGTGCGCGCCTTCGCTATTATGCGCCGAGGCATTGGCGGGGGCGGTAATAGTCAACCCGTAGAGTTTGTTTTACAGGGCAATACTTATGAGGAGTTGGCCAAGTGGCGTGATATTGTGATTGCCAAGGCACAAGAAAACCCGAACTTGTTAAGTGTTAATAGTGACTACAAGGAAACCTTCCCACAGCTATTGGTGCAAATTGATCAAAATCGCGCCTACGACTTAGGTGTGCCAGTGGGCGATATCGCAAAAACATTGGAAACGATGTTAGGGCAACGCCGCGTTACCACCTATGTTGAACGCGGTGAAGAATACGATGTTATTTTGGAAGGCTTTAAAGAAGACTATAAGAGCCCGCAAGATATCGACAATATTTACGTGCGATCGCGTAAAAGTGGCGAATTAATTCCGCTGGCTAATTTATTGACCATCAAAGAAAATGCGACATCTTCACAATTAAATCGCTACAACCGTTTACGCAGTGTAACGATTACCGCCAACCTTGCGCCAGGTTATGCGTTAGGTGATGCATTGGCGTACTTGAATCAAGTGGTCGATGAGAACTTACCAAGTGATGCTCAGGTTGACTACAAAGGCCAGTCATTGCTATTAAAAGAATCGGGTAACTCAATCGCCTTCGTTTTCTTATTAGCGTTACTTATCACCTTTTTGGTGTTGTCAGCACAATTTGAGAGCTTTATTCATCCGTTTGTCATTCTGTTAACGGTGCCATTAGCACTTGTTGGCGCCCTGATGGGGTTGGAGTTGATGGGGATGAGCTTAAATATCTATTCGCAAATCGGGATAGTTATGCTCATTGGTTTAGCAGCCAAAAATGGTATCTTGATTGTTGAGTTTGCCAACCAGCTGCGCGATAAAGGCATATCCTTTGAAGAAGCACTGCTTCAAGCCTCACAACAGCGTTTGCGTCCGATAGTGATGACAACCTTTACCACCGTAACAAGTGCTATTCCGCTAGTCTTAGCAACTGGCCCAGGCGCTGAGTCAAGGATGGTAATAGGTGTGGTAATTTTTGCTGGTGTATCAGTGGCCAGTATCTTCACTTTATTCGTTGTGCCAGGTGCTTACTATTGGCTGTGTCGAAATACCGGCTCACCTGAAGCTATCGCGAAGCAAATAGCGAAAGAAGAGCAAGCTCAATAGTTACTCCCCCTTCCTTAAAAAGCCCTCAAAGATGTTATTCAACGATGAGGGCTTTTTTTATGCCCAGGACTCAAACAAAAATGTGAATTGGTAGTTACATGGTGCTTGACGAGAATTGTGGTTGAATGTATAAAAAATAACCTGATACAAAAACAATAATAAAAGGAAAGTATCATGCTTAACGTAAATAAGAAGCTTTGGTCGTTCATTATCGGTCTTATGATGTCTGTTAGCTTTGTATGGCTGGTTGCTTTTGCTAACAGCTTACCTATTCCGTCATTTTTGGCGAGTACACCAGCGTCATTAACTGTTTATTACAGTGAAATTGTGACTATTTTCTTGTCGATAGTATTCACCTACACCATGATCATCTTGATGCGTCAAATACTTGGATTATGCCCAAGTGAGCACCCTTTTTGGTTGTTATTACCCGTTTGTATTTTTATTTTGGGCTTGTTTGTCGCTAACCACGTGTTACTAACAACCTTGTTATGTGCAGCCTTGCCGGCATTAATATTATTGAGTTTGCGTTATTGGCGACAGCGTTTTAACCAGCGAAGAATTTTTAGTTAATACTGACTGACGTAAGGTAGTAAAAGAGGGCTCAAGGCCCTCTTGTTGTGATAATTAAACGGCGGTGCTTGGTACACTCGTTGGGTTGATATGTTCGATAGGGTAACAACCGAGTACTTTAATGAAGTTGGTTAAACTGTTAAGTTCACTCAGTACTTCTTGCATCGCTAAAGATTTAATATTCGCTTCAACATCGATATAGAACATCTCTTCCCATGGGCGTCCCTGAATGGGGCGAGACTCCAATTTGCACATATTAATTCCTTTATTTTTCAGCACTAATAAACATTCTACTAATGCACCAGGTTTTTGGCCTGTCGCTAAAATCAGGGTCGTTTTAGCAGGGATTTGTTCAGCAACATCAACCGATTTACGGGCGACTAAAATAAAGCGGCTGTGGTTTTCATCTTGGTTGGCAATTGATTTTTCTAAGGCGTGTAATTGATACAGCTGACCACCTTCTTCACTGCCAATAACGGCAACACTTGGATCTTTTAGCTCACAGGCTTTAGCCATAGCATCAGCGGTACTATCACAATATTCAATGCGAATATCTTTTTGCTTATTGAGGAAGTTACTGCATTGAGTAAATGGCTGGCCATGAGCGTAAATGGTTTTAATGTTTTCTAATTCGGTATTCACGGCTGCTAATAAGCAGTGCTCAATCGGTTGCGTGATTTCACCGACAATAGATAAGTTTGTGTGTTGGAGTAAATCGTAAACTTCATTGATACTGCCAGACGAGGTATTTTCAATCGGTAAAATGCCGTAATCGACATGGCCACCTTCTACCAGTTGCATGATTTCATCAAAAGTTTGACAACCAGATTCAATCATATATTCAGCGCGACGAGAAAAATAACGGTGGCTTGCAAGGTAGCTATATGAGCCTTTATCACCTAAAAAGGCAACACTTACTGCTGGCATTTGTAGGTTAGGGTTAGCAAGGGTTTGCAAATAGGCTTGTTGGTTTAAAACCGAGTCTTCGATAATCGTTTGGAATACGCTGGTTACGTAGTGCGCATCGAGGCCGAGCGCTTTACCTTGTTTGATCAAGCGAATTAACAGTTCTTGTTCGCGTTGCTGATCGCGAACTGGACGAATTTCATGGGCTTTACTTTTAGCAACATTGAGGGTTAGGGCACGTCGTTTGGCAAAAAGTGTTAATAATTGCTGATCGAGCTCGGTTATTTCTTTTCGAATTTCATTTAAGTCTAACGTTTGTGCCACCGTTTTTTCCTCTTGCTAATGTTGTTTTTAGGGCAAAAAAAAACCTCCACTTGGAGGTTCTTATCGTTATTTTCTTTTGACGATAGTCTGCCTCCCACTAAGGTCGGATAAAAAAGAAAATAAAGAGATTGTTGCCTAATTTGTTCATGCCTTTACCATATAACTAGAGTAATCACTCTGTCAACACTTTCCTACGCTTCTATACGTTTTAGCCCTTACCGCACCTTACGATAAGGGCCTGATGTTTCGTTGTTGTTAATAGCTTAACAAAACCATCGAATATTTAGTCTCGCCTGGCAAGAATGCCGATGGCTTGCCGTCAGTCCAATCTTTATGACCTAAACCGTAATAAGGTGACCACGGGTGACCTGCTTGGCTTGTCGGCATATGGAATATACCGCGCTCTTCGTGACCAGGTGATACAATCATCCGCTCTGAAGCACCAAAATCAGTGCCTTGAACGCGCGGCATATAGCTATCGCCTGCCAATGGCATGTTGGGCATATCTAACCATCGGCCAATAAACGGAACCGCTTTGCTTAAAGGATGTTGAATATTACTGGTATTTTGCTGACCCCATGTCGCCTCAGATAGTGGCTGATTTTCAGTCATTTCTGCCAACGTGCTATCAAGTGCTTTAGCAAATAGTGCTTGCCATGAATCTTCTGGTCTTAGCATGAAATTGTCTGGCTGCTGAGTCACCAGTTGCCATAGCGGTGTTTCAATTTGGTGGCGAATACTGCGCAAGCTAAAACTCTCATCGAGTTGTTTGAGCGACTTGGTGAGGTCGCTAAACACGAGATCGCGCATTTCATAGCGAAAATTTCTAACGATTCTGTAGGCGACCGAATCTATACTCGCTTGCAATGTTGTCGACTGACTTAAATAGCGTTTTGCTTCCTGCCACAGTGGCTTATTGGCAATATTGTCAGCCGTTAGTACTCGCTCAAGTAAAAACTGCTGCCAACGAGTGAGAAAAATGGCATTATCGTCTAGTGCAACGTCAAGCAACGCCTGTTCGTCAAAATGATCTATTGCCATTAAATCGTCGCGAATTTGTTGGCTACGAGCGCCTAGAGCATAACCGCCGTTACCGATTTTTTCATACATCTCACCACCAACGACTCTGGAGTTGCCGGTCCATAATCGATTATTTACTGGGTTCTTTACTTTAGGGTATTGGCTTGCGCTAAGGTATTCACCCCAAGCGTTTTCACCCGTCGACCAATCCGTGGGTAAATCGCCTACTTGACCAATTTTCTGCGGGATAGGGCCCATGATGGTCCAGCCAATATTGCCTTGGTTGTCACCGACCATCAGGTTTTGTGCTGGAATTCCAGTAGTGGCGGCAATCGCAAACGCTTCATCGACGGTTTTTGCTTGCTCTAACTGCATTTGATTCAAATTAACAGCTTCTAAGTCATGGGCGACCCAGCGGTAAACAATTGGCTGACTTAGGTGGTTTTCACCGATAACGGGTCCCCAGATAGTTTCCTGAACCATGATCTCTTCAGAAGGCTTATCTTTGATTGCAATAACTTGCGGGACATAAGTAAAACTGCGCCAACCATCAGGGGTTAAATACTGGTTACCGGCTTCGTTAAGTTTTAATTCGATAACATCACTCCAATCGCCGTAACTATTGGTGTAGCCCCAAGCTATATGACCGTTACTGCCGGTGATAATATTGGGCGCTCCAGGTAACGTTGTGCCCGTGACTTTGATGCGTTGGTCGTCAACCTTAAACTCAAGCGAGGCGCGAAACCAAGTATTTGGCACACGGATCCCTAAGTGCATATCATTGGCGACAATCGCTGATTTTGTAGCACTAACTTGACCACTAACTGCCCAATTGTTTGAACCGGGTAAAAAGTCATTTTTAGCGACAACCGCTGTCGGGGGTTCAACAGTTGATGCTGTCGCTGAAGGCCAAGGCAGTTCTGGCATCTTGCCTGCTGGGAATACAGTGCCGTCAACTGCGGCATCCCACCTAGAACCTTTCGGATTTAGAAAGGCAAATGCTTCGTCGCCTAAGGTGCTACGTAATAAGTCTAATGTTCGCTCGCGTTTGCCATCAGAAGATTGCAAGTCTAAATACATACTAAAGACGGCTAACACCGTATCTTCTTCTTGCCACTCAACGGGCTCAAGCTGAAGTAACAGATACTCAAATGGCTTGGCATTCATATACTTGAGACCTTGATTAACCCCTTGTGTATACGCCTTTAAAAACGCGACCTGCTCTTTTGGCAGGTGGCTGACAATTTTACGCGCTCGATCGCGAAAGCGGTGTTGGCGAATACGTTTATCATAATCAAGCGCAAGCTCACCAAATAAGCTAGATAATTCGCCAGCAGAGTTCTTCCGCAGCAAATCCATTTGGAAAAATCGCTCTTGCGCATGGACATAGCCTAGTGCCACTGCAGCATCTGTTCTACTTTCAGCAATAATTGTCACGATACCTTGTTCATCGCGGTCAACTTGCACCGCTTTTTTAAGACCAAGTAACGTTCGCTTGCCCTCTAATTGCGGTAAAGAGCCATCGATTTGACTGTAGATATAAGCGCTACCAGCTATCAGTATAAAGATAAGGATAAAGCCAAAGAAAATTATAAATTTGCGCAGTTTTGTCATCGTCCATTCTAGCCTTTGTTATTTTTATCGACTTAGAGTAGTCAAATTAACAATGAAAAAACAGCTATAAGTGAATAAATTGTCGTTAATGGTGCTGATAATTATAGAAAAGTAGCAAAAGTATGCTAAATGAGAAGTACTAATATATTGAAAATTAATCGCTTTGTAGATTGTTAAAAAAATGTTTAGCGCTATACCCGATTCAATGTAATAATACTTTCGTAGATGTAGGTAAAGATGTACCTACAACTTCTCCTTTTCGTTGTTTTCTCTTGTGTACAGACTGTTTATTACCGCTGGCATCATCAATTTATGATGATTTGAGGTATCTTGCTAAGAGTTATTTAAGGTCTGTTTTTCCCGGTTAGGTTTTGTTTAGATGATTGATAACACGCGTTATATAAAAATTGATGATTGGTACTTCGAAATTAAAATGGTTAAAGCGATCAAGGTCGACGAATTTGGTCAGCCATATTCCGCTGTTGCAAACTGCAATATTAATGGCGATCAAATGTACATTGATGGGCTACTCACTAAGGATGATGAAAAGTTTTCTAAAGATGACGTCAATGCGTTTTTAAAGTTCTGCCAAAAATTAGGCATTGAAAGTGTTTCTTATCATCGAATGAAAGATGGCCAAGCCGTGTTAAAACATATGAAACAAGATGAACAAGACTCGATTAAGATAGCTTAACCACAACAGGCTGCTCTATGTTGGCTAAAATAAGCTAGTGACATTGGTGTAGGCGATATATTCAAAATGAAAAGGTGATACCCGAGAAATCGGTTATCTTCTTATTTCATCGACTAATCATTAGATAGGCAAAATGACACTGACGTTTTCACGGAAATGACGATTTAGTGCCTAATTAGTAAGTTATCCAACCTAGCTTCTATAGTATTTAACCTTTCACTAAGTTGAAGTTTCAGTAACGCTAACTCAGACTTTAGCGCTTTCACTTCTTGATTCATTATTACATCCTGTAATTTTATTATTATTTTATTTCAGTTTATTACCTACTTAATAAATTTGCTACTAGAGATTTTTGTCAAACATGTGGTAGACAAATTATAGGGTTTTATACAACTGAACACTTAATGGTTTAACTCATGGGAACACATTTTAAGAAGTGAAAAGCTAACTGTAAGCCTTATTTTTTTGGCTTTTGGAGATAACGAGATAGTGCAGCTTCTGGCGTAGTATAAAAACAAAAAGCCCCATTACCAGAGGTTATGGGGCTTTAAATCACTTTGCCGAAACAGTACAGTGAGAGCGTTGATAAGGCTGCGTTTATGCCTCTTCTTCAACTTCTTTTTGTGGCGCAGCTTTGGTTAAAAACAACTCGCGTAGCTTGCCATCAATTTCTTGTGCAATAGCAGGGTTTTCTTTTAAGAAGTCGACTGCTTTTGCCTTACCTTGGCCAATCTTGTCGCCTTGGTAGCTATACCAAGCGCCCGCTTTTTCAATCATTTTGTTTTGCACGCCAAGGTCAATTAATTCGCCAAAGTTGTTAATGCCTTCACCGTAAAGAATTTGGAATTCAACTTGTTTAAACGGCGGAGCAATTTTGTTTTTAACGACTTTTACGCGAGTCTCGTTACCGACGATCTCATCACCGTTCTTTACAGCACCAATGCGGCGAATATCTAAACGGACAGAAGCGTAGAATTTTAATGCGTTACCACCGGTAGTGGTTTCTGGGTTGCCAAACATAACACCAATTTTCATACGAATTTGGTTAATGAAGATCATCATGGTGTTTGATTGCTTCAAGTTGGCTGTTAATTTACGCATAGCTTGTGACAGCATACGAGCCTGTAAGCCCATGTGAGAATCACCCATCTCACCTTCAATTTCCGCTTTCGGCGTTAATGCGGCTACCGAGTCAACTACGATCACATCAACTGCGCCTGAGCGCGTTAACATGTCACAAATTTCTAACGCTTGCTCACCCGTATCAGGTTGAGACACTAATAATTCATTAATGTTTACACCTAGTTTTTCCGCGTAAATTGGGTCAAGTGCGTGCTCTGCATCAACGAAGGCACAGGTTTTGCCATTTTTTTGCGCTTCAGCAATAACTTCAAGGGTTAAGGTTGTTTTACCACTTGATTCTGGACCGTAAATTTCAACAACACGACCCATTGGTAAGCCGCCAGCACCTAAGGCAATATCTAAACCTAATGAACCCGTAGAGATCGTTTCTACATCCATACTACGGTTTTCACCAAGTTTCATAATTGAGCCTTTACCAAATTGACGTTCAATTTGACTCAATGCTGCTGAAAGTGCTTTTTCTTTGTTTTGGTCCATTGCAATGGCTCCGGTTAATCATCAATATTTGTAAAATTGAAATTAGTATACTGTATAGTTTTACAGTATCAACAGTTTTCCATTAAAAATTTTTGTTATTTTTATAATATGCTGTTTTTTAATAGTTTATTTTGTATCTTTGACTTTGTTAGCGGTAATGAATCAGTTGTTTGATTTTTGTTCAACGCAAATATCCTCAGTAATTGTGCAAATTTCGCGGATTTATTTTCGTCTCTTATGGCATAATAAATTAATTGTAATCAGACTGATAAAAATAGCTAATAAACATGACAACAAGCCCTGCCGATTTCTCTTCACATACACCCATGATGAAGCAGTACTTAACGATAAAAGCGGAATTCCCAAACATTTTATTGTTTTATCGGATGGGGGACTTTTATGAGCTGTTTTTTGATGACGCGAAAAGAGCGGCAGATTTACTCGATATTTCATTAACCGCGCGCGGTAAGTCAGGTGGTAATGCTATTCCTATGGCCGGGGTGCCTTATCACGCGGTTGAAAACTATCTTGCGCGACTGGTTCAACTTGGCGAGTCGGTTGCTATTTGTGAACAAGTCGGTGATCCGGCGACGAGTAAAGGCCCAGTTGAGCGTAAAGTGGTTAAGGTGGTAACACCTGGTACCGTTAGTGATGAAGCATTATTAACCGATAGACAAGATAATTTATTGGTCTCGGTATTTGAAGAACAAGGTCATTTTGGTGTTGCTTATCTCGACATTAGTTCTGGTCGCTTTGTCGTTACTGAGCCAGCATCGAGTGAACAGCTTCAAGCCGAGTTGCAACGTCTTGCACCGGCAGAGTTGTTATATCCTGAATCGTTTCGTGAATACGGTTTAGTTCAACACTATAAAGGCGTGCGTAAACGCCCTGATTGGGAATACGATTTTGATACCGCAACCGCGGTGCTAACTCAGCAATTTGGCACTAAAGATTTGTCTGGTTTTGGCGTGAGTGATAAACAATACGCAATTTGTGCTGCGGGTTGTTTGTTTCAATACGTAAAAGATACTCAACGCACAGCACTGCCACATATTCGCTCGATTATTAGTGAGTCGGCAACCACTGGCGTGGTACTCGATGCCGCAACGCGAAGAAACTTAGAGTTGACCCAAAACTTACAAGGCGGTCTTGAAAATACCTTAGCGTCTATTCTTGATACGAGCATTACCCCAATGGGCTCTCGTTTGCTTAAGCGGTGGATCCATTTCCCGTTACGTGACTTACAGGTATTAACCGCGCGTCAGGTGGCTGTTCGTAATATTCTCGATTTAGAACTTGGTGATATTTTAGCGCAAACGCTTAAGCCGATTGGCGATATTGAGCGTATTGTTTCTCGTATTGCTATGCGCTCAGCAAGACCAAGAGATTTCGCTCGTTTGCGAAATGCCTTGATGAATTTACCAAATTTAGCCGAGGATCTCGCTGATGTTAGCGCACCACATTTAACCACAATTGCATCAGCCGTTGCGCCACAGCCAGTATTACAAGTGTTACTTGAAAAAGCGATCGTCGATAATCCTCCGGTATTAATTCGCGATGGTGGCGTTATTGCGTTAGGCTACAACGCAGAACTCGATGAATTGAGAAATTTAAGTCAAGGTGCGAGTGATTACCTTGAGCAATTAGAGCTTCGTGAACGTGAAGCCACGGGGATCGCAACACTAAAAGTTGGTTATAACAAGGTTCACGGTTTTTATATTGAGATTAGTCGAGCTTCATCAAATCAAGTCCCTGGACATTATATTCGCAGGCAAACGTTAAAGAACAATGAGCGCTTTATCACTGAGGAGCTAAAACAGCACGAAGAAAAGGTATTGACGGCACAAAGTCGATTTTTGGCGTTAGAGAAAAAGCTTTATGATGAACTGTTTGAGTTAATTTTACCTGATTTAGAAATACTGCAAGCGTTAGCGACAAATTTAGCCGAGCTTGATGTGCTAAATACCTTTGCGCGTACTGCTGAAAGACTGAATTACGTACAACCTGAGCTTACTGTTGAGCCGGGCATTCGGATTGAAGGCGGTCGCCATCCGGTCGTTGAACAAATGACTAGCGAGCCCTTTATTGCCAATCCCGTCACACTTGATAGCAATCGTAAAATGTTAGTGATCACAGGTCCTAACATGGGCGGTAAATCTACCTATATGCGTCAAACCGCATTGATTGTGTTAATGGCTCATATTGGCGCTTTTGTGCCTGCTCAATCTGCAACTATTGGCTTAGTTGATCGGATTTTCACGCGCATCGGTGCTTCGGATGACCTAGCTAGCGGCCGTTCAACTTTTATGGTCGAGATGACTGAAACCGCTAATATCTTGCACAATGCCACAGAAAAAAGCTTGGTATTACTCGATGAAATCGGTCGTGGAACCAGTACCTATGATGGGCTTTCACTTGCTTGGGCGTGTGCAGAAATGCTGGCACTTAAAATAAAAGCATTTACCTTATTTGCCACCCATTACTTTGAGCTAACGATGTTATCGGAGCAAATTGCTACTTTAGCCAATGTTCATCTAGATGCAGTTGAGCACGGTGATAACATCATTTTTATGCACGCCATTCAAGAAGGGGCGGCAAGTAAAAGTTTCGGTCTGCAAGTAGCGCAATTAGCAGGTGTACCTAAAGACGCGGTTAAACGAGCCAAACAAAAACTTGCCGAGCTCGAAAGTGATCACAAACAGCAACTTATGCCGGCTAGTAGTGATCCTATACCTCAACAGCAGTTGTCATTAATTGAGCAGCCTCATCAAGTGGTAGAGCGATTAACAAAACTTGATGTTAATGACATGAGTCCAAGACAAGCGCTAGACCTCTTATATGAGCTTAAATCCCTTATTTAATTATCAGCTAGCTTATTTTGTATAAATAAATTTGCGAGAAGTTGATTGATCACCTATAACTCTAGTGAACAAAATCAAAAGGAATTGATATGTCACTTGCCAGTAAAGGATTAGTCGCACAAAAGCACTGTTCAACTAATTCAACCCAATGTGTAATCGGCCTCAAACATCTTAAGCTCATACTTAGCTTGTTGATGCTACTCGCTTTTTTGCTATTCGGCTTTTTGTTTGATGCCATTCGGCTAGATGTGAGCCGATGGTTGTCTTTTGGCTCCCTTTCACAACCGGAATATGTTCAGCCGGTAACGGTTAAAAATGTTTGGATAAAGCCTGGTGATTACATTCACGTGGGCACAAAATTAATGACATTAACGATTGATGATAGTACTGAAAAGGGGAAAAAATTAGCCCATAAGCTTGGTAATTATGTAAGACAGCAAGTGGAATATTATCGGGGGCAAATCGCTGAACTTAAATTACATAAGCGCGATCAAACCTCGCTGCTAAATCAAGAATTGAAAAATGTCCAAAATCAACTTGTCGCGTTGAAATATTTCAACCACACAGCCAGTGAAGCGGCTATGAGCCAGCAAAATCGAGAGCATCATATCGGACGGTTATCAAAGCGCCAACACGACCTTACTATGCAATTAAGAGACTTGCCGCTAAATATTCAAGAGCAATTACGAGTGTTAAGTTGGTTAAAAACCGATCTACTTTATCAACTCGAAAATATTGAACAACACAATACTTACCATCTGATTGCCGAACAAGAAGGGCTTGTTAGGCATGTTTATTTTAACCATGGCGATATTGTGTTAGCTAAAAGTGCCTTAATCAGTATTTCACCTGCAAATACAGGGAGACTGCCGCACATGGCGAGTCGCCCAGAGTTCCGAGCGAACCTCATGCCATTAGAAACTGAGATTGGCTTAATTGGCAATCAAAGTGATGACTCTATTCGCACTGTCGATATAAAACTAAGAAAAGCCGCATTTCGCTATTTGCATCAATAGCTTTGTTTCCGCCTGTAAGCTTGCTATCCAAAGTTTCGTCATGCAAGGAACTGGTTTTATGCAGTGATATAAAATAGGCAATCGCTCTGCGCAATGGCTATATCGGTTGTCGCCATAAAAATCTGGAAGTCACAGGCGGCAATTAAACGGCTATCTTCAAAGTAAAAATAGTCGTCAATGACGTTGTTTTGATTTTCATCGATGAGCACTAAATTCTCTAAGCCCATGTGATCTAGCCAACCGAGAATTTGCCCTGCTCGGCAAACGCCGTAATTAAATTGAGTAATGTTTTCGATAATCGTCACGCCATCATCGCCTTTGTCCTCTAATGCAAATACAAGATCGGTATCTTTTGCCAGTTGTAAGCGCATTGGATGATGGATCACTTTAATTGCTTGTTTGTGTGACAGTGTTAAGTCAACACTATTTGCCAAAATAGCGATTGCATCAAAGGCAACTTTGTTGGCTTGAATGTCTTGGCAGCCACCACATTCTAGGGTGATGACGGGGCAGTCGATATCGATCTCCATCAACGCACCAAGAGCAATATGAGACAAAATGACGTTGTCACAGAAAAAGCTGGCAAGCTTCAGGTGTTGTTTAGTCATATGGCTACTAACACAAAATGCTGGACTGCTGCCCGAGGTGTTATGCATGTCGACAACGAGCACAGGGGATACTTGCCTGATCGCTTGTTCAATAATATTTGCCCGTAAATAGTATTCGCGATTTTCTTGGTGGTTAAAACAACGATTGATATCCTTGCCACCAGGTAAAAAACGATGGCTAAATAATGGCGTTGCTTGAGCGGCTTCTACCGAGCAGATAATAAAACGCAAGTTTACTTTATTTTGCCATGGTCTTTGATTTAGCCATTGATGTAAGGCGATAAATCCCGACGGCTCGTTGCCGTGTAGTAGTGTTGTAATGACATACCACTGATCGCTATCAGGGCAAGTAATATCGATAACTGTTGGACTACACAGAGAGAGTAAAAACTGTTTGTAGTCGGCTTTTAAAGTAATGTTATCTGGATTTTCTAGGTAACATACATCAGAAAAATCTATTGCCATATTTGTTCCCATTGACTGACCGGTTGGCAAGTTCTGCAATTCGATAAATACAATTGTGTGAGTTGGTGGCAAGCATCGTCACTTGATTGGCTTTTCATCAGGTGCTCGAGAGTTTTCTTTTGCCAGATGGCACCAGTGACGCCTGTCGCGAGCCTTTGACGAATAATAGTTAAGAATTTATCAGCTTCTTGTTCGCTAATGTTTAATGAAAGTAGGCCGTCTTTGGCAATGGGTAAGAGTTTGTCGATAACTTCGGTAATGTTCACTTCACCGACGTGATATTTGTGTTTTAACGGCCAAAGTACTTTTGCCGATAAGCCTGATTGAGCTGCTCGATAAAAGTTGTATTCGGCATATTGAAAAGGCAAAACACTGGTATAAGCGTCAATATCTTTGGCGACACCTGTGGCAAGGCCGATTGCAAAAGCAGCATTGGCTAACATGTCGATACTGGTTGGGCCGGCGGGAATCGCTCTAAACTCGAGACGAATATGGCCATTGCCGTCGTTACAGTAAACTGGTCGGTGCCATGGCCAAGTCGTACCTAAATGCAATGACAACTCTTTGAGCGGTGGTAATTTTGTCTCGCTTTTAGTGTCAAAAATAACTGGGATCACAGGTTCAAACAGGCAGACTGCTTGAGAAAATAATTGCCAAGCACTTCCTTGCAGCCAACCAAAGCCAAAGTTTACCCGCGGTTGCTCTTGCCAAGGCGTACTGTCTGGGCGCCGAATATCAATGGATTGTTTAAACAAGGCGATGCGTGTTTCATCCCAAAGTCTTTTACCCAGAAAAACTGAGGAGTTAGCGCTAATCGCGGTAACGAGCGGTAGCGTCAATTGCGCCGCATTATAGACGGCGGTAAATTGCTCTGGCGCTATCATTAAATGCACTTGGAATGAGGTATTGGCACCCTCTGCGCTAATATCTTCTAGATCAATAGCGAGTGATTCATCACCGTTAATATTGATTTGAAAAACATCGCCACGGGCTTTGTAGAGATAGTTTGACAAGCAGTGATAGCGAGGAATGTCGGTCATAAACTCAGCATTAAGGTGCTGTTTTTTTAAGGTCGGTAAAATACCGATTGGCAAGACATTGATATTTAATTGCTCCGCAACGCGCTCAAGGTGGTCAGTTTTGTCTTGCATTTGCCGTTGAAGTGTTGAAAACGGTGTACCCGCTAAATCAACGGGTGCTAGATTTAATTCTAAATTGTATCGGTTGAGTTCAGGTTGGTACTGAGGATCATCAAGTGCTTCAAGTAAGGTTTGGTTGGATAAGCTAATATCGCCATTGTCGTCGATTAAATACATTTCAAGCTCGGCGCCAAATTTTAATTTGCCACGACCAAAGTTAGGTTGCTGAACAATCTCTTGAAGCGTATCTAGTTGCTCGCGAATTACCTGTTTAAACGTATTAAACTGTGCTTGATCAAAACTTACTTGCTCAATGTTTTGCCCCATATAACTCTCCTGATATCTGCCACCAAAGACCAACTCATTGAGCTTATTAGTTTTTTATATTGGCTCGGGTTTTTGTCTAGGGGCTATGCAAATAATAGTTCCTATTAACTCATGTTGACATAAAGTGGTTGAGCTCTATTTGATATGAGTCAAAAAACGAACAGTTACTTTCGCGGTGAGATAAAAGACAAAGCCCCGATAACGAGGCGTTGATTGAGTATAATTGAATAAGTTATCGCACTTTATGGATGGCGCTTGAATACTTTGGCTTGGTCACCGGTTAAGTCAAAACATAGTCTATCGTGTAGTCTTGATGCTCGACCTTGCCAAAATTCAAAATAATGAGGCTTCACTCTAATGCCACCCCAAAAATCCGGTAACGGTACTGTCTGATCTTTAAATTTTTCGGTGAAGTGTTTTACGCTATCTTTAAGTTCGTTGTCACTCGCCATTTCTTTACTTTGATGTGATGCCCATGCCCCGATTTGGCTGCCGCGATCACGTGAGTGAAAGTAACGCTCTGACTGCGCTTTTGAGGTGTGCTCAATGTGCCCTTCAATACGCACTTGGCGTTGTAGCACCCCCCAGTGAAAGAGCAGAGCGATTTTACTGTTTTCTTCTAGTTGTCGATGCTTGTCACTGCCGTAGTTGGTATAAAAAACAAAGCCGTCATCGTCAAATGCCTTGAGTAAAACCATACGCGACTTGGGTTGGCCATCTTTACCACAGGTACTAATCGACATAGATTCAGGCAACAAAATACCTGCTTGATTAGCTTCGTTGAACCATTTAGTAAACAGCTCAAGTGGGGTTGTTTGATGGTCGAGTTCAGGCATTGGCAAGGCAACACCTTGACCAAACGTAAGTAAACAACGCAGTTTTTCGAGAAAAGTCATAGCAATAAAAAAGGTGTTAAAAATAATATTCTAACACCTTATACCGATTATAGAATTATCTAGATCAATGATTTTTCATATAATCTATTGTTAAGTTACTTAATAATTTAACGCCAAGCGACATACCGCTTTCGTCAATTTTAAACTCTGGGGTGTGATGGCCTGGCGCTTGGTCAGCGGGAATGTCGCGACTCTTACCGCCAACAAATAAATACAAACCTGGCACTTGCTCTTGGAAGAACGAGAAATCTTCTGCGCCAGTCACTGCTTTACTTAGCTTAACATTCTCGTCACCAGCAGTGGCTTTGAGCACGGGTAACATTTCACGCATTAACTCAGGTTGGTTGTAAGTGATTGGGTACTGGTAATCCAAGGGCAGTGTAACTTCGGCTGTGGCATTCATACTGGTGGCAATTGCGTTAACTTTGCGGTGCACAGCTTCGTGAATGTGTTTACGTGTATCTGGATTTAAGCTGCGAATCGTGCCGATCATTTCAACTTGATTTGGAATGATATTCGAGCGGTTACCACCGGTAATCTTACCAACACTGACCACCGCTGCACTATCAATTAACTCGACTTCTCGACTGACAATGGTTTGCAGACCCATAATGATCTGTGCAGAGGTCACAATAGGATCCGCGCTTAACCAAGGGTAGGCGCCGTGCGATTGCTTGCCATTAACAACGATTTTAAATGGATCAACTGCGGCCATAATACCGCCTTCTTTATAATGGACCGTACCAACGTCTTTGTCAGAAGATATGTGTAAGCCAAAAATAACATCTACGTCAGGGTTTTTCAGTACACCTTCTTTGACCATAACTTCAGCGCCGCCAACTTCACCTGCTGGCGCACCTTCTTCAGCGGGTTGGAAGATAAATTTAATCTTACCTCTTAGTTGATCTTTCATTTGAGTAAGAATCGTTGCTGCGCCCATGAGCATGGCAATATGGGTATCATGACCACAGGCATGCATAACGCCTACTTGATTACCGTCGAGCTCGCCGATAGCTTTAGAAGCAAACGCTAAGCCGGTATTTTCCGTAACGGGTAAGCCATCGATATCGGCGCGCAGTGCTATCGTTGGCCCTGGTTTGCCCGTATCGAGTAAACCAACTACCCCTGTTTTTGCAATCCCCGTTGTGACCTCGAGATTTAATCCTTGTAAAAACTCGGCGATAGTTTTCGCTGTTTCAAACTCGCGGTTAGATAGTTCAGGGTGTTGATGAAAATGACGGCGCCACTTAATGACATCAGCTTCGATGTTATCGGCAATTTTGGCGACTTGTTGAGTGTCAGCAAACGCTGGAGCAGCGAAAGATGTGCCAGCTAGTACTAGGCTAGCGATGAGTGTTTTTTTCATTGGTAATGCCATTTTTATTGTTAATTTATGACATTACCTTACTGAAATAAACGCATGATAGCTATTAAAAAACAATAAAATTAGAGCTCCCAGTCATCGGTGTCATCTAATAATAATTTGAGTCTTTTTTGTTCGAGTATATCGTCAATCCGCTTGCGAGCAATTGAATTTCTTTTATCTTGCTCATCCTGTAAAAAGCGTTGGTCTTGCTCGTTAAATTCTTCAGTGTTGTTTAAATTTTCAAGTTCGTGGTTATTCATAGTTCACCTACAAAATGGCCTAAACAATGATGCGATTATCTTTAATCGGCATAACTTGAAAATAGTCAAAAATTTTAGAAGTGTTAAATAAATATTTGTATTTTTATGTAATTGTAAAAGTTTTCAGATCAAAAAAGCCGGAAATTTACGTCTCATTTCCGGCTTTGCTATTTGGTATAGCTTGTACTTTACTGTTACCAGCCCTCAACACCTTTCATATCAGGCAGTTGATGAGCAATGCCTTTGTGGCAGTCGATACAGGTTTTTTCACCGCTCGCCAACGAGGTTGAATGCATCTCTGCTGCGCGGTTACTTTGTGCGGTAAAATCCATATAATCAAAGTTATGACAGTTACGGCACTCTAGCGAGTCATTAGCTTTTAACCTTGCCCATTCGTGTTCTGCTAACTCACGGCGCTTGGCGAGAAACTTCTCTCGGGTGTTAATGGTGCCAAATATTTTACCCCAAACTTCTTTCGAAGCTTGCATTTTCCGAGCTATCTTATTGGTCCACTTGTGCGGCACGTGGCAATCAGGGCACGTTGCGCGAACACCAGAACGGTTAGTAAAGTGAATGGTAGGTTTTAGCTCAGCATAGACATTGCTCTCCATCTCATGGCACGAAATACAAAATTCTTCAGTATTAGTAAGCTCTAATGAAGTGTTAAATGCACCCCAGAAGATAATGCCGGCAATAAAGCCACCAAAAGTCAGAAACCCTAAGCTGTAGTATTTACTCGGGGTTGAGAGCGTATGCCAAAACTCTTTCAGTTTTTTCATTAATTTCATGGCCGCTCCTTATTGAGAGTCCGATTTGGCTTTCATCAACTGATGCATATCAACAAAGGTATTGTCGACCAGCGGTTTAGCGTTTTGCTGGGTCACGTGACACTGGCTACAAAAATAACGCCTTGGTGAAATCTCTGCCAAGAAGTTACCATCTCTGTCCATAAAGTGAGTAACACTTACCATTGGCGCTTGTGATTCACCTGTACGCGTGCGACTGTGACAAGACATACATTTGTTGGTGTTTAAGTTAACCTCATAATTTCTAATGGTATGAGGAATAATGGGTGGCTGCATTGGGTAGTTACGAGCCTGTTTTATGTCGGTATTTTCAACCTTGTACATTTTGTTTGGTGTTTTTTGCTGTTCGATCTTCGTCGCATTACGCAAGGTTGAAATTTCTTGTTTTTCATTGGCAATAACTAGGCCTGAACATGCAATACTGGCGATTAAAAGCCCTTTGATAATAGTTTTCATGGTTATCTCCTTATGCCTTCATCACTTTAACCGCACATTTCTTGAAGTCAGTTTCTTTTGACAACGGATCTGTAGCATCAAGTGTTACTTTGTTTACCAAGCGACGAGCATCAAACCAAGGCATAAAGACTAACCCTTTTGGTGGTTTATTGCGGCCTCGCGTTTCAACTCGGGTTTCTACTTGACCGCGACGAGAGACTATTTTTACTAGATCTCCTCGGCGTAAACCTCTGTCTTTGGCGTCATCAGGGTGCATATAGATAAGTGCGTCTGGCATCGATTTATAAAGCTCAGGCACGCGTTGTGTCATTGAGCCTGAGTGCCAATGCTCTAACACACGACCGGTTGATAACCATAAATCATACTCGCGATCAGGTGACTCTGCTGGCGGCTCATAAGGCAGGGCAAAGATTACTGCTCGACCATCTGGCTTGCCATAAAATTCAAAGTCTTTTCCTTTACCAACGTACGGATCGTAGCCTTCTTTAAAGCGCCATTGGGTTTCTTTGCCATCGACCACCGGCCAACGCAAGCCACGTGTTTCGTGATAAGTTTCATAAGGTGCTAAATCATGGGCTTTACCGCGACCAAAGGCGGCATATTCTTCAAACAAGCCTTTTTGTAGGTAGAAACCAAAGTGGCGAGATTCGTCGTTTAATCTATCGTCTGGCACTTCACTTAAGGCATATTTATTGACTTGGCCATTGGCGAACAGTACGTCAAATAAAGTCTTTCCTTTGTAGCTAGGGTTGTCGTCTAAAATCTCTTTTGGCCAAGTTTCATCAGTGGTGAAGCGTTTTGAAAATTCAACGGTTTGCCATAAGTCAGATTTAGCGCCTTTAGGTGCTTCAACCATTTGATACCAAGCTTGCGTGCGGCGCTCAGCATTACCGTATACCCCCTCTTTTTCTACCCACATCGCCGTTGGTAAAATCAAATCTGCGGCTTGGGCAGTGACTGTTGGGTAGGGATCTGAAACGACAATAAAGTTTTTCGGATTGCGGTAGCCAGGGTAACCTTCTTCCATCATGTTGGCCGCTGCTTGCATGTTGTTATTACATTGCACCCAGTAGAAGTTTAATTTGCCATCTTTGAGCATGCGGTTTTGTAGTACAGCGTGATACCCAGGTTTTGGCGGAATGATACCGTATGGGATTTTCCACTTCTCTTCAGAGAATTTACGGTGTTTGGGATTAGCAACGACCATGTCCGCTGGTAAACGGTGAGAAAAGGTACCAACCTCACGCGCAGTGCCACAGGCCGATGGTTGACCAGTTAATGAAAATGGGCTGTTACCCGGCGTCGATATTTTACCGGTTAATAAATGGATGTTATAAACTAGGTTATTGGCCCAAACACCACGCGTGTGTTGGTTGAAGCCCATGGTCCAGAAAGAGCATACCTTGGTTTTAGGATCAGCGTATAGCTCCGCTAATTCGACGAGTTTGTTTTCTGGTACGCCTGAGAGTTTAGCGGTGTATTCGAGGGTGTAACTACTGACGAATTCTGCGTATTGTTCGAAATCAATCGCCGTTGAACCACCTGCTTTATCGGCATTTTTCGCGCGTTTTTCTAATGGGTGATCTGGGCGTAAGCCATAACCGATATCGGTATTGCCCATTCTAAAATTAGTGTGCTTATTAACGAAATCTTTGTTAACGCGATCGGTTTGAATAATGTAATTGGCAATAAAGTTTAAAATGGCTAAATCGGTTTGTGGCACAAAAATCATACCGTTGTCGGCTAGCTCAAAACTTCTATGTTCGTAGGTTGATAGCACTGCGACTTTAACGTGCGGGGCACTTAAACGGCGGTCGGTAATTCGCGTCCATAAAATAGGGTGCATTTCTGCCATGTTAGAGCCCCACAATACGCAAGCATCGGTGTGCTCCATATCATCGTAGCAACCCATCGGCTCATCAATACCGAAAGTGCGCATAAAGCCACCAACGGCCGATGCCATACAGTGGCGCGCGTTAGGATCGATATTGTTACTTCTAAATCCCGCTTTGTATAACTTAGCAGCCGCATAGCCTTCAAACACTGTCCACTGGCCTGAGCCAAACATCCCCACGCCAGTAGGGCCTATATCTTTAAGCGCTTTTTTGGCTTTTTCTTCCATGATGTCGAAAGCTTGTTCCCATGACACCGGCGTAAATTCACCATCTTTATCGTAGCGACCATTCTTCATGCGCAATAACGGTGAAGTCAGGCGATCTTTACCGTACATAATTTTTGATAAAAAGTAGCCTTTAACGCAATTTAAGCCTTTATTAACGGGGGACTTAATGTCGCCGTGCGTAGCCACGACTTTACCGTCCATTACCCCGACATTAACACTACAGCCTGTACCACAGAATCGGCATGGCGCTTTGTCCCATTTTAATTTTGTTATATCACTGCTAGTAATCAGGTTTGATGCAACGGAGGGTACCGAAACACCGGCAACGGCAGCAGCAGCGGCAACAGCATTAGCTTTGATAAACTCTCGGCGATTAATCGTCATGGTTTCACCTTGTCCTTAATTATGAAGCTTGTTGTTCATTTAAATATTGATGATACACAGGTGATAACGACATCACTTTTTTGTGTATCTGAATGGGCGCAATGAGATGGTCTACTGCTTTATGAGAACTGGCTTCGATGGTGAAGACAATTTTTCCATCCTCGCTAACAGCGTGAACTTGGCCACCCTGCTGTAAATTGATGAGCTCGCTCAATTCGTCGATATCCTCAGGCATCACGTGCGCGACGAAGCTAGCGACATGGTATTCAACGTTATTCATAACAACTCTCTGTTTGTAGTAGTGTGATTGCCTCTTGTGGGCAGGTCGATACACAGGCTCCGCAGGCAGTGCAATCTTGTTGAATGATTTCTGGTTGTGGCACTTGGTTGGCTAGCAGGGGAAATTTTATTGCTTGGGCATCGCAAATATCCCGACAGCTTTGACAATAGATGTTGCTTTTTGCCAAACACTTGTCGGTTATCTCGAGCTCTGCTTGCCACGGCCTAGTTTTATCTGGATCGTCAAACATATCGACGTCGCAGGCTTCGACACACTTTTGGCAAAACGTGCATTCGTTTACGGTAAAGTCAACATAGGGAAAACCTTGGCGATCGCGTTTAATAATGCTAGTTTCACACACTGCTATACACTGTTTGCATTGCGTACAGTTTTCGGTGAAGTTCGTTTCACTTTTCGACCAAGGTAATCTAAATGTTGTCGGTTTTTCTTTGTTGGCCGCAGCTGTGAAAAAGCGCCTGCGGGCAACGTCAATCGATTCAACCATTTATTTACTTCGCCTTTAACTGCTCGGTGGGCCAGTTAAGATTTGGCTGATCCAAATAGTAAAACCCAGTACGCCGACAATGATTACCGATAGAATAGGCGCTAAAAAAACCGTTAGAAAGATAAACATATTTCTTTCTTTGCGCTTTGTTGTTGCTTCATCTTCACTCAATGTACTCATAACAACTCTCTGTTTTAATTATTGATTGTTACAACGTGAATAAAATGTTGTTTATTAATTAACCATATTATGTCAGGAGCAAATGTACAACGAATCTTTTAGGGAGATCCTGACAAACATATCATTTTATGTTCTAGATCAAGTGTAGTTTAGATTTGCTGATATGGCTGATAGACTAGCGTTTATTTTTCGCTGAAACGCTAATTGTGGATCAAACACTTAAAAGCTATCTACTTGCCCAACTCAAGGTACTTGATAAGTATCGCATTCGACAATTGATTATCTTGGTTGGTGAAGTTGATTTTGCTTATCAGTATGTAGAGTTGATTGAGCAACAAGGTAGTCGCTGTTTGGTCTATAGCCAATATTCTGAAATTGTCAGTGATATCCAGCCATACGAGGTTAAGAAATACTTAGGCACAGAAGCGTCACATATTGCCCTATTGCCTCGTGAGTTTGAGCCTACGACTTTTGCTTTGCTTACCGGTGTGCTCAGAGGGGGTGGGGTCATGTTGCTCCATATCAGCCCTGAGAACATACAAACTAGCCGCTTTGCGCGATACTTTGTCAACCAATGTCGGCAACACGACTTTCATCTTGTGATCGAGCAAGCATCTTTTGATCAAGTCATCAATGACCAAACAATTAACAATCAACGACGGCAAGTAACAGCGTTAGCACAGGACATAGAGCGCAGTCAGTTGTATTTGAGGAACAAACTACCGTTAATTGGTGTCAA
The DNA here is from genome assembly GCF_014898095.1 of Thalassotalea sp. LPB0316. NCBI lineage: Bacteria > Pseudomonadati > Pseudomonadota > Gammaproteobacteria > Alteromonadales > Colwelliaceae > Thalassotalea > Thalassotalea sp. LPB0316. The sequence goes on from NZ_CP062946.1 coordinate 1,516,028, forward strand.
TGATAGCGCTGAATTAAGTCAAAGACACTGCTTAACCCTAGATCAATCCCAAGCGGTTAATACAATACTTGAAAATACCTGGCAACATGATCACTCCGTTACCGTTATCACCGCAGATCGCGGCAGGGGCAAGTCATCAGCACTAGCGATTAGTTGCGTAAACTTGTTAGCCAAAGATCTCGGTAATAAAAGTGCTGGCCAAAACACAGGCTCAAACTTTGACCTTAACACCGACATAAGCATCGGTATAAGCGCACCGAAAAAATCAAGTTTGTCGGTGTTTTATCAACAATTAGATAGATCTATTGCGCAGCTTGCTCATGATAGTTCACAGCAAGAGCAACTCAGAGCACGCGTAAAGTTTTATCCGCTCGATGAGCTTGTTCTAGCGTCACCTGAACTCAATATCCTTATGGTTGATGAGGCATCGGGTATTCCTGTACCTCAATTGCAGTCGCTAGCTGCTAATTATTCTCACGTGGTATTCGCCACCACGATTCACGGCTACGAAGGGGCAGGGCGAGGATTTACCTTTAAGTTTTTAAACCATCTGAGCGAACGCGCTCAAAGACGTCAAATTTCGCTAAAACAATACCATCTTCACCAGCCTATCCGTTGGGCATCTGATTGCCCATTAGAGCAATTTAGTTTTGATAGTCTGTTGTTAAATGCCGAAATTAAACCGATTTCAAACGCTGATATCGCCGATCAAGTAACGTGTTTTGAATTCCTAGATAAAAACCAATTAGCTGAGCACAACGAGATACTGCGTGAAATATTTGCACTATTGGTTAGTGCTCACTATCAAACATCGACAAGCGATTTAATGCTTATCTTAGATCACCCTGCGATAGACGTATATCGCCTAACGATAGCAGGTCAGTTAGTAGGGGTTGCCTTGATGATCCAAGAGCGCGAGTTACCGAGCGATATACGCGCTGAGGTTATTGCGGGCGCTAGGCGTGTACGAGATCACTTTACCGCTCAATCACTCATTCAACACCTAGGGTTCGACAGCGCTAGCGCGTTGTCTTTTTATCGTGTGATGCGTATTGCTATCCACCCAAATTTACAAAGCTTAGGTCTAGGTCATCATCTGTTAGGTGAGCTTGAAAAACAAGCGGTAAAATTGAGGTTTGATGCGCTATCAACCAGTTTTGGTGTTAATGACAAATTACTGAACTTTTGGCGACAAAACCAATTTTCATTGCTGAGGTTGGGCTTAAAAAAAGATCAAGCCAGCGGTGAATATTCAGGTTTGTTGGTCAAGCCGTTATCTAGTGAAGCACAGCGTCTTAAACAACAGGCGAGGGAACAATTTACTCGTAGCTTTGAGACGCTCCACGCCATCAGTTGGCAGGCGTTACCTACTGCTGTCGTTAATCAAATTGAACAGGAATTTGTTGAAGTCAATGTGCTAAAGGTATGTGATTACGATTTAAAAGCCTTGTCAGATTTTGCCTGTGGTAGGCGCCAGCTCTTAAATTGTATTCACGGCATTAAAGTGGTTTTACTCGATTATTTAGCGTCTCATCAAGATCTATCATTTGCCGCGTTGATCAGCTTTGTGGTGGAGCAGCAGCCGCTTAAAAAGGTTTGTCAACAATATGGCTTTAGCGGCAAAAAAGCCTTTGAGTCTTATTGCCGCCAAGTGTGTAATGAGCTAATAAAGCAAGGCTATCGCTAGCTTCCTTACCTTTTGTTACTTTAATTTACTGGCAAAGGTCTTTTTAAACTTAGCCAGTTTTGGTGATACTACCATTTGGCAATATTGATTTTCTGGATTGTTGTTAAAGTAATCTTTGTGCTCTTGTTCGGCTGGGTAAAAAGTTTGCGCCGCCTCAATTTGAGTAACAACGTCACCTTGCCAAATTTCATCTTCGGTAATTTCAGTGATGATCTGCTCTGCCAATACTCTTTGCTCATCATTGTGATAAAACACCGCACTGCGATATTGGGTGCCAACATCATTACCTTGACGATTGAGTTGCGTAGGGTCGTGTAAGGCAAAAAAGATCTCTAATATTTCGCGTGTTGAAATAATAGTGGGATCATAACTTAACTTAACGACCTCAGCGTGTCCCGTATTGCCACTGCATACTTCTTTATAACTTGGATTTTGTGTTTCACCACCACTATAACCCGATTGTGCGCTGATAATCCCTTTGACACTCAAGTATGCTGCTTCAATACACCAAAAACAGCCGCCTGCTAATGTAATTTCTTGTGCCATGATTAAATTTACCTAAAACCTTAAATATTTCACTTAGCGCTAAAGATATACTATAGCCATTTAGACGTCTATAACTCTTTCGTGAATTTTTTATTTTTTATAGGTTATAAGCAATATGTTGATGAAAGCGCACCATAATCGTGTCTTTATCAGGGCTGATGTTTAATTCAGCCATCATCTGACTAACGGCAGCATTAATTTGATTGAGAAATCTACCATAGCCTACTTCCGTGCGGCTCTCTTCACTCGCGACAAAAATCAACTGACACTGATCAACGAGTTCACTTGCATCCCACCAACTCATCATGCCACAAGGTTTTTCATGCGGATTGTAGCCAAGCATTTGTAACTCTCCTTGTCGCGAAACGGTATTTGACGGTGAATAACGAACAATGGGCACAAGACCATTGGCAATGAGCGCACCGTTGTTCAAATTGTATTTTAAACTTGCTTTTGACAATGCTTTATTGATTGCACTGTAAAGAGGGTTGTATGGATCAGCAGCCTGATGATCGATTTCACATTCAGCTAAAAGCGCCTGACCTATTGGAATATTGATCACCGCGTAAGTCATTGCTGAGATATCTTCTGGTAATGAAACATGGTGCGCAAGATAGCGATTTCTGATCGTTCTTAGCTTGTGTACTTGGCTTTGTTCAAAGCCCTTGTGTTTGGCAAAAAGATCGTAGGTCAAATGCTGGTGGTCACGCAGTCTCATAACTTGATTAGGCAAGCCGATCACTTTGCAGTATTGAGTGAGTAGTTGTTTAACCTTGGCGTGAAAGCTCGCGGCATTGAATCGAATATCTTGGCCGCTACTTAAAAATAACAAACTGATTTTTTGTGCTTTTTTATCCGGCTCGTAGAAGGCTTTTTGCAAGTTGTGATACTGCGGATTGTAGTAAAACAATATTTGTTGATTGGTTTGCCACTGGTGGATTTCTTCACTAAAGCGCACGCGCACGAGCTTGTCATTAGCGATAAATTGCCCGTTATTCATTTCAAAATAGTGGCAAAGTTCGAAAAATTGTTGAGATAAGTGCTGGTATAGCTCATTAAAGTTATTGTTTATATTGAGTGACAAACGACCAACGAGTTGCTCAATTAGGTCGTCGTTAAGCCTAAATTCCGCCAAGATGTACTGATTGTCTCTAATATTACCGGTGATAAATGCCTTGTGAGCTGCACTGCGTTTTCTGATAATTGACATAACGTCCTCCACATCGATGAATGCCCATACTATAGGCACAGAAGATGACAGAAACGTGTCAGTAGGTGATGAAAGGACTAGTATCTTAATGAAATTTTTATGACAATATTACGATTGTCAAAGCGAAAGCGAAAGGTTCAGATGAATACGTTGTTAAATGATGAGCAAGGGCAAGCGTTTTTAAAACAAGCCGTTAATACTACCATGCCCTTTGGTAAATACGCGGGCAGTAAGTTATTACACTTACCTGAACCTTATCTCGTGTGGTTCAACGCCAATGGCTTTCCTGACGGTAAATTAGGTCAGCAATTAGCGTTGATGTATGAAATTAAACTCAATGGCTTAGAGAAAATGTTAACGCCATTACTTGATTAATCGAGATCTAAATCTTCCGCGGGCGCAGAATCACCATCATCATCGACTTTTCTCGAACCAAATAAGGTGTGAAACTGTCTCGGTGTGAGTACTTTATTCTGGTATTTTAGCCACGTTTTTTCTATTTTTGACTCCGCTTGGTAAATGCCGTCACATACCCCTTTAAAGCGAATTTCTGCTTCCGTTTGAGGTTCACGTGTTCCGTTGGCGATTTCCTGTAGAGCGACGCCATGGGTTTCTAAAATTTGCACTTCAGAAATAGAGTAGTCGCCACTTCGGCTCATACCTCTTGGGTAATTTTTATCATCGTAGAATCGACGGTTAGACAAAAAACTATCATTTAGATTAATTGCTGCGTTCATAGTGACTCACTTCAATAAATTAAAAATCAAATCAATTTTGGCAATATTTACCCCAAGATTTCGTTGTGATCAACAAAAATTTTATGACAATGTTAAGTCTGGGTTTAAGGTCATCGATTTTGTAGTGTCACCGCGTAAGAGTAAGCTATAGTTGACGATGAGTTATATATCGAAGTGACATAAACACTAGCTAAAATTGCGCCAATTTGAACCGCTTATTGCTAACTAGTTGATTTTATCTAGCAAAAAAAAACGCCAACACTTAATTACATATTTATGACGTTTTTCGCTTGCATTGTCATAAAAACTTCTTTTAAATGAAATTGTCACTCGGTTTTGAAATTCGTGTGGCCGCTAATATCAAATCATATAGTTTTCAATGTTTTATGAGAGGTTTTACCTATGAAAAGACAGAAGAGAGATCGTTTAGATAGAGCGTTTTCAAATGGTTACCAAGCGGGTATTTCTGGTCGCAGCCGCGACAATTGCCCTTATCAAAATACCGATGCCAAATCAGAATGGCTAGGAGGTTGGCGAGAAGCCATCCAAGACAGACACATGGGTCTCTTTAGATAAGTTTTCCTTCACCTCGTTAAAAGCAATAAAGCCTGCCTCTGAAGCAGGCTTTATTGATCTTGGCTGAGTGTTTTTTTCAATATGGCAAACTTACTTATTAAAAGGATTAAAATCATTTTTAGTATAAGATAGTTTTTTTAGTTATATGCGGTTATGATAACGCCAAAATTTATCTCTTTGGTCGTAAGATAATGCTTGCTTTACGTGATATTCAACCTCAAAAAAATGAAGTCTATTTAGACAACAATGCAACCACGCCGGTACTTCCCCAAGCTATTGAAGCTTCTACTCATACGATGCAGTTGTGTTATGGCAACCCAAGTAGTAGCCATATAACCGGCATTAAAGCGAAATATATTCTAGAAACTACCCGTGATTTAACGCGTCAAGTTATCGGTGCTAAAACTGGCCAAGTGATGTTCACAAGTGGTGCTACTGAAGGTATTCAAACGGCGATTATCTCATCGTTAATTGCTGCGAAGCATCAACAAAAATCGATTGAAAACCCTGTCCTATTGTACGGTGCAACCGAGCATAAAGCCGTTCCTGAATCATTAAAACACTGGAACAAAATGCTTGATATTGGCGCGCAAGTACTCGCTATTCCGGTAGATGAGCGCGGCATTTTAGATATGACGTTTATTGCTGAACACGTACCTAATGCACTGATGATCTGTACGATGATCGCCAATAATGAAACCGGTGTTTACCAAGATTTAGCCTTATTAGAGCAAACCATTCGTCAACACAACAGTGATGTTTATTGGATGGTTGATTGTGTTCAGGCACTCGGCAAGATCCAGTTATCGATTTCTGACACTAGCATTGATTACGCGCCATTTAGTGGTCATAAATTATATGCGCCTAAAGGTATTGGGATTTTGTACGTGCGAGAAAGTGCACCTTTTACACCATTTATTGCTGGTGGTGGTCAAGAAAGTGGCTTGCGCTCGGGAACGGAAAATCTGCCGGGGATCGCTGCATTACAAGCCGTATTAGCACTACTTAACGACGAGCAAGACGATACCTTTAAAAGTCACGAGCAACTAGAGAAATATCGCGAACAACTGGTTCAAACCTTAACCAAGGCATTTCCGGCGATTGTTTTTAACCATGACTTTACTTGTTCATTACCGACGACAATTAACTTTTCGGTTAAAGGCTTAAGCAGCAAAGATATTATGGATTTATTCGATGCGGCTCATATTCGCGTCAGTGCCGGTTCGGCCTGCTCGTCAAAAGTTACAGGTAGTTTTGTGCTTGACGCCATGGGCAAGCCAAAATGGCAAAGTAATAGTGCCATTCGCATGTCGTTCGGCCCAGCGACTAGCCAGCAAGAAATCGATGATGCCTGCCATGCAATTGAACAGGCAGTAAAAGCACTTAAAAGCAGTTGTTTGATCCTCTCTGATACCGCAGATAATAGTGCTATTGGGGTAGATGGTTTGCAGCAGTGGTTATATGACAACGGTTGTACTTGGTGTTATGTCGACAAAGCCACTAAACAATGTTTTGTGATCGATTTAGCACCTGAGCTAGTGGCTAAGTTTGAAACCTTAGTTGAATGTCAAGGCTATGAAGTTGTCGCGGTGTTAACAACACATATTCACCAAGCCAATGAAGCTCATCAAAATATGATCCAAACACTATGGCAAAACGATAGCTCTAGTTATGATGTGCTTGGTTGGCCACAAAATACTCGCTTAGTTTCGCTAGAAAATGAGTTAGCCGTTGAAGCAATAACGATTGGTAATAAAGTGATAGCGCGTTTACCTTTGCCTGGCCACACCGAAAATAGTGTCGCTTATTTGCTTGGTCGCGCGGATAATCAGCAACTTAAAGCGGTCGATATTGAGTTCGTGTTTGTCGGAGACCTAATACAAATTAACGGCTTGGGTCGCTGCGATGTTCAAGATGGCGACGCGAGTTCGTTGTATCGTTCATTGCAACTGCTTAATCAAGTCATCACCGAACAAACATTGCTTTGTCCGGCACACGATTATCTTCAGTTGTTTAACACGACGCTAGCACTTGAGATGCAGAGCCAGCCGATGTTAAAACAAATCATTGATGGGGAAATAAGCGAGCAGGCATTTATCGAATACAAGAACAAAGCGGATGAACAGTTGCCGCCTGCAGATTATCATCAGTACTGTGGTCCTGTTGGCTCGTTTAATAACATCATTGAAACGGTTCATCCGAATCAATTAGTTAAATTTATTAGTGACTCACCAAATACTGTAGTCGTTGACGTGCGAGAGCCTCACGAATATGATGCCTATCCAGATTCGACCATCGGTGGCAAAACTATGGTCAATATTCCATTGTCTCAGATCACGCAATTTGTCCAACGCAATAAATCTGGCCAAGCTGATAATCGATACGTGTGTATTTGTCGAAGCGGTAAACGCAGTGAAGCAGCAGCAAAAACGCTGCAGCGCAATAACTTTACTCACATTTATCACGTGCCTGGAGGCTTTGCCTTACTCAATAAAAGTTAATATCACTCTAGAGCTTTGATGAAATCTTGTTAGAATAGCGTTTAACTCTTTAAGCGCTATTTTTTTATGGCTAAAACACCACAACCCTCAGACAAACAGCCTTGGTGGCATACTGACTGCCCATTTTGCAAAAAAGCGAGACTTTTGATCATTTGGCTTCTCCTGATGCTATTGGCTGACTACGCGTGGTTTCAAGTGATTTTTTAGTGCGCGCTAATTGATCGAATATATCGCGCTCTTGATATTAAATATTTCTTTTTAATCATAAAGTTAAATGGTTGGCTTTGTTACTTCCTAGCGATGCACTATACTTCACGGCAATAAGATAGTGTTGCTCACTATTTAAAACCTCTTGTAAAAGTGATAACAAATTCAAATGACAACAGCAAAAAAACGCCCTTTATACATACCTTATGCAGGTCCTACATTAATTGAAACGCCATTGCTCAACAAAGGCAGTGCTTTTACCAAAGAAGAACGCGAACACTTTAACCTAGCAGGCTTATTGCCACCGCGCTACGAAACTATCGAAGAGCAGGTTTCACGCGCGTATATGCAATACAGTAGCTTTCACACCGATTTGAATAAACACATCTATTTGCGATCCATTCAGGACAATAACGAAACGCTGTATTATCGCTTAGTGCAAGCGCATCTCGAAGAAATGATGCCGATTATCTACACGCCAACGGTTGGTGATGCGTGTGAGCAATTTTCAGACATTTATCGCTCTTCGCGCGGTTTATTTATTTCTTATGAAGACCGTCACAATTTAGATGATATCTTACGCAACGCGACGAAAAACAAAGTAAAAGTTATTGTCGTGACTGACGGCGAGCGGATTTTAGGTCTAGGTGACCAAGGTATTGGCGGTATGGGGATCCCAATTGGTAAACTGGCACTTTATACCGCCTGTGGTGGCATTAGCCCTGCGTATTGTTTACCGATTACCTTAGACGTCGGCACGAACAATGAAAAACTGCTGAATGATCCAATGTATATGGGGACGCGACACAAACGTATTGAACAAGATAAATACGACGAGTTTGTTGATTTATTCATTCAGGCATTAAAGCGCCGTTGGCCACATGCTATGCTGCAATTTGAAGACTTCGCTCAGCCTAATGCGATGCCGCTACTTAACCGTTACAAAGATGAAATTTGTTGTTTTAATGACGATATTCAAGGTACTGCGTCAGTAACTGTTGGTACGCTATTGGCCGCTTGTCGAACCAAAGGCGTAAAATTGTCTGAGCAAAAAGTTGCTTTTGTTGGTGCTGGGTCAGCCGGTTGTGGTATTGCTGAGCAAATTATTAGCCAAATGATCAGTGAAGGTATTTCACCAGAGTTGGCGCGCAGTCAAATTTATATGGTCGATAGATTTGGCTTATTGACTCAAGGTATGACAGGTTTGCGAGACTTCCAAGAAAGTCTCATGCAATCTACTGAGACTGTCGCTAATTGGTCAATAAGTGGCGACTATGCGTCACTTGTTGAGGTGATCAACAATGCTAAGCCAGATATTTTAATCGGTGTTTCGGGGCAGGCGGGCTTATTCACTGAAGAAGTGATTACGACAATGCACAGCCATTGCCCGCAGCCGATTATCTTTCCATTAAGTAATCCATCTCGCCAAGTTGAAGCAACGCCTGAGCAAGTGATTAACTGGACACAGGGCCAAGCAATTGTCGCGACCGGCTCACCATTTTCACCGGTTGACTATAAAGGAAAGCTTTATCCGATAGCCCAATGTAACAACAGTTATATTTTCCCTGGCTTGGGTTTAGGGGTCGTGGCGGCTAATATTAATCGCATTACCGATGAAATGTTGATGGTGGCTAGTGAAACCCTCGCTAAGGCTTCACCTATCGCCAATACGGGGGAAGGCGATTTATTGCCACCAATTACACAAATCGCTAGTCTGAGTAAGGAAATAGCATTTGCTGTTGCCAAAGTCGCTTATCAGCAAGGCTTGGCGTTAGAAATTAGTGATGAGCAATTAATTGCTAAAATTGAGCGCAATTTCTGGCAACCTGAATACCGCGATTACCGCCGTATCAGCATTTAATCGCTGTGCTCAATATTTGATAAAAAGCCAACAACAGTTGGCTTTTTTCATTTGGTGCTAATGAATTACAACTAAGCTAGATTACCACTAGGTATTTTTGCCTATTTGGTCTATAATCGCGCCCAAAATTTTTACCTATTTTTAATTTACACAATTTAAGAGGGCTTATCATGGCTATCGAACGTACTTTTTCAATCGTAAAACCAGACGCAGTTGCTAAAAACGTAATTGGTCAAATCTACAACCGTTTTGAAACAGCTGGTTTAACAATCATTGCTTCAAAAATGGTTCACTTATCAAAAGAGCAAGCTGAAGGTTTCTACGCAGAGCACAGTGAGCGTCCTTTCTTCGGTGCATTAGTTGAATTCATGACTTCAGGTCCAGTGATGGTTCAAGTTTTAGAAGGCGAAGGTGCTGTGCTTAAAAACCGTGAAATCATGGGTGCAACAAACCCAGCTGAAGCGTTAGCGGGTACTTTACGTGCTGACTACGCAAACTCAATCGACGAGAACGCTGTTCACGGTTCAGATGCTTTAGAATCAGCTGCACGTGAAATTGCTTACTTCTTTACAGAAGACGAGATTTGCCCACGTACTCGCTAATTTGCCTTTAAGCGTCATATTTGGCGCCGTTTTTTTGTTGGAAGTGCTCACTTGGCTAAATTAGTTAGAAAAGCCAAGCTCCGCGCTTCCGCCTCAAAACAACGCCAACTATTTAAGCTTAAATATCAAATTATAAAAAAGGATTTTACTGGTTCCGGTAAAATCCTTTTGCTTTAAATGAAGTGGCTAATCGTAAGGGATTCATATCTAGATACTTTTACGATTAGCGGGTAAAAAATTGTCACCTGTGTCTAAAAAGTGTACAATTTCGCCCCTTTAAATTCTTTGTAATAAGACGTTTTGAGAATTATTTTATGACAGAAGTCGTTGTTCCAGCTGAGCAGAAAACCAAAATTAATCTATTGAATTTTGATCACCAAATGATGCGAGACTACTTTGAGTCGATCGGTGAAAAGCCGTTTCGCGCCGATCAAATGATGAAGTGGATATACCATTTTGGTTATGACGACTTCGAGCAAATGACCAACTTTAATAAGAAGTTAAGGGAAAAGCTTGCGCGCAACTGTGAAATTAAAGCGCCGGAAATATCAAAGAAACAAGTATCGAACGACGGTACCATTAAGTATGCCTTAATGCTTGAAGGTGGCCAAGAAGTTGAAACCGTGTGGATCCCAGAAAACAACCGAGCCACTTTGTGTGTATCTTCGCAAGTTGGCTGTGCTTTAGAATGCTCATTTTGCTCAACCGCGCAACAAGGTTTTAACCGCAATTTATCAATGTCGGAAATTATTGGTCAAGTATGGCGAGTTGCCAATGATATAGGTGCAACGCGTATTGCTGGTAAAAGACCTATCACTAATATCGTGATGATGGGCATGGGTGAACCCTTACTTAACATGAAAAACCTGATCCCATCATTAGACACCATGTTGAACGATTTAGGCTATGGTCTATCAAAACGTCGTGTTACCGTGAGTACCTCGGGTGTTGTACCGGCGTTAGATATGCTAAAAGAAAAGATCGACTGTGCATTAGCAATTTCAGTACATGCGCCGAATAATGCATTGCGCGATGAATTAGTACCTATTAATAAAAAGTACCCGTTAGAAGACTTCTTAGCTGCGTCACGTCGCTATATTGAAGGCTCAAAAGCGCAAAAAGCCGTAACCATTGAGTACGTGATGATTGATCACGTGAACGACTCTACTGAGCAAGCACATGAATTAGCTCATGCGTTAAAAGACACGCCAAGTAAAATTAACTTGATTCCGTTTAATCCATATCCAGGTTCACCATACAAGCGTTCGAGTAATTCTCGTATCGATCGTTTCGATAAAGTCCTGCAAAGTTATGGCTTTACCGTGATTACCCGTCGAACCCGTGGTGATGATATTGACGCGGCTTGTGGCCAGTTAGCCGGCGATGTATTAGATAGAACGAAGCGCACTGGTGCAATTCAAGCAAAAAAACAGGTGAATCCTGACGAAATTTCAGTAAAAATGGTTTAGATAAGACAAATAAAACGTTTATTGGAATTTTCTGCGAATGGATAAATGGCAAAAATTACTTCTTAGTGTCGCTTTAGCAAGCTCGCTAAGCGCTTGTGTTACCCAACAATACGGTAAAGACAACACCCCTGTTGTTGAGAATGAAGCTAGTAATGATGAAATTGCCATGACCCGTATCTCGCTTGGTTTGGGCTATCTCAATATTGGCAATACCACCCAAGCGAAAATTAACTTAGAAAAAGCCAAGCGATATTCGCCAAAACTAGTGCAAGTGCATACGGCGTTTGCCCACTATTACGAAACTGTAGGTGAACCCGAACTGGCTAGCCAGTCATTTCAAACGGCACTTAGTATAAAATCTGACGACCCTGACACGCTCAATAACTATGGTGTGTTTTTATGTCGTCAAGATGATGTTGAAGGCGCACAAACGCAGTTTTTAAAAGCGATTGCGGTGCCTGAATATGTCAGAGTCTCTGAAAGCTACGAAAACTTGGCCTTGTGTCATCTCAATAAAAACAATTTTGAGCAAGCAGAGTTTTACCTCACTAAAGCGTTAATGCATAGCCCAAGTAGTGACTCTGTGTTGCAGCAACTAGCCCAGCTTGCCTATATCAAGGCTGACTATAAAAGCGCGCAAAATTACATTGCTCGTTACGAAAAGGCAACGCGACAATTTAGCCCTAGTGCCTTGGCATTAGCATATAAAGTATACCGTGCTCAAGGTAATACACAGGTAGCGAAAAACTATGGTGCGATGCTCGTTAAAATGTTTCCAAGCTCATACGAGGCAAAGCAGTATTTGCTGAATGAACTTGCGAGAATACCGGCTGATGATTTAGCCGATATTTATGCTCAGCAACAAAATAAAAGCACTAAACGCGTTGTGGTGTTGTCACCGAAAAAACAAGCCAATGATGCGAATAGTAGTGAACAAGATTTAAACATCGCGAGTTTTTCAACTGAAGATAATCAGGTGAAACCCGTGTCTAAGTCTGAATCTGAACCTGAAAATAAGCAAAAATCTGAGCCGGTAGCGACATTAGATGAAAGCAGTCAAGCGCGAATAGAGCAGCTGCCAAGTATGCGCTCAGTCCCTGTTCATGTAGTCAAATCAGGGGAATCGGTTTATGGCATTGCTCGGCGATATAACCTAACGATGAGAGAAGTACAAAAGTGGAATCGTTTGTCTTCTCGCAGTATTTTAAAAATTGGTCAAGTGCTGGTATTAGCTGATCCTAACCAAGCTGATAAATAGTGAAAAAATGAGTGAAGTAACAGAAATTACCGAAGATATCGAAGTGATTGGCCCTGGCAGGCTACTCAGTGATGCTCGTCAAGCTAAGGGCTTAACGATTGAGCAAGTTGCAGAAAAGTTAAACTTTCGCAAAGGCTTAGTAATAGACATTGAAGCCGACCAGTTTGATCGCACTTTGCCATCAACATTTAACCGAGGCTATTTAAAAAACTACGCCAAGCTTGTCGAAGTGCCTGAAGAGGACGTTTTATCCAGTTATGAAATGCTCGGAGTTGCAGAAAAGCAAAGTACTGAAATGCAGAGCTTTTCAAAAATCACTAAAAAACAAGCACAGAATCGGAGCTTAATGTGGTTGAGTTACCTTATTCTAGCTGTATTAATTGGTTCAACCTTGGTGTGGTTTTATCAGTATCAGTCGAGTATTGAGGCAAAGTCAGTTGTACTTGAGCCTAAACTGGCGGACTCGACAAATGATAATTCCTCTCAAGCGCAGCAGCTAAAAGAAAGTGCTAAACAAGCTGAAGATGGTACTGAATTAACACCTAGCACTTCTGTGACAGAGCCGGCAAAAGAGGCTAGTGAGCAAACTTCGCAAGCAATTGAACAAGGTACTATTGAACAACAGCAGTCTGTTGAGGCTAGTACTGACACGGTTGTTGGGCAAACGCCAGAAAATACAGCTGAAATTGAGCAAACTTTAGAAATCGACCAAGCGGACACTACCGGCACAGAGGCAACCGCAATCGTTGAAGATGTCGCAATATTTACTTTTTCAGGTGATTGTTGGGTTAATATTTATGATGCGACTGGCGAGCGCGTTGCTTGGGGTGTCAAAAAAACAGATTATGTCATGACCATTAAAGGTCGAGCGCCATTTAATGTTACACTGGGTAAACCTGAATTAGTGACTATCGAGTTTGCCGGTCAAGCAGTCGATATGTCTCGATTTAACGCTGGTAATATTGCCAAATTCACGCTGCCTCTTGAGCAAAACTAATAGTCTAGAGTCTTAGAAATAGTAAAGTAATTTTATGTTTAAAGAATCACCGATAATTCGTCGCAAGTCTCGCCAAATTATGGTGGGTAATGTTCCCGTTGGTGGCGATGCCCCAATTTCAGTTCAGTCAATGACCAACACACTTACAACAGATGTTGATGCCACGGTTGCTCAAATTCGCGCGTTAGAAAATGTCGGCGCAGATATTGTTCGTGTTTCAGTACCAACAATGGATGCCGCTGAAGCGTTTAAAGAAATTAAAAAGCAAGTTAACGTGCCATTAGTTACCGATATCCACTTTGATTATCGCATAGCACTGAAAGTGGCCGAATACGGCGCTGATTGTTTGCGTATTAACCCAGGTAATATTGGTAAAGAAGATCGTGTTCGCGCTGTTGTTGAAAGTGCACGCGATAAAAATATTCCAATTCGCATTGGCGTAAATGGTGGCTCGTTAGAGCGTGATTTGCAGGAAAAGTACGGAGAACCGACACCTGAAGCCTTGCTTGAATCGGCGATGCGGCACGTTGAAATTCTCGACCGATTAAATTTCCACGATTTTAAAGTCAGTGTGAAAGCCTCTGATGTCTTTTTAGCTGTTGGCGCCTATCGTTTACTGGCAAAACAAATCGACAACCCATTACATCTTGGTATAACTGAAGCCGGTGGTTTCCGCTCGGGTTCGGTTAAATCAGCCGTTGGCTTAGGGATGTTGTTGGCCGAAGGTATTGGCGACACCTTAAGAGTGTCATTAGCGGCTAATCCGGTTGAGGAAATTAAAGTCGGTTTTGATATTTTAAAATCATTAAAACTCCGATCTCGCGGCATTAATTTTATTGCTTGCCCAAGTTGTTCGCGTCAAGAATTCGATGTGATTAACACGGTTAACGCCCTAGAAGAGCGTTTAGAAGATATTATTACCCCAATGGATGTCTCGATTATTGGCTGTATCGTAAATGGTCCAGGCGAAGCAACCGTATCAGATTTAGGCTTGACGGGAAGCAGTAAGAAAAGTGGTTTTTACCTCGATGGCGTACGTCAAAAAGAGCGGATCGACAACAATGACATGGTTGACCAGCTAGAAGCTAAAATACGTGCCAAAGCAAGCCAAATGGAACAAGCGCGCATAAACGTAAAAGAAGTTGATTAAGTTTATTCAAATCGAAAAGTATAAATGCGCGCGAGTCGTCGGCAGGTGATTTACGTTTGTCCAGATTGTGCCTATAATGCGCGCTGCAATTTAATTTAAGAGAGATCCTACGCCCGTGAGTAAAGCGATTCAGGCAGTTCGAGGCATGAATGATTGCCTACCATCAGAAACTAATATTTGGCAAATGGTTGAAGCAACCCTTAGACGTGTTGCTGGTAACTATGGTTTTGCCGAAATTCGCATGCCAATCGTAGAATCAACTCATTTATTTAAGCGCTCAATTGGTGAAGTAACAGATATCGTTGAAAAGGAAATGTATACCTTTGACGATCGCAATGGCGATAGTTTAACACTTCGCCCTGAAGGTACGGCAAGTTGTGTGCGCGCAGGTAACCAGCACGGTTTACTTTATAACCAAGAGCAACGACTGTGGTACATGGGGCCAATGTTTAGGCACGAGCGTCCACAAAAGGGGCGCTATCGTCAATTCCATCAATTTGGTATTGAAGCCTTTGGTATTGCGACACCTGATATCGACGCTGAAGTGATTATGTTATCAAATCGCTTGTGGAAGGAACTTGGCATCAAAGATGTTGTCACATTAGAATTGAATACCTTAGGTTCGAATGAAGAGCGTGCAACCTATCGAGATGCTTTAGTTGACTACTTAACTCTGCATGAAGATAAACTTGATGATGATAGCAAGCGTCGTATGCACACAAATCCACTGCGAGTTTTAGATAGTAAGAACCCAGAGGTACAAGCGGCATTAGTTGATGCGCCTAAGCTATCTGAGTTTTTAGGTGATGAATCTAGAGAACATTTTGCTAGCTTATGTGCTAAGTTGGACGCAGCCGGTATCGAGTATGTTATCAATGAACGCTTAGTTCGCGGTTTGGATTACTACAATCGCACAGTGTTTGAATGGGTAACTTCAAGCCTAGGTGCACAAGGTACGGTATGTGCCGGTGGCCGTTATGACGGTTTGGTTGAGCAACTAGGCGGTAAAGCAACACCGGGTTTTGGTTTTGCTTTAGGGATTGAGCGATTAGTCTTGTTGCTAACGAGCTTAGATAAAGTTAACAATATTCGCCCACAAGTTGATGTTTACATTGCCATGATGGGTGAAAACGCTGAGCTAGCCGGTAATGCTTTAGCTGAACAATGGCGCGATGAAGTCAAAGAAATCAGAATTCAATGTCACTGTGGTGGTGGCAACTTTAAAAAGCAAATGAAGCGCGCAGATAAATCAGGTGCAAACATTGCGGTTATTCTTGGGGACAACGAAGTTGCTGAAAAAACAGCAACGGTGAAATATTTACGTGAACAAAAAGATCAAGAAAGCGTGGCATTTGATCAAATGCCAGCTTTGTTAGAAAAATTAATGTAAGGAAGTACTGTGGAAACTTATCAAACAGAAGAACAACAAGTAGAAGCGATTAAAAAGTTTTGGCAAGAAAACGGCAACTTTATCATCGGTGGTATCCTTGTTGGTTTAGGTAGCTTTGTTGGCTTTAACTACTACAAAGACAGCAAATTAGAAAGTGAAGAAGCCGCGACATCTGCTTACATTGAGATGATGGAGTCAGTTCAAGAGCACAGCGACAACTTTGTCGAAGAAGGTGAAGCTTTTATTCAAGCAAACAAAGAAACAAGTTTCGCATCGTTTACCTCGCTTGCATTAGCTAAAGATGCTGTTAGCCACCAAGATTGGGCCGGCGCAGAAAAGCACTTACAAATGGCTATTGATAATGCCGCTGATGAAGGTGTAAAAAGCATTGCGATATTGCGTTTAGCTCGTGTTCAATTACAACAAGCGCAAGCGGATAAAGCGTTAGCAACATTAGCTAACGATATGGCCGAAGGCTTTGTTGGCGCTGCCGAAGAAGTTAAAGGTGACGCGTATTTAATGCAAGGTAAAAACGAGTTAGCGCGTAACGCTTACCAAGCTGCCATCGACGCTTTAGGCGCAGCTGCCGCAAATAACCAAAGCTTGCAAATGAAGCTTGATGATTTAGCTCAGCACGTTGAATTAACAACGTTACCTGAAATTAGCAAATAGGAT
Source organism: Thalassotalea sp. LPB0316 (assembly GCF_014898095.1). NCBI lineage: Bacteria > Pseudomonadati > Pseudomonadota > Gammaproteobacteria > Alteromonadales > Colwelliaceae > Thalassotalea > Thalassotalea sp. LPB0316. Next base: position 1,532,894 of record NZ_CP062946.1, read on the forward strand.
TTATTGTGCAGTTGCTACATAAAAAAATACTAACAACACTAGCACTTGTGTTAACCCTTGCCGCTTGTTCGTCAACTGATGATGAAAATGAAGAGTTAGCGGTTGCACCATTAACTGAGATTGAACAGCAGTTTAAGCCAAAAGTTGTCTGGTCAGGCAGCGTTGGCAACGGTGTTAAACACTATTACTCACGCTTAAAGCCTGGTGTTGGCTACGATAAAGTTTTTGCTGCAAGCCGCGAAGGCGATGTGATTGCCTTTGATGAAAAAACCGGTAAATCTGTGTGGAAACTCAATTTGCGTAAGCCATATACGGGTAATGCGCTCATTTTCCGCTCCGACGAATCGGCCAAGTTAGGCGGTGGTTTAGTACCCGGTGGCAGAAAAGTTTACGTTGGTAGTGAACAAGGTGACGTATACGCACTAGAGGAAGCTACGGGTAAAATTGCATGGCATGCCAAAGTTAAAGGTGAAGTAATTGCTGCGCCTGCGTTTGAAAGCAACGTGGTATTAGTGAATACCGTTTCGGGTTTACTGATTGCACTAGATGCGCAAAACGGTGAAGAACTTTGGAAAGTTGAACAAGACGTACCGCCACTAACATTGCGTGGTACTAGTGCTCCGGCTGCGGCATCAGGTGGCGTCTTAATTGGCACGCCATCAGGTGAGTTGACGGTTTATATCTTAGAAAATGGTCAGCAAGGCTGGTCAGTAAACTTGGGTGAGCCAACAGGTTCAACTGAATTAGATCGCGTAGTCGATGTTGACTCAAAACCGCTTATCCTTGGTGAAACTGTTTATGCGGTCTCTTCTCGCGGAAACTTATCTGCACTTGAGTTGCGCAGTGGTCGCGTTTTGTGGCAACGTCAATATTCGTCATATCGCCAATTGAGCATTGCCCGAAACAACATTTATTTAACAGATGTTAAAGGACACGTATATGCGATTGATCGCTTAAATGGTCTCGAGCGTTGGAGTAATGTGTCACTTACCAACCGCAATGTGACAGGCCCTGCAGTACAAGGTAACTATGTTGTTGTTGGTGATCTTGAAGGTTACCTGCATTGGCTAGATGTTGATACGGGTGATATCGTCGCACGCATGGAAGTTGACTCAAGTGGTATATATGCGACACCAACAGTGTCAGACGATGTTTTGTACGTACAGTCAAGAGATGGCGACATCGCGGCGATTCAACTGCCATAGTGTGATTGAAAGTTGCTGTAAATAGACGAAGTTACAGCACAAGCGTTAAAATAAGCTAAAATTTAGAACAAGTTCATTCATTATTTAGTTAACTGTTAATTGAACTTGGTATTCTTAACGGCTCCTTGGTAAATCCATCGAGCCGTTGTGTTTTATTTGATTATCCCAAATTTGGGATAATAATGAGTTTTTTTGAGGTATACATGCTTCCTGTAGTCGCACTTGTCGGCAGACCAAATGTTGGTAAATCAACGTTGTTTAATCGTTTAACACGCTCACGTGATGCGCTTGTTGCAGACTATCCTGGCCTAACGCGTGACCGTCAATATGGTCAGGCGCAGGTTGAAGAACATCCGTTTATTGTCATTGATACTGGTGGTATTCACGGTGATGAAGAAGGTATTGATGCGTTAATGGCAGAGCAATCGTTAATGGCGGTTGAAGAGGCCGATGCAGTGCTGTTTTTGGTTGACGCACGTGCGGGTCTTACTGCCGCAGATCAAGCGATAGCTGAATATCTTCGCAAACAAAATAAGCGTGTATTTCTCGTTGCCAACAAAGTTGATGGGATTGACGCCGATTCTGCCGTTGCAGAGTTTTATTCGCTTGCACTTGGTGACGCTGTTCATCAAATAGCTGCTGCTCATGGCCGCGGTGTAACACAACTCATTACCTTAGCCCTTGAACCTCACATTGCAGCACTGGCAGAAGAAAAAGCTGCTCAAGCTGAAAATGACGAGTTTGACGGTGAAATCTTTGATGAAGAAGGTGAGCATTCACCGCTCGAAGATGACAAAATCAAACTGGCAATAATTGGTAAGCCAAATGTTGGTAAGTCAACGCTTACTAACCGTATTTTAGGCGAAGAGCGGGTTGTTGTTTATGATATGCCGGGTACTACTCGCGATTCAGTATACATTCCTATGGAGCGTAATGGGCGTGAATATACCCTCATCGATACCGCCGGCATTCGCCGTCGTAAAAACGTTAACGATGTTGTAGAAAAGTACTCAGTGATCAAAACGCTGCGTGCGATTGAAGATGCTAATGTCTGCTTATTGATCATTGATGCACGAGAAGGGATCACAGATCAAGATTTGAGTTTACTCGGTTTCATTTTAGAAGCGGGGCGTTCATTGGTGCTAGCTGTCAATAAATGGGACGGGCTAGATGAGTCGGTCAAAGATCGTATTAAGTCTGAACTTGATCGTCGCTTAGGCTTTATTGATTTTGCCCGTATTCACTTTATTTCAGCACTACATGGCACCGGCGTTGGCCATCTGTTTGAATCTGTCGAGGAAGCCTTTGTCTCGGCAACGAAACGGATTTCAACGTCTATGGTCACCAAAATCTTGGATTTAGCGGTGTTTGATCATCAGCCTCCGATGCACAATGGTCGCCGGATCAAACTTAAATATGCGCACGCTGGTGGTTATAACCCGCCAATTATTGTGATTCACGGTAATCAGGCACGCCATTTACCACCATCTTACAAGCGTTATTTAATGAACTATTATCGCAAGTCGTTAAAGATCATGGGGACGCCAATTAAAATTGAATTCAGAGAAACTTCAAATCCATTTGCCGGTAAGAAGAAGTTATCTTATACCGAGCAAAAGAAAAAAGCGCGTGCCACGCAAGGCTACAAAAAACCAGAGTAACTGGCTGCTAAGCTTAGCGCTATTCAACTAAAAATGTCGTGCCATAGCATTGATTTTGTTATGGCTTTTGGCTAGTGTAAATCTTTAATTAACAAAATATTCGTGCGTTGAGTTTATGGCTAGCCAAGTTGATATAGATACTAATGAAAGGTTGTATCGCAATGTAGGGTTGATACAACCCGGTGGTGTGGTCACAATCGATGTGACAACGCCTGCAGGCAAGCGAGGAAAGTTTCGGACAACCTTTATTGGCTTTTTACCTAAGCGCTATGTGCTTATTCAAATGCCGGATAAAAACAAACTTGGCAATTTTGCCCAGTATATCTATCCAGATACAACGGTGACAGTACGTGGCTTAATTGAAGGTCACGAAGGTGCTGTTGTTGCCTTTGTCGGTGTGGTTAAGCAAACCCTTCAAATTCCTTCGCGTATTATTGTTTTAGATTTTCCGACCCGAGTTTCACTTCAGAGCTTGCGCAGTGCAATGCGTATCGACACTGACATGCCAATTAAAGTTGGGGTCGATAAAGAGTATTGGCAAGCAAAAATGCTCGACTTATCGATTAACGGCTGTCAAATAGCTGTGCCGAATGCCGAAACTTTGTTATTGGCTAATGACAAGTCAATTGCCATTACCATCGAAGATATTTCTGGCGTTGCCGATGTTAAGCTCAATGGTCAAATTTGTAACGTTAAACAGCAGATAAACGATGTCTCCCTAGGGGTCAAATTTAAAGATGATGACAAAGAGAAGGTCGCCAAATTACTCAAAGAAACCGTGACACTCGAAACTCAACTGCGTTAGTGGTTTAGCCAAGCTTAGGGTTGTTTAGTCTTTCTCTACTTTGTTAAGGGCTGTCACTTTTGCCTCAATACTGCCGTCACTTACCTCGACTGAAATTGTTTGATTAACTTGCACATCACCGACGCGTTTTACAATAGCGTTGTTTTGATCACGGGTAACACTATAACCCCTCGCGATGGTAGCAAGCGGACTAATCATATGCAGTTGCTCAACTAAATAACCAAACTGTGACTTTTTATTATCTAGCTGATGCTTACTCGTTGCTACTAATCGTTTGTGTAGGTTAGTCTGCTGATCTTGCCATAGTGTTATTTGCTTGTTGGGCGCTGTTTGGTTTAACCGATGGCTCAGGCGCTCGATATTTATTTTAGCGTGTTGCTTTTGTTGAGAAATAATACGTAATAGTCGATGGTTTAATTCATCAACTTGCTGTTGTTTTAGCTGTAATTTTTGTACCGGGTGGCATTGTTGATGGCGATGTATTAAGCCGGTTAGTTTATCTTGCCAACGATTCATTTGTAGTTGTAGACGACTGGTTAGTTGCTGAATTAACTGGATCTGGCGTGTTATCATCTGAGTAAGCTCCCCTGAAACTAATTCAGCTGCAGCTGAAGGGGTTGGTGCTCGAACGTCTGCCGCGAAATCGGCTAATGTGGTATCAATTTCATGACCAACAGCGCTGATCACTGGTAGCGTTGAGGCTGCTATAGCACGAACAACTGACTCTTCGTTAAAACACCACAAGTCTTCTAGTGAACCACCACCACGGCCGACAATTAAGACATCACACTCCATGCGTTGGTTGGCTCGAACAATACTCTGAACGATTTGCTCAGCGGCTAGCTCACCTTGAACAAGGCAAGGGTAAATTATAATGTTGAGCAATGGGTTACGCCTACTAACGACAGCTAATATATCTTGAATTGCAGCGCCCGTTGGTGAGGTAACAATACCTACGGTGCTAATAGCTCTGGGCATCGGCTGCTTATTAGCAAGGTCGAATAGGCCTTCTTGGCTCAATTGCTGTTTAAGCTGCTCATATTGTTGGCGCAACAGACCATCGCCGGCATCTTCCATTTGCTCAATAATCAGCTGAAAATCACCTCGTGGCTCGTACAGTGAAACTTTTGCCCTAACCAATACTTGCTGACCATTGGTGGGTCGAATGCGAACTCGGCGATTACTGCCTTTAAACATCGCGCAGCGCACTTGTGATTTTTGATCTTTTAACGATAAATACCAATGACCCGAACTTGCCGCGATGAAATTTGATATTTCACCAGTTAGCCAAACGGTATTGAGCTCAGATTCCAGCATAAAACGTACTTTTTGTGTTAACTGGCTCACTTGTAAAATGTGGGGATTGGGCATAAATTTATCTTTGAACAGGGCTGATTACAATTTTATGCAAGATAGTATAAATTTTTTAAAGAATTAAGTTTACCTATTTTAATAAAACGGTTAAAATTCTGCCGCAATATTAAGTACCCTTCATTCTTATTCGGTGAGATATTGCGATGCTACGAATTGCTCAAGAAGCCCTAACTTTCGATGATGTTCTATTAGTACCTGCCCATTCGACGGTGCTACCTCATACTGCCAACTTAACCACAAAATTAACGCGAGATATTTCGTTAAATGTGCCAATGGTTTCTGCGTCTATGGATACAGTCACTGAAGCGCGTTTGGCTATTACGCTTGCCCAAGAGGGTGGTATTGGTTTTATCCATAAAAACATGACAATTGCGGAACAAGCAAAAAATGTTCAGCAAGTGAAAAAGTACGAAAGTGGTGTTGTTTCTCACCCGGTTACTGTCACCCCTGATGCCACGATCGAAGACGTGATGAAACTTGCTGATGAGCTAGGCTTCTCAGGTTTCCCTGTTATCGATGGCGCAAATAATTTAGTCGGCATTATTACTGGCCGCGATTTGCGTTTTGAAACGCATTTGGATAAAACCGTTTCAGCGTTAATGACGCCAAAAGACAAGCTAATCACTGTGAAAGCGGGTGCTAAGCGCGAAGAAATCCTTGGCTTAATGCACGAGCATCGCATCGAAAAAATCTTAGTGGTTGATGATGCATTTAAACTTGAAGGCATGATCACAGTAAAAGATTACAAAAAAGCTGAGAGCAAGCCAAACGCCTGTAAAGACGAATTTGGTAGCCTTCGCGTTGGTGCTGCTGTTGGTGTTGGCGCAGGTACCGATGAACGTATCGATGCCCTCGTAGCAGCCGGCGTTGATGTCTTGCTTATCGACACCTCTCACGGCCACTCGCAAGGTGTACTTGATCGCGTTGCAGAAACTCGTGCTAAATACCCTGATTTACAAATTATTGCGGGTAACGTGGCGACAGGTGCTGGTGCTAAAGCATTAGCAGATGCTGGTGTTGATGCGGTAAAAGTAGGTATCGGCCCCGGTTCAATTTGTACAACACGTATCGTCACAGGTGTCGGTGTTCCTCAGTTAACGGCTATCTCTGATGCTGTTGAAGCTTTAAAAGGTACAGGTATTCCGGTGATTGCTGACGGCGGTATTCGTTTCTCAGGCGATATTGCGAAAGCATTAGTTGCAGGTGCTCACTGCGTAATGGTTGGCTCAATGTTTGCTGGTACAGAAGAATCGCCAGGTGAAGTTGAGCTTTACCAAGGCCGTTACTACAAGTCATATCGCGGTATGGGTTCTTTAGGTGCAATGGCACAAAAAGAAGGATCATCAGATCGTTATTTCCAAAAAACGGATGGCGAAGCGGATAAGTTAGTGCCAGAAGGTATCGAAGGTCGCGTGGCCTATAAAGGTCCTGTAGCGGCAATTATCCACCAGCAAATGGGGGGCTTGCGTTCATCTATGGGCTTAACAGGTTGTGCGACAATAGAAGAAATGCGCACTAAGCCACAATTTATGAAGATCACCGCAGCAGGTATGGGTGAATCTCACGTACATGATGTAACCATAACTAAAGAAGCGCCTAATTACCGCATGGGCTAGTTGAATCATTATTTGATTGCTACTCGACACTATCACGACATCAGAAGTGCTCTAGTGTCGATTACCTGCCAAATAAGTGATTCTTACCATAACGACTTTTTTAAGGCTGACTAAAGACGTCAGCCTTCACTTTACATTTTATAGGGTTTGATATGACCAAAGATATCCATGATTCACGAGTCCTCATTTTAGACTTCGGTTCACAATACACTCAATTAATTGCCCGCCGTGTGCGTGAAATTGGTGTTTACTGTGAGCTTTGGGCGTGGGACGTTACTGAAGAGCAAATCAAAGAATTTAACCCAACAGGTATCATCTTAGCAGGTGGTCCTGAAAGTGTTACTGAAGCGAACTCTCCGCGTGCACCTGAGTATGTCTTTAATGCCGGAGTACCGGTGTTAGGTATTTGCTACGGCATGCAAACGATGGCTGAACAACTCGGTGGTGGTGTTCAATCTTCTGAACACAAAGAGTTTGGTTACGCTGGTGTTGAAATCATTAAGCAATCTTCATTATTTAAGAATATAGAAGACTCGATTGGTGCTAATGGCAATGCAGTATTAGATGTCTGGATGAGTCATGGCGATAAAGTATCAAATATCCCAGCTGGCTTTGAAACTATTGCTCAAACGCCTAGTTGTGCACACGCTGCGATGGCAAACGAAGAGAAAAACTTCTACGGCGTGCAGTTCCACCCTGAAGTAACACACACTAAACAAGGGATGCGTATTTTAGAGCACTTTGTTGTTGATATTTGTCAGTGTGAAAAGCTTTGGACTGCAAGCTCAATTATCGACGACGCTATCGCGAAAATAAAAGAGCAAGTAGGTGATGACGAAGTTATTTTAGGTTTATCAGGCGGTGTCGACTCATCTGTTGTTGCGATGCTGATTCACCGCGCGATTGGCGACAAGCTAACCTGTGTATTTGTCGATAACGGCTTACTTCGCTTAAACGAAGGTCAGCAAGTTATGGACATGTTTGGTGATCACTTTGGTTTAAATATCGTACACGTTAATGCTGAAGATCGCTTCTTAGACCGCCTAGCCGGTGTCGATGAACCAGAAGCAAAACGCAAAATTATTGGTAACGTATTCGTTGAAGTATTTGACGAGGAAGCAGGCAAACGAGCCAACGCAAAATGGTTAGCTCAAGGTACTATTTACCCAGACGTCATCGAGTCAGCTGCCTCGAAAACAGGTAAAGCACACGTGATTAAGTCTCACCACAATGTTGGCGGCTTACCAGAAGATATGGAGTTAGGCTTAGTTGAACCATTACGTGAATTGTTTAAAGACGAAGTACGTAAAATTGGCTTAGAGCTAGGTTTACCTTATGACATGCTTTACCGTCACCCATTCCCTGGCCCAGGTTTAGGCGTTCGAGTATTAGGTGAAGTGAAGAAAGAATACTGTGACTTACTTCGCCGCGCTGATGCTATCTTCATCGAAGAGCTTCACAAACATGATTTGTATAACAAAGTCAGCCAAGCGTTTACGGTATTCCTACCCGTGCGCTCTGTTGGTGTAATGGGCGACGGTCGTAAATACGATTGGGTTGTTAGCTTACGTGCGGTTGAAACTATCGATTTCATGACCGCCCACTGGGCACATTTACCTTATGATTTCTTAGGATTAGTCTCTAACCGTATCATCAATGAAATTGATGGCATTTCTCGCGTGGTTTACGATGTTTCTGGTAAGCCACCAGCAACTATCGAATGGGAATAAGACATTAGGTAGCGAGTGAAATCATTAAAAATGCGCTTAGTAAGCGCATTTTTTTTGCTTTAAATAACGAATTTGGTATAAATCGGTTGTTTGTTTTTGAGTTTTTTAACTAGGCTTACTTAAAAGTATAAAAAAGAGAGTTGTGTATGAGATCATTAGTGTTAACGATATTATTGTGTTTACCTTTGTTCGCGGTTGCTGGTGTAGAAAAAGATCGCAAGAAAGTGTTGGATGAGAGTGAAAAGATTTTAGCGCGTTTATATAAAGAAGAGCCGGATGCTAAGGGAAAAATTGCCAGAGCAGCTGGCTACGCAACGTTTTCTAACGTGGGTGTAAATGTTATCTTCGTTTCTGCAGGAGGCGGCAGTGGCGTTGTTCACAACAATAAAACGGGTGAAAAAACCTATATGAAAATGGGGACGGCAGGTTTAGGTATCGGTTTAGGTGTTAAAGATTTTAGAGCAGTCTTTATTTTCCATGAAGCCGATGCCATGACAAAATTTATCGAAAGCGGTTGGGATTTTTCTGGCCAAGCTGACGCAGCGGCTAAGTCTGGTGACAAGGGAGCTGAGGGCAGCACAGCCGGCACTATTGTTAATGGCGTGTCGATTTATCAAATGACGGAAAATGGCCTTGCTTTACAAGCCACATTGCAAGGAACAAAGTATTGGAAAGACAGTAAATTAAACTAATACTTTAGGGCTAATTATTTAAGCCTACTAGTAAATGTGAACGTTAGTAAAAAACGCGCTTGACTGCGCGTTTTTTACTTTATGTATTGTTATACCAAGTGAATTAAATATTTGATCACTCAGCGAGATTTAAAAGGCTTTTAGGCAAGGCTTTGATTGCCGATAATGGTTATTCCCTTATCAAAATCAGTAACGAAGCATAAAAGTCTTTTATACTCGCCCTTGGGAGCTCGTCAGAAAAGTGATAATTTCGCAAATTTATTTGATGGAGAATGACTACACCTGCATAAATTTCCTTTATTCTAACTTCCCTGACGCAGCTCTGAGTTGGTCAAATATTTATTTCAATTGGTATTGTTACTTGGCTTTTTGGCTTGAACCTCTAAACTAGCAGATAATACTCGAAGGGAATGATGTTATGTGGATAAAAATACTTACTAGCTTGGTTGGTGCGATCTTGTTGCTACTTGCCTCATTCTGGTTATTTAGCCCGCAGCTTATTACTTATATTGCCAATCAACAGCTAGCACAACAAAACATGGTTTTTGGTGAGCAAAGTCAGGTACGGATCAATCCTTTTGTACTGTCGCTTAGTGTTGAGAATTTGACGATTGAGTCATTAAAGGATCAAGAACAACTACTAAGATTAGACAATGCCGATGCCCAAATTGCGGTGTCGGGTCTCTTTAACCGGCAACTCGTGTTGACAGGCTTAAGTGTGTCTGGCTTTGAAACTCAGATAAAACAGCTCAACACTGGTTGGCAGGTCGCCGGTCATATCATTGAACAGTCGCCGAGCTCTGAACAAGAAGAGCAAGAGCCGAACCACCGTCAACCTAATGAAGTGGCGGACGCACCATGGCAATTAATCGCGAGCCAAATTTTTATCAATAATAGTAAAGTTATCCTTCATGCTGATCAGTTACATCAGTTTACGGTTAATCAACTAATCTTAACCAACGTAATATTTAGTGAACAATATCAGTCATTAATCGCAAAGCTCGACGCCGCGATAGATAATTCTCCACTGAGCTTTAGCCTCAATCTCGATATTATCGCTCAGCAATATCAAGGGCATTTCACGATTAATGATGTTGATCTGCAAGATTATCAACAGTGGCTCCCCGAGCAGTTAAAAAGTCTATCTGCTAAGGTGAGTTTTAAGACAGCTTTTGATGCTAATTTGGCAAATGAAACTCGATTGTCGTGTAGCGATACAGCATTAGCGCTCGAGCAGGTATTGGTTCAAGATGTGCTCGCTGACTCGCTAATCAATGCAGACAAAATAGCATTTGAAATACCGCAACTTAACGTGGTTAACACTGATATTAATGGTCAGCTGTCGGCTCAACTAGCAAATTTAACGCTAACTAAAGTCTCAAATAATGACTTGTTACTTGCTGCGGCATTACTTTCATTACCTGAGATAACAGCGTCGATGCAAAATAATCAGCTCATGCTAGCATTTGATCAACTCACAATTGATGAGCTAGCTGGCTCTCAATTGGCTGACGCAGAACAGCCATTAATAGGTTTTGAGCAGTTAGCGATCAAAGGGGTTAATGCTAAGTATGATTTAGCCCGAAGTACTGGTGGTGTTGAAGTTGAAGAAATCATGCTTGCAAAGCTAGCGAGTTACTTGCAAATGGAAGCACAACAACTTAAAAACTTGGTTAATGTCAGTCAAGAAAGTCAGCGTGAATCAATGCCTATTGATAATGTGACAGATCCCCAAGAGCAATCTAGTGCCCAAGTGTTTAATTTCGTGATTGATAAAATCAACGCGGATGCTATCGTGACTATAGAGGATACGGTGGCAAGCCCTGCATTTTCCGAAAGCATTGAGTTTTCATCTATTAGCTTGACTGATATCGACAACTCTCATGCAACTAACCCCGTTAACTACCAAGTTAACGGGACGACCAATAAACACGGAAGATTCGCCCTAAATGGCTTTTATCAGCCATTTAACCCTAAAATGAATCTGTTACTACAGGGCGATGTTCATGAGTTATCTCTGCCTAAGTTAGTTGGTTATTTTGCTAAAGGTGCGCAAGTTAATATTCTCAGTGGTCAACTAGATACACAACTTGATGTTAAAGTGGTAGACGATCAAATTGATGGCGAAACTAAGCTAGCAGTGAGAGGGTTAGAGCTTGCTAAGCAAGATAAGGCCAGTAAACAAATACAACAAGATAACTCGGTTATTTCGCTCAATACGGCGTTAACTATGCTTCAAGACAGTAAAGGCAACTTGGACCTCGATGTACCTTTATCCGGTGATGTTAGTTCGCCGGAGTTTGGCTTACAGAGTTTTATCGGTATTATCACTCAAAAAGCTGTGATGATGGCCGCCGAGAGTTATCTCATGCAAACCATGGTGCCATACGGCAATATTTTATCGTTGGCGAAAATCGCTGGCGAAATGATGTTAAAAGTCAGGCTTGAAGACTTAATCTATCGAGCGGAACAAATTGAATTGTCAGATGAGCAAATGACATTTGTTAACAACCTTATCAAGTTAATGACAGATCAAGATGAACTGCAATTTAAAGTGTGTGCGATTGCCACGGCTGCAGATTTACCGAAAGCGCACAGCTTGGATGAAAAGCAACAAGTTACATACTTACATCGGCTGAGTGAACAGCGAGGTCAGGCGTTTAAAAACTATTTGGTGCATCAAGGTGGGATCGCCTCTAAGCGTCTACTTTTATGCCATGGCCAGATTGAACTATCGGGTACCAAATTACCGCGAATAGAGTTTGAGGATTAATAAACCTGAACTCGGGATAACAAATTGCTTTCTAGCGGTTATTTTTCCTTATTACGTTGTTAAATTTGTGTGCAATAGCGGGCTATTCCAAACAAATTTGTCTAGTACTAAGAAAAAATCCCTCGCTAGAAGAGTTAACAGTGATTGTAAGTTTTTACTTTTAATAGGTTAGCTAACTTCTTATCCCGAGTTTAGGTTAATAAGGTAAATATATGCGATATATCCTGCGACAAAAAATATTTTCATTGCGCGATGTTTTCAGAATTAAAGACGAAAATGATGAGCTTGCATTTGAAATTGTTTCTAAAATTTTGGCTTTGCGTCGAACTTTTGTTATGCGCGACCATAATGAAAATGAAGTCGTCACTATCAAACGAAAAATATTTGCCATTAGACCAACCTTTTATTTGAGTTTTGTTGATGGCACACATGCGCTACTCAAGAAAAAGTTTTTTACCTGGTTTTCGAGTAAGTACTATTTGAATTTCAATGGCCAAGATATTGTTATTATTGGTGATTTTTTAGATCACGAATACGATTTTTTGATTGATGATCAGGCTATCGCTTCAGTGTCGAAAAAGTGGTTTTCATGGACAGATACCTATGGAGTAGACGTTGCCGAACAACAATTTGCACCGTTAATTTTAGCGTCTGTGGTGATCATTGATGAAGTTCAGCACAACAAAGATAACGTATCTTCTGACTAAAAGGTTATAAATCAATGAAAATATGGGTAGACGCAGATGCATGCCCTGCGGTGGTTAAAGAAATTTTATTTCGCGCCGCTGATAGAGCAAATATCATGACGACGTTATTGGCCAATCACCCAATGCGAGTGGCTAACTCACCCTTTATACGTTTTGTTCAAGTTGAGTCCGGTTTTGATGTTGCAGACAACGAAATAGTAAAACGTGCACAGGTTGGCGATTTGGTGATAACCGCTGATATTCCATTAGCAGACGAAGTGATAACTAAAGGGGCTTTTGCTTTGAGTCCGCGAGGAGAAATGTTGACTAAGCACAATATAAAGCAGCGGTTGAACATGCGTGATTTTATGGATACGTTGAGGGCAAGTGGTATGCAAACTAAAGGGCCAGATAAACTCTCGTCACAGGATAAACAGGCCTTTGCCAACCAACTCGATAGCTTTATCGCTAAACACAAGTAACGTGTTTAAACATAGGGGTCAGAGTCAATTGACTCTGACCCCTTAGCTATTTTTACGCTGAACCTTAGGTTGATTATGGGTAATCAGTCACCCAGATCATTAAAATAAAAAAGGCGATAATTATCGCATTAAACGCAATAATGTAGGCAAACCCCTTGATGCCATCTTTTGCTTGGAAGCCCTTACTTCTTAGATACCACCACCAAATTGCACACATTATTATTGGTATTAAGAAAAACAGTCGAATCATGTGGTTACCTATAAACTAACAGTATTTTTATACTAAGTTGCTTTCTTTGTCTGTGCAATTATTCTTCTCAATAATAGCGTTAAGTGGCTTTCTTATAGCATATAAAAACAGCAAGCTTGGTATCACCATTAACGCTGTTAAGACAAAGAACAAGGCCCAGTTACCGTTTAAGTAGTCAACGACGATACCTGAGTATGAACCGAGCATGACTCGACCAAAGGTACCTAATGAGGCCATAAGCGCATATTGACTAGCGGTAAATGTTTTATTACACAATACGGATAATAGTGCGACAAAGGCCACTGAGCCCCAAGCCGAAGTAAAGCCATCAACAATAACGGTAAATGCGAACAAAGGTTTATTAGGGCCGACGATTGCTATAACTGAAAATAATAAATTACTTGCTGACATCGCGATACCGCCAATAAACAGCCCCTTTAAAATGCCATAGCGAATCGTGAAGATACTGCCGATAAGTGAAAAAATTATGGTTACCGACCAATTGATCATTTTAGAGTAGTAAGCAATGTCGGCATTGGAAAACCCAACCTCGCGGTAAAAGACTATAGACATACGTCCTAAATAGGCTTCACCTAATTTAAACAAAAAGATAAACAGCAATATCGATAAGCTGAGCTTGAAGCCATTGCGACTGAAAAACTCATGAATTGGTGCAACTAACGTGGTAAGTAGCCATGCGGTGAGACGAGTACTCGTGTCACTAATTTGATTTCGATAGTCAGCAGGCTTTCGGGTTAGTGTCATAGAGACTTGTTTATTCAGTGTTATCATCTGGCTGATGAAAATACTTAGCATTAAGATCACCATCAAGCTAGTCGCGCCAAATTGAAGATTGGTATCTATTAGTTGCTCTGGCCAATAGGGATAGCCAAAATTGGCATAGCCAATGGTTAGTATTATCAGTGGTAGTGTGAGTAGTACAATGAGCTGTCGAGTTTTGTGGCCTTGCAAAGCGACTTGATATTGTCGTTCAATATTGCTTTGATTTTGTTCCCGTTGACTTTGTGGCTCTTTGACGAATAAGACGACAGTGGATAGCGCTAACATAATTAAGGCTAACACGATATAAATCTGTGGCCAGTGCCAATCCGGTTGGTCAGCGAGTAAAAATGGAATTGCGCCAAGGCCGGCGTAACCGGTCCACCAACCAGAGGTCGCCATTGCCGAGCCGGCTGCCATTTCATTGTTGTCCTGCTCGCCCAAGCTATCAATACGGTATGCGTCAATTGCTATATCTTGTGTTGCTCCCGCTATTGCGATGATTAAACCCAATACAGCCATTACAGCAAGTGATTGATTCGCTTCTAAGCTACTCATTTGCCAACAAGTAAAGGCGATAATTAATTGGGTAGTAAAGATCCAACTACGACGTTGACCAAGCTTTTTGTGCAAGAGAAATAGCTTGATGCGATCGACCAGTGGCGACCACAAAAAATTGATACTATAAGCGACAAAAATAAGCCCAAATAATCCAATACTTGAGCGCGATAGCCCTTCATCTTTTAGCCAACCGCTCATTGCTGAGCCGATCATTACCCAAGGAAAACCAGAAGCGATGCCAAAACAGAAAATAGTTAGCAGGGTTTTGTTTTTAAAATATTGGAGAGCTTGCCAAAAAGAGCGCGTTGACGACATCGAAAGTACTTTATGGATTGTTATCTGCTAAGACTATCAATAAGCAAGGGGAGGGTAAAGCGTTGAAATGCTGGAATGCTTAAACGCGGAAATGTAGGAATGTAGGAATGTAGGAATGTAGGATGGTACACTACCTTGAAACCTTGAAACCTTGAAACCTTGAAACCTTGAAACCTTGAACCTTGCCGCGCTTTAAGCGATGGGTCGCCAGCCAATACAATCGACGGGATAACTGCCTTTGCCATAGAAAAAGTCGAGGCAGGTATTGATTTCAGCAATAAAAAACAAGTCGTGTTTCAACGCTTGGCCACCGTGTAAGGTGAGTTCGTGAATTAAATGCCAAAACACCCGCTCGCGAGCATTGCCAGGGGTGTCATCGATAACCTTTAGCAATGTCCACTCTTCCATCGTATCGTTAATGAACCGATCTAACTCCGTGTAATGGATCTTTTTGTTAAAAACCGCTTCAACATAGGCGGTTATTTGGCTAATTTTTTCATTGATAAACTGCTCAATTATCATGGATTTTCTCCAGCGACAATACGTTATAATTATTATTTTTATTAACGAAACAAGATAAAAGGAAAAAGCTGGAAAAGGCACTATCTGCTCTCTTCAATAAACTAAGTGTAGGTACAAATAATCTATTTTGCTGATTTAATTTGTATCAAATTTGTTTCGTCAGTAGCTTTGTCTACGTTATTGAGTCAATTTAACTATCTGACATTCTGACCAATTGGTCTAATAACATATCGTTATATCTTTATAACAGAAGTGAGGGCTCATTCACATTTTTTAATGAGTCCCTCGAAATAAAAGTAAGAAGCCTGGTCTCAGGCTAAATGATTAAACGGCAGGTAATAGCGTGGCTTTGATTAAAATGATTGGCTCAACCGGAACATCTTCCCAACCAAGCTCAGCATTAAAGTCGGTTTTTTGTTTGGCGATTTCTTCGAGCACTTCTTCCCCTTGGGTAACCGCGCCAAAAACAGCATAACCCCAGTTAATACCGGGATCTAAATTGGTGTTGTCGGCCATATTGAAGAAGAACTGTCGGTTAGCCGTGTGAGGGCGATGCTCTTTTGCCATTGCTATGGTGTATGTTTGGTTTTTTAATCCGTTACCCGATTCGTTAACAATATTTTCGCCCACTTTTCTCGGTACATAGTTTTTGTCGTAACCACCACCTTGGACAACAAACCCTTCAATTACTCGGTGAAAAATCGTGTTGTTGTACTCGCCTGTTACCACATAGGTGAGAAAGTTATCAACGGTTATTGGTGCTTTGATTCGATCAAGCTCAACGACTATTGTCCCTTTACTGGTTTCTAATTTTACTTGAGGAAACAAATTATTGGGATCGATGGCAACGTTTTTCGCCATCACCATACTGGTAAATAAATAGCCAATTAAAATGAGTATTCTAGCCATAAAAATATTACTCGCTATTGGTTGATGTAGTTGAACAGCTCTTGATCAGTTAGTATCTGGTTTAACACTTTAGTTAATGCTTGGTTGAAATCACGGCCTAGCACAGCAATGTCGGCTTTTAATGCGCCTTCACTTGTCCCTTTGTGGTGATAACTTTTAGTCATTTTGCCAAGTGCAGTTTGCACATCGACATTAACGAGCAAATCACTATTTGATTTGTACTTTAACGTTTGCTGTTCAACGTTTACTAGGGCTTTTTCAACACTCACTGTGATGGCTGGTTGAGCTGTGTTATCGATTGAAATATTGCGGCTTTTTAGTGCATCTGCTAGCGTGTTTTCAATAATTTCACTGATTGGCTGTTGACTGTTAAACAGGTTAGCCGCTTGACCTTCTTTGAGGATTTGCACCAAGTGTTTTGATGCGCGCAGATCCTTCACTGCTAGGCTGATTTGGCTAATATTTAATGGTAGCTCATTTGTTTGAATAAAATCGGGGGCAACAACAACCTGAGTTGGCGTACTACCACAACCGGCTAAGGTAATTACTAAAGGTAAAATAAGTTTGAATACTTTCATTATTTTCTCGCAGATAAAACAACAAATTTCTTGTCACTAGCAATGGTTTTACAACCACCAAAAATTCTTTTTAATTTTATGTGATAGGCTAAATTTCTATTGCCTATTATCCGTAATTCGCCACCGTGCTTTAATACCCTGTGGGCATCGTTAAACATTTGCCAAGCGATGTGATCAGTTGTCGCTTGTTGTTGGTGAAATGGAGGATTGCAAACCACTACATCAACGCTATTGGCTTCAAAACCAGATAAACAGTCATTGACGACAAATTGGCAGTGCTCAGCTGCATCCGGCAGATTATTTTCTATATTTTGTTTTGCCGAAGCAACCGCCATAAACGATTCATCGACAAAGGTTAACTGAGCAGCCGGTTGTGTGTTGAGCAAAGTTAGGCCAATAACCCCGTTGCCACACCCCAAGTCAATGACTTGTTGGTTGGGCTTGATATTGGGTAGGTGAGGAATAAAAAAGCGCGCGCCTAAGTCGAGTTTTTCGCGAGCAAATACATTGGCGTGGTTGCTGATGTTATAAGGTGTACCTTCTAATGGCCAAACGGTTGGGAATGGCGATTGATGTGTTTGTTGGTTATCGAGTTGACAAAATACTAACCGAGCTTTCTTCACCGCTAGTGATGTTGTTGTCGTGCCTAAATATTTCTCAAAGACTTTTAGTGTTGAGCTGTGAATGTCCTTTGCTCTTGCAGCGGCGATGAAGATTATATCACTTGATAATTGCCGTTTAATTTGAATTAACTGCTCAGCCAGTAATGCTTTGCTTTTGGGGATTTTATACAGGACTACGTTTGCATCATTAGGCAGGTTAGTTAGGCTATCACTAATGGTTAAATTATCAGCCGATAAATGATTTTGAGCGATATTTTCCTCTAGGCCGCGATGGGCAAGCCAAGAGTCAGAAACCATAGTTGTTGAGTAATTTAATAGATTGATACTCAGTGCGCCAAAACTGTCATTAACCACTAAGACCTTACTATCTTTGTTGAGTAAGTCATTTTCAGTGAGATAATTTATTAAATATTCATCGGCAGCATCCCACGCTTGTAAGGAACGATTATTTTGCGAAATAGGGTAGCGATAAAGTGATAAAGCTTGTTCGTTAACAATGAAAGGACTCTGCATTACTTACGCGGATCTCGGTTTTTATACTAGTTTAATGGTATTATTTTCTCAGATTAATAAGACATGTGCTAGCAATACCCACCATGAAAATACCTGCGCCTAACGCTTCACTCGATTATCTACCTCATTTTATTTCGCTAAGCCGAGCACGCGCTTTAGAAAAAAGGCTTAAAGATGAAATAGCATTTTCTCAAGATAAAATATCCCTTTATGGCAAAGCATATGATATTCCTCGGTTGCAAGCGTGGTTTGGCGATGCGAGTTACACCTATTCTGGGCTGAAAATGAATCCACAACCTTGGACACCAGCGTTGCTTGAAATAAAACATATGGTTGAGGAAAAAACACATTGTTTGTTTAACTCTGCGCTAGTGAATTTGTATCGCAATCATCAAGATTCGGTTGGTTGGCACAGTGATGACGAACCTGAATTAGGCGATAACCCGATGATTGCTTCTGTGTCACTCGGCGCTAAGCGAACATTTAAACTAAAACATAAAAATACCGCTGAAAAGCTTGATATTCCTTTGGTTGAGGGGAGTTTACTAATTATGTCAGGTGAAACCCAAAGGTATTGGCAACATGCTGTTTTAAAAGAAAAATGTAACACTGCGCCGCGGATAAATATCACCTTTAGACAACTCGTTTTAGCGCAATAATATAGCTAAAACTTTATCTTCAATAATTTCAGTAAGGTGCGAGTTTTTGCTGATGATTCGTGTCGATTGTATGGCATAATAAGCAGAAACCACTAGACTTAAGCAGTAGGTGGATGGCGTTTATGCAAGGATTTTTATGTTAGTTGAAACAACCATAGAACAAAAATTACTGTCGGCGTTTGAGCCGAGCCATTTAGAAGTGATCAACGAGAGTCATCAACACAATGTACCGCAGGGCAGCGAGTCTCATTTTAAAGTTGTGATCGTTAGTGACAAATTTTCTGGCGAGCGTTTAATTAAGCGTCATCGCGCCATTAATTCAGTGTTGGCGGAAGAGCTTTCTGATAAAATTCATGCGCTTGCCTTGCATACTTACACAAAACAAGAATGGCAAAATTACTACGCTGATAACGTGCCGGGGTCGCCGCGTTGCCTTGGTGGCAGTACCGTTTAATTCTTTCTTATCAAGTGTAAAAATGGTTAATTGCCCTATGCTCTTATTATTTTTGCGTTCCATTTCTTAGCATTTTCTGGTATTTCTGTACCCCTAAAAATAATAAAGAATTCGCGCGCTTGGTCAAAAATAAGCGCGCATTTGGGGGGAGTTTATGCCGGCTAGCTCGCTTAGCTGCATTGCGCAATTTATAGATACTATTACCGATAGACTCGGGCGAGCTATTATTTGGCTTACCCTTGTCATGGTGTTGTTAACATTTCTTATCGTATTACTTCGCTATGGCTTCAATATTGGTTTTATTGCCATGCAAGAGTCTGTATTGTACCTACACGGTATTGTGATTATGCTCGGTGCCGCGTTTGCGTTGAAGGAAGATGCGCATGTGCGAGTCGATATTTTCTATCAAAAATTTTCACAAAAACAGCAAGCATTAGTCAACGCGCTTGGTATTATTTTTCTCCTGCTGCCCGTTTGCTTATTCTTCTTTTATATCAGTCTTGATTATGTCTTAGCTTCGTGGCGCGTGTTGGAAAAGTCATCTGAAGCAGGTGGTTTGCCTTTCGTTTATCTCAATAAAACCTTATTGCTGTTGTTACCTTTGACCCTGTTTTTACAGGGGATTAGTGAGCTGTGTAAATCGGTGCTGAGCTATCAAGTAGCTACAGGAGAGAATGGGTAAATGGAATATTTAGCATTATTAATGTTCTTCGTTGTGTGTTGTGTCTTATTACTCGGTTTTCCTGTCGCGTTTTCACTTGCCGGTGTTGCTTTACTGTTTGCCGGAATAGGTATCAGTGCTGATATTTTTGATGCGGCGTTCTTACAAGCATTGCCGAGTCGTTTATTTGGCGTGATAAATAACCAAACGTTGTTGGCTGTGCCCCTATTCGTCTTTATGGGAGCGATGTTAGAACGCTCCAAAATTGCTGAAAATTTGCTGACCGCGATGACGATTTTATTTGGCCGTTTTCGAGGTGGCTTGGGCATTTCAGTTACGCTTGTTGGAATGATGCTTGCCGCCAGTACCGGTATCGTTGGCGCGACAGTCGTAACGATGGGGCTACTTTCATTGCCGACCATGTTAAAGCGAGGTTACAGCCCGTCTTTTTCAACCGGCATTATTTGTGCAACGGGCACTTTAGGGCAAATTATTCCACCGTCAATTGCATTGGTGTTATTAGGTGATGTCCTTTCGAGCGCGTATCAACAAGCGCAATTGAAGATGGGGATTTTTAACCCTGAGACTGTTTCTGTCGGTGATTTATTTGCTGGCGCGGTAGTGCCTGGGCTTATGCTTGTTGGCCTTTACATGACTTATTGTATTGGGATGGCCATTTTTAGGCCGCAAGATGTCCCGAGTATTGACGTTGAAGAGCTCAAAAAAGACCACCCTAGTGAGTCAGTCGTTAAGTTAGTACTTACTGCGTTAATTCCTCCGCTTTTATTAATGGTTGCCGTGTTGGGGTCAATTTTATTCGGTTTTGCAACGCCAACAGAAGCAGCCGGTGTTGGCGCTATGGGCGCAATGTTATTGGCTATTTGGCAACGTCAACTCAGTAAAGAAAACCTTAAAGCAGTGATGGAAAGCACGCTTAAAATTACCTCGATGGTCTTTATGATTTTGGTTGGTGCAAGTTTGTTTTCACTCGTCTTTAGAGGTTTAGGTGGTGAAGAGTTAGTAACGGGCTTTTTTGAACAAATGCCAGGCGGCGTGATCGGCGCTATGTTTGTTGTGATGTTAGTCATGTTCTTACTAGGTTTTATTCTTGATTTTATTGAGATCACCTTTGTTGTAGTGCCAATTGTTGCGCCAATTTTACTTGCTATGGGCTTAGATCCCATATGGCTCGGTATTATGATTGCGTTAAACCTACAAACCTCATTTTTAACGCCACCATTTGGTTTTGCGTTATTTTACTTGCGCGGCGTTGCCAGTAAAACGGTAACAACTATGCAAATATATAAGGGCGTTATTCCTTTTATCTTAATGCAATTAAGCGTTCTCGGCGCTTTGGCGATATGGCCAGAGCTAGTGACTTGGTTACCTGAATTAATCTATGGAAAATAATATGAGTACTTCGTTTATAAAGCACATTGTTGCCGCTGTTATTAGTCTTTCCTTGCTTGCCGGATGTGGCGATAACAAGCAATCACAGACAAGCCAAGTGGCTGAAGTTAAAACCTACAAGTGGAAGTTGGTGACTTCATGGCCAAAAAACTTTCCTGGTTTAGGCATGGCACCAGAGAAGTTCGCTGAATATGTTAATGAAATGAGTGGTGGGCGCTTAAGCATTCAAGTCTATGGCGCTGGTGAGCTGGTGCCTGGTTTTGAGGTATTTGACGCTGTATCACAGGGTACAGCACAAATGGGCCACAGTGGTTCATATTACTGGAAAGGCAAGATCCCATCATCACCATTATTTGGTGCTATTCCTTTTGGCATGACGGCAACAGAGCTCAATGCTTGGCTACACTATGGTGGTGGTTTGGAGCTTTGGCGTGAAATGTATCAGCCATTTGGCATTATTCCAATGGCAGGTGGTAATTCAGGCGCTCAGTTTGCCGGTTGGTTTAAAAAAGAAATCAATTCAATGGATGATCTTAAAGGCCTTAAAATGCGCATCCCTGGGTTAGCTGGAGAGGTGTTACAACGCGCTGGCGCAGTACCTGTTACGCTAACTGGCGGTGAAATCTATTCTTCACTGCAAAGTGGTGCGATTGATGGAACCGAATGGGTTGGCCCGTACAATGATTTAGCCTTTGGTTTCTACCAAGCGGCAACTTACTATTATTCAAGTATTTGGCATGAGCCGGGCACAGGTTTAGAGTTTTTAATTAACGAAAAAGCGTTTAACGAATTGCCAAAAGATCTGCAGAAGATCGTTGAAGTGGCAGCTCGCGCGGTTAATGAATCGACCCTTGATGAATACAACGCTCGCAACAATGCGGCGTTGAAAACCTTAATTGAAAAACACAATGTGCAGATGCGTAAATTACCACCTGAGGTTATCGCGCAGCTTAAAGCAATCACCGCGCAAGTAATGGCTGAACAAGCGGCGCAAGACGAAGGCTTTGCCAAAGTGTGGGCAAGCTATAGTGCGTTTCAATCGTCAATTAAAAGCTATCACGACTTAACCTTGAAAGAATATTTCACTCATCGTTAATCGCTAGGTGCGGCTGGTAATGAACTTTATTACCTGCCAACCGACCTTTATTTGATAAATATTCGATCTGCTCGTACCTCTTTAACGCTAAAGATCAGTACACTATGGGCAATTTTCAAAATAGCAAAGAAATACAGAAGGCATTTTCTATGGTTATTAAACCAAAAATTCGTGGTTTTATTTGTACAAACGCACACCCAGTAGGATGTGAAGCCCACGTAAATGAACAGATTGCTTACGTTAAATCTCAAGAGCAAGCGTCAGAAAAACCAAAAAATGTACTCGTTATTGGTGCATCGACGGGTTACGGATTAGCGTCGCGTATTACCGCGGCATTTGGTTGTAATGCAAAAACGCTAGGTGTGTTTTTTGAAAAGCCACCAACAGAAAAGAAAACAGCGTCAGCGGGTTGGTATAATACCGCTGCCTTTCAAAAAGCAGCTGATGCGGCAGGTCTTTGGGCAAAAAATATTAATGGCGATGCTTTCTCACATGAAATAAAAGCACAAGCGATTGATATCATTAAAGAAGAATTAGGCCAAGTAGATCTTGTGATTTACTCGCTTGCTTCACCTCGCCGTATGGATCCGGATACGGGTGAAGTTTATTCATCAACGTTGAAGCCGATTGGCGAAACAGTGACCACTAAAAACTTAAATACCTCAAAAGGGGTGATTGATGAAGTGACTGTTGAAGCGGCGAATGACGATGAAATTCAAGGCACAATCGATGTTATGGGGGGGCCGATTGGGAGCTTTGGATCAAAGCACTAAGTGAAGCGGGTGTGTTGGCTGATAACTTTAAAACCACTGCCTACACGTATATTGGTAAAAAGTTAACTTGGCCAATTTATGGCCACGCAACGATTGGTCGTGCAAAAGAAGATCTAGATCGCGCAGCTAAAGCAATTACTGAAGGGTCAAGCGTTGGTGGTAAAGCATACGTGACCTCGCTAAACGCAGTGGTAACTCAAGCGAGCTCTGCCATTCCAATTATGCCGTTGTACATTTCAGCCATGTTCAAAGTGATGAAAGAAGATGGCACTTACGAAGGTTGTATAGAGCAAATTCAGGCGCTATTTAAAGAAAACCTCTATGGCGAGAGCCCGAGATTTGATGAAGCGGGTCGTTTTAGTCAAAACTACAAAGAGCTAGAGGACAGCGTGCAAGATCGCGTACAAGTGATTTGGGACAGTGTTGATACCGACACCATTGACTCAATGACTGATTACGCTGGCTATCACCACGAGTTCTTGAAGCTATTTGGTTTTGCTGTTGATGGTGTGGATTACGACGCAGATGTAAGCCCTATGGTTGACATTAACAACCTCGTTTAATCCACTTTACTCGCTCAACGAGAAAAAATGTAAGAAAACCAGCAATAAAATGTGCTGGTTTTTTTATTTTCGGCTATTTTTTGTGTAGTAAGCGAAAATTGTGCGGTGCTGTAATTTTTTTTTCTTTTTTGTAATTAAAAGTGTCCTGCATAGATGGAATCTCAGGTTCCTTTCATGCTAAAATCCGCGCAGAAAATTTTAACTAAGTAGTGGTGGGAATTTGTTTTTTAACAATGAACCGCTGAAATACACTGAAATTGGCGAAAATATAATCTCTACATAAGGTTGCATTTTCAACAATTTTTATACTCCCGTCAAAGTAGTGCAAGTGGTTATGATTACAATAAAAAAAGGTCTGGATGTCCCAGTTAATGGCGCTCCCCAGCAAGTAATCCATGATGGTCAAACCATCAAAACTGTTGCCGCACTTGGTGAAGAGTTTGTGGGCATGCGCCCAACGATGCATTGCAAAGTTGGTGATCGCGTTAAAAAAGGTCAGGCTCTTTTTGAAGACAAAAAGAACCCTGGCGTATTGTTCACAGCTCCGGCCGCTGGTGTGGTAACTGAAATTAACCGTGGTGAAAAACGTGTTTTACAGTCTGTTGTCATTGAAATAGATGGCAATGAGCAAGAAACGTTTGCAAGCTACGCCGCAGACCAACTATCAACAATTGCTCGTGAAGTTGTTGTTGAAAACTTGGTTAAGTCAGGTTTATGGACAGCGCTTCGCACGCGCCCATACAGCAAAATCCCAGCGATTGATGCAACGCCTAAAGCGATCTTTGTGAGTGCCATGGATACCAACCCACTAGCGGGTGATCCAGCGGTAATTATCAACGAGCAAAGTGAAGCGTTCAAAAACGGTTTAAACGTGTTAGCTCGTTTAACTGAAGGTGAAGTGTTTGTTTCTAAAGCGCCAGGTGCAGATATTCCTGTTGAGAGTCATGTAGTTGTTAACGAGTTTGCAGGTAAACACCCTGCGGGCTTAGTTGGTACACACATTCACTTCTTAAAGCCGGTTAACGCTGACAACATGGTTTGGCATTTAAACTACCAAGACGTTATAGCATTCGGTAAGTTATTTACGACTGGTGAATTAGACGCGTCTCGTGTGGTTTCTTTAGCTGGTCCAGCTGCTAAAAATCCTCGTTTAGTGCGCACCGTTATGGGTGCCAACATCAGCGAGTTAACAGCGGGTGAAGCAACCGACGGCGAAGTGCGTGCGGTATCTGGTTCTTTATTACAAGGCCACACAGCGCAAAGCGTTCACGCTTACCTAGGTCGTTATCACGTTCAAGTCTGTTTGTTACTTGAAGGTCGTGAAAAAGAGTTCATTGGCTACATGATGCCAGGTGCGAATAAGTTCTCAGTAACTCGTGCTTATCTATCGCATTTCTCGCCAAGCAAGTTATTCAACATGACAACAACGACTAACGGTAGTTCACGTGCCATGGTACCAATCGGTAACTTCGAGCGTGTAATGCCATTAGATATTTTACCAACCTTATTGTTACGTGATTTATGTGCCGGTGATACCGACAGTGCGCAGCAACTAGGTGCATTAGAGCTTGACGAAGAAGATTTAGCGTTATGTACATTTGTTTGCCCTGGTAAAACAGATTACGGCGTATTACTTCGTGATTGCCTAACCACGATTGAGAAGGAAGGTTAGACATGGGCTTGAAAAAGTTTATTGAAGATATTGAACCGCATTTTGAAAAAGGCGGTAAACACGAGAAGTGGTTTGCTTTATACGAAGCAATCGCTACTGGTTTATTTACTCCTGGTTACGTAACTAAGGGTAAAACACACATTCGCGACAGCATCGACTTAAAACGTATCATGATTACGGTTTGGTTGGCTGTATTCCCAGCTATGTTCTGGGGTATGTATAACATAGGCTTTCAAGCGCAAGATGCTTTAGCTGCTGGTTATGCAATCCAGCAAACATGGCAAGTTGGCCTTTACGAATTCTTTGGTGGTAACTTAACTGCTGAAACGGGTTGGTTTGGCTTGATGGGCTACGGTGCATGTTTCTTCCTGCCTATTTACATGACAGTGTTCATTGTTGGTGGTTTCTGGGAAGTATTATTTGCTGCGGTGCGCAAGCATGAAGTAAACGAAGGTTTCTTCGTAACATCAATTTTATTTGCCCTAATTTTACCAGCGTCTATCCCATTGTGGCAGGCGGCTTTAGGTATTACCTTCGGTGTCGTTATCGCAAAAGAAATCTTTGGTGGTACAGGTAAAAACTTCTTAAACCCTGCATTAGCCGGTCGTGCGTTCTTATTCTTCGCATACCCAAGTGAAATCTCAGGTGACGCTGTTTGGGTTGCTGTTGACGGCTTCTCAGGTGCTACTGCGTTAGCTGCTGGTGCTGCTGCACAAGTTGGCGCTATCGATTACAGCTTAAACGCTGATTGGTGGAACGCGTTCTGGGGTCTAATTCCTGGTTCAGTGGGTGAAGTTTCTACAGCGGCAATTTTCTTAGGTGGTGCATATATCCTTTACAAAGGTATCGCATCATGGCGCATCGTGTTAAGTGTTTTTGTTGGTATGGTTGCAACAGCAACGTTATTCAACATGATTGGCTCTGAGACAAATGCAATGTTTGCAATGCCTTGGTACTGGCACTTAGTCGTTGGTGGTTTTGCTTTTGGTATGATGTTCATGGCAACAGACCCAGTAACTATGTCGTTCACTAATACTGGTAAATACTGGTTTGGTGCGTTAGTTGGTGTAATGGTGGTATTAGTACGTGTTGTCAACCCAGCATTCCCAGAAGGTATGATGTTAGCAATCTTATTCGCTAACCTATTTGCTCCATTGTTTGACTACTTTGTCGTTCAGTCGAACATCAAGAGGAGGGTTGCTCGCAATGTCTAGTAATAAAGAAACATTCGGTAGAACGGTTGGGTTCGTTTTAGTAGTTTGTTTAGTTTGTGCTTTATTAGTATCGTTCTCAGCGGTGCAATTAAAGCCACTACAACAATCCAATAAATTATTAGATCAACAAACTAAGATCTTAGAAGCGGCAGACCTTTTAGAAGTTGCTAAAGGTGATATCGTTGGTACGTACAACAAATACGTTGAAGCGAAAATGATCGACCTAGATTCAGGTGAGTTCATTGAAGGTAATCCTGAGTTATTTGACGAGCGTCGCAACGCACGTGACGTAACCAAGTCAGACAAGCCTGAAAACGATATCGCTGGTATCAACCGTCGCTCACATGATGCCGTTGTTTACCTAGTACGTGATGGTGGCGGTAAAATTGAGACCGTTGTTTTACCAATCGTTGGCTCTGGTTTATGGGATCTAATGTACGGTTACGTTGGTCTTGAAGCTGACTTAAATACAGTTCGTAGCGTTGTATACTCTGATCACAAAGAAACTCCGGGCTTAGGTGCCGAAGTGATGAACCCTAAGTGGAAAGCTTTGTGGCCGGGTAAGAAAATGTTTGACGAGCAAAACAACGTTGCGATCAAGCTTGTTAAAGGCGGTGCAAAAGCTGGTGACATCCACGGTGTTGACGGTTTATCAGGCGCTACATTAACAAGTGTTGGTGTTGAGAAAACATTACATTTCTGGCTTGGCGAAGAAGGCTACGGTCCATTCGTTAACAAATTCCGTAACGGAGGCTTGAACTAATGGCTAATGAAGCAAAGAAAGTATTAACGGCTCCTATCGTTGATAACAACCCAATTGCTTTACAAGTACTCGGTATTTGTTCTGCATTAGCGGTAACTAGCTCTATGGCTAACGCATTAGTAATGACGTTAGCGGTAATCTTCGTAACTGCATTCTCGAATTTATTTATTTCGATTATTCGTAATCACATTCCATCTAGTGTACGTATCATTGTACAAATGGCGATTATTGCGTCGTTGGTAATTGTGGTTGACCAGGTACTTAAAGCGTTTTCATACCAATTATCGAAAGAACTTTCGGTATTCGTTGGTTTGATCATTACTAACTGTATCGTTATGGGTCGTGCTGAAGCTTTCGCGATGAAAGAGAAGCCGGGCGTAAGCTTTATGGATGGTATTGGTAACGGTTTAGGTTACGGTTTCATTCTTATGACGGTTGCTTTCTTCCGCGAATTATTTGGTTTCGGTACAGTATTTGGTATTGAAATTTTACCATTAATTCAAAACGGTGGTTGGTACCAAGCGAATGGTTTATTAGTATTGCCATTCTCGTCATTCTTCATCATTGGTTTCATTATCTGGGCAATTCGCCAGTGGAAGCCAGAGCAAGTTGAGAAGGACTAATCACGATGGAACATTATTTATCACTATTGATTAAAACGATTTTCATCGAGAATATCGCATTATCGTTTTTCTTAGGTATGTGTACTTTCCTAGCGGTATCTAAGAAAGTACAAACAGCAATGGGCTTAGGTGTTGCGGTTATCGTAGTACTAGGTATTGCTGTACCTGTTAACCAAATTATTTACCAAGCAATCTTAGCGCCAGGTGCGTTAGACGGTATGCTAGGTATTACTGACCCATCGCAGTCAGTAGACTTAAGCTTCTTGTCTTTCATTACCTTTATCGGTGTAATTGCTGCGCTAGTACAAATCCTTGAGATGGTACTAGACAAGTATTTTCCACCGCTATACAACGCTTTAGGTATCTTCTTACCATTGATCACAGTTAACTGTGCGATTTTTGGTGCCGTGTCTTTCATGGTTGCGAAGAACTTAACGTTAGGTGAGTCAGTTGTTTACGGTATCGGTTCTGGTACTGGTTGGGCATTAGCTATTGTCTTATTAGCGGGTTTACGTGAAAAGATGAAGTATTCAGATGTGCCTGATGGCTTGAAAGGTTTAGGTATTACGTTTATCAGCACGGGATTGATGGCATTTGGCTTTCTGTCTTTTGGTGGTATCTCGTTATAAGGTTAATGTAGAAGGTGGTTAACGCCGCCTTCTTATGATGTACAAAGGAAAAGTCGATGGAAATTATACTCGGCGTATCGATGTTCACCGCCATTGTTATCTTGCTAGTTTTAGTAATCTTATTTGCTAAATCTAAGCTGGTATCAACAGGTGATGTGACTATCGCTATTAACGGTGATCCAGATAAAGCGATCACTACAGCTGCTGGCGGCAAATTATTAGGCGCATTAGCAGACAAAGGTATTTTCGTACCATCAGCCTGTGGTGGTGGTGGTACATGTGGTCAGTGTCGCGTACACGTTCATTCTGGTGGTGGTGACATCTTACCAACTGAGCAAAGCCATATTACAAAGCGTGAAGCAAAAGAAGGTTGTCGTTTATCGTGTCAGGTTGCTGTTAAGCAAGACATGGACATTGAGTTAGAAGACGAAATCTTTGGTGTTCAGCAGTGGGAATGTACAGTTATCTCGAACGATAACAAAGCAACATTCATCAAGGAGCTTAAATTAGCTATCCCTGATGGTGAATCAGTGCCGTTCCGCGCGGGTGGTTACATTCAGATTGAAGCGCCTGCTCACCACGTTAAATACAAAGATTTCGATATTCCAGAAGAATATCGCGGTGACTGGGAGCGTTTTGGCTTCTTCGATATTGAGTCTAAAGTTGATACTGACACATTACGTGCCTACTCGATGGCGAACTACCCAGAAGAAGAAGGCATTATCATGCTTAACGTGCGTATCGCTACGCCGCCGCCAAACAACTTATCACTTCCTGCTGGTAAAATGTCATCGTACATTTGGAGCTTAAAAGAAGGTGATAAAGTAACTATCTCTGGTCCATTCGGTGAATTCTTCGCGAAAGACACTGATGCAGAAATGGTATTTATCGGTGGTGGTGCAGGTATGGCACCTATGCGTTCTCACATCTTCGACCAGCTTAAGCGTCTTAAGTCTAAGCGTAAGATCTCTTTCTGGTACGGTGCACGTTCATTACGTGAAATGTTCTATGAAGATGATTTCAACGGCTTAGCGGCTGAGAATGACAACTTCGAATGGCACGTAGCACTTTCAGATCCTCAACCAGAAGATAACTGGGACGGTATGACTGGCTTTATCCACAACGTGCTTTACGAAAACTACTTACGTGATCACGAAGCGCCAGAAGATTGTGAATACTACATGTGTGGTCCACCTATGATGAACGCAGCTGTTATTGGCATGCTGAAAGATTTAGGTGTAGAAGATGAGAACATCTTACTAGACGACTTCGGCGGCTAAAATTTAAGCTTTTGCTTGCCTGATAATGCTATTTCGTTGTCGTGAGTGCTCACTTGCTTGGTTTATTAGAGAATCCAAGCTCCGCGCTCTCTCCTAGAACTAGCAATATCAATCTTCGCAAAATCATTAAATTTAGGGTTATAAAAAAGAGCGACATAGTCGCTCTTTTTTTATGATTCCGTCATTCCCGCGAAGGCGGCAATCTCTTTTTATCCCATGATTCCGTCATTCCCGCGAAGGCGGGAATCTCAATTTAAATGCTTTAGATCTGTCATTCCCTGATGTCGTTACAGGGAAGCTATTACTATTTATTGAATTAACATGACAATCTCTGACTGAATTATAGAGGTTCCCGCCTCGATAATTGCTCCTGCATTATTCTACTTACATCAATATAAGCATTCGCGGGAATGACAGGAGTTTTTTCGGTGTAAAGTTAATTTACTCTGATCAGGTTGGTTTTTTCAGGTAAAATAGCGCGCAAAATCTGATTAGCTTATAGGAATATAAATGCGTTTAGTTAAGTTACTGAGCTTTTTGGTTGTTATCGCATTGGTTCAAGGTTGTTTCCCTAATAATAACGATAGCACGAAAGAAGAGCTGCTGTTGCAAGGCCCCACGATGGGGACGACATATAACATTAAGTTTGTTATAGAAAAAGGGCAGCTTGACGTTGAACAATTGCACCAAGAAATTGATACTGCACTGGTTCAAGTGAATCAAGAGATGTCGACGTATATCCCAGATTCAGAATTATCGTTATTTAATAAATCAACAGGTGACGTGCCAGTTGAAATGTCAAGGGGCTTAGCAACCGTTATCAATGAGTCAATTCGCCTTGGTGAGATGACCGAAGGAAAACTTGATATCACCATTGGCCCTTTAGTTAATTTATGGGGATTTGGCCCGCAAGCAAGGCCTGATGTCGTGCCTTCTGATGAGCTATTAGCTAATACCGAAGCGCAAACAGGTTTGCGCCACCTTGTAGTGTCGGGTAATAAAATAAGCAAAACCTTACCGTCACTTTATGTCGATTTGTCGACTACTGCTAAAGGTTACGGTGTCGATGTTATTGCTGAATTACTTGAAGCCAAAAATATTCACAATTACCTTGTTGAAGTTGGCGGTGAAATGCGGGTAAAAGGCTTTAAGGCTAATGGCACGCTGTGGCATATTGCGATTGAGAAACCCATTACCAATGATCGAGTAGTACATCAAATTGTTGTACCACAAGATAATGCAGTGGCCACGTCTGGCGATTATCGTAATTATTTTGAAGAAAACGGGCAGCGATTCTCTCATATCATTGATCCAGATACCGGTAAGCCAATTAACCATAAGCTAGTGTCTGTCACCGTAATTCACCCTTCTGCAATGACTGCTGATGGCTTATCTACAGCGATTATGGTAATGGGGCCAGAGCAAGGGTTAGCGTTTGCCCAAAAGCATGAACTTGCTGCCATGCTAATCGTCAAAACAGATAATGGCTTTGAAGAGATAAATACAGTAAAATTCATGCCGTATTTGAAATAGAAATTTTGGCGTCAAAGTTAATTGACTCTGACCCCTCCTTATTTACCACTGATTTGAGAAATTAAGATGACTGTTTTTTTACTTACCTTAGCCTTTTTCTTGCTTGTTGTTGTCGGCATGGCAGTCGGTTATATTTTTCAAAAAAAATCGTTAGCAGGTAGCTGTGGTGGTTTAGGTACGTTAGGCATTGATAAGGCCTGCAACTGTGACAACCCTTGTGAGAAACGTCAAGAACGCGAGCGCAAGGCGGCAGAACTAAAAGAAAATAGTATTAATGTCAAAAACCTTTAAGCTTGACAACTAACGAAATAAAAAGCACCGTTCGGTGCTTTTTTTGTAGCAAAATCTACTGGAACCTCGGATAAAAAAACAATAAACTGTATTTATGTACAGTTATTTGGTTTTGATGTGAAAAAGATCATTCATATCGATATGGATTGCTTTTATGCCGCGGTTGAAATGCGCGATAATCCAGAGTATGCAAATATCCCCCTGGCTGTAGGCGGTGAAGGTAAGCGAAGTGTATTATCTACTTGTAACTACCTAGCACGTAGTTATGGTGTGCGATCTGCTATGCCATCAACAAAAGCAAAAGTCCTTTGTCCTTCACTTAAAATTGTTCATGGTCGCATGGCTGTTTATAAACAAGTCAGTGAGCAAATAAGAGAGATTTTTTCTCGATATACGACACTGGTAGAGCCTCTTTCGCTCGATGAAGCTTTTTTAGATGTCACCGATAGTCATCATTGCCAAGGTAGTGCGACATTAATCGCGCAAGAGATCAGGCAAGCGATATACGATGAAACAGGGCTTACTGCTTCAGCCGGAGTTGCGCCAAATAAATTTCTCGCCAAAATAGCCAGTGATGAAAATAAGCCCAATGGCATTTTTGTTATATCGCCTGATAAAGTCTCAGCATTTGTTGAACAATTATCGTTAAAGAAAATTCCTGGTATTGGCCCTAAAACCTTCGACAAGCTCAATAACAAAGGTTTTTACACCTGTGCAGATGTTAGACAAGCTTCTGTTAAACAGCTTCAAGTAGTCGTTGGTAGCTTTGCTCAGTCGCTTTACCGGCGAAGTTTTGGTGAAGATGATAGAGAGGTCGTTAGCCATCGAGAGCGCAAGTCTGTTGCTATTGAAAGGACATTTAGCGAAGATTTTGATAACACAGAAGAGGCTTGTTGGCCGCTCGTTGAACAGTTAGTTCCCGCCTTAGAAAAGCGCTTAGCCAAGCACCACAACAAACAAATCGTCAAACAAGGCATCAAACTCAAGTTTGCCGATTTTAATCAAACTACGGTCGAGCAACGCTCATCGGGGTTAGATATTTGCGTATTAAAATGTTTACTCCAAAAAGCGCTAGAGCGAAGTAGTGATCGAAAAGTTCGCTTGATTGGTATTACTATTGGCTTTGGTAGCGAAACAAAAATTTCGGCGAAGCAATTGGATTTACCTATTATTCAGTGACATACTGATTAAATTACAAAATATGTTTCAAACTCATTAAAAGAATAAACAAGATGAAAAATAAATTTATAACCTTGATTGCAAGTGCGTGTTTGGGTCTAAGTGCGGTTGCTCAAGACTTTTCTAAAGTAGAAATCAAAACCCATAATGTAGCTGGCGATGTTTATATGCTTGAAGGGTATGGCGGCAATATTGGCGTGCTATCGACAAACAAAGGGTTATTACTTGTCGATGATCAATTTCAGGGGCTTGCCGAAAAGATTGAGCAGGCAATGAAAGAAGTCAATGATAAGCCATTAAAATATGTGGTTAATACTCACTACCATGGTGATCATACCGGCTCGAATAGCTACTTTTCACATAAAGCGCCAATTTTTGCTCATGAAAATGTTAGAGAGCGCTTGTCAAACAAAGCTGAACCGAATAGAGATGAACTCCCTGTTGTTACATACGAAAATGGCGTAAATATATACTTAGACAACGAGCACGTGCAGTTGCGTCATTTCCCTACAGGTCATACGGATGGCGATACCGTTGTATATTTCAAAAATGCTAATGTCATCCACACAGGGGACTTATTTTTTAATGAGCGCTTCCCATATATCGACCTTAAAGGTGGCGGTGACGTTAAAGGTTATTTAAAAAGCGTGAAGACCATTATTAATGACTACCCAAGTGACGCGAAGATTATTCCTGGTCACGGCAATATTACCGATATCGCAGGTTATAAAGTATTTGCCGCAATGATTGAATACTCAATTGAGCGTGTCGAGAAAGCGTTAGCTGATGGAAAAACAGAAGCTCAAATTCTAGAAATGGGCATTGGCGAGAAGTACAAAGACTACAGTTGGGCGTTTATCAGTGAAGAGCGTTGGTTAAAAACCTTGGTCACTGGGTTGCAATAACCGCAAAGTTATTAGGCGGTAAGGAGGTAAAGCTGGAAGGCGGTAAGCACTTAAGACTTAAAGCGTTCCAGCCCTCAAGCCTTCACAGCATAAAGCGTTTAAGTAAACCAGCGTTCCAGCATTAAAGCATTACAGCGTTGCTATTACTCTTCAGACAAACAGTCACTTGCCTTTAAAGAGAATTCAGCAAGTAGGGCGTCGATAAAACGGTTGATTTCTCCTGCCATTAACGCGAAGTCTGCGTCTAATCGGGCTACTATGTCATCTTTGTCAATGTCGTCATTTTGTTCATGAATAACATCAAAGAACTTTAATCGTTTAACGGCTAAATCGTCACATAAAACAAATGACAAGGTTTCATCCCATTCCATTGCTACTTTAACAACAAACTTGTCGGCATCTAAATGCGCTTTAATTTCATCAGAATCTAGCGGCTGATTTTTTACTCGAACAACGGCACCATCGTCCCCTAAAGCGTGAAATTCCGCTTCAGTACCTAGCTCAAAGTTGCCACCTAGATTTTGTTCTGTCAGCCAATCTGTCATGATTTCATCTGGCGCTTGTTCTGGTGCTAAGCCAGTGACTGGCAAGCTACCTAAACATTTGCGTAATAGCGCTAGAAAGTCTTCCGCTTTAGTGCGAGAGCTTGAGTTGATAACGATTAAGTTGTGTGCAGGGCTAATATAGGCGTGTGTATCGGTAATACGTGAGAAGGCACGTGGTAAAAGTTCGAAAATAATATCTTCTTTAAATTGCTCTTTTTCTTTTTTTGTTGCGCTGCGACCTTGCTCGTTTTCCAACAAAGCAACTTTTTCTTCAAGCATATCTTTTACAACGGGGGCCGGCAAAATTTTCTCTTCTTTGCGAGCGCACAAAAGCATGTTGTTATTGGCTGTATGGACAAGGGTTTGACCGTGTTTGCCCAAGGCATTCACCCAACCAAAGTGTGATTGTTCAGTAGAGCCACAAGGGGTAAACAAGTGCTCGCTTAGCTGTTTTTCAAGGCTTTGTTCGTTTAACTCAAAAGGGCGGGTAAAAGCGAAAAAATAAAGATTCTTAAACCACATGGTAATTCCTACAATAATCGGTGAACTCTCTAAGAGTTTTGGCCGGTCATCATACCGTATACCGATTGAATATAACAAGTGGATGCTTAGGATGCGTCAGAGTAAAAGTTTTGGTTAACAAGCAAAAAACAATGATTAGCGCATATTGTTAAATTCAATGTGGTAGTGCAGACCTTGTCCAACTTCACTATGAGCAGAAATTTGGCCATTAAGATTA
The DNA here is from genome assembly GCF_014898095.1 of Thalassotalea sp. LPB0316. Classification (NCBI taxonomy): domain Bacteria; kingdom Pseudomonadati; phylum Pseudomonadota; class Gammaproteobacteria; order Alteromonadales; family Colwelliaceae; genus Thalassotalea; species Thalassotalea sp. LPB0316. The sequence continues at coordinate 1,567,958 of NZ_CP062946.1, forward strand.
TCTATAACCAAGTTCTGGATGATGTGAGTACCCAAGCCACTACCACCCTCATTTTCTTTAGTTGTGTAAAATTGTTCAAACAATTTGGCCAGTTGCTCACTGGTTAAACCGTGGCCATCATCGTGGTAATCAATTTTTATTCTTTCGTTTTCCATTGTGATGTCGATGTCGATATTGCCATCGTCACGACCATCAAAGCCGTGAATTACCGAGTTCATAATTAAGTTAGTGAAAATTTGTGATAATGCACCTGCATGGGTGAATATGTTTAGGTTGTTGGGGCAGTTAACATTAATCTGGTGATTGGTGCCTTTTAACCTAGGTTGAAGTGAGTTGACCACTTCATCAATATAGGTCTTTAAATTAATCTCGCGCACTTTATTACTCGTTTGGTCAACGGCTACTTGCTTAAAGCTCGCAATTAGCTCAGATGCGCGTTTTAAATTATTCATTAATAGGTCAATGGATTGTTGGGCATTGCTACAGTAATCCATTGTTTCATCTGGGCTAATGTCATTCGCTTTGATTTTGGTTGTAACTTCGTCTAATAAGTCAGCTAAATAACTCGCAGAGGTTATACTAATACCAACAGGGGTATTTACCTCATGCGACACTTCTGCAGCTAAGTTGCCAAGCGATGCCATTTTTTCTGCTTCGAGTAAACGAACTTGTGCTTTATTGAGCTCTTCTATCGACTCCGTTAGATCTTTATTGGTTTTTAATAAGCGATGCTCAGTGCGCTTTCGACGCTCATTCTCGTCTTCTAAGCGCTTTTGTTGTTCAATTAAATCACGTTGCTGTAATTCCATTTTCAACATGTTAGAGCTCAACGATGAAGCTTTTTTGGCAACTTCTTGCTCGAGCATTAAATTGTGCTCATCCAGTTTTTGATTGGTTTGTAGGATTTGCTCTTGCGCATCTGCAAGCTCTTCTTTATATAAAACGAGCTGATCAATTAGGTTGTTATAGGCATTTTCAAGTACTTTTAATTCATTGTTTTCCACGGTTTGAGAGTTAATCTTAGACGATTCAGGATCGTCAATATCAAACCGGCGAATCTGATCGGTTAGGCTGTTAAGTGGCGTCGTTAATAGAGAATTAAATGCTAGCGTAAAAAGTAGAATTAATGCCGCTGTTTTTAACATGGCATTACCGATTAGAAAGTAAAGACCAATTTCAATACGGTTAAAAATCACTTGGTTACTTGAAAGTAACGTTACACTGCCAACTTGGGTATTGCGTCCCGAAAACTCGAAGATTAATGGAAAGGTGTGGCCAAACGTACCTTGGGAAAATGATTGGATACTGAAGTACGTCGCTTTATCGGAATCCCCTTCTTTTTTGGTGTATGAAGCAGCCCGCTCAACATCACCATATTGTACAATGACTTCATTGTTTTCATTGGTGACCACGATACTTCTGATCATCGGAATCGCTACTAAACCATTGGCAATATCATTGACTTGGTCGGTATTAAGTTCCCATACCGCACGGGTTAAACTGCCGCTGAACGTTCTTTCTAAAGTCAATAGTTCACTATTAATGTTACTTTTAGCGTTGTAGTACTCAGCAATAATTTGCACCCCTGTAACAATAAAGGTGAGCACAAAGTATAAAGACAATACGCGAGATAACAGCTTTCTAGATATACTAGTAGTGACCATAGAATATAAACTTCTTTGAATTATAAGCTTGATTGTAGACGCTTTTTTTAGAGATATCAGTATATTTAGCTTATTTTGATAAGCAAATGGTTAAATTTTTTGTTATGACGGTTTTATTTCAACTATATGAAACAATTAATAAAAATGTCATTTAAGTCATAAATCAGTAATAAAAGTGTCACGTTGTAATATTTCTGTCATAAACTGAAGTCACAATAGCCGCCATTAAAAACAAGCAATCAGTTTGCTTTGATTTTCAAAACAATGGCATTGCAAAGTACGCCCATTATTAGGCGATTTAAAATAGTAGGTATCACATGAAATTAACTAAAAGCGCAATCGCACTTGCTTTACTAAGTAGCTTCTCTTTATCGGCCGCAGCAGCTGACGTTGTCATTTACGGTAAAGTAAATGTAACATTCCAATACTCAGATGATAAAGAAGAAGGAAACAGATTTACTGAGGTAAAATCAAACGCATCACGTATTGGCTTTAAAGGTGACCACAGTATAAATGACGATTTAATGGTTGTTTATCAAGCTGAGTTCCAAGTTGATATTGACGGTGACGACGATAACTTTACCGAGCGTACTCAGTTCCTTGGTTTACAAGGTAACTTTGGTAAAGTTTACCTTGGTAAGATGGATACTATGTTAAAGCAGTCGCAAGGTAAGGTTGACTTGTTTAACGATTTAGAAACGGATATTAAAGTACTTTGGACGGGTGAAAACCGTTCTAGCAATGTATTAGCGTACATGTCACCGAGTTTTGGTGGCTTTAAGTTTGGTGCTACATACTTAGCTGAAGAGCAAACTAATGATGATCGCGGTTACTCAGTAGCGGCGTTTTACGGTGATGCAAACCTTAAAAAATCGAAGTTCTACGCATCTCTTGCTCATGACAGCAATGTAGAAGGTGAAACGCGAGCTTTTGGTGAGAAAGGCTCTTACGATACAACTCGTGCGACGGTTCAAACTAAAGTAGCTGGCGTTAAGTTAGGTGCGATTTACCACACACAAGAAGATGTTGAAACAGGTGCTGAGTTAGACGGTTACATGGTTTCAGCTTCTTATGCAATTGACCAGTGGACGTTAAAAGGTCAATACCAAGTGGCTGATATGAAGGGCGTAGAAGAAAAAACCGGTTACTCAATCGGTGCCGACTACCGTTTAGCTAAGCCGACTAAAGCATTTGTATTCTACTCTGCAATCGACAGTGATAACTCTGATGATAAAGAGTGGTTAGGTGTAGGTTTAGAGCATAAGTTTTAATGTCATCTATTTGACACAAACCTATTGATAAAAAGCCACTTGTTGAAGTGGCTTTTTATTTAATACCAATTTTATTAAATAGTTAATCATTCAGAGCTACGTCAGGGAAGTTAGAACAAAACAAATTGGTGCAGGTGTGGCATTCCCCATCAAGGCAATTTGTAAAGTTATTACTTTTCTGACGAGCTCCCAAAGGGCGAGTTTAAATGGCTTATATGCTTCGTTACTGATTTTGATAAGGGAATAACCGTTACCAGCAATCAAAGCCTCGCCTATAAACCATTTAATTCTCGCTGAATGACCAAGTATTTAATGAACTTGGTATAACTGGTATAATTTATTGTTAATGCATAAAATTATTTCAGGTAATTGAATTTTTTTTTACGTTCATGTCATAAAAGTGTCATGGTTGTTTAGCAAAATACCTACAGTTAATCGGATAATACTCAAGGTAATTGTTAGGATTTTAGGATGAACAGAGAAATATTAGTCGTTGAAGACGAAGCGCCAATTCGCGAGATGATTTGCTTTGTACTTGAGCAAAATGGCTATAATCCAATACCTGCTGCAGACATAAGCGTTGCACAACAGCTGATCAAAGAACCATACCCAGATTTGATTCTTCTGGACTGGATGTTACCAGGCGGCACAGGTGTCAAGTTTGCAAAATCACTTAAGCAAAGTGAATATACTCGTAATATCCCTATTATTATGCTCACTGCGCGTGGCGATGAAGACGATAAGGTCAAGGGATTTGAAGCTGGGGTCGATGATTATGTCACTAAGCCATTTTCACCGAAAGAGCTCATTGCACGTATAAAAGCGGTTATTCGCCGCGTCTCGCCAACGTCAATCGAAGAGACTATCGAATTTCACGGTTTATCACTCGACCCAATTGCACATCGGGTATCAATTAATGAGCGTAAACTCGACTTGGGACCAACAGAATTTCGGCTGTTACACTTTTTTATGACCCATACAGAGCGTGTCTATTCTCGCGAGCAATTACTTGATAATGTATGGGGAACTAACGTCTTTGTTGAAGACAGAACGGTAGATGTTCATATTCGCCGTTTGCGCAAAGCAATTTCAGGTGATGGGCATGAACATTTTATTCAAACGGTTCGAGGTTCAGGCTACCGTTTTTCAGGACAAGTAAGCCAATAATTTATGTATTCAAACACATCAACAGTTTTGCTCTATAAAAGACTGTTATTCGTTTTATTAGCCAGCGGTTTTATCGGCTGGCTTTTTGACATCTTCTGGCCAGCAATTGCGATATCGAGCATTGCACTTTTGATCTGGCATTATCATCACTTAGTTCAACTTGCTCACTGGCTATGGCAATCTAAATCGATTAATCCGCCGCATGCTTCAGGCACTTGGGGGCGAATTTATGATGGTTTATTCCACGTTTTAAATAAACAACGTAAAAAGCAAAAGCAATTGCGTCATCGCATCCGTCAATTTAGAGATGGCGCCGAGGCACTGCCTGATGCAGCGGTTGTATTATCAGACGACTTTATTATCGAATGGAGTAATAAAAAGGCACAAAACTTACTCGGTATTGTTTGTCCTGGCGATGTTGGTCAACGCATTGATAACTTGATACGCAACCCTGAGTTTACTCGAGTGCTATATCAGCAGGCCTTTGAAGCGCCATTTCATATTGATTCACCACTTAAAGAAGACACCACATTAGAGCTGCGCATTATGACCTACGGTGTCGATCAATATTTGCTCGTTGCTCGGGATGTCAGTAAATTAAACCGACTAGAAACAATGCGCCGCGATTTTGTCGCCAATGTTTCTCATGAGCTGAAAACTCCATTAACAGTGATGCGTGGTTACATTGAGATGATCCAAGCGCCAGGTAATAATTTCGACGAACATTGGTTAACCGTGTTTGCCACGATAGAAGGGCAAGTAACCCGGATGGATCGGTTAGTAGAGCAATTGCTGATTTTGTCAAAAGTCGAAAATAACGCGACTTATGATGAGACCTATCGGGTTAATTTAAGTGACCTAGTGACTAATATCGTCAAAGAGTGTCATTGGTTAAACCAAGATAAACAGCACAAAATCACTAGTGATATAGCGCCCGATATTTACATTTCAGGCATAGAAACTGAGCTTAAAAGCGCTTGTACTAACTTAATTTCTAATGCCATTGCTTATACGCCCGCTCAAGGTGATATTCAAGTAAGCCTTGAGCAAGTGAAACAGAGTATGGGGATGGGCGTTAAATTCACCGTTAAAGACAATGGCAGTGGTATTAAACCCGAGCACGTAAACCGGATTACCGAGCGTTTTTATCGAATAGATAAGTCACGATCTCGTAATACAGGCGGATCGGGGTTAGGCTTATCAATCGTTAAACACGTATTACAACATCACAATGCTGAGCTTGTCATCAACAGTCAATGGGGCGTTGGTAGCGAATTCAGTATTATTTTTTCATCAACCTCTGTTATTCAATAAAATCAGAGAGTTAACCTAGTGGTAATCGGTGTGTTATAGGCTGGACTTTCCAGCCTTTTTTTATTGTCTGCTGAACTGACACATTTAGTTTTCGCTGTAACATAACTGTAATATTGCTTAAATATAATTGTCACAAAAGCTGAGTATAGTTTTCAGCGTCCCAACCAGACAGATAATTTATATTTGGAGAATTCAATGAAGTTCAAAAGAGCTTTAACTGCTTTAGGTTTAGCAGGTTTAATGAGCGTATCAGCATACGCAGTAGATAAAGACTTACCAGAATACAAAAAAGTAAGTGGTGTATCAGGTAACTTATCATCTGTAGGTTCAGATACGTTAGCAAACATGATGACATTTTGGGCTGAAGAATTTAAGCGTACTTACCCTAATGTAAATATTCAAATTCAAGCAGCTGGCTCTTCTACTGCGCCACCAGCTTTAACAGAATCTACTTCAAATTTAGGCCCTATGAGCCGCAAGATGAAGTCTCGTGAAATTCAAGCCTTTGAAAAGCACTTTGGCTACAAGCCAACAGCTGTTCGCGTAGCTATCGACGCGTTAGCGGTATTCGTTCACAAAGATAACCCTATCGAAGGTTTACGCATCGACCAAGTAGACGCTATTTTCTCTAGTAACCGCAAATGTGGTGGCGAAAAAGATGCAGACCGTTGGGGTGACTTAGGTTTGGCTGGCGACTGGACAGCGAAAGACATTCAATTATACGGCCGTAATTCAGTATCGGGTACTTACGGTTACTTCAAGAAGAAAGCTCTTTGTAAAGGTGACTTCAAAAATACTGTAAACGAGCAACCAGGTTCTGCTTCTGTTGTACAATCAGTATCAGCATCATTAAACGGTATTGGTTACTCAGGTATTGGTTACCAAACGTCAGGTGTTCGCGCTTTACCATTAGCGAAAAAAGGCGACAACTTCGTTGAAGCGAACATGGAAAATGCAGTATCTGGTAAGTACCCACTATCGCGTTACTTATACGTATACGTAAACAAGCATCCAAACAAGCCATTAGATCCAATGACTGCTGAGTTCTTAAAAATGGTACTTTCTAAGTCAGGTCAATACATTGTTGAAAAAGACGGCTATATTCCTTTACCGAATAAAGTTGTTGAAAAAGAATTGAAGAAACTTGGTTTAACTATGTAAGTTAAAGCAATTATCGATGAGAAAAAACGCTAGCCTTGGCTAGCGTTTTTTTATGGCTGTGATTTTTCTTTTATTAGACATGTTAAATGAAGCGCTTAGCGGCAGGAGACCCCCTATAACAACATTAGGGGATGACTAAGGTCGTTATTCTCGCGGATGCGGGAATCTCACCCTATATACCTTTTCATCGTCATTCTCGCGGATGCGTGAATCTCAATTACCGACAATGAAATTCTCTGTTAAATAAAATGCGCTTAGCGGCAGGAGATCCCTATAACAACATTAGGGGATGACGTTTCTTCCGTATCGTGGATGATGTTTGTTTGGTGCAGGGGAAGACGTTAGTTTAGTGCAGGGTTAACCGTCGTTTTTAAATTCGCTACAGTGAGTTTTAGCGTCTTCAAAATAGAAACAGTAATTACCCATATCATATCTGGCATAGCCTATAGCTATATTCAATTTAGTCTTCATACCAGCTAAGATACAACTGGGTGTTTTTTTTCCTCATCACAATAATAATGATTATTGTATCTAATTTCTGGTTCCTCTACAGCACTTAACCTAAAGGCCTTGTCACTTGCGCCAAAGGATTCATCTAGATAAATATAATCAGATTGGTGAAATAAATATAAGTAAACAAATGAAATAAAATCGGCATGGTACTTCGGAGTTTTAAAAAGCTCACAGGTGTTGTCAGGGCAATACCTAACCTCTTGACTAGAAATGATCTCTAACGCCCCTTGTAAGTCTCGTTTTAACAGCGATTCAACGTTGATATTTTCGCAGTGCACTTGACATGTTAGTAACAAGAGAGAAACGATTAAGAACTTCAATACTACCTACCTCAGCGTTAACCAATAAATTCAAAGTCGATATTAATTTGCTTTAAGTGTTTTTGCTCACTTAATAAATCCGCTTCTATAAGCGGTTTATCAGATAGCCATTGCTGCTTTAACTTGATTTTTAACAGGTTGTCTTTAGCACTTATTTTGAGGTTTGGTAATTCGGCAAGTTGGCGCTGTTGGCTTAATAGTACTGAAAGTCTGATCAGTGCGCCTATTCGTTCGAGCTTTTGCTGGTCGAGTAGGTACCATTGTTGTTCAGAGGCCTTAGTGATTTTTTTGCGGTGGTTACCAACAAGCCAAGCGAGTGCTTGTTGTTGCTCTAAGGTAAAACCGGGTAAATCAGCATGGGCGACAATATATTCACTGTGTTTGTGATAACTTGATGGGTTTATATCAAAGCCAATTTCATGTAAGTAAACAGCCCCTTGCAACAACACATAGTAATTATTATTGGTGAGCTTCCAATCTTTTTTCACTTCCTGATAGAGTTTATCTGCTAAGGCAAAAACTTTATCTGCCTGCTCTCTTTCTACGTTAAAGCGGGTGGTCAAGGAAGAAATCGCGGTCTTTCTAACATCTTCATACTGACTTAGCTCAAATTTTTCATACAGTACACCTTCACGCAGTGCGTAATCACAGTAACTCAACGACGAGACTTCTAACATCTCGACAACGGCGATTAATATAGCTAGCCCGGAACACAAGATAGTTTTACGACTTTCTTTTAATGGCGATAGGGTGATGTTATCAACATGCTGACAAGCAATAAGTTTCGCTTTTAACTCGTGCAGTTGTCTAAGATTAATTGGTTGCGGAAACTCACATTCAGCGTTAATCAGGTTATAGATACTTTTAATCGTACCTGAAGTGCCTAAGCACTCTTGCCAACCGACTTTTTTAAAGCGCTTTACATGGGCTTCAAGTTCTTGGCGAGCGGCTATAATTGCCTGCTTAAATGCTTTTTCGGTAATTTTACCATCGCTGAAAAATTGTCTTTGAAAACTGACACAACCGACGTTTAAGCTAGTTAGCGTTTTGGTCGCATCGTTTTCGCCAATGACACATTCAGTTGAGCCACCGCCGATATCAATCACTAAGCGGGTAGTATCAGGTGTGGTGTAATGGGCAACACCTTGATAAATTAAGCGCGCTTCTTCATGGCCTGAAATTACTTCAATATCGAACGGTAAAATGACTTTAGCTGCATTGAGAAATTCACGAGCGTTGACCGCTTGGCGTAAAGTGTATGTTGCTACTGCGCGAAAATTTTCGGCAGAAAGTTTACTGATCGCCGGTGAAAGATCGCGCAGCGCTTGTAAGCCTCGCTCCATAGCAGCTTGGCTTAAAACGCTGTCTTCACTAAGGCCTTCAGCGAGTTTTACCTGATATTTCTCTGAGTGAACGGTTTGTAAATTGCCATCAACTAAGCGGGCAAACACAAAATGAAAACTATTGGAGCCGATATCTAAAGCGCCAAAATAGTTTTCAGGTAACTCGAGGTTTGTTGGTTCATTCATGGGTTAATTGCTTTGCTAAAAGGTGCTTAAGTGACTTATCTTCAACGTCTCTCAAATAGTCATATATCGCTAACTGTGAGCGTACGGCTTGTCCCGTGGTGTTCTTAACGTAATGGTTCTTTTGTCGACGATCGATGATTCGCGCTTTGACATTATCTTTAAAGTGAAACTCAAGGATATCTAGGATTCGCTGTTTTAAATGTGGTGCGTATATTGGGCAAGCAACTTCAACGCGTTGATCAATATTGCGTTCCATCCAGTCAGCGGAGGTGATCAATACCTGTTTATCACCTTGGTTATAAAACACCATAACGCGTGGGTGCTCAAGAAATTGGTCGACTATTGAAATAGCGGTGATGTTCTCACTAAAGCCTTTAACGCCTGGCACTAGGGTACACATACCACGTATTAATAGGCGTATTTTCACCCCCGCATTACTGGCCTGATAAAGCCGATTGATTAAACCTTTATCAACCAAATTATTAAGCTTGAGATCGATGCCTGAAATTTTGCCTTGGTTGGCATTTTCAATTTCGTTGTCAATTAATTGATATAACCGGCGGCGTGATGTCAACGGCGAAACAATTAAATGATTAAATCGAAAACGCTTGTAGCTATGGGCAATAAAAGAGAAAACGTTTTCAACTTCTTGAGTGATCTCTTTATGGCAAGTAAATAGTGAGAAATCGGTATAAATTCGAGCGTTTTTTTCGTGAAAGTTTCCTGTGCCAATATGCGCATAGTTAACTAAATTGCCATGCTCTTCTCGGCTAATTAAGCATAGCTTTGAATGGATTTTTAATGACTCAATGCCAAATTCCACTTTAATGCCAGCATCCTTCATTAATTTTGACCACTCGATATTCGCTTCTTCATCAAAACGAGCTTTCAGCTCAACTACCACGGTCACTTGCTTACCATTTTTCACCGCTTCTATCAGTGAGTGAATAATCTCCGACTTTTTGGCTACGCGATAAATGTTAATTTTAATTTGCTTAACGGCAGGGTCGTATGATGCTTGGCGAACAAACTCGGTGAAATGGCGGAACTTGTAGTAAGGGTAATAGACGAGAATGTCTTCTTGTTTAATTGCGTCGAATATCGAGTTGGCTAGCTTTATATTAGCGGCTTCAAGGGCGACTAAATCGGTTTTCTCTAGCGAATGTTCACCGAGATTAGGAAAACCAGTAAAGTCTTTAAAATGGCGGTAACGAACGCCAGCAACTAGGTTGTCGGCTTTTTTGATCTTAAGCTCTTTGCGCAAAAACTTTAGCATGTACGCAGGCATATGTCGGTCGTAGCCCAAGCGCACAGGATCGGCTTTTAAACGTTGCTTTAAACCTTTCGACATTTTATCTAATAAACTTTGGTCTATTTCGTCGTTTAGGTTGTACTCGGCGTCACGGGTTAGCTTGATTGAATAGGCTTCAATTTGGTCGTAGTCGAAAATACCGGAAAAAATATCGTCCAAAAAGTAGTGTAAGATGTCATCGAGCATAACGATGCGCTGCACTTCATCAATATTATCTTTGGGTAAAATAATGAAGCGCTTGATTTCATCACGCGGGATTTCAACCAAGGCATATTGGGTATTTTCGTCTTTGTTGAGTGCAACGAGTAAATAGATACCGTCGTCATCTAAACATTCAGCAAGCTGGGTTTTATTCGAAATAATTATCGGTGTAACATGACGAATGACTTGATGTTCAAAAAAGGTTTTGAGCCATATTCGCTGTTTACTGGAGAGCTTTTTGGCAAAGTTTTGCGACTGCTCGGTATTGAAAATTAAATCGATATTGTGCTTGGCTAATTCGTCAAATGCAGCATTCGCATAGCTTTGAAACTGTTGGGTGAGTAAATTGACTTTGTCGCTAATTTTGTTGAACAGTACCGACCATTTCATATTCTCAAGTTGTTCGGTTTCAACATTGGCCGCTTCAAGTAATGATTGACGATAGATATTAGCGGCGCGTACGCGAAAAAACTCATCTAAGTTAGACGAGTAAATACCCAAAAAGCGTATCCTTTCGATCAGCGGTACATTAGGATCGGCCGCTTCTTGCAGTACACGTTCATTAAATGACAGCCAACTTAGCTCTTTGTTGTAATAGGGCGTGTCCATTAAATCCCATAGCTTTCGTTGATATCAACCATTAAGTCATTTTCAATTGCTTCAAGCGCTTCAATGAGGCTATCTACATCATTTTCACTGACGGAAATAATGACCTTTGCAGTAAACATTAATTGGCCAGAGTGTGGTGCACTTTGCTGCTGAGAGACTAACTTGATCAGGTTGCCGTGGTTTTGATGGATAACTGAAGAAATATCTTGAACAATGCCGGCGCGATCATTAGCAGTTAAAGATAAACTTATTGATTTACCGCGTTTTTCCGTTGGATTTGGCGCGTCGACTAGCTGTAAGTTGAAATCGGTTAACTGCTCTAGTGCTGTCGTCATCGGCGCGTATTGGCTTTCATCAACCGAAACTTCTAAAATACCGGCAAATTTTCCTGATAGATGATGCAGACTACTTGTTTGCCAGTTACCTTGGTGCTCGGAAATCGTGCGAGACAAAGCGTCAACGAGACCGGGCTTGTCATCACAAATAAAGGAAATAACTAAATGCTTCATAAGGGGATCCTTTTTGAAAAGAAGGCATATCTATTAATAGCGCTTATCTCATTCGCTTGTCAATGCTCTAGTTAACTGATTTAAGTAGAATTTATTGTGCTTACAAGTATATGAATGAAGTATTACAGTTTATTGATGATCAACGCGTGTTAGCTGAGATAACTCTTTGTGGAGTTGGCTGTCGTCACCTAAGTTGAGTTCAATCATCCTGCGTAAATGAGACATGCTATCAATATCCATGGCGTTACAACGCAAGCCCAATTCATTCTCACTCTCGTGCATAACTGCAACGTGCATTTCTACGCGCTCATTATCGATTAACTCAAAGGTTAATGTACCAATTTTCTTAATAAATGAATCACCAAAGCACGGATGGCTTACTAGCGCTCCGTTAAGCGATATATCGTGAATGGATACCAGATATCGTTGATCATCTATGATTAATTGAGCATCGATGGCAAACAATATACGGGTAAATTGACGTCTATTCTCCATACCAATAAAGCAATTTTTTTATTAACATCTTATAAGCATAGACAGTAAATAAAAAAAAGCACCTTGCGGTGCTTTTGATTTTACATTTTTTACATGATTTTCTTGTATTTAATGCGGTGCGGCTCGAGTGCTGCTGGGCCGAGTGTTTTCTTGAGCCACTCGTTGTATTCGCTAAAGTTACCTTCAAAGAAATTCACTTGGCCTTCATCGCGGTAATCGATGATATGGGTGGCGATACGGTCTAAGAACCAACGGTCATGGGAAATAACCATGGCACAGCCCGGAAACTCAAGCAAGGCTTCTTCAAGTGCACGTAAGGTTTCAACGTCTAAGTCGTTGGTTGGCTCATCGAGTAGTAATAAGTTACCACCGGTTTTCACCAGTTTTGCCAAGTGAACACGGTTTCTCTCACCACCAGATAAGTCGCCAATCAGTTTTTGCTGATCGTTACCTTTAAAATTAAAACGGCTGCAGTATGCGCGTGAGTTAATTTCATAACCGCCAATTTGAATAATATCGTGGCCTTCTGAAATTTCTTGGTAAACCGTGTTGCTGTCGTTCATATCGTCGCGGAACTGATCAACACTGGCTAACTTAACGGTTTCACCTAGCTCTACTGTGCCTGAATCTGGCTGCTCAGCATTTGAAAGCATTTTAAATAACGTTGATTTACCCGCGCCATTGGCACCGATAATACCGACAATCGCACCTTTAGGAATACTAAACGATAAATTGTCGATAAGTACGCGATCGCCAAACGATTTGGTTAAGCCGTTAACATCTAATACTTTATCACCTAAGCGTGGCCCTGGTGGAATGTATAGCTCGTTCGTTTCATTGCGCTTTTGGTTTTCTTGGCTGTTAAGCTCTTCAAAACGCGCCATACGCGCTTTACTTTTTGCTTGACGTGCTTTTGGACTTTGACGAACCCACTCAAGCTCTTGCTTAATGGTTTTTTGACGCGCATTTTCAGATTTTGCTTCAATCGCCAAACGCTTTTCTTTTTGCTCAAGCCACGATGAGTAGTTACCTTCCCAAGGGATACCTTCACCGCGGTCAAGCTCTAAGATCCAACCTGCAACATTATCTAAGAAGTAACGGTCATGGGTAATGGCGACCACAGTGCCTGAGTAATCGTGTAAGAAACGCTCTAACCAAGCAACAGATTCTGCGTCTAAGTGGTTAGTTGGCTCATCGAGCAATAGCATATCTGGCTTTTGCAGTAATAAACGACAAAGCGCTACACGGCGGCGCTCACCACCACTTAATACAGCAACTTTTTGATCCCATTCTGGTAAACGAAGGGCATCGGCGGCGCGCTCTAACTGGTTTTCTAAGTTATGACCATCGCTGCTGGCAATAATCGCTTCGAGTTCACCTTGCTCTTTGGCAAGTGCGTCAAAGTCAGCGTCTTCTTCTGCGTAAGCGGCGTACACTTCATCTAAGCGCGCCATCGCATTTTTAACCACGTCGACCGCTTCTTCAACGATTTCGCGTACCGTTTTGTTTTCATCTAATTCTGGCTCTTGCGGTAAGTAACCGATTTTTGTGCCAGCTAAAGCGTGAGCTTCACCTTCAAACTCTTTGTCAACGCCTGCCATAATGCGCAAAAGCGTAGACTTACCAGCACCATTTAAACCTAAAACACCGATTTTAGCGCCTGGGAAAAATGAAAGTGAAATGTCTTTTAAGATAGTGCGTTTCGGTGGAACCACCTTAGAAACGCGGTTCATCGAGAAAATAAACTTATCTGGCAATGCCATAATGTGATGTTCCAATAATCAATAAAACAATATTATGTCTATTGTAGTGGAATAACTACCGTAGCGTCTACTGATGATAAAATGTAAGCGTATCTTTTTGAAGCTTATTAAAATGGTTTATTGGATATGAGAGATTAGAGCTATTGAGTGTCTCTTTTGGCTATTATCATAAAATTTCTTAGCTGCGAAAGAGACACTCTGGAGATAGGTTGGAATAACCGACTCAGTTAAGCTTGGCGTGCGACTAAATGCACTGTTGAAGTTGAACGCTCTAAAAACGCCCCTTCACAGTAGGCAAAATAGTATAACCACAAGCGCTTAAACTCATCATCGTAGCCGTGTTGTTGTATTTCAGCCCAGTTTTCAAGGAAGTTTTCACGCCAATGGTTGAGTGTTTTTGCGTAATCCAAGCCAATATCGTCTAGCGACTCAACCACCATATTCGTGTGTTTGGCCACTTGTGAGGTGAGTAGTGAAACCGAAGGTAAAAAGCCGCCTGGGAAGATGTATCGCTGAATAAAATCAACATTGTTGAGGTAATAATCTAAGCGTTGATCGGCGATGGTAATGGCTTGGATCAACATTTTACCTTTTGGCTTAACTAAGGCCTGACATTGTTCAAAAAAGCTTTGTAGGTATTCGTAACCAACGGCTTCTATCATCTCAATTGACACGAGTTTGTCGTATTGCCCGTTGAGATTGCGATAATCTTCTTTGAGTAAGGTGATTTTATCGGTTAAACCGTGCTCGGCAATTTGCGCTTTGGCATAGGCATATTGCTCTTCAGAAATCGTGGTTGTAGTGACGGTTGCACCATAATATTTTGCCATATGTATGGCAAGGCCGCCCCAGCCCGTGCCAATTTCGATAACGTGGTCGTCAGGTGATAAATCAAGGCGCTGACAAATGGTATCGAGTTTGTATAGCTGTGCCTGCTCTAGTGAAGACTGTTCGTCAGGGTAAATAGCCGAAGAATACATCATGCGCTTATCTAAAAAGCGGGTATAGAGTTCGTTACCTAGATCATAATGGGCAACAATATTTTTCTTAGAGCCCGATTGTGAATTGCGGTTTAATCGGTGAAAAAAGTAGTCTTTGAGGCTGTTAAGCCACGATTTTTTATTGTCGATGTTATCGGTGATTTGCTGAGCTCTGGCGAAAATACGAATGATCTCGGTCAGATTTGGGCTAGACCATTTTTGCTCAATGAACGCTTCCGCAACGCCAATGCTGCCACCTTTGACGAAATCGAGGTAGGCGGTAGCATCTTTGATGTAAATTTTTCCTGAAAGAGGTGTTTGACCGTGAACCGCCTTTTTTTTGCCAAATTTGTGACTATGGTTGCCCTCGATAATTTCTACTTCATCGTTTTGCAAGTTTTCTAACGCTGAAAAAACTAAATTGCGACAACGTTTGGTTAACCAATTAAACTTGATAGCCGGCTGTAAATTTGCAATTGACTCCATAACGACCTCTTTTTTAATGCCCACTGTTTTTCGTTTGATAAGGAACAAAGGGTACTTTCTTGATAAATAGTTTTAACGCTTGATAATAAATGCCTGCGACGATTTTCAGCGTCATGTGTGGCAACGTTAACCAAACGCGTGATAAGTGTTTACTTGTCATTGGTACTCGCTTTAACGCCAAGGTTGCATCGAACAGTTTTTCTTGCTCCTTGATATTTTCAATATGTACTAGCAAGTTTTTGTCTTTTTTAGTTGGCGGGTTGACACGCCAGTGATACTGCATAGCTAAATCAAAAAACGGTGAAACATGAAACACTTTTTCGGTTGCCTCAACCTTCGTTAAATCAACCAGGTAATAATGACGTTTATTCCATGGGGTGTTGCTAACTTCCACTAACATGTAGCGACAATTGTCGTGTTCATCGTAGCAAAAGAAAAAATTTGCAGGGCTAAAATACAGGCCAAAGCAGCGTGCCTGAACAAGCATAACAACCTTGCCGCCCTGCCAAATACCACCTAAGGAGTTTACTTTGTTGGTAATACGCGCTCTTAAATCACCCGGTTCACTTTTTAGGTAATCTTTTTCGACAAAGCGAATCGGTTTGTACCAATATTGACCTAACAGGCCTTGATTGATGCCACCAGATTCAACATCAGCTAAATCTAGCGCCAACATATATAAGTGATAGGTAAACCCGTGCTTAGCCGGCGTAAAGCGGCGGTGCCTGATTTGGCCGTGGTAAATTGCGCTATCACCTAGAAGTTCCATGTGTTTCTCACTTAAAGTTGGCAGTCAAAGCGTTTGGCAACATCAACCGCACTACGTACACCATCTTCATGAAAGCCGTTGTACCAGTATGCACCAGCAAAATGGGTGTTGTTTTGACCACAAATTGTTGAGCGCTGCTGTTGAGCTTGCATTGATTCAAGACTAAATATCGGATGATGGTAAACAAAACTGCGCAAGATTTTCTCTGGTGCAATCGCTTCACTTTGATTTAGCGTAACACAAAACGTGGTATCACTTTCAAGTCCTTGTAATATATTCATATTATAGGTAACACTTGCCGGCTTTGTGCGATCGTTGACTAATTGATAGTTCCAACTTGCCCAGGCACTACGGCGCTTGGGCAGCAACTGTGTATCAGTATGCAGAACCACTTCATTAGCGCTATACGGCATCGCTGACAGTATCGCTTGCTCTTGTTCGCTTTTATCGCTCAGTAATGCCAGTGCTTGATCTGAATGACAAGCCAGCACCACTTCATCAAATTCTTCAACTTGTATTTCATCGCCTTGTTGCAAGTGGATCTGAACTTTGCCTTGTTGTCGCTCAATGTTGACAATATTAGTGTTGAGTTTAATGCTATCTTTAAACGGCTCGATTAACGGCTTGATATAACTACGTGATCCTCTGGGAATAACATACCATTGCGGACGATCAGTAATGTTAAGCAGACCGTGGTTGTGAAAAAACTGAACGAAAAACTTAAATTGGAACTGACTCATTTGATCAATTGAGCTCGACCAAATTGCTGCGCCCATCGGTAAAATATAGTGTTGGGCAAAAAAGTCGCTAAACTGATGTTGGTTTAAAAACTCACCTAATGTTAGGTTTTCATCGTATTGCCCGTGCTCGAAGGCCGCTTTACAGGCTTTGTTAAAACGGATGATTTGTTTGATCAAATGCCAAAATTTCGGGCGAAAAATATTTCTGCGTTGGGCAAATAGCGTGTTGAGGTTATGGCCGTTATATTCTAACCCTGTTTGGGTGTTGTGCACCGAGAAGCTCATTTCAGTGGCTTGTTTGTCCATGCCGAGTTTGGCAAGTAGCTTCAAAAAGTTCGGATAGGTTTTGTCATTGAAAACGATAAAACCGGTATCTATGGCGTAATCTTGACCTTGGTAATTGATATCGACTGTCGCTGTGTGTCCGCCGATGTAATCGTTCTGCTCAAACACAGTAACTTTGTGCTTTTGCGAAAGTAGGTATGCACTGGTTAAACCGGAAATACCCGAGCCAATGATGGCGATATTTTTCATTTAGATAGCCTCGATGCTGCAATTGCCTGCCACCAAGCGGTTGGCAATAACGAAAAAAGATGAAGAAAACAGGTTAAGCGCTTCGGAAAGTGCAAGTAGCTTTTGTGCTTAGCAACGCCTTGATAAATTCTGTGCGCGGCTTGTTCGCTACTGATCAAAAACGGCATATCAAAATCGTTTTTATCAGTCAGTGGTGTTTTGATAAAGCCGGGGTGTACAAGCGTTACATCAATGTGATGTTTTGCCAAATCTACCGCTAATGAACGGGCCAAATAGTCAACGCCCGCTTTTGATGCGCCGTAAGCTTGTGCCTTGGGAAATGGCACTAAGCTCGCACTTGAGCTGACGAACACAACTTGTCGATTCTCTTTGTTGTTTATTGAAGCGTTAGTTTTAGCTGTAGTGAGTATCGGTAGAAACCTCGAAAGCATAGTCGCCATACTCTTGAGATTAACATCGATAATATGGTCAAAGAGTTGGTCATCAAAGTGGACAGGATCGTCTATGTAACGACAATCCCCAGCATTTAAAATTAGAATATCAAGGTCTTCTACTTGTTTGGCGGCCGCAGTGACTTGCGCTTTGTCGGTAATGTCAAAAACTAGTGGTGTTATATTGTGGTGCTCAATAACGAGCTGGTTCAACGCTTGTTCATTTCTACCGCACGCATAAACAAGGTGGCCATTAGCGGCATAATGCTTAGCTAGTGATAAACCAATACCTGAAGTTGCACCCGTGATCAAAACCCGTTTCATGATTGCGCTCGATTTTTAATGTACTTTATCATTCGGCCAACGAGTGGAATATACTCATAAACCATCGCGCCCATATCGACATAGTCTCGGTGGTAGATAACTTTGTCGCCCTCGGCAATGAGCTTAGTATGCCCCTCTACGGTTATCGGTTGAGCTTTATTGAGCTGCTTGTGAATGTATGTCATACGCCAATAGAGCGCCGCTTTGTTGTCTTGATGCATGACTTCTGTTATCTCAAATTGGCAACTGATTAGATTGGTATATAAACTATCGAAATAAGCGCGTAAGTCCTTTAGCCCAACAACTAAGTGCATTGGATCTTTGAAGGTAACTTGGTCATGATAAACAGAATCGAGTAATGCTAAATTATCTGTGCCTAGCTGCTGATAAACTTCAATAAAGTGTGATAACCAAAGCGGTTGTACAGCACCTTGTGATGTTTGCAATGGGGTAGTGTCTATCGATGTAAGCTCGTTGGTATTTGCCATAGTTTACCGCGTGTACTGTTTATAAAAAGCGAGAGCTTGTTCTCGCGCTTGTTTGTGCTCAACAATCGCTGGCCAATAAGTTGTCAGTTTCTGCTCGGCGATATAAGCATGTGGAAAATGTATTTTTTTATCTGGAATATCAGATAATTCTGGTAAGTAATTACGGATAAACGCACCTTGTGGATCAAACTTTTCACTCTGGCTTATCGGGTTAAAGATGCGAAAATACGGTTGGGCATCACACCCCGTGCCTGCAGACCACTGCCAACCACCATTGTTGGCAGCAAAGTCACCATCGATTAATTTTTCCATAAAATATTGTTCGCCAATACGCCAATCCACCAGTAGGTGCTTAGTTAAAAAGCTAGCAACAATCATCCGCAAGCGGTTGTGCATCCAACCGGTTTGATTCAGCTGGCGCATGGCGGCGTCAACGATTGGATAACCGGTTTTGCCTTCTTGCCATGCTTTAATATGGTCAGGATCATTGCGCCACGGTAGCTCATCGTATTTGTCGTTAAAGTTTTTGTGTTTAATCAGCTCGGGAAAATCCATCAATAAATGGCGATAAAACTCACGCCAAATTAACTCATTTAACCAACTAAAGACATTAGGCGGTTGCTGATGGAGTAGATCAGGATAGGTATTTAATAACAGGGCTAATAAGTAACGACTGCTGATCGCGCCAATGTTAAGGTAAGCCGATAATCCAGAAGTGCCTTTTATACTTGGGATGTCGCGATTGTCGTGATAAGCGCTAACTTTTGTTTGTAAGAATTCAGGTATCACCCGGCTTTCTACATCAGGTGCTAGTGGCCACTTACTTGCGTCACCACGACTAATTTTTGGAAGCAAAGGTTCAAGCGCGTGATAATCTACCGGCGTAATCACACGTTTTGGGATATATTGAAAGCCGTTATTTAGCAGATAATTAAGCCAGGCTTTTTTAAAAGGCGTGAAAACTTTAAACATCGCGCCAGCGTTGTTTCTGACCAAGCCTTTTGGCACGATAACATCGCTTTCAAATGCGGTAATCGTGATATCAAGCGCTGCAAGTTTTTGATCGCGCTGACGCTCTCTTAATTCGAGCTCTTGATTAACAATGACTTGATTACTGCCTAATGACTCAAGTGTTTTACTTATCACGTCAATTTGGGCATTAAAATCCGGTGCGTTAACAACTTGCAATTCAATATCTAATGTTGCTAATTGCGCTTTTAGGAGTGCGACATGACGCAAGATCAAGTCGACTTTGATTGGCGCCATATGATGTTTATGCCACTGCTGTGGCGTGGCAATAAAGATAGCGTGTTTAACGCCATGCGCTAGTGCGTATTCGAGGGCAGGGTTGTCGTGAATCCGAAGATCGTTTCTAAACCACAGTAACAAAATTCTTCCTTAATAAATGTTAAAAGCCTACCTTTAGGTAAGCTTTTATAATCACTAGTAGCCGTATCTCAGTTTTAGTTGTTCCGGGTAGGGCGACAAATAAAACTGCTTCGACAGATAGGGTTTCGGGAACGACAACAAATAATGCTTAATTAATGTTAATGGCACCATTAGTGGCATCAAGCCTTTGCGATAGGCCTCAATTTGCTGGCACAATTCTTCGCGTTGAACTTTGGATAAGTGATGCGAAAAATACCCTTGAATGTGCTGCAAGGTATTGGCATGGCCCTTGCGAGTCGCCTTTATTTTCAACGCTTCCATCAATCCGGTGATGTAAGTATCGGCTAGCTCTTCTAATGATAGCTCATTGCCTGCCAACAATCGCCCTAGTGATTTGTAAGCTTGCTGTGAATGGCTCATTACGGTGTACTTAAACGTTGAGTGGAACTCAATCAATTTGTGTTTAGTTAAGCCGCTAGCGACTAAATCTTGCCATTTGCGATAAGCAAACACACGGGCAACAAAGTTCTCGCGAATAATCGGATCATTTAACCGACCATTCTCTTCACAAGGCAGTAGTGGATTGGCTTTCATAATTTCGCGGGCAAACACACCAACACCATCTGAAGTCGCGCCTTTGCCGTCTTCGCGATAGACTTTGACGCGTTCCATGCCACAACTTGGGCTCTTGGCAGTAAAGATAAAACCACTAAATTGCTTGGCCACTTTTGCAACGCGCTTACCGTATTCCTCTAACGCATCGGTAATATCACCACTGCCATCAGGGCGGGCAACTGTGATGATATCGTCTTTTCTGATTTGACGAATCGTTGGTCTAGGTACAGGTAAACCTACGGCAACTTCAGGGCAAAAGCTTCTGTATTGCACGTGCTGACCAAGCTCTTTGACGCAAAAGTGTGACGTTTTTGCGCTTGCATCATATCTCACTTCATGGCCTGTTAAACAGGCGCTGATACCAATGTTAATAGGTTTAGCCATGATAAATTCCTCTACAGTACTTAATACAGAAATTGAGCAATTGGGTTAAGTAACTTATTAATACCTTGGGTAAAGTGTTGGGCATCGTCTGACACAGTAAAGCATAAACAGCCCTCTTCCGACACGGGTTGGTGAGTGTGCTCGCCATCTAGCATAATAAAATCACCTGCGACATATTCACCCATATCATCTTTAAAACTACCCGATAACAACAACGTCAATTCATAGCCTTTGTGGGTATGCTCTGGTACGCTGCCACCGGGCTCTATATTGAGTAGGCTAGAGCGCACTTTACCTTCATCAAGGGCTAACCGAGCGCGCGATAACTTGCCGATATTCGACCAGTTCGTGGTCGGGATGTTACTGATGGCTCTAGGCAATACAATATTCTTGCCTTTGATTGATATCGTTTTTTGTTCTGGTGTTTTTGTCTGTTCGATGTCGTCACTTGCCGTAATCGCACTGATCATAGCGTCGAGATCTAGCTCGATAGCTTCGTTTTCGAGCTTACTATCGGTAGGTTTACCAGAAGCCACCTCAAATGAGATTTCAGCGCGTTCATCAGTGATTGTCGCGACTTTTTCTGCGCAAACAGGACACATCTCCACATGCATAGCGATAGCAGCCGATAGTGAAACCGGTAACTCAGCCTCAACATATGACGCTAATAATTCTTGGCTAGGGTGGTGTTTAATCATGTTCTGCTCCCATGTGTTGCTTGAGCTTCGCCAGTGCTAGTCTTAATCTTGATTTAATCGTGCCAAGTGGAATATTGAGTTGCTTCGACAACTGCTCTTGCGATAGCTCCATAAAGTAAACGCCACGGATCACTTGTTGTTGGGCTTCAGGTAGTTTGTCGATGTGCGCCATTAAGTGTTGATTTTCAAGATGGTCGTCATAATCTACTTCGGTTTGTTGATCACCTTCAATTAATGGCCAAATGTCATCGCTTAACGTGTCTTCCTTCTTTGCCTTAATTTTGCGTAATAAATCGAAACTGGCGTTGCGCATGATTGAGTAAATCCATGTGGTTGGCGCCCCTTTTTCTGGGTGGAACAAATGGGCCTTTCGCCAAACGTTAGTCATGGTTTCTTGCAAAATTTCGCCAGCTAGTTGCGGGTTGTTGAATTTTTGCGAGCAGATGTTAGTGATTTTAGGCGCAAAAAATCTAAACAATTGGGTAAAAGCTTGTTTATCTCGGTGCTGAGCGACTTGTTCTAGCCAAGTTGTTAATTGCGCTAAGTCTGTTTTTTCGTTCATCTTTATAGGTTTACTCTGGCTTTTGCCTTTTGACAAGGGCTTTGTCATAACTTTTGCCGAAAAACCTTGTTGTTTTTGAGATGAATGCTCCACTATTTGCATGCCAGTCTCCATTTTTAGGTGTTACTAGTCAGTACGGTACTGGTGCTGCAAACAGATCAAAAAAAATTGAAAAAAGTTTAGCTTTTTGCGCTTGCTAATATGGAGGTGATAAGCGATTCAGCACGGTTAATTTTCGAAGGTTCGATTAGCGTGTTTTTTTGATCGAATTTGATTGGCAATAATTCAAGCCAACGTGCGCACAACCAAGATAAATCGAGAACGATCTCTGGATAAAGTTTTTCCAAAGGCGGATTGTGTTTGATTAAGTGAGCTAAGTTAATCGCGAGTTCATGGTCTTCGTCAACGGGTGTGAATGACCAAAAAGGTTTTTCACTGACGTTGCCGATTAGCAGTAGATCTTCATTTTGAAAAGCATCGTTAATCTTAACAAGCTGTTTGCATTTTACCGTAATTAGCAACATGCCGTTGTCGTCTTGATCGAAATCGATGATCTCAACCCAACTCGCCCAATCAGCATATTGTTCAAGCGCTTGGTTTTGATATTTAATTGCAAAACCTTGTGTTTTATTACAGTTTTTAACCATGTTGAGATAACGCTGCTCGAATATTCGCAGCTGGGTTACCCCTTCAGGTAATAGAAAAATCGGTAATGGAAAAATTGGTAAATTCATAACAGCTAAACTCAAGTAATCTTGATAGCTATACGCGTCAGAGGAATTTTTTGGTTCACATAAAAAAAGCCTCATTGTAAAAGAGGCTTTCTAAATGATAGCGAGTGCAATTATTTTCTGGCTTGAATAATGTCTTGAACCAAGGCCAATCCTGATTTCTCACATAGAGGCAGCGATACTGTCGCTTTAGCATCTGATACGGGTTTTTCAGCGAAGTACAACATATGCGCACTCCAAGTTAAGCCGCCGCCAAATGCTGGCATTAATACGTTATCACCGGCTTCAATTCGGCCTTCTTCAATCGCTTCAACTAGCGCAACAAGCGCCGTTGCCGCTGACATATTGCCGTATTTTTCGATGTTGATGAATACTTTTTCTTTCGGGGTTTTTAGCTTTTTCGCCAGAGAATCAATAATTCTTAAATTGGCTTGATGCGGTACAACAAGATCAATATCAGCATCGCTCATTGATAACTTTTCAAGGGTTTTATCACAAGCTTGTGCCATACCAGCAACCGCTTTTTTAAATATATCTTGGCCTAAAAAGTTCCACCATGTATGGCCGACAATGTGATCTTTATTGGCATACTTTACACCTAGACCTCGTACCGCAAGAATGTCACGAGATTCACCAAAACAGCCTAGAGACTCTCCTAAAACGCCTGATTTTTCTTCGCTAGCTTCTAGGTAAAGTGCCGCAGCGCCATCACCGAATAACACAGCAACATCGCGATTTGACCAGTCCATTACCTTTGATATGACTTCAGCGCCAATGATTAACGCTGAGTTAATTGCGCCAGATTTGATCATACCCGTTGCCACACTTAAGCTATACATACCACTGGTACAAGCGGTATTAACATCCATACAAGCAGCATTATCAGCACCTAGTAAGCGTTGCACATTAGATGCTGAATTTGGACATTGCTCATCAAATGTTGTCGAGCCAAAGACTATCATGTCTACGTCTAGCGCTGTTTTTCCAGCAACGGCCAATGCTTGGGCGCATGCGATATGAGCAAGTTCACTAACATCAACGTGCGAAATACGACGCTCCTTCATCCCTGTGCGGGTGGTGATCCATTCGTCATTGGTGTCTAAAAAAGTGGCGAGATCGTCGTTCGACAAAATAGCTGGCGGCATACATTTGCCCCAGCCCTTAATTGCTGCATATGTCATTTATTACCTACTGCTTTCAACGTGCTGAAACAGTTTGTTAACAAGCACGTGTATTACATAAATTTAGCTATGCGTAGGATAGTTTTCTTTGGTCAAAAAGTCTATGAAAAAGCGCGATTGAACTAACTTATGCCAAGTTGCTTTTCTTGGTATCTAATGGCTAACATTTTGAGAATATCTCGCCAAGTAATGATACCTAAAGCTTTGTGGTCGGCATTGACGATGGGTAAAGCGGAAATATGGTTATCGTGAAATAACACCGCCATTTCACCTAGGGAAGTGTTGGGTAGGCATGACACTGGATTGCGAGTCATGACTAAGTGGATTTTTTTGGCGAGAATACGCTCATCTTCTCGGGTTTGTTTGGCACTGCCAATCGTAGGGCCTAACTGCTTATACAAATCTCGATCGGTAAGAATACCAACAAGTTTTTCTTCCTCGTCGAGCACAATGAGGTGATGGATGTTATGACGGTCAAACAAAGTTTTTGCATCGCGCAAGGTACTGTCTAAGGTCAGATAAACGAGTTTAGTTGAAATGTATTTCGTTAAATTCATGATGCTCTTCACTCAGCAGGCTAATTAACATTAAGACTCGATATCGGCAATTGATATAGCTGCCGAGCATTTTCAAAACTTAGTTGGTACCATAGTGTTTTATCATTGGTTAACGTGTCGTGCAAGGCTTGCCAGTACGATTGATAAGACATTACTAGTGTGGTTAACGGAAAGTTACTGGCGAGCATTACCCGCTTAGTTGAAAATATTTTCACGCACTTGTTGATAATCTCGGTGAGTAAATTGGCATCTATTTTACGGTTTTTAGGATCTGCCATTTCTAAACCAGAGCACTTGATATAGACATTTTCAAAGGCTGATAATTGCTTGAGATTGTGGTACCAAATACGTTGACCGGTTTTATTTATCGGGTAAAAACCGCAATGATTGATCACTAGCTTAAATGTTGGCGCAAGTGTTAATACGTTGAGCAGTGCTTGCGTTAATAACGGATTGTCTAGCGCAAACTGCACTTCAAAAAGGATATTTTGCTCGGCTAAGGCTAATAGATTTTGTTGAATATGCGGTAGGGATAAAAAGTCATCACAAACATCTTCGAGAATATACCGAACTCCTTGGAAACAATCGTATGAAGTCAATTGAGTTAGTGTTGCATTAAAGCTGGCTCTCTCTTGGCTAATATCGATATAAGCAATTGCTTTGAAGGGTAAAGTACAGTGTTTCGTTAAGAAGTCTAGCTCTCGCCAAGGCTGTTCGTTATCAAACCCCGCTTCAATGTGGACAAAACCAGCTAACGCAAACTCACCCGTTAGCGCAAGATCTTGCTGACCAAAGGATCTCGCTATTTGGGCTTTATCAGGCCAATGAGGTGGATTTTCAGGCGCTAGCCAATGATATTGGCCAAGCGTGATGTCGAACAAATGAATGTGGGGATCGATGATTTTTATCATTGTGCCGTATAGCCGCCATCGATAACTTGTAAGCTACCGGTAATAAAGCGCGCTTTATCTGAGCTGAGAAAATAAACCAGCTCTGCAACTTCTTCTGGTTGACCTAGTCGCCCAAGTGGTTGAAGAGCGGCTTCTTCTTGATGAACGTCACTTTTATCAGCACCAGATGTTTTACAATAATTGTCGATCGCCTTGTGGTACAGTGGCGTTTCAATGGTTCCTGGGCAAACGGCATTGGCGCGAATATTAAACTGAGCGTAATCAAGAGCTGTTGTTTTTGCCATACTGGCAAGCGCGCTCTTACTTAAATTGTAGGCAAAGGAATTGCGCTTCCCAACAAGTGCTTGATCGGATGACATCAAAATAATCGCGCCGTTGTTTGCTTGTTTCATACTCGGTAATACAGCTTTAATGGCAGCGTAGGCACCTTTGACATTGATATTAAATACCTTATCTAAATCGGCTTCGGAAGTATTTTCAATATTGGCTGAGAAGTGAATGCCGGCGTTTGATACCAAAACATCAATTGCGTATGAGGCGGCAATTGTTTTTATCACCGTATCAACTTCGTTGACATTGGTGATATTACAAGCGCAAAATTCACCGATATCACTTGGCGTAATATCAAGGTTAAACACGCGATAATTTTTGGCGAGAAATTTTTCGACAATACTTCGGCCAATACCTGAGCTACCACCGGTTACAATACATACTTTTTGAGTCATAAGCTGCGCTTTTACTGAATTTTTCAAAAAAGTAGCAATATGTGCCGGCTAATTCAAGTAATTCCATTAGTATAAAGCTTTGATTGTTCGTTATAATAACGCCATAAAGAAACAGGAGCTTATATGAAAGTTTGTGGCGTAGAAATTAAAGGTAATGATGCAATTATCTGCATAATGTCGCTAAATATGGGGTTGTACGATATCCCGAAAGTACGTGTCCCCAAGTTAACTGTTGGTGATGCAAGCGATGCAGAAGAAATGCGAAAATTCCAATTTGCCTTTGCCAAGTTACTTGAAGATTATCAAGTAGACAAAGTGGTTATTAAAGGTCGCTCATTAAAAGGTAAATTTGCCGGAGGGGCGATTGGTTTTAAAATTGAAGCAGCGATCCAATTAATCGCGGATTTAGATGTCGATATTGTCGCTTCAGCACATATCAAGAAAACCCTTGAACGCTCGCAAGTCGCGATCGACTTTCGCGATACTGGCTTAAAAAATTACCAACAAACGGCATTTGAAACAGTATTTGCTCATTTTGAAGCGAAAAATCACTAAAACGCTCTTTCAGAGTAAAAAGCAAAACGCACTATCAGTGCGTTTTTTTATGCAAAATTTTTGAGCTTCAACCATAGTTAAACCGTAAATCAACATGAAAGTTGCTCGTAATAATTTCAAAAGCGCTTTCAAAGCCAATCTTTTCTTGCTTATAATGTTGAAAAAAAAGTGGTAAGACCTCTTAAAAGAAATAAGGAAACAAGATGCCAGAATATAAAGCGCCCCTTAGAGATACAAAATTTGTCATGCAAGAATTACTCAACTGTAATGAGCATTACGCCCGCTTAGGTTATGAAGACGCGACTGAAGATATGGTCGATGCGATTTTATCGGAAGCCGGTAAATTTACTGAGCAAGTATTAGCGCCAATCAACCAAATTGGTGATGAGCAAGGCTGTACGTGGAATGATGGCGAAGTTACCACTCCTGACGGTTTTAAAGAAGCGTATCAACAATATGTTGAAGGTGGTTGGCCGACGCTTTCGCAAAGCGTTGAGTTTGGTGGCCAAGGCTTGCCACACTCATTAAACACCCACATTGGTGAAATGATATCAGCAGCTAACCATTCTTTTGCTATGTATCCTGGTTTAAGCCATGGTGCGTTAGCAACATTAGAAGCCCACGGTACGCCGGAGCAACAAACAATGTTTATGCCTAAATTAGTTGAAGGCACATGGACAGGTACTATGTGTTTAACTGAGCCACATTGTGGTACTGATCTAGGTATGCTGCGCACGAAAGCTGAATTAAACGATGACGGCACTTACTCGTTATCCGGCACTAAAATTTTCATCTCTGCTGGTGAACACGATTTGTCTGAAAATATCGTTCATATTGTGATCGCTCGTATTCCAGGCTCACCTGCAGGTACTAAAGGTATTTCACTTTTTGCTGTACCTAAATTCAATGTGACACCTGACGGGGAAAAAGCTGATCGCAACGGGGTTAACTGTGGCTCTATTGAGCACAAAATGGGTATCAATGCCAATGCCACTTGTGTGATCAACTTTGACAATGC
The DNA here is from genome assembly GCF_014898095.1 of Thalassotalea sp. LPB0316. Classification (NCBI taxonomy): domain Bacteria; kingdom Pseudomonadati; phylum Pseudomonadota; class Gammaproteobacteria; order Alteromonadales; family Colwelliaceae; genus Thalassotalea; species Thalassotalea sp. LPB0316. The sequence goes on from NZ_CP062946.1 coordinate 1,595,864, forward strand.
CAAAGGCTATTTAATTGGTGAGGTAAACCGCGGGTTACACTGTATGTTTACCTTTATGAACGCAGCGCGTTTAGGCGTTGCTAATGAAGGTGTGGCAGCCGCAGATGCATCATATCAAGGTGCTTTAGCCTACGCCAAAGAGCGTCTGCAAATGCGTTCATTATCGGGCCCTAAAAACCCTGACGGTCCTGCTGATCCGATTATCGTTCACCCTGATGTTCGTCGCATGCTATTAACGCAAAAATCAATTGCTGAAGGTGGTCGCGCGTTCATTGGTTACTTAGCACAATTGGTTGACGAAGTAGAGCATGGTACCGATGAGAAACTCAAAGCTGTTGCTGAGAGTAAACTTGCATTACTCACGCCGATTGCTAAAGCGTTTTTAACCGAAGTAGGCTTTGAGTGTACTTCTCATGGTGTACAAATCTTTGGTGGTCACGGCTTTATCAAAGAGTGGGGCATGGAGCAGTTAATGCGTGATACGCGCATTAGTATGTTGTATGAAGGTACTACGGGTGTTCAGGCGATCGACTTATTAGGCCGAAAAATTCTAGGCTCAAAAGGTGAGCTAATTAAGCCATTTGCTGCTGAAGTCATGGCATTTTGCCAAGAGCACGGCACTGACGACGAGATGGCTGAATTCATAAAGCCAATGATCTCATTCGGTGTTAAGTGGCAAGAAATGACCAAAGAAATTGGTATGAAGGCAATGACCAACCCAGATGAAATTGGTGCAGCATCGGTTGATTACCTAATGTACTCAGGTTATATGACGTTAGCGTACTTCTGGGCAAAAATGGCCAAGGTTGCGATGAATGCACTAGCAACTGGCACCGACGAACAAGCGTTTTACCAAGCGAAAATTAAAACAGCTCAGTTTTACTTCCAACGCATTTTACCACGGGTAAAAGGTCACGCGGCTTGTATCAATAATGGTGGCGAATCGATGATGTCACTCACTGCAGACGACTTCTTGTTTTAATGGCTAGATGTTTTAAAAAAGGCAGCGAAAGCTGCCTTTTTTTATTTACTTGTACTTGCTACGAGGTTGTCACCTTCCGGTAACTCTACTATCGTGAACGTCGTATCGTTCTCGCCGTAAAATAGCACAGAGCAAGCCTGCCAGTGCTCGGGAAGCTGCCAAGCCGACTGCTCATTAACACTGAATATATGACGTTGATTTTGGCATCTAACATCTAGTTTGGTTAGTCGACCATCGATATCCTTTAACATAAACTTGTTACGCAATAAGCGGTGTTTGAGTACATCTTTGTTTGCCAAATTAACCCGTTTACTAATCAACTGATCACTATTGATGAGTGCTTCTAAATGCTCTTGTTGCTTCGCATAAAGTGGGTGGTGCTTTTTATTTATCTCTAAGCTCAAAAGTGAGTTGACTGTCTTAATTGCGTTAGCAATGTCTTGCGTTTCAAGCTCTAACAGTAACTTTTGATGCAACACAGGAAATAGATTGCGCTCAATCGATTGTTTTACTTCCATTTGTTTCTGGGTTAATTCGGTGTCACTGGCAAACTCTCGAAGCCTTGAGAAGCGTAAAGCTCGATCTAAATGATAGAGTTGCTTTTCTGGCTGGTTTTGTTTTTCGGCATATTGAGCCAGTGCTACATTTTGGTAATAACTTTCGATACCTAAAACGATTTCGTAATTTTCCATAGATTGAGCAAGTTTATCGAGCTCAGTACTGGTTGCGCTCTCGTTGTTTAACGCTTCATTGAATCGATTGTGTAAACTGAGGAACTTTCTTGAGACACCAACACCACTATTGTGCATTTTAAAGTCAAGTTGGACGGTGTTTTTACATTGAGTGACCGGTTTGCCATCTTCAATAGCTGGGCTAAATTGCCATTTTTCTACAGCCCGAATTGCTTCTCTTTCAAACTGTGATGAGCCTGAAGAGTCTTCAATGACGATACCTGAAACTTCGCCATCAGTTTCAATTACATAGCTTAAAACAACCCAACCTTCACGACCGGCTCTAGCTTCATTTGTTGGATAGCGGGCTGCCACTCGTTTAATTGGCACAGCGTTTGTGATTGTCGCTAGTTGCTTTGATAAGTTTGCTTGTGACTCGAGCGCACCAGCATTAGAGGATAAAAAAGTGCTGAATGCGAGTAAACAAGCGATAGAAGTCTTTGTGAGGCTAACCATAATAAAATCCATTTTTTTATTTTTATTTCAATAAGTATCAACTCTAACAAAGTTAACTGAGAAGAAAAAGAGTGTTGTTGTAGAGTAAAAAAACGGGGTCAGAGTATTTTTACTCTGACCCCGTTTTAAAAAGTGTCGGTAACACTATTCCGCTAGCGGACGCATGTGCGGGAATAAAATCACGTCTTTGATCGTTGGCGAGTCGGTAAATAACATGACTAAGCGGTCGATACCGATACCTTCACCCGCTGTTGGTGGTAAGCCATATTCAAGTGCGTTGATGTAGTCTTCATCAAAGTGCATCGCTTCATCGTCACCAGCATCTTTTTCTTCAACTTGCTTTTTAAAGCGCTCTGCTTGATCTTCTGCATCGTTTAGCTCAGAGAAGCCATTGGCTAACTCGCGGCCACCAACGAAGAATTCGAAGCGGTCGGTGATGAATGGATTTTCGTCGTTACGACGAGCAAGTGGTGAAACTTCCCACGGGTACTCCGTGATAAAGGTTGGTTGATCAAGTAAGTGCTCGGCAACTTCTTCAAAGATTTCACAAATGTACTTACCAGGGCCCCAAACTTTTGCCGCGTCACCTTCTTTAACGTGAACTTTCTTGGCTAGCGCTTTGATTTGATCAAAGTGGTTTTCAGGATCGCGCAGAGCAACTTCGTCATCTGCTGTAACAACACCGTCTTTGGCGTATTTTAAGATGGCATCAACCATAGATAAGCGCTGGAATGGCTGACCAAAGTCGTAGAATTTCTCTTCAACGACTTCACCGTCAGCGTCTTTGACAGTATTGCGAATGACTGTTGTGCCCATCACGTCTTGCGCTAGAGTACGTAACATATCTTCAGTTAAGTTCATTAAGTCGTTGTAGTCAGCGTACGCTTGGTAGAATTCGATCATGGTGAACTCAGGGTTATGACGCGTTGATAAACCTTCGTTACGGAAGTTACGGTTGATTTCGAAGACTTTTTCGAAACCACCAACGACTAAACGCTTCAAGTATAACTCTGGCGCAATACGCATGAACATTTGCACATCTAATGCGTTGTGGTGGGTAACGAAAGGTTTGGCCGTTGCACCACCAGGAATGGTTTGTAGCATTGGCGTTTCAACTTCCATGAAGTCACGATCGGTTAGGAAACGACGAATACCTTCGACGATTTTCGAACGCACCTTAAAGGTTTCGCGCGTTTCTTCGTTGATAATTAAATCAACGTAACGTTGGCGGTATTTGGTTTCAACATCTGATAAACCGTGGAACTTCTCTGGTAATGGGCGCAGTGACTTAGTAAGTAACTGGTACTCGTTCATGTTGACGTATAAGTCGCCTTTGCCAGATTTGTGCAGAGTACCCGTAACACCAATGATGTCGCCGATGTCTAATACGCCACCTAGATTGGCTTTAATTTCTTTTTGAACGGTTTTGTCTGCATAGGCTTGAATACGACCCGTCATATCTTGGAGGACAAGGAACGGACCGCGTTTAGCCATGATACGACCAGCAATAGAGTAAACGTCTGATTCAGCTTCAAGCGTCTCTTTGTCTTTATCACCGTGTGCAGCTTGTAAATCAGCTGCATAATGTTTTCGATCAAACTTGTTTGGGTGGCCGTTGGCACTGCAGTTTTCTCGAATTTGCGCTAATTTGCCGCGACGTTCGGCAATTAATTTGTTTTCGTCTTGTTTTGCTTGGTCTGTCATTTTCAGTCTCAAACTAGGTTAATTTAAAATGTTTTAAGGTTGGAAGGTTTAAAGGTTTTAACGTTACTGACTTATCAACCTTCCTACTTTTTAACTTGTTACTCTTATAGTCCCGATTTCAGGCTGGCTTCGATAAATTTATCTAGGTCGCCATCTAGTACGGCTTGGGTATTGCGATTCTCAACACCTGTGCGTAAGTCTTTAATTCGGCTGTCGTCTAATACGTAAGAGCGAATTTGACTACCCCAACCGATATCTGATTTACCTTCCTCAAGTGCTTGTTTGTCTTCATTTTGCTTTTGAATTTCCATCTCGTATAACTTAGCTTTCAAAAGCTTCATCGCCGTTGCACGGTTTTTGTGCTGTGAACGGTCTGCCTGACAAGCCACTACGGCGCCCGTTGGAATATGGGTCAATCGAATTGCCGAGTCGGTTTTGTTAACGTGCTGGCCACCAGCACCAGAAGCGCGGAACGTGTCGACGCGTAAATCAGCTGGGTTGATGTCGATTTCAATGTTGTCGTCAATTTCAGGGTAAATAAACGCTGAGGCAAATGAAGTATGGCGACGGCCACTTGAATCAAACGGCGATTTACGCACTAAGCGGTGAACCCCGGTTTCTGTGCGCATCCAACCGTAAGCGTAATCACCTGAGAATTTAATTGTACAGCCTTTGATACCGGCAACATCACCGTCTGAGACTTCCAGTACTTCGGTTTTAAAACCGTGTGACTCACCCCAGCGCAAGTACATCCGCATTAGCATTTCTGCCCAATCTTGTGCTTCTGTACCGCCAGAGCCCGATTGAATGTCTAAGTAACAATCGCTCTGATCTGAGTCGCCAGAGAACATGCGGCGAAATTCTAAGGTGTTTAATTTTTCGTCTAGGCCTTCGACCTCTGCTTGAGCGTCATTGAAGGTTTCTTCGTCTTCTTCTTCAACAGCAAGTTCAACTAAACCTTCAACGTCGTCACAACCGGCCTCTAGTTGATCAACCGTGTGAACAACAGCTTCTAGCGATGCGCGCTCTTTTCCTAGGGCTTGCGCACGTTCAGGTTCGTTCCATATCTCAGGCAGTTCTAATTCGCGGCAAACCTCGACCAGGCGCTCTGATTTAATATCGTAGTCAAAGGTACCCCCTAAGCATCTGGGTGCGCTCACGAATATCTTTTAATTTGTTTAATACAGGGTTTACTTCAAACATTTCCGTTTTGCTTAGAAATCGCCGATAAAATAGTGGCGCATTGTAGCGTATAAAACACACCAAATAAACGACTTTAAAGGTTATTAGTCGAAAAGTTTGAAGTAAAAAAGTTCAAGGCTTGAAGGCGTTGATGCTAGAAGGGTGCTTAATTTTTCACCATAGCGTTTTGTCGCCTTCTTGGGTATTAAATAGCCTCGATATTTTCGACCATTAACTGGAGATTCTTTCTACCTCTAAACTCGTTGATATCGAGCTTATAAGCAAGGTGAACACGACTTGCTTGGTGATTAGGCCAAGCTTTTACATCAACATTAAAGGCAATCGCATCAAAGGCGACGCCGTCTTTTTGTACCATCAACTTTAAATGCTTTTCACCGACGATACGCTGTTGTAATAAGGTAAATACATCATCAAAAATAGGCTCAGGAAAATGTTGCCCCCAAGGGCCTGCATCGCGGATTAGTTGGGCAAATTCTATGGTCATTTCACTGACAGGTAACTGGCCATCAGAATAGAGTTTTCCTTGAAAGTCTTCTTCTTTGATCCAAAGACCGGCATAGTGGCTAAACAAACGTTGAAACTCTTCGAAACGACTCACGTCAATGGATAAGCCTGCCGCCATTGCATGACCGCCAAATTTGAGAATAATGCCTTCGTGTTGGCCGGCAATATGTTCAAGTAAATCGCGAATGTGTAGGCCTTCAATTGAACGTGCAGAGCCCTTTATTTCGCTAATGTTTTCTTCACTAGCTGGCGCAAAAACGATCGTAGGGCGGTGAAACTTTTCTTTGATCCTCCCTGCAACAATGCCGATAACACCTTGATGCCAATCTTTTTGATAAAGTGAAATAGCGTTGGGGAGATTATCTTGATTAAAGCTCAAGCGGCTCATAATGGCCTCAGCTTCAATTTGCATGCCTTGTTCAATTTCACGGCGACTTTTATTTAAGCCATCAAGCTCAGCTGCCATCATTCGCGCACTACTGATATCGTTAGCTAATAAGCAATTAATGCCAAAAGACATATCGTCTAACCGGCCAGCGGCGTTGATCCTTGGCCCGAGGGCAAAGCCAAAATCACTGGCCACTAACTGGCTTTGGTCGCGCTTGGCGATTTCAATCAGCGCTTGAATACCTGGCCGGGTGACACCTGCGCGAATTCGATTGAGACCTTGCTGCACTAATATGCGATTATTAGCATCGAGTGGCACAACATCGGCAACCGTGCCTAATGCCACTAAATCAAGCAGTTGCGCTATATTGGGCTCGTTTATTCCAACGCTAGCGAAGTAGTTTTGCTCTCTAAGTGTTTTGCGCAAAGCTAGCATTAAATAAAAGGCTACACCGACACCTGCTAAGGCTTTTGAGGGAAACTGACAACTGGCGAGGTTTGGGTTAACAATGGCATCGGCACAAGGTAAGCGATTACCCGGCAAATGGTGATCAGTGATGATCACGGTTAAACCAAGCGTTTTTGCTTTTTCAACACCGGCATGACAACTAATGCCGCTATCAACGGTGATCAGTGTTTGCGCGCCTTGTTGATGGGCTATTTCGACAATTTCGGGAGACAAGCCGTAACCATATTCAAAACGATTAGGCACTAAGAACTCATGGTTCTGATAGCCAAATAAACTTAGTCCTTCCATCATTAACGCCGTTGAAGTCGCGCCATCGGCGTCAAAGTCGCCAATAATAAAGATTTTCTCTTTGGCTAGCATTACCTGGTATAAAATGTCACTTGCCTGTTGAATGCCGTCAAGGGCATTCACATCGGCTAAGTTTGCTACTTGTAATGCGAGCTCTTCATCGCTTTTTACCCCGCGCTGGGCATAAATTTGTCTAATAATGGGATGTAATGGTGCAAGGATGTGCTCGTCGGATACTGCAGGGCGTTGAATGATTTGTCTTTGCATGATGAAGATAAAGCGACGTCGAGTCGATCTAGAACTTAGCGAAATATAGTGTGGTTAAGCCTACGGCAAATTAAAGTAAAAAACGAGAGCTAGGCTCTCGTTTTTGATAATAAATATTAAGCTAAGTATTCGCTTATTGTTGCTTGTTGATTTCTTGAAGTAAGGCTTGTGGAGGTCTGAAACCGCTAAACATTGTACCGTTTTCTAGCATGATAGCCGGTGTACCTGAAACGCCAACTTGGCGGCCAAAATAAAACTCGTCTTCAACGCTCGTCTCACAAATACGTAGGGCTACGCCGCCACCGTCCTTTGCTTTCGTCAGTGCTTTGTTTGGGTTCTCATTACACCAGATAGAGCGCAAATCCTTATACCCGTTGGTGAACTCACCAATGCGATTGTAAATGCCTTCACGCGGGTAAGCTAAATATCGGATAGTAATGCCAAGATCATGGTATTTATCCATTTCTTTGTGCATTTGTCGGCAATAGGTACAGGTTATATCAGTAAAGACGGTAACCACGTGCTTCTCATCTTTAGCTGGGTAGACGATCATATTTTCGGCAAATTTTGCCATGCCGTCGACTCGCATTTTAGCTAACGTTGTTTCGCTGTGGTTGATCACCTCACCGGCTATACCATAGAGCTTACCTTGAAGGAAAAAATCGCCATTTTTGTCGGTATAAAATAAACCGGCTTCAGTTATCAACTCATACAATCCGGCCATAGGGGATTCTTTTACTTCGCTAACGGCTAAGCCCAGCTTTTGGCCAATTTTCGTTTTTATTACTTGCTCTTCTTGGCTACTTAGCGCTGCGTTAGCCGATAGCGGCATGAGTGAAAAACTTAACAATAGGCTCGCTGAAACAAAACCAAGGAGTAATTTTTTAAACATCAAAACAACCTGTATTAATTGACTTATCATAATAAGACCTAAAATTCGGCGATAAAATTACCGTTTATAACTACTAATTGCAAATTAACTAGGGTTCAATTAACAATTTGTCGATTAATTGTGCATGGTTAATGCAACAAATTAGTAATATTACTAGCCTTGTAATTGAGGATTTTGGTAAACTGCGCGCCACAGAGTAAATAGCGTTTGATGTAATTTTAATGAAAATAGGTTTGTTTTACGGTTCAACGACTTGTTATACCGAAATGGCGGCGGAGAAAATCCAAGCAGCCATTGGTGAGGAGTTAGTTGATTTACACAATATTAAAGACGTACCACTTAGCCTATGTTTAGATTACGATTACCTGATTTTTGGTATTTCAACTTGGGACTACGGCGAGCTTCAAGAAGATTGGGAGTCTCACTGGGAAGAGGTTGCTTCGCTTGATTTACAAGGAAAAATCGTCGCGCTATACGGTATGGGTGACCAAATTGGTTATACCGAATGGTTCCAAGATGCCTTAGGTATGTTACATGAGCAAATACTGCCAAGTGGTTGCCAAATTGTTGGCTATTGGCCAAATCAAGGTTACGAATTTGAAGCGTCAAAAGCGTTAACCGACGATCAATCTCAGTTTGTCGGTTTGGCGATTGATGATGAAAATCAGTATCAATTGACGGATGAACGCATTGCTCAGTGGACGTTACAGGTGCTAGAAGAAATCCAAGCAAGCTTGGCAGCATCGTAAAATTCAGCCTTTCTTGATTTAAGCGATACAGCTTGAAACGCGATAATGGATAAAGTGTTTAGGAAAATATTCACTTTAACATTATAATTTCAGTTAATTTTTTAATTATTAGTGAACAAATATGTTTGAGCAGTTTGATCTCGACAATGAGTTGTTGGGTGCGGTAAAAGATATCGGATTTAAAAAACCAACGTCTATTCAGCAACTTGTATTGCCAGAAGCGATGGCAGGTAAAGATGTATTAGCCTCAGCACCTACCGGTACGGGTAAAACAGCAGCGTTTCTATTACCAGTAATTCAGCACTTGCTAGATTACCCACGAACGAAACCGGGCTTTCCTCGCGTACTTATTTTATCGCCGACTCGCGAGTTAGCACTGCAAATTTACGAACAAGCTCAGTTGTTGACTAAATACACCAGTGTAAAAACTGGCGTGATCACCGGTGGTGTGAACTACGGCTCGCACAAAGAAATTCTCACTAGCACTACCGACATGCTCATTGCAACGCCTGGTCGCCTGCTTGAATATATTGAAACTGAACAGTTCGACGCGCGAGAAATTGAAATATTGGTACTTGATGAAGCCGATCGCATGTTAGATATGGGGTTTGCTGCGACCATTAATCGCATTGTTGGCGAAGCGCGCTGGCGCAAGCAAACGATGTTGTTTTCTGCCACGTTAGAAGGTTCTGGCGTTTTAAAATTCTCAAAAGAATTATTAGAAGAGCCGGTGTTTTTAGAGTCGAATCCGTCGCGCAAAGAAAAGGCAAAAATTCATCAGTGGATCCATTTAGCTGATGATAAAAAACACAAGTACGCCCTATTAGTTGCTTTGTTAAAGCAAGAAGACGTTAAGCGTGCTGTGGTATTTGCCAATAAACGCGAAACTGTGCAATTTTTATCGGGTCGCTTATATGGTGAAGAACTGCCTTGTGCTTGGTTAGAAGGCAAAATGCCACAAGATAAGCGCAATAGTGCTGTTGAGCGCGTGCGCAGTGGCGATGTCAGTATTTTGGTGGCAACCGATGTTGCTGCTCGTGGTTTAGATATTGATGATGTTACTCACGTAATTAACTTTGATATGCCGCGCAAAGCTGATATCTATTTGCACCGCATTGGTCGAACAGGCCGTGCGGGTAACAAAGGTACCGCGATTTCATTGGTTGAAGCCCATGATATGGCGGTGATTGGTAAGATTGAGCGCTATATTGATGAAAAACTGCCACGACGCGTTATTGACGGGTTACGCCCGAATAATAAAGAAGCAAAAGTGCCATTGAAAAAGCCGAAGGTGAAAAAGTCTAAAGCAGAGAAAAAAGCCAAGGCGAAGAAAATTGCCAAGCGCAATAGCAAAAAAGCGAAAAAGCCATAAGACTAAAATGCGGGAAGGTCGTAAAGCGGGAAGGTTATAAGGCGGTAAGAAGATTCCCGATAAAAACATTCGGGAATGACGGATTTCTTTGCTCATGTTCCCGTCTTTAAGTATTCAAGCCTTCTAGCGTTTCCACCATACAGCATTCAAGCTAACTCAATAGGCTATAAGGCGGTAAGTAGATTCCCGATAAAAACATTCGGGAATGACGGCTTTCATTTCTCACGTTAGCGCCTTCAAACATTCAAGCCATCTAGCGTTTTCGCCTTACAGCGTTCAAGTTAATTTAGTAACCTATAAGCTTTAAACCTATATAAGGCGCTAGATTAAATACAAACACTAAGATTTTGTAAAAGCCAAAGCAGATATAATTCATTTGGTTAAATTGCTCAAAACTAATATCAAACCAGCGGCTGTGCATTTTGTAGATCATCGGTTTTGCTAACACTAACGCGATAAACCACAGTAACAACACACCGTAGTTTAAAATTAGACACCAAGCTAATAGCTTCATTGTAATGTCCATATCCTCTCCTTAAACTTTGACCTTATAACCTTTGCGCGCTCAAGCGTTCTAGCCTGAACGCGTTGAAGCGCCATGTCGATATTGCTAGCCGCCAAATAAATCACCGAGTTTACCTTTGAGTTTATCGGTCGCTTTTTTCTTGAGTTTATCTTCTTGTTGTTTAACGATATCGTTGTTTAACAGGTTTGATAAAGAGCCGTCAGTGGCGTTTAAAAGGTTTTCAAAATCGAGAATGTCAGCATCGGCACTATCACCTAATTTTAAGCCATTGGCGAGTTTCTCATTGAGCCCTGCTTGAATATCTGACTTAAACCCTGCAAGTTTACTGTTAACTTGACTCATCACGCTTTTTTGTAAAATTTGATTCATTGGCGATTTTATTGAAAAGTTAGGCGATGCTAATAATCCTGTCGCGTTAACACCTAATTCGAGCGTATCTAAACTACTGATTGTTTCTAGCACTGCTTTGGCAAGCGACGAGTCAGCACTACCTTGATATTTCGCTTGGCTCAAGGTGAAGGCATTGATGCTATCTAAATCGTCATTAGATACTTTAAATTGGCCATTACCGGCGAGTAAACCACTCAGTAAAGTAACGCTCAACTCATTAGTTTTTGCTAATGCAGCTTCAGGTAATGGCAGTTTATTCATTTGCCAGTTGCCTTGTGTTTCAAAGTCATTATTGGCTGCTAATGAAAACTGACCAGCTAAGTTAGCGATACCTTGGGTCAGGAGATTATTGGTTTTGATCGCGTATTGCGTAGGCACATTGCGCAACCAATGTTGATGGGTAACTTCAGATAAATCGATATCAAAATCACCTTGTGGCGTTACCACCGAAAAGTGTGCTTTTTTAATTAGCAGATCAGGCTGGGCATTTTCTTCATCAAAATGAACAAAGCGACCTTTGGCTGCGTGGTTAATCAGTGTTTGCTGCTCGGACGAAGGTGCTAATAGTGGTTTAACATATTGATAAACCGTTAATGCCATGTCGTGATATTCACGTGCTTTTTCACCAAATAAAATATGAGCAAAGTCTGCAGAATCGATATTGTCGAGCTGATAAGTTGACTCGATCTCACGCCAATCTTGTGATGGCGCAATTTTTAAGTCATTTACTCGCTTCGCCATAATGTTTTTTGTTTGACTCAACTGCTCTTTGGTTTTTAGGACAATAGCTTTGTCTTGCTCAAATTGCTTTTTCAACTTGTCAAAGTCTTGCTTGATCTTATTAATATCACTAATTGAGTTAACCTTAATTTTACTTAACGCATCGACCTGCTTTTGATAGTTTTCTATCGTTTCTTCACTTGGCAGTTGACTTTTAAGCTGGCTTAACTTGTCTTTTTCTTCTTGGTAAGACTGTTCAAGTGCATTGGCCGCTTTGATCGTTTTTAAGTTACTGCCGGCGAGTAATGCTTTCGGATCGGGTAAGCTAATATCCGCTTCAGCCATGGCATTTTGCGCTTGTTGTTTTAATCTGTCGGTAATTGATAGTTCAGGATCGCGATAAACTTTTCCTTCACTTGCGCGTTTAGTGGCAAATTGAACCTGCTCGGCACGCAATTCCTCAACCAGTACTTTGCCGAGCAAATACTGCCAAATATCAACACCCGCATTGACATGGGCAATTTCAACAACATTCTGTTCAGGCTTAGCAGCATCCGTTATTTGAATGCGGTAAACGTCAACGATAAAAGGTGAATAGTTGATGTTAACCTCATCGATATTGACTTCTGCCCCCGTGTAGCTTTCTAAACCATGCTCCATCGCTTTGCGAGCGATTGTTTCGGCAAATAAATAAACAAGCAAAACGAGTGTTGCCATGACAACGACAAATCCGGCAATACCTTGCCAACGAATGACTTTACTCATGATTAAACTCCTTGGCCGGATAAGCTAGTGTATATGCGGTAAAATTTTGAGGCTTTTAACGCTTTAACCACTCGATAGCGCTCTAGTGTTGCCATAAATGATTCGCGATACTTTTCGACTAGGCGCATCGATAAAAAGTAGATAGGTAACAACATCACTAAACCAAAAACAAAAGCGCCTAAGGTATAGGTGTGGTGCAAGTGGGCCAATTTGAACCAATCAAATTGATATAAACTGGTGAATAAGCCCGCAAGCGCTGGTGCTGTGAGTAAGCTCTCACCCAAGCCAACCAAGGCAAAGGAGAATAGATAACTAATACCGCTAAAAAAGGTTGCAGATAAAATGAAGCTACTCAAATGAACGCGAATAAACAATGCGATAAATAAAATGACAATATTATGAAGTGAGGCTAGCGGAGCTAGGCCGAAGTAAAAACCCAAGGCGACAGCTAGGGCGATTTGTCTTGAAGAGCTTTCAGAATTTAGCGCTTGCAATAATTTAGCTAATAAAGTCAGCATTATTCCTCCTTAAAATGCTCAGCAGGTTACTTTTTTGAATTACATAGCAACCTACTGCTTACTGTTAGTATTGTGTGTTTTACGCTTCTTTGCGAGTAAACACCCAATCATTATTTTTTGATAGTGCTTCGTTGTAAGTGTAACCACCGTAATTAAAGGCTTTGAGCGCGTCGAGGCTCGATACTCTATTTTCAATGATATAGCGCGCCATTAGGCCACGCGCTTTTTTAGCAAAAAAGCTAATCATTTTGTATTGGCCGTTTTTCCAGTCTTTAAAGGCAGGTGTAATAACCGTTGCTTTTAACTGCTTTTTCTTGACTGATTTAAAGTACTCGTTTGATGCAAGGTTGATCAGTAAGTCGTCACCTTGTGAAGCAATGGCATCATTTAACTGATTGGTGATAATGTCGCCCCAGAATTCATAGAGGTTTTTACCGCGATCGTTATCGAGCTTAGTGCCCATTTCTAGGCGATAGGCTTGCATTAAATCAAGTGGTTTTAGAATGCCGTACAGGCCAGATAAAATGCGCATGTGTTGTTGCGCATAGTTAAAGTCGTCTTCGCTTAGTGTGGCTGCATCTAAGCCAGTATATACATCACCATTAAAGGCTAGAACCGCCGGACGCGCATTTTCTGGCGTGAATGGCTGTTGCCACTCACCAAATCTTGCCGCGTTTAAACCGGCGAGTTTATCACTGATCCCCATCAGCGAGCTTAAGTCTGCTGGCGTTAATTTTACGCAACGCTCAACAAGCTCTTGAGCGTGCTCAAGCAACTCAGGTTGGCTGTATTGCTCAGTTGCAAGTGGTGATTCGTAATCTAAATTTTTAGCTGGAGATACAACAAATAACATAATAATTAACATGATAGTGAACGTTAAATGAAACTATAACATAGCTCTGTTACATTCATATATACGCAGATGAGTTTTTGCTGTGTATATCGAGTTAACGTTCGTTACCTTCATGTAATAAAACTAGCTACCTGACCATTTAGTAAACAAAATATAAGTAATAGCAATTTTATACTGCATCTTACGTGTAGAATGATGTAATATTTTTACAAATTGGACGTATTACTTGGCGACGAGCCAAGAAAGGAAAAGTTATGACAAATCAGTTAGAGCAATTAAAAACCATGACCACTGTGGTTGCCGACACCGGTGATATTGAAGCCATTGCAAAGTTTCAGCCACAAGACGCAACAACTAACCCTTCATTATTACTCAAAGCTGCAGCCTTGCCTGCTTATCAAACGCTATTACAGCAAGCGGTTGATTGGGCAAAATTACAATCATCTGACGAAAGCAAACAAGTGATTGATGCGGCCGATAAACTTTCTGTGCTCATCGGTTTAGAAATTTTAAAAATAGTGCCTGGCCGAATTTCAACGGAAGTTGATGCGCGATTGTCTTTTGATACTCAAGCAACATTAGCAAAAGCGCGCAAGTTAATGGCGATGTATAACGAAGCGGGCATTTCAAATGATCGCATCTTGATCAAAATAGCCTCAACTTGGGAAGGGATCAAAGCCGCAGAAGTACTTGAAAAAGAAGGTATCAATTGTAATTTAACGCTGTTGTTCAATTTTGCTCAAGCTCAAGCATGTGCAGAAGCGGGGGTTTATTTAATCTCGCCATTTGTCGGTCGTATTTTAGATTGGTATAAAAAAGACACGGGCAAAGCAAGTTACACAGCTGATGAAGACCCAGGTGTTATTTCGGTCACTAATATCTACAACTATTACAAAGCGAATAGCTACAACACTGTTGTGATGGGCGCGAGCTTTAGAAATGTCGGTGAAATCACTGAGCTTGCAGGTTGTGATCGCTTAACACTGAGCCCTCAGTTGATGGATGAACTCGCTAATACAGAAAGTAAAATTGAGCGAAAATTAACGCCAGACAATGCTCAAGCAAGCAAGTTACCAACCCTGACTGAGCAAGCTTTCCGTTGGCAGTTAAACCAAGATCCAATGGCGACTGAAAAGCTTGCTGAAGGTATTCGCAATTTTGCTGCTGATCAGGAAAAATTAGAACATCAGCTGAAAAGCTTGTTCTAGTAAGGGCTTGGTAAAAAGCGTTTAAAAAATCGTAAAATTTTCTTCATAAAGTTGTTTTATTCTACAGCAGGGTATGATATTAAAAAGATGCAGTTGTAGAAAAAAGGAGCATTCCATGGATAAAATTAGCAGTGTGCTTGAAGCAGTAGAACAACCGAAAACAAAAACTACAAACAAAAAACGAAAGTGGCGCGAAATAGAACAACTGAAGGAAAAATTCCAGTTAGAAAAGGAGCTCAGAATCTACGAAGATTCAATGGAATACTTGTTAGAAGAATTTTAACCTAACTAATTTATTCTCTAACATTGAAGCACAAAGCTCGGTTATACCGAGCTTTGTTTTATGTAAAAAAAAATAAACTCATCTCAAACTATCATCTATATCCCTCAATATACTGCTTACTTGATTTGGCAAAATATCAATGAATTTAAAGCGGGATAGGTAAATTTGGAAAATAAATTTTTTATCCTCTAAACCTTTTGTGTTTTATGTGAGACTAAGATAAAAACGACAACAAGGATTGATAAACATGAAAAAACTTATAGCAGTACTGATCTCAGCAACAATATTTAACACCTCTGCCCATTCGTTTTTTGACGACTACCAAAAAGTTGGTACTGAAACGTTATCATTACCAGCAGATAATTTACGCCATTTTTCAATTGAAGCTGGCGCTGGCAGTTTAACGCTTATTGGCCATGACAATAGTGTGATTGAAGTGACTGCAGAGATCTATCAAGAAGAAAAAGGATCGCCATACTGCTTAACTTTAGGTTCATTGAGTGATAACAAAGCCAAGCTTAAAGCCAATACATGCCACAATAATAATCATACCAGGATCAACTTAGCCGTTTATTTACCTAAACAACTGTTAACTGAAATCAGTGATGGTTCAGGGCCAATTAATAGTGAAAATACGGCTATTTTTTCTATTAATGACGGTTCGGGAGAGATCGTTATGACGAGTAATCATGCTGACCTTGAAGTTAATGATGGTTCAGGTGCGATTGAGATCAGACAACAGTACGGCGGGCTGACTATCAATGATGGCTCAGGTGGTATTGATGTCAATCAAGTTGATGGGGATGTCAATATATCTGATGGCTCAGGTAGTATTGATGTTAAAAATATCGCAGGCCGAGTCATGGTCTCTGATGGTTCCGGCAGTATTAATATCGACACAGCACAAGCGTTTGAGTTAATCAGCGATGGCTCAGGTAGCGTAAGTGTGGTTAACGTAAATTCAGCTAAGTAGCTAATGATTAATGTCATCTAGAAAAGTAAGCCAACTAGCACAGTTATCCCGTTGAAGAACGGGATTTCCTCCAGTTTTGGGTGACTCGTAACTGTAGCTTAGTGCCATTAAGAGTCGTTCAAGTAAATCTCACTCATTATTCGTATGTTGAAATAACGGACACTCAGAAAAGGTTAAACTGAGTTTTTTCAAAATGCTAAAGCAAAGCAACCTTAATCTAGTCAGTTGGCTAGATTAAGGTTCATATATTACGATTAAATGTGAAACTAGTTATAAATCTTAGGTTAAGAGTTTATGAATGAACATGGAGATTTTTACATAACATTTTCAAATAATGTTTTTTATATAAAGGTACTAGGACCATGGAACTTTGAAACGTTTGAGCACTATAACAATGACTTCAACACGCTACTGACAGTCAATAAATGCTCTTCTTATTCAGTATTTGCTGTCCTTGATGGTGAGAGTTTAATGATCCCTGAGGTATGTGAAATATTTAAAACCGCAACAACTCAACGCATAGCGACAGGACTTAACAACGTCGCATTCTACTTAACAAAATCTGCATACCCACAAGCATTTAAGCAACAAATACGTGGGCTTTATCAAGGTAAAAACCTAAACTTTAAGTTTTTTAATGATATAGAGTCGGCTAAGTCTTGGCTGAACAAATGCGAGATTACCTTAAAAGATGAGCTAATTAATAAGCTACTTTGAATTTATCTGAACATCATTAGATTCTGACCAAATTCTTAACTCTTCCAAGATATGTAAAGCTGACTTCCCAAAAGCAGTTAATTCATATGTAACAGCTATAGGTCTATCACTAATAACCTTTCTAATTACCATTCCTTCGTCTTCCAGTTCCTTTAAGCGCTGATCGACCATTTTCTTAGTGGCACCGCCTAGCATTCTAGTTAAATCATTAAATCGGACTGGCTCATCTTTCAGGTGATAAATGATTGAACCTTTCCACTTTCCGCCTATTAGTCGCATGCCTTTTTCAATTGCACAAGGCTCCATGCATGCGTTATAAACTTTTTTTCTTCCCTTACTATCTGTTTCTATTGAACTTTCCACAATTACTCACTTATTTATTCTAGGTTACTAAAAGTATACTAATTGATTGTTGTTAAAAGGTACCTAAAATATACCACAAATAACCGTTCAAAATAAATTTTAATTTTGGAGAAACAAAAATGAGCAATATTTTAATTATCAATGGTCACCAGTATTACCCTTTTTCTGAAGGTAAGCTTAACGGTACGCTAGTAGATAAAGCAGCTAGCTTATTAGAAGAAAAAGGTCACAAAACACGTGTAGTGACAATGTCGGAAACCATAGATGTTGAAAAAGAACTTGAGAATCATCAATGGGCTGACATCGTTATTCTTCAAACTCCTGTAAATTGGATGGGCGTTACTTGGTCATTCAAAAAATATATGGATGAAGTGTATACAGCAGGTATGGGCGGCGCGTTATGTGTAGGCGACGGCCGAACAGAAGAAGCGCCTAAGAAAAATTATGGTATGGGCGGCACGCTAACAAATACCAAATATATGATGTCTCTCACTTTTAATGCACCAGAAGAGTCATTTAATGATGCTACTGAGTTCTTTGATGGTAAATCAATCGACGACTTAATGTTCCCTATGCATATGAACTTCAAGTTCTTTGGTATGAAACCAATGGAAACGTTTGCGTGCTTTGACGTGATGAAAAATGCAGATGTTGAAAATGACTTCAAACGTTTTGAAGCTCACATTAACAAACATTTTTAAGGAATAGATATGAACATTGAATATACCAATAAACTGCATGCTGGTGCTGATTTTCCTGCAATTGAAGCAAAGCTACTAAGTGGTGAAGTAAAAAAACTATCAACACCTGAAAATGGTTTAGATTGGAAGATGGTTGTTGTGTACAGAGGACAGCACTGCCCACTTTGTACACGATACCTGAACCAATTAGAAAGTGCGAAGAACCTACTCGCTCAAACAGGCGTAGATTTAATCGCCGTTTCTGGTGACAGTAAAAAACAACTAGAGAGTCATATGGATAGACTTAATGTGACTTTTCCTATCGCATACGGCCTTACTGTTGAACAAATGGAAGAACTTGGCTTGTATATATCAGATCCAAGATCGCCTGAAGAAACTGACCATCCGTTTGCTGAGCCAGGGTTATATGTAATTAACAGCGAAGGCAAAGTGCACGTTGCCGATATTTCTAACAACCCGTTTGTAAGACCAGAGCTTCAGTCATTAATTAGTGGCTTAGATTGGATACGCAATCCTGCTAACAACTATCCTATCCGTGGTATGCATAAATAGGAGTTCTTATGAAAAAAGTTGTATTGACTGCTGTTATTTCAGCCCTATTGTTTGGCAATGCGTTTGCAGAAGACACGAAAGTCGAATCTGCACACATCGCTTCGCCAAACCAGTATGAACTTCTACTTGAGAACGAAGAGGTTACGGTACTTAAGATGACACTTAAACCGGGTGAGCAAGATAATTGGCATAAACACAATGCTGAAACTGTTTACTTTGAAAAAGGTGGTAAGGCGATAATAACGACGAGTGAAAAAAACATGACATTGGAAATCCCTGACGGCTATGTAATGTGGCATGACAAGTGGGAGCATCAAGTTAAAAATGTTGGTAAAACAACAATCACTGCAATTATCGTTGAGAAGAAGTAATGATATCAAAGACACAACTTAACATTGATATTGTATCTGATGTGGTTTGTCCTTGGTGTGTAATTGGTTATGGTCGCTTAAAAACGGCATTAGCCAATTTTGACACTAAATTCGACGTTAATATTGTCTGGCACCCCTTCGAGCTTAATCCCAGCATGCCTAAAGAGGGTGAAAACCTGAGACAACATTTGTCGAAAAAGTACGGGACGACTTTAGAGGGCAGCATTAGAGCCAGGGCAATGTTAACGGAAGAAGGCCAAAAAGTAGGCTTTACATTTAACTACTTTGACGAAATGAAAATGCTTAATACGCATCAATGCCATCAATTACTGCATTGGGCAAAAGAAAGTGATTTGCAAAACCAATTGGCAGAAGCACTTTTCGAACATTTCTTTAGTAACAGAGGAGAGTTCACCGAAAGTGAACTCGTCAACGTAGCAGAAAAAGTAGGACTAAGCGCTACTCAAGCGGTGAATATATTAGCTAATAACTCATACAGTGAAGAAGTGAAGTTAATCGAACAACACTGGCATCAAAGAGGCATTCAAGGCGTACCATTATTTATTTTTAATGGTGAACAAGCCTTATCTGGTGCACAAGAAGTAGCAACTTTCGAACGTGTACTCAATCAATATTTAAAGTAGAGACAGCAACTATGTTTACTTATTATGAACCTGATACGGCTCCAGCGGCATCAAAACCGCTAATGGAGCAATCTTTAGCTGGTTTTGGGATGATCCCAAACCTTCATAAAATCTTAGCGGAAGCTCCAGCAACTTATAAAGCGTATAACCAAACATTTACAAGCTTTATGAAAGACACAACGTTTAGCCCGCTTGAGCAACAAGTGGTATTTATGACATCAAACTTTGAAAATAATTGCCACTACTGTGTTCCCGGTCATACTTGGATGATGAAGTCAGCTAGAATGCCTGATAATGTCATTGAAGCATTAAGAAACGGTACTCAAATACCTGATGCAAAACTTCAGGCGCTTCACGATTTCACAAAAGAATTACTGGACAATAGAGGACACATTGGCGACGACAAACTAAATGAGTTCTTAAATGCAGGCTATACAAAGCGCCAAGCTTTAGAAGTTTTAACTGGATTGGCAGCTAAATTAATCTCTAACTTTACCAATGCGTTAACACATACAGAAGTAGATGATGAGATGAAACCTTACGCTTGGGAAAAACCGGAGAAATAATATGGCATTAGAAAATCATCCAATGTGGAGGTTACCAAAACACCACTTAGATCATGATGATGCACATGACCACGTGCATTGGGTAGAGTTATTTTACGATTTGATCCATGTGGTCATCATCTTCTTACTTGGTAATTTTTTAAGTGACCACTTAACCGTGGGTGGTTTTCTAGCATTTGCCGGACTTTTTATCGCTGTATGGTTTGCATGGGCGGACTCTAGCGTATTTAACTCGCTCTATGTCAGCACAGACGTAAAACATAGATTAATCATGTCCTGCCAAATTGTAACCGCAATGGTTATGGCGGCATCAATTCCTCATGTCTTAGATAAGGGCTGGATGTATTTTGCCCTTGCTTATGCAGCCAATAGAATGATCACCGCCTATTTGTATCACAGAACCAATAGGCTGGGTGTTGAAGCTACTGTGCTTTCACGTACTGTAAGTCGCAATTTCTTTATGCTTGCTATTGTATTTGCCATAAGTGCTTTTCTACCTGCACCATTTAATTTTTTATTGTTTGGGCTTGCCATAGTTTCGATCCAACTACTATATATGCTGCCCAAAGTTGGTGTTTTAGAGTGTAAGCGATTTTTGCCTCGATTAGGGCATATGTCCGAGAGATTTGCGTTACTGCTTCTCATTGTTGTTGGGGAAGGATTCTTTAAACTCGTGATCACCCTTTCCGAAAAAGGGGTGTATAAAGTTACTCCCGAAGTACTTTTTAACTTCATGTTCGGCGGTATCGCTGTATTTGTCCACTGCTGGATTTACTTCGATTTTGTTGGCAATGGAAAACCTAAAAACCAAGAAAAGTGGACACTAGTAAACTGGTGGTTAGCGCATTTATTTCTAATGCTATCAGCGGTGATGGTGGGTGTTGCTCTTGCAGGTGAAGTGAAAGTAGGATTTTGGGATCCATACCCGCTTAAATACGGTGTAATCGGCTGTTTAGGGCTTGCATCCTATTTACTCTGTTTACTTTGGATTCAATACAACATTGAAGAGCGTATAGCTCATCGATTTGCTACCACTAAAGTTCGGATGTTTGGTGTTGTTTTAGCATTAGTGACCTTGCTGGTCTTACCCCATGTACCCGCTATTGTAGGCAATTTATTATGGGGAACAGCACTAATTTCACAAATCGCGATTCCCGTAACAAGAGCCTACCTTACATTTTCTAAAGAAGAACAGGCTAAAGTATAAAATTAATATGCTAAAGGTTTACTTAAGAATTAATGGAAAAGGCTATGAGCATTACACACAGTAAAAGAAAAAAAGTATACGAAATTCTTGAACATGGATTTGACGGTTCGAAGATTAGCCGGCTATTTAGCGCCTTTATCGTGATGCTTATCATTTTAAATGTGAGTGCCATTATTCTTGAGTCTTACAAACCAATAGGGGAAAAGTACCATAGAGAATTTTATCTATTTAACGTCTTTTCCGTCCTTGTCTTTACACTAGAGTATTTCGCTAGGATTTGGGTTTCAGTTGAATCTCCTCGCAGTGATAGTTCTGCACCAATAAAATCGAGAGTTAAATATTTATTCAGTCCAGTATCACTTATCGATTTGTTAGCAATAGCTCCTTTTTACTTGTCGTTCATATTTGCCATAGATTTAAGATATCTGCGAATGCTTAGAATGCTTAGACTGTTGAAACTAACACACTACTTTAAAGGGCTTAGACTATTTATAGATGTCATACGAAAAGAATTACCTAGTATTGGCGCAGCGATTATCATAATGAGTGTTCTAGTCATACTCTCTGCTAGCGTAATGTATGGGGTCGAACATGTTGCGCAGCCAGAAGTGTTTGACAGCATTCCCAGCGCAATTTGGTGGTCAGTTGTAACTATGACTACGGTTGGTTACGGCGATGTAACGCCAGTGACTTTCTTAGGAAAATTTATATCTATTTTTATTATGCTACTAGGTGTAGGTATTGTAGCCCTACCCGCAGCAATGCTAGCAGCCAAGTTTGGCGATGAACTCAGAACCAGAAGGCAATTGCTAGAGCGAGAAATAGCAACTGCCTTGCAAGACGGTATTATTACTTCAGAAGAACAAGCTGCTATCGAAAAGTTGTCTGAATCAATGGGGATCTCTTCTCAGGAACTTGAACACGTCATATTAAATTACAACAGGAATACACCTTGCTCATTGAAATGTGATAACTGTGGTAAAGAACTTTCGATTAGCAGAGGAAATCATTAAAGATTAATTCTCGAGCCATGTAATACTTGAAGGCTGTATGTGACGCATTTTATTTATCTATAAGTCAAACCCTTTAGCTGTAAACTCTCCTTTTTACAACAAGCAAAAGTTATTCATTTGACTAGAAACTGCATCCGTTTCGCACAATAAATATCGAAGCTCAGCAAAGATTAAAGGTCTGATCTTCGCTCATCACGGTCTGTAAGGTGAAGTCTAAAGCTATCTATTTAACCTATATATTCAAAAATTAGCTACGACAGCCTAGGCTTTGATGCCCATACGACTTAAACCACCACTTTTTTTACCTTTGGCATCATAAGTCATCGTTGACTTACTATTCTTTTCAAGCAAGCTAGAGCGCATTCGTTCAACGGCTACCTCTGATTGAGCAATAACTTGCCCATTGACTTGATTAAGCGTTTTGCAACGCTCTAGAATTTCTCGTGCCTGAACCAAAAGTTGCGCATTTTCTTCGTTTTCCAGATCGCGTTTAAAGTGAGGGTGAAGTGATAGAGACTTATCACCTTGTTCGATTGCTTGAAGCAATGTCTGTTTTTCTTCAGTGATGGCGACCAGTGCTTGAGGGTCTTGTTTGGTGAGAATATCTTTTTCTTGCAATAAAAGCTTCTCTAACGCAAGTAGGGAAGCTTCTTGATGTTCGATTAATTGTTTAACTGTCAATGGTGCCGGCATGCACACTCCATCAGCTGCTATTCGTCTAACTTAAATTCAAAGTTAGCAATACTTGCAGCGAGTTTGTCTGGGTCAATTTTATATTCCCCTGAAACAATTGCTTTTTTAAGTTGCTCAACTTTTTTCTGATTCACTTCTGGCTCATTAGCTGATTTTTGCTGTAATTTTGCTAGCTGTTGTGCCTGAGGAGTTATAGAAACAGAATCTTGACGAGCTTGCGGCGCAGAACTCGTTTGTTGAGCTGTTTGTGCTGCTTGTTGTTTCGCATTTTGATCGGCAACTTTGGTTAATGGATTTGAATTACCTAAGTTGTTGATATTAATAGCCATAACTTATTCCTAAAGGCAAAGTAAAAACTTTTCTCTCTTTATATCGACCCAACGCAAAAAAACTTTAGCTTTTTTTATAACGTTATTTCAACATAATTGATTGCTGAAACTCTACCTGAGACAACCTTACCTGAGCGGGTATTTCTTACCCTTACTTGGTCACCTAAACTACCACTAGATACAGCAACACCTGTCGCTTTAACGCTAAAGCTACCAGAACTTGCTTTAATAGTCACGTTTTCGCCACTGCAAACTAGGCAAATATTTTTAGCATATACGGTACGCCCCCTAGCGATATTGCGTTTGGCTTTCGCACCAACAATTTCATCCATACTGTCGAGTACTTCGCCTCGAATATTATTACTATCAACATATTTGATTGCTAGGTTATCTTCAGATAAGACACTACCTTTATCAATTAACATTGTGGCGACAACGACGGGCAGCTCAGTTGTGATCTTTACTGGTACGAATAAATGCCAAGGCGTTGAATCATTGCAAGTTATTTTAATATTTACATTTCTACCGTAAGAATTTTCGGGTATATTTGCCGATAATGGTGACGAACAAGGTTTTATGTTAATTCGACGATCTAATTTTGTTGGTGAAATGTCAATTCTACCGCTTTGCGGTAGGTCGTGATTTTCTTCGATAAAGTTTTTTGCAAATTGCTCGATATATTCATGATCAAATTCTGTTGCTACGCAAGAACTAGCAAAAAACAATAATAAACTGCTAAGTAATGATAATAACTTTAAATTTTTCATAAATATTACTGCTATTTTTTTAGGGAATTTAAAATACTCGTCTATGCTTAAGATATTCTTGAGCACAGATGAAGTGTCAAAAAATTTACGTTAATTAAAACGTCTCGTAGTATTTATCAAGAAACGTGCCTGATTGCGAAAACTGCAAATGGGCTTTATTAAGAGGTTTGTATGGCTGGTATTCTAGATTCGGTAAATCAACGCACTCAATTAGTGGGGCAAAACAGGTTAGAATTATTACTGTTTAAACTTGTTGGGCCGCAGCGATTTGGCATCAACGTGTTCAAAGTGCGCGAGGTTTTACAGTGTCCACCACTTACTGCCTTTCCACATCAAGATTCCTATATAAAGGGTGTCGCCCATATTCGCGGTCAAACTATCTCTGTTATTGATTTAAGCAAAGCGACAGGCGGACCTGAAATTGTTCAAACGGAAAACTCTTTTATTATCATTGCTGAATACAACAGAGCGGTTCAAGGTTTTCTTGTTGCCGGCGTTGAGCGCATTATTAATATTCGTTGGCAAGACATCTTGCCGCCGCCAGAAGGTGCAGGTAAATCAAATTACTTAACAGCGGTTACAGAAATTGAAGGCGAGATGGTTTCTATTCTCGATGTTGAAAAAATCTTAAATGAAATTAACCCCGTCTCGACTGAGCTGAGTGAAGAGGTTGCAGATATTTCTGTGGGCGAAAGCGTTGGCGACAAAATTGTGATGATCGCTGATGACTCAACAGTAGCGCGTAACCAAGTTAAGCGCGCACTAGAACCTCTTGGCTTAACTATGGTGCTGGCGAAAAATGGTCAAGATGCCCTCGACCAGTTAAACGCGATAGCTGATACTTGTGAACGCAGTATTTCGGAGAAAGTGGCTTTATTGATCTCTGATATTGAAATGCCTGAAATGGATGGCTATACCTTAACCGCTGAAATTAAAAGCCAAGAGCGACTGAATCAAATGCCGGTGATTTTGCATACTTCCTTGAGTGGTGTTTTTAATAATGCAATGGTTGAAAAAGTGGGTGCTGAAGATTTTATTCCTAAATTCCATCCTGATGAACTAGCAACAGCAGTGAAAAAATGGTTAAAGCTCGAAGAATGAACATCGAAGTGAAGTAAGCGATGACAAAGCAATTAGACGATAGAAGTTATAGTCAGTTTAGAACATTTCTCGAGCAGCAATGCGGCATTGTGCTAGGTGAAAATAAACAATACTTAGTTAAGAGCCGTTTAGCGCCGTTGATGGCAAAATTTGATATCGCCAGTCTTGATGAGTTGGTTAATAGCACGCTAAACCCGACTCAACGTCAACTGCGGGCGGCGGTGATCGATGCGATGACGACGAATGAAACCTTGTGGTTTCGCGATGATTACCCATTCGAACTACTTAAAACTAAAATATTACCTGAACTTGCTAAGAAAAAGTCTTCAATCAAGATTTGGTCGGCAGCGAGCTCTTCTGGACAAGAGCCATATTCGTTGGCCATGACGGTATTGGAGTTCCAGCAAAAAAATCCCGGTGCGATAAAGCAAGCGCAAATTGTTGGCACCGACATTTCGGAAACTATGCTCGAGCATTGTCGGTACGGTCATTATGATAACCTTGCGTTATCACGTGGCTTGTCGATGGAACGCAAGCGTCAGTTTTTCGAAAACGGCGATAATGGCATGATGAAAGTAAAAGATAACGTTAAACGTTTAGTGAGTTTTAGACACCTAAATCTACTCGACAGCTATACGTTACTCGGTAAATTTGATCTCGTTTTTTGCCGAAATGTATTAATTTATTTCTCGCCTGAAGTTAAGAGCAAAATCATTTCGAAAATCCATGGTGTATTGAACCCTGAGTGCTATCTCGTATTAGGGGCATCAGAGTCTCTTTCGGGGATTAGCCAAGATTTCTCAATGGTGCGCTGCAATCCTGGTATTTTGTACCAAAAATAGAGACCCGATCTCAGACTCTATAAAACATATAGCGAGGTGCGGCAATCAAGCGCCTCGCTTAATTTCCTATTCTCTCTGTCACGTGCTCTTTTACGTTACAACATTTCTTTGACACTTCTTTTGGCACAGAACTTGAATCTCCATCCTTAGCTAATTTTGGAGAATGATTATGGCAATTAGTTTTGATAAAGCGTTTGGGATTCATCCGCAAGGTATGCTTGTACGTTCAAAACGCGCTGAAGTGATTGCAAGTAATATTGCAAATGCTGATACCCCTGGTTACAAAGCCCAGGGAATGGATTTTAAGGCGGCAATGACTCAAGCGGCAAAAAATCAACAAATGAGCATGACAAGAACTAATGAAAAACACTTCAATACCAACATGGCGCTGAATGATGGTGTTGAATATCGCGTTCCAAATCAACCGGATACAGGCGATGGTAATACCGTTGATATACAAATGGAACGAAACTTGTATCTCCAAAACTCATTAGAATATCAGGCAAGCGTTCAATTTATGAATTCAAAAGTTAAAGGCTTGAAAAAAGCGATCACTGGAGGTCAATAATTATGAGTTTATTTAATGTCTTCGACATCAGTGGCGCGGGTATGAGCGCTCAATCGATTCGCTTGAACACTACGGCAAGTAATATTGCAAATGCCGATAGTGTTAGTAGCAGCATTGACCAAACTTACCGCGCAAGACATCCAGTTTTTGCCGCAGAGATGCAAAAAGCTGCCGATGGCCAAAACCAATCAGTCAGTGTCCAAGTGCTTGGCATCGTTGAAAGCGATAAGCCATTGAACATTGAATATCAACCTGATCACCCAATGGCCGATAAAGACGGCTACATATACAAACCTAATGTTAATGTGATCGAAGAGATGACCAATATGATTTCAGCTTCTCGCTCATATCAAACTAATGTCCAATTAGCCGAGTCTGCCAAGAATATGGTTAATAAGACACTCATGCTAGGTCAGCGTTAATTAGGAGTTAAAAATGGTAGATTCAGTTAACGGTAGCAATGGTTTAGACGGCTTATATTGGCAAAAAGAGCAGTATAAAGTTGCCGATGAAAACGACAATGGCATGTTAACTCAGGCAGACTTTTTTGCCTTACTGACAAAAGAATTGTCATATCAAGACCCTACTAAGCCAGTTGAAAACAATGAAATGATCTCACAAATGACCGCGTTTTCGACAACAGACGGGGTATCTAAGTTAAACGATTCATTCGCTGCATTTGCTAGCCAAATGTCATCAAGCCAAGCACTTCAAGCGTCATCGCTTGTCGGACAAAGCGTGTTGGTTGACGACAATGCCTTCGGTATCGAAGAGGGGCAAACGGCAAAAGGCAAATTAGTGGCCGATGCACCGGCAAGTAATGTTTATATTTACGTAGAAAATGCCGTAGGTGAAATTGTCCAAACAGTGCCTGTTGGCAATGTTTCACAAGGTGAATTTACTTTTGAATGGAATGGTAAAGACGCCAATGGTGATCCCGCACCAGAAGGTGCTTATCGATTTAAAATTGCCGGTTTAGTTGATGGTCAAGCGTCAGAGTTACCGGCAATGACATATCGCAAGGTCGATAGTGTCACGCTTGCCGGAGCCGGTGGTGCGATTGTGTTAAATCTTAACGGCGGCAGCTCAATGGCGTTATCAGATGTCGTTGAGATTTCCGAGAGTTAAACAGAATTTAGAGTATAGGTGAACTTATGTCATTTAATATAGCACTTAGTGGTTTGAATGCCGCACAAAAAGATTTAGATGTTACTTCAAACAACATTGCCAACGTTAACACAACGGGTTTCAAAGAGTCGCGTGCCGAGTTTGTTGATGTTTACGCATCGTCTTTATTATCGTCGGGTAAAACCAAAGTCGGTGACGGTGTGTTAACCGCAGATGTAGCTCAACAATTTTCACAAGGTAGCATTAAATTTACTAATAACTCATTAGATTTAGCGATTACTGGTAATGGTTTTTATGCGACGGTTCCTCAGCTTGATAGTCTCGAACGCTCTTACACTAGGGCTGGTGAGTTCAAGTTAAACCGAGATAATTTCGTGGTAAATTCACAAGGTGGTCATTTACTTGGTTTCCCCGTAAACTCAGATGGTTCATCAGCATCAGTAAGTTTAAGTACGGCTACGCCTATTCGTGTACCAACGTCTTCGGGTGCGCCATCACAAACAACCAAAGTTGATGTGCGTATGAACTTGCCGGCTGGTGACTCGTATATTGCGAACTCTCCTGATAGTTTTGATCCAACAGACCCGTTAACCTATAACCATTCGACTTCGGTTACCGTGTTTGACTCGTTGGGTGATAGCCATGTCATGACCTATTACTTTATAAAGGACGATCCAGGTACTAACCCTAACGAATGGTTGCTATTTACGGCCATTGATGGGATCCCGATTGATATTCAAGATCCCGCAGGTGATGCAGTAGCAGATGGTCGTGTTGCCGGTGCTATTTCTGGTATTAACGGTGGCGCATTAATAGGTGCCCGTTTAGAGTTCGACTTTAGTGGTGATTTTACAAACCAATCTCCACCACCGATTTTAGGCGGCATTGTCACTGAGCAGTTAGGCGCCGGTATTTTGTCTAATGGTGCTGATGGTACCCAAACCATTGAAATCGATTTTAACCTTGATCCAACAGGGCCAAATGCCAATGAGCCAACTCAATTTGCTTCAAACTTTGAGGTGACAAAACTTGAACAGGATGGTTTAGCTGTTGGTCGTTTAACTGGTTTAGATATCGGTACTGATGGCTTAATACGAGCAACTTATTCAAATGGTACTTCTGAACCACTATCACGTATCGCTTTAGTTAACTTTGCTAATGTTCAAGGTTTGACTCAAATTGGCGGAACATCTTGGAAAGAGAGTATTATCTCTGGTGAGGCGTTAGCTGGTGAAGCAGGTTCTGGTACTTTTGGTACCATTAACTCATCGGCTTTAGAGCAATCAAATGTTAACTTGACCGCTGAGTTGATTGATCTTATTTCAGCACAGAGAAACTTCCAGGCGAATTCACGTGCCTTAGAAGTTGATAACCAATTAAACCAAACGATCTTACAGATCCGATAATTTATAACGCCTAGGCGCTGTAAATAATGTTATAAGGCTTTAGGGCGGAAACGCTTTAAAGCCTTATACATTCCTACATTCCTACTTTCCAACATTCATACTTTCCAACATTCAAACCTTAGTTGGCATATCGCTTGCATTTACCTAGTTAAGGTTATTTATAAAGAGAATTTGCTATGGATAAGATGCTGTATATCGCGATGAGTGGTGCAAAACAGAATATGCACGCTTTATCTATCACTGCCAATAACTTAGCAAACGCCAAAACAACCGGCTTTAAAGCTGATTTAGCACAGGCTAGAACGATGCAAGCGTTTGGTGAGGGGATGCCGACACGCGTTTTTGCGATGACGGAGCGAGCAAGCCAAAACTTTGACAGTGGCGCCTTGATCACCACAAACCGACCATTGGATATTGCTATTCAAGGCGATGGTTTTTTTGCTGTTCAAGCCGCTGATGGCTCAGAAGCTTATTCGCGAAATGGTAATTTGCGTTTAACAGAGCAGGGTGCACTCGAAACTAATGAAGGTGAATTGGTTTTAGGTGATGCTGGGCCAATCTTCTTGCCACTGCCGGTTAACAATATTCAAATTAGCCGTGACGGCACAATAATGATTCAGCCTGAAGGCGCCCCTTCTTCTGTGCAAGAAGAAATCGGCCGGATTAAATTGGTTAATCCCGATGTCAAAGAAATTGAAAAAGGCAACGATGGTTTATTTCGTCGTAAAGACGGTAACGCGATTGCTGCAGATGCTTTCGTGCAAGTTCAAGGTGGGATGTTAGAGAGCAGTAACGTCAATCCTGTCAGTGAAATGACCGATATGATTGCACTGCAACGTCAGTTTGAAATGCAACTGAAATTAATGAAAACCGCTGAAGAAAATGATTCGGCAGCCGCGAACTTATTACGCGCATTCTAATTGAGAGGTAAATTATGAACCCAGCATTATGGATCAGTAAAACAGGCTTAGATGCGCAAACAAAAGATATTGCGGTAATTTCTAATAACTTAGCTAACGCTAGTACGGTCGGCTTCAAGAAAAGTCGCGCAGTCTTCGAGGACTTGTTATATCAAACGATTAACCAACCTGGCGGTCGAACGGCACAAGATAGTGAGGCGCCATCTGGCTTAATGCTAGGAGCCGGTACTAAAGTTGTCGCAACGCAAAAAATTCACACGCAAGGTGACATGCTAACAACCGACAACTCACTTGATTTAATGATTCAGGGTGAAGGCTTTTTCGAGATCCAACTACCCGATGGTACTTCGTCATATACCCGAAATGGTCAGTTCACGATGGATGAAGAAGGTAACGTGGTTACTCCAGGGGCTGGTTATTTATTAAATCCTCAAATTACCGTGCCGGAAGATGCGCTTGAAATCATGGTCTCACAAGACGGTGAAGTATCAGTTCGCTTGCAAGGTCAGGCTGATAACGCGGTTATTGGTCAAATTAATACGGTTAATTTTGTCAACCCAACGGGGTTAGAGCCAATTGGTCAAAACTTATTTGTTGAAACAGCCGTTAGTGGTGCACCGCAAGAGGGAACGCCGGGGCTAGAGGGCTTTGGCATGATAGTACAAGGCGCTTTAGAAACCTCAAATGTCAATACCACAGAAGAATTAGTTAACTTAATTGAATCGCAACGCGTTTACGAAATGAACTCGAAGGTCATTTCAGCTGTTGATCAAATGTTGAGTTATATCAATCAGCAACTTTAGTTGAGGTGATGTCATGAAAAAGTTACTACTCCCATTATCGGCAATGATTATCTTATCAGCTTGCTCTGCCACCGATGATCGCGCCAAAATATTGCCCGATGATCCGGAATTTGCCCCCATCATGCCGATGGAAGAAGAAACGCCATTGGTGCCGACAGGATCCTTGTTTAAGGCCAATTACATCAACAATATTTATTCTGACTCTAAAGCACATCGCGTCGGCGATATTATTTCAGTGATTTTATCTGAAAGTACTCAAGCACAAAAAAATGCTAAAACGGAATTGAAAAAAGAGAATGATGCAACGCTATCACCTATGGTTGGCTTGGGCGGCACGCCAATAACGGTTAATGGACAGTCGATTGAGTTTGCCTACGATCAAGATTCAAACTTTAAAGGCGACTCTAAAGCGAATCAAAGTAACAGCTTAAGCGGTAATATTTCGGTTCATGTCTTGCGCGTATTGCCAAATGGCAACTTGATGATTCGCGGTGAAAAATGGATGACCTTAAATAACGGCGATGAATATATTCGGCTAACAGGCATTATTCGCTCGAAAGATATTAGTTCGACCAACACCATACTGTCGAGCAAAGTCGCCAATGCTCGTATTCAATACTCAGGGACAGGCACTTTTTCTGACGTCCAAGAGCAGGGGTGGTTATCTAAGTTTTTCTCTAGCTCATGGTGGCCTTTGTAAGGCATCGGGAGAATATTATGAAAGCAGTATTTCGTCTTATAATCAGTGTTTGTTTATTACTGGCAACAACCCAAGTCAATGCTCAGCGAATTAAAGATTTGGCTGACGTTCAAGGGGTCAGAAGTAACCAATTAGTGGGTTACGGCTTAGTTGTTGGTTTACCCGGAACGGGTGAACAAAGTCCGTTTACTGAGCAAAGTTTTAAAACCATGCTAAGTAACTTCGGTATCACCATGCCGGCAAATTTAAAGCCGAAAATTAAAAATGTTGCCGCTGTAGCCGTACACGCAGAATTACCGCCGTTTGCTAAACCGGGCCAAACCATTGATATTACCGTTTCGTCAATGGGCAGTGCCCAAAGTTTGCGCGGTGGTACATTATTACAAACCATATTGATGGGTATTGATGGCAACGCTTATGCTGTAGCGCAAGGCAGCTTAGTGGTTAGTGGTTTAGGTGCCGAAGGCTTAGATGGCTCAAAAATTTTAGTTAATACACCTACTGTTGGTCGTATTGCTAATGGTGCAACCGTTGAACGAGAAGTTAATACGCCATTTGGCAGCGGTGACTATATTACCTTTAATTTGCGCAACTCAGATTTTTCAAACGCCAAGCGTTTAGCTGACACCATTAACGATTTTATTGCTGGCAGTGCAAAAGCGATTGACGCAACCTCTGTACGAGTAACCGCGCCACGAGATATTTCTGATCGCGTAGGCTTCTTAGCAACGCTAGAAAACCTAGAACTTGAATTAGATACACCTGCTGCCAAAGTGATTGTTAATTCCCGCACAGGTACCATAGTGATTGGCTCTGATGTTCGACTGTTGCCAGCGGCAATTACCCATGGTGGTATTACCGTGACAATCAATGAAATGCAAGATGTCTCGCAACCTGATGCGTTTTCTGAAGGTGAAACCGTGACTACCACGCAATCCATTGTTGATGTTCGACAAGATGATTCAAGAATGTTCGTCTTTGATCCGGGGGTTACGCTAGATACCTTGGTTAGAGCGATTAATCAGGTGGGTGCTGGCCCAGGTGATGTCATGGCTATTCTAGAAGCTCTTGAGCAAGCCGGTGCACTTCGCGGTCAGTTAATTGTTATTTAACAAAGTAGAGCAGCGCCATGAAAACACCGGGTACTGAAGCCACTAATTTTTTTGACTTAACGAGCTTAAATAATATTCGTCAGCAATCAAAAGCTGATGATAAAGCCTCAAAAGATCAAGCGCTAGAAACCGCAGCAAAACAGTTTGAAGCGATTTTTATGCAGATGCTGTTAAAAAGCATGCGCAGCGCACAAGAAGTATTGGAAGCAGATAGCCCATTTAACTCACAAAATGCTAAGTTTTATCGCGATATGCACGATCAACAACTTGCATTAGAATTATCAAACAACGGCAGTTTAGGGCTATCGGATTTGATCGTTCGGCAGCTCGGTGGCAAGCAAGATGACTATATGCCGAGTTCTGTATTGCGCAGTGACGGCAACTTGGTTGTTCGCAGTGACCGTCAAGTAGCCGTTGGCGAGCAAAAAGCTGAGCGTCCGTTTGGCGAGATCATTGATAAGGCCGCGCAAAACGTTCAATTTGAACAGCCAGAAGATTTTGTTAAGCACCTGACACAGCCAGCTAAAGCCGTTGAACAAGCACTAGGTATTCCGTATCAAGTGGTGATTGCGCAATCAGCCCTAGAAACAGGTTGGGGTAAAAAGATCATTCAAAAATCTGACGGTCAAAGTTCGAATAATTTATTCAATATTAAAGCCGATAGTCGTTGGCAAGGCGATAAAGCTAACAAAGATACACTCGAGTTTGAAAATGGCATGATGACCAAGAAAAACGCGCCATTTAGAGTGTATGAGTCAATAAAAGATAGCGTTAATGACTACATAGATTTCCTATCAAATAACGACAGATATCAAGAAGCCTTAAACCAAACGTCAAATGTGGAGCAGTTTTTGCATGGGTTACAGAAAGCTGGTTACGCGACGGATCCTCAATACGCCAACAAGATCATTGGCACCCTCAAGCGAGTTACCAGTATTTTGAACAACTAGGCCTAGTGACTTTACATGGCTTAGTGACTAAGTTTCATGTAGGAGTACGATATGTCTGTTGATTTGTATCAAACTGGGGTGAGTGGCTTATTAGCTGCCCAGCAGCAGTTGGCAACGACATCACATAATATTGCCAATGTTAATACCGAAGGCTACAGTCGTCAGCGCGCTGAGCAGGAAGCGCGTTTGGGACAAAATCTTGGCGGTAATTATTTTGGTACGGGTACTTCTATTGTTGATATTCGTCGTATCTACGATGAGTTTGCTCAAAAAGAGCAATTGATCAATCAAACTAATTTAGGTTATTCCGATGGCCTTCATGCCTCACTTAACCAATTGAACGATACGATGAGTACGATGGGCAATGCCGTCATGTCATCGATTGAACAGCTTTATCAATCAATGAACTCGATAGCCGATAATCCAAGTAACCTTGGTTTGCGTTCGATGGCATTGAACCAAGCAAAAATTTTAAGCACAGATTTTAATTCAATAAATAGCCAATTTAATCAATTGGAAAAATCGGTGAATAGCGAAATTGAGCAAATTGCTAGCCAAATTTCAGACATTTCACGTGAACTTGCCCACATAAATAATCAAGTGTTGCAAAACAAAGATTTGACGTTGGCTGGTCAACCCAACGATTTACTTGATGCCCGAGATAAATTAATCAGTGAGCTAGGGCAATTCACTCAAGTGAATACCTTAGAAGATCAAAACGGTGTAATGACTGTTATGATCGCTAATGGTACTACCTTAGTTGCAGGCACAACGGCGTTTACAATGAACGTGACAGCAGGCGATCCCGACTCAGCAAAAACACAAATTGAGCTTATTTCTAAAAACGGAAACGCAGTTTTAGACGGTCGAAAAATTGGCGGTGAGCTAGGCGCAAAAATCGAGTTTCGCGATGAGCATCTCAAAGAAGCGCGGGCTCAAATTGACCGCTTGGCATTAGCTATTTCTGATACCTTTAACCAAAACCAACAAGATGGTTTGGATTTAAATGGCCTGCAAGGCCTCAATATGTTTACCGATATTAATAGCGTTGATTTAATGAGCGCTCGCGTGTTAACGCCTAGCGGTAATGCCGGGACATTAACTGCGCAGGTAGAAATAACAGATATTACTCAGTTAACAGAGAGTGAGTATGAAATTGCGTTTGACGGTGTAGATTACATCATGACCGACACGCGTTCTGGTAATCAAACTAACCTAGGTGCACCGGGAAGCGGTACCTACAATACGGCATTTGGTTTTGATTTTATTGAAACGGGTGGCGCGCCGGCGCTTAATGACACCTTCGTTATTCGCCCTGGTGAAAATGCCTCATCACTGATGAAGGCAACGTTAACTGATGGTCAAGGTATTGCAGCTTCAACCGCCGTTGAGGTGAGAGCTGGCAGTAATAATATTGGTGGTGGTAGCGTAACCATCGTTGATGTCAACGATCCTGTGGCAGCGCGAGCAAACGATTTGGGCCGTATTGAAATATTAGAAAACCCTACTGGTAGTGGTGTGTTTAACTATCAGGTTTTTGATACGGCTAATGCGGTTGTTGGCGGCGGTGCATACACGCCACCGAGTCAACAAATTACCGTTGGTGACTTAACCCTAGAGATTGCTGGCCGACCTTCGGGCTTAGCACCTAATGCACCTGAGGTTTTTAATCTAGAAGATGCCTTTGGTTTGGGTAATGGCACCAATGCGCTGCACCTCACTCAAACCGCTAACCAAGGTATTTTAAATAATGGCCGCGAGTCGTTTACCCAAAACCTTGGTATTTCGACATCGACGGTGGGCTCTAAAGCTGCCTCAGCCAAATTGGTTGCTGATACCGCAGATGCACTTTATACCCAAGCATATAACCGCAATCAACAAGTAAAAGGCGTTAACCTCGATGAGGAAGCGGCTAATCTGGTCAAGTTTCAACAAGCCTATCAAGCATCGTCAAAAATTATTTCGGTTGCCAATACCATTTTTGACACCTTGTTCCAAGCGGCGCGTTAGGAGTAGATGATGAGAGTTTCTACTAATCAAATGTTTACGACGTCAAGAAATTATATGTCGCGTAACGAATCCGATTTAAATCAGCAAGTAGGCTACCTTTCTTCGGGTAAGAAGGTACTGACGGCAAAAGATGATGCCGTTTCATACGGTACATTAACTGGCTATAAAGACGAGTTGGCCAATATTCAGCAGTTTCGCCGTAATATTGTTCAAGCGGAAAATCGCAACACACTTATCGAAGGCTCATTTTCGTCAGCACAAAATGTACTCAACAGTGTTAAAACGACATTTATTCAGGCTAATAACGGCTCAATGTCTGATGATGACCGAGCGGCTCTCGCTGAACAGCTAAAGCAAAACCTTCAAGAAATGCTCGATATCGCCAATGCACGAGATGAAACGGGCGGTTATGTTTTTGGTGGCTACCAAATAGATAAGCAACCGTTTTTATTACAACCCGATAATAGTGTCGTGTATCAAGGTGACAACGGCACGCGAGAATTAAAAATTTCAAAAAGTGTTGAAGTGCCACTAAATCAGCCTGGCGATGATGCATTTTTGAAAGCGGCAAATCCGATTGGCGATTTTGTTGGTGTCTATAACACCAACGTCAGTGGCATGTCAGTTAATCGAGCGATCATTCAAGATCGCGGTGCCTATGTTGACGGTGCCAATTACACCTTTGATTTTACCGATACTAATGGTGATGGCAATTTAGAGTTAACTGTTACCGATAATACCGCGACCAACTTGATTACTGTTGATCCTTACGTTCCAGGGCAAACTATTGCCTTTAATGGCATGGAGGTCAATATTGACGGCACGCCATTGCCGGGCGGTCAGCTAGAACTTGCCCCACAAGAGAATGTCAGCGTGTTCGAGGCTATCAAGGACGCTATCGATTGGGTTTCTCGCACCGGCAATGTTACTGGCACCGCCCAACATGGTGTCGATTACGGCCATATCTTGAGTAATATAAATGCGTCACTCAATCACATTTCGACTCGTCAAGGTGATGCCGGCATTAACCTGCAGTTAATTAAGAGCCAAGAGAACTTCCATGCTGACAACGAACTACTGATGGAACAAGGGCGTTCAGTTATCGAGGACTTAGACTTTGCCACCGCCGTGACACAATTCGAACAGTCAAAAGTGGCATTACAAGCGGCGCAGCAAACCTATGCGCAATTACAGAACTTATCGTTATTTAACTATATTTGATGATTTTTTGAATAGTTGGCACTTAGCTTGCTATTAACTATTTAGTTAACAAAATATTGCCGCTTTGTGGCAATAAAGAAATAAACACTAATAAGAGAGGTCAACATGCCTTTATATGTAAACAGTAATATCAGTGCGTTAAATGCACAACGACAATTAATGAACTCGGGTAATGCTTTAGATACCTCTTTTAAGCGTTTATCTTCTGGTTTGCGAATTAACTCAGCGGCAGATGATGCGGCTGGTCTACAAATTTCTGACCGTCTTCAATCGCA
This sequence comes from Thalassotalea sp. LPB0316, assembly GCF_014898095.1. Lineage (NCBI taxonomy): Bacteria > Pseudomonadati > Pseudomonadota > Gammaproteobacteria > Alteromonadales > Colwelliaceae > Thalassotalea > Thalassotalea sp. LPB0316. Next base: position 1,633,063 of record NZ_CP062946.1, read on the forward strand.
AATTTTGGGTTTAACTCAGGGTAACCGAAACGCTAACGATGGTATTTCATTAGCGCAAACCGCAGAAGGCGCCATGGAAGAGATGACGTCGATGTTCCAACGTGTTCGTACGCTAGCACAACAAGCAGCCAACGGCTCGAATACGGGTGAAGACCGTTTAGCATTGCAACAAGAAATTAAATCACTAATGGAAGAAGTTAACCGAGTTGCAACGGATACTACTTTTGGTGGTCAGAACTTACTAGACGGTTCATATGAAGCAAGCTTCCAAGTAGGTGCCGACGCATTGCAACTAGTAGGCTTTAGTATGAAATCTGTGGGTCAAACAGCAGCCGGTAGTGATTACGCGATGAGTGCCAATGGCGGTTTCACGCTTTCAGGTATTGCCATGGCAGCGTCTGCGGCAACGAGTAACCGCTTAACTGACGTGTTGGGTGTTGACGGTATCTCAGCGTTATCAGCGATTAACTCGGCGATTACTTTAACCGATATGCAATACTCTGAAATTTTTACCCAGTCGGGGATTTCAGTATCAAGCCAAGATGGCGCACAGCTAGTGATGGCGGGGATGGATACGCTAATTGCTGTGGTTGATAAGAAACGTGCGGAGCTCGGTGCGGTGCAAAACCGATTCCAATCAACGATTCGCAACCAAGCCAATATTTCTGAAAACTTATCTGCTGCGAAATCTCGTATTAAAGATGCTGACTTTGCCGCTGAAACGGCTGCATTGACGCGTAATCAAATCTTACAACAAGCTAGCCAAACAATTCTTGGTCAAGCTAACCAACGTCCGCAAGCGGCACTGAGCTTGCTACAGGGTTAAGTTTAGTTTTACCTTGATGAAAAAAAACCGGCTTTGGCCGGTTTTTTTTGTTTTAGCCGCTAGCAAATTTAAATACGCCTCCCATTACCATATCAAGTTTATATCGCCTAATAATCACCTAAAACAGTTGGCAACACACATCATTTTAATTAAAAGCCAAGGGCTAACTTTATGAATTCTATGTTAATTTAAAATTTTAAAAAAAACATTAAAGATCATTTTTATCTCGCCGATAAAGAAATTGTCAGGAGGTGAGAGACCTGGCAACCAGCTAGCAGTATTTGCTGTAGCTTTTTAGTAATGAGATATAAGAGAGTAAATTATGGCTTTATATGTAAACACTAACGTGAGCTCGTTAAATGCTCAACGCCAATTAATGAATTCTGGTAATGCACTAGATACATCATTCCAACGTTTATCATCTGGTTTACGCATCAACAGTGCAAAAGATGATGCTGCTGGTCTACAAATTACTGACCGCCTTCAATCGCAAATTTTAGGTCTTAACCAAGGTAACCGTAACGCTAACGACGGTATCTCTTTAGCGCAAACCGCTGAAGGTGCAATGGACGAAGTAACACAAATGTTCCAACGCGTCCGTACACTAGCACAACAAGCAGCAAACGGTTCAAACACTGATGAAGACCGCGTTGCACTACAAGAAGAAATCCGCTCATTAATGGAAGAAGTTAACCGCGTTGCTTCAGATACAACCTTCGGTGGTCAAAACTTACTTGATGGCTCATACGAAGCAAACTTCCAAGTAGGTGCCGATGCATTACAAACCATTGGCTTTAGTATGAAATCTGTTGGTGGTATTGAGCCTTCAGATCAAACTAACAGCATGAGTGACAACGGCGGTTTCACTTTATCAGGTATTGCTGGCTTAGTTGAAACTGCAACAGGTAACGCAATGACTGATGTCTTAGGTGCTGACGGTATTTCAGCATTATCAGCATTAAATAGTGATATTGCGCTAACCGATATGGCATTTTCTGTTGTCTTTGAAGCATCTGCTATCAGCGTATCATCACAAGATGCAGCGCAATTAGTTATGGCGGGTATGGATTCTCTAATTGCCATTGTTGATAAGAAACGCGCTGAGTTAGGTGCGATTCAAAACCGATTCCAATCAACGATTCGCAACCAAGCGAATATTTCAGAAAACTTATCAGCGGCGAAATCACGCATTAAAGACGCTGACTTTGCTGCAGAAACAGCTTCGCTTACACGTAATCAAATCTTGCAACAAGCTAGCCAAACTATCTTGTCACAAGCTAACCAACGTCCACAGGCCGCACTAAGTTTACTAGGTTAATTTAGGTAATCTGTGGTAGTTTAGGTGGCAAGTTATTGCCACCTTGGCCGAACCAGGTCAAAACCTGTCAACATATAGATGGTTCTTCAGTTTGAATAAAACGAGAGAGTGAAGAGATGTTAGTGTTGAGAGGAGTTGCGCCCTTGTCAGATGGGGTAATTTAACAAGGGCGCGAATAATTAATGTGGGAATATTGTGAGCGTGGAGGCTATTTTCAATATTTCAAACATTAATCGCGAAGTTCTCTCTCACATTCGCGTAATTAATAAAGCATTCTTTGTGCCAAGTTTTATGGATGAAATTTTGACGCGCTAATGTTTTATAGAGTCATACTCTCGACTCATTGGAAAGGGGAAGGTGAAAACCTTCCCTTTTTTCTGTTTAAGCATAACTTTTTTATTTTTTTAAGTTACTTAAAACAATTACTTAACCGACAAAGAAGAAAAAAGACAAAAAAAAGTTAAAGATCATTTTTTAGCGGCCGATATTAATTAACAGAGAAAGATTCTCTGGTAAAAAACATTTAGTTAGGGGTAATTAATTTGTTTTTTACAATAAAAAATTAATGTGGAGGCTGTATGGCTTTATATGTAAACACTAACGTGAGCTCTATCAATGCTCAGCGTCAATTACAAAACTCTGGTAATGCACTAGATACTTCATTCCAACGTTTATCATCTGGTCTTCGCATCAACAGTGCGAAAGATGATGCGGCTGGTTTACAAATCTCTGACCGTTTAACAAGCCAAATCAACGGTTTAAACCAAGGTATTCGTAACGCGAACGACGGTATTTCACTAGCGCAAACTGCTGAAGGTGCGATGGATGAAGTTACTTCAATGTTCCAACGTGTTCGTACATTGGCACAACAAGCGGCGAACGGTTCAAACACTGATGAAGACCGTGTAGCACTGCAAGAAGAAATTCGTTCATTAATGGAAGAAGTAAACCGCGTTGCTTCTGATACAACTTTCGGTGGTCAAAACCTATTAGACGGTTCATATGAAGCGGACTTCCAAGTAGGTGCTGACGCATTGCAATCAATCGGCTTTAGTATGAAATCTGTTGGTGGTATTGAGCCTTCAGATCAAACTAACAGCATGAGTGACAACGGTGGTTTCACACTTTCTGGTATCGCAGGCTTGGTAGAAACAGCGACCGGTAATGCAATGACTGATGTTTTAGGTACTGATGGCATTTCAGCGTTATCAGCACTTAACAGTGACATCGAGCAAACTGATATGACATTCTCGGCGATCTTTACTGCTTCTGGTATTAGTGTATCGTCGCAAGACAATGCACAGCTAGTCATGGCTGGTATGGACTCATTAATTGCTGTTGTTGATAAGAAGCGTGCTGAGCTTGGTGCGGTGCAAAACCGATTCCAATCAACGATTCGTAACCAATCGAATATTGCTGAAAACTTATCAGCTGCGAAATCACGTATTAAAGATACAGACTTTGCTGCAGAAACGGCTGCGTTAACGCGTAACCAAATCTTACAGCAAGCGAGCTCAAGTATCTTATCGCAAGCAAACCAACGCCCTCAGTTAGCACTAAGTTTATTAGGTTAATTTAAGGCAGTAAGCCTTATGGCCCTAATTTGGGTCATAAGGTTTTGTCCTTTCTAAGGAGGCATTATGGCGATTGAATCTATAGCTGATAAAAGCAAATTCAATGCTGCTCAAATTAATGAGCCTGTTTCGCTTAATGTTGGCTTAAATGTTGCTGGTGATAAAGTTGCAGAAACTGCAAAGGCTGAAACAGCAAACGACGAGTCAAATTTAAACAAACAAGCCCGTATTGAACAAGAAAAGGCTGAAGCGAAAGAGCGAGAAGTTGATCGTGAAGCTTTACTTGAGTCAATCAAACAAATTAATGCTGATTTTCCGATTAAAGAAACAAGCCTTGTTTTTGAATTTGACGAGTTGAACGAGCCGCCAATTGTCAAAGTTATTGATAAAGAAAACGGTGAAACCATTAGAGAGATACCACCAAAGTATTTCAGTGATGTTTCATCTGTTTTGAAAGATATATCAGGTAACAAATCAAGCAGTGGCATCTTACTTGATCAACAAGTATAAAGCATAGAGAGTTGACTGATTATTACAGTCAGTCAACTACATTGTGACTAAATTGTAGTTTCCATTGAACCATGCAGTATAAACGTACTATTCTTTAGGTAGAAGGTAGCTTTTTAGAGGTATTCATTATGGCTTTAATTACATCCGCTGGTGTCGGCTCGGGGTTAGACCTCGAAAGTATCATTAGTGCCACAGTAGACGCAGCCCGTTTACCTAAATTACAACGCTACGAAGAGCAAGAAACTAAACTCAATGTCGAGCTCTCTGCCATCGGAGCCATCAAGTCATCGCTTTCATCTTTTGAAGACGTCGTTGAAAAACTAGCAGATTTAGAAAACTTTAATAAGAGAACTGCTCGGGTTACCCAGCCTGAATCGGGTAACTTAATTAGTGTCTCGGCGACAGAAAACGCAACACCATCAAACTTTAATGTCGAAGTAATGCAGTTAGCTCAAGGCAGTCGAGCTGTAATGGCTGACGGTTTGTACACATCGCCAGAAGATGTGGTTACAGCATCGGGTGGTCAGTTAACACTTGGCGCTGGTGCAGACAGTTTTACGGTCGATTTAGCAGCCGGAGCAACCCTTGAAGATCTGCGCAATGCTATTAATGATGCTGACGGCAACTTTGGTGTCAGTGCTAACATCATTAACGATGGCACCAATACCAAACTCGTTTTAACTTCGAGCACTACCGGCTTAGGCAATGACTTAACGGTAACAGGTGATACCGCAGAATTAGATAATATAACAACAACGGCATTTGGCGGTGGTGCAGGTGGAATGGCAATTGCTGCCGACGATCAAGCGACTAACGCGATTATTGAAATAGATGGCATTTCCGTTACCAATGACACCAACACGTTTAAAGATGCTATCCAAGACATCACGATCACTGCGCTAAAAGAAAGTGAGAACAACGAAACAGCTAAACTTACTGTTGATGTTGACAAAGCGAGCGTTAGCACGACGATCGACGAATTTATCAACTCATTTAATAATGTTATAGGCACTATAGAATACCATATGCAAGCGGGCGCGGCCCTTAATGGCGACTCTGCAATGCGTTCATTAAAGTCACAAATGGTCAATAGTTTGACGAAAGTTGTTTCAGGCGCAGGTAATTTTGAAACGATATTTGATGTCGGTATTGGCTTAAACGATGACGGTAGGCTTGAAAAGTCATCATTGGTGCGCAGTACAAGCGATGCGCTTACCGAAGGTTATGATGATGTTGGCGCGCTATTTGCAGGCGAAACTGGTATTGCAACGATCTTTACCGGGTTACTTGATAATTACCTCGAAAGTGATGGCGCAATTAAATTTAGGCAAGACTCTTTAAATCAAGAAATTGATAAGATAGAAAACGATCGAGCGAATCATGAGTACCGGATGGAGCAATTAGAAGTTTCGCTTCGCCAGCAATATTCAGCACTTGATGTATTGATCGCGAATATGAAGAGTTCAGGTGATTATCTTGCTGCACAGCTTTCTAGTTTACCAGGCTTTACTAAACCAAAGTCCTAGGTAATAGGAATTAGCCCAACGAGTTGGAGAGTAATATGTACAACGCTAAGTTAAACCGCTACAAAAATGATGCATTAAAAACGCAGTTAGCCTCAGCAGATCCCTATCAGGTGATTCAGATGTTGATGGCTGGGGCTATTGATAATTTAAATTTGGCAAAAGCATCGATTGAACGCAACGAGAAAGAAAATAAAAGCCATTTTTTGTCAAAAGCTGGCGCGATTATTACATCGTTGGCGCATTGTTTAGATCACGAGGCCGGCGGTGAAGTTTCACAGAACCTTGAAGCGCTTTATGTTTATATGTCAGAGCGCCTGATCGAAGCCAATGTTGAAAACAACGGTGAGATGGTTGAAGAAGTTATGTCACTGTTGAAAGAAATCAAGTCTGGTTGGGATGCTATCCCCGTAGAAACCAGGAATAATGTTTTCGCACAAAAAGAGAGTCAAGCTTCTCAAGCCGCGAACACCTAATGTCTCGTACAAACGACATCTTGAATCTTCGCGAGTCTTTTATTAAGGCTGTCGAAGATCAAGATTTTACCGCAGCTAATCATTTTTTAAATGAATTCAACTCAAGTCTTGCCCAAACACAAGACTTAACACAGCTGAGCTCAAAAGAGCTTGAAGCTGTTTCATTATTCTATCAAACTATTCAACAATCACTTCCACAAGTTGAGCAAAATGCACAGAAAATAGCTGAGCAATTGAGGCCTTTTAACAAGCGTTCAATTGAGGGCTACTTATAAAATAAGGGTGATACGTGGACAATCTCCAAGAAATGCTGGGCAAAGCCGAGCAAGATCTCAATAAAATTATCGATAAGCAAAAACAAGAAGAAGCGTTTGCTGTTGAGGCGAATGCTCGCTTTGACAAGAATTTGCAAGTTTTCCAAAAATACTACCCTGATATTTATGATGTAATCGTTGACTTTCAAACCAGAGAAGACTTTTGCCTTCACGTGACCGACTCTGGCCACGGTAATTTTATTCCTGTTAAGGCTAAAACACCGTTATATGACCAAGATCCTGTTGCGCAGTCGCTTGCTCAAGTAGAAAAAAATATCGCTAAACCTTTCTTTAGTGACACAAAATACGGAGCAGCCCTAACTGAAGACGAAGCTGATGAGCGAATCCATATTCAATATATGCACAAGCTCAATGACCTATTTCACCAATTTAACCAGCAAGGGCATGAAAAGTTAAAGCAATTGCCTGAGCATTACCCAACCGCATTGGTGTTTGGTTTGGGGTTAGGTTATCACTTACCGATTTTGTTCGACAAATGCCAGTTCGATTATAGTTACATTTGTGAGCCAGACATCGAGCTGTTTTTTGCTAGTTTGTTTTGTATAGATTGGGCTTCGTTGATTGAAAAAATTGATCAGCAAGGCGGCTGTCTTTTCTTGCTCATTGGCACAAGTTACCAAGAATCTTTTGATGCAATTCGACAAATTGCAGCCGACGTTGGTGCCTTTTCGTTAGTGAAAAGCTTTTGTTATCAGCATTACCCGTCTAAAGAGGTCAATGAGATGATCAGTGACTTCTTTAAGCGTTATTATGAAACACAGCTCGGCTTTGGTTTTTATAATGATGCAATAACCGGGTTGGCTCATGCCATTATTAATATCGAAAATCACGCCAATTTTTTTGTCAACGTTGATAAAACCAAGTTTGATTATCTCGATACCCCGGTATTCATTATTGGCAATGGGCCATCGCTAGATGAGGCTGAACAGTTTCTCAAACAACACAACAATGATGCGATTGTCTTTTCATGCGGCACCGCCTTGGGTTCGCTGAAGAAAATGGGCTTAGAGCCTGATTTTCACGTGCTCGTTGAGCGACCTAAAATCACTTATGATATTTTGCTTGATTCACTGCCAAAAGAGGAATACCAAGATCTCAACCTCTTAGCTGTCGATGTTATGTATCCTGATGTGCTTGACCTATTTAAATGGTCAGGCCTAGGTTTGAAAGGACCTGAAGCTGCAACACGGTTAGTTAATTTACTGAGTTTAGACAAATATAAGGTGCCAATGTCGGCACTGCCTTTTGCCGCGCCATTAGTTGCCAACACGGCTTTGTCGTTTGCCGTAATGCTCGGCTTTAAAAATATTTACCTGTTTGGCGTTGACAATGGCTACCCTGTCTCAGGCGAGAGTCATTCAAAATACAGTGTCTACAACGATGAAAAGTTAAAGCACAAACACGTTGTCAATAAAAACGCTCGCCATAAATTACCCGGTAACTTAGGTGGTCATGTGATGGCGACTGACTTACTCAACGTTGCCAAAGTGCAAATGGAGCTGTTAACGCGGTTTGCCAAAGATTCTGATATTTTTAACGTCGGTGAGGGTGCTGCTATTGAAGGAACTGTGCCACTAACGCTTGACGAGTTAATGCCGCCAACACCGTTAAAAGACAAGCAGAGCGTGGTCGAAAGTGTTAAAGCATTAAACTTTAAAGATCTGGCATTTACCAATGTCGATAGTATTTTAGACGTCGATTATATCAGTGAAATGAGCCAACATTTGTTAGCGATTGCGCAAACTCCATATGAAACCAGAGAGCAAGCGGCTGAAATATTAAAGCGTCAAGCTCGCTATATTTATTCGTTTAAGCGAACCAAATACGAGCACTTTTTTAATATTTTTAAAGGCTCGCTATTGTATTTTCACTGCCCAATGATCACCTTGTTATATAAATACGATGATGAGCAGGCATCCCTCGCTATGTTTACTCAAGCCTTGTCGCTGTGGAACGATTATATCGCCGCCATTGAGCAAGACTTTAAAGCAAACTGGAAAACTAAATGTAATTGGGGCCTTGAGCAGCGTAACAAATCGAAGAAATAATTATGTCAAAAACTGTACTGGTAACTGGAGCTGATGGTTTTATTGGCTCGCATCTCGTTGAAATGTTGGTCAAGCAAGGTTTTAAAGTCAAAGCCTTGTCGCTATACAATTCTTTTAATTATTGGGGATGGCTTGAAGACATCAATTGCCTTGACAGCGTTGAAGTACTCAACGGCGATGTTCGAGATCCTCACTATTGCCGACATATCACGCAAGGTGTTGATGTTATTTATCATTTAGCGGCGTTAATTGCGATCCCATACTCTTACGTTGCTCCCGATAGCTATGTTGCAACTAATGTTAACGGCACGTTGAATATTTGCCAGGCAGCGCTAGATAACGGTGTTAGTCGCGTTATTCACACCTCAACTAGCGAGGTTTATGGCACTGCCCAGTATGTGCCGATCGATGAAAAACACCCTTTGCAACCCCAATCTCCGTACAGTGCTTCAAAAATAGGCGCGGATTCAATGGCGATGAGTTACTTCAATGCGTTTGATTTACCCTTGACGATTGCCCGCCCGTTTAATACCTATGGTCCTAGGCAGTCGGCTAGAGCGGTTATTCCAACCATTATTAGTCAAATTGCTGATGGCGCTAAACAAATCAAACTTGGCGACCTAAACCCAACACGTGACTTTAATTACGTGACGGATACGTGTCGCGGCTTTATCGCACTTGCTAATAGTGATAACACCGTTGGTGAAACCGTCAATATCGGCTCAAACTTTGAAATTTCCGTTGCTGATACCCTCGATTTAATCAAATCTTTAATGGGCAGTGATGTCGAGTTTCTCAGTGACTCACAACGTTTGCGCCCAGAAAAGTCAGAAGTCTTTAGGTTGTGGTGCGACAATTCGAAGATTGAGTCGTTAACCGGTTTTAAACCCGAAGTGAATATAGAGCAAGGGCTACAAAAAACCATCGACTGGTTTGTAAAACCGGAAAACTTAGCTAAGTATAAATCTTCGATTTATAACGTTTAGTTATTAAATAGCGGGCGCAAAAATGAAAAAGATAGCTGTTTTTACCGGGACACGCGCAGAATATGGCCTATTGTATTGGTTACTCAAAGATATTGAACAATCTGCCATGTTGGAGCTGCAACTTCTGGTGTCCGCTATGCATTTGTCACCCGAGTTTGGTTTAACTAAACAACAGATCATCAATGATGGCTTTAAGATTGATGAAGAAGTCGAAATGCTACTGTCATCTGATAGTGCTGTCGGTTGTGCTAAAAGTATTGGGCTAGGTATTATCGGTTACAGCGATGCGCTAAATCGCTTGGCACCTGATGCCCTGATTGTCTTAGGCGATCGTTTTGAAGCACTTGCCGTTAGCCAAACTGCGATGATGCTAAATATCCCGATTATTCATCTGCACGGTGGCGAACTGACTTTTGGCGCCAAAGACGACATGATTCGCCACGCGATTACTAAGTTCGCCTCGTATCATGTCACGGCTAATCAAGCCTATGCCGATCGCGTTAAACAATTAGGTGAATTTCCTGAGCGGATATTGAATTTAGGCGCGATTGGTTTAGATCATCTCAGTCGCACTGAATTACTCGATAAACCTGAGCTTGCTCAAGCATTGGATTTTCCACTTCAAGATTACTTCGTTGTCACATTTCACAGTGCGACGGCATCCGATGAAGACGGTGAGCAAGTGTTTAGCCAGTTAATCGCCGCGCTAGAGCAGTTTCCTGATCATCAAGTATTATTGAGTTACCCTAATGCTGATGACAGCGGTCGAGGGATTATTAAGAAAATTGATGAATTTGCTCAGCAATACCCTCAGCGAGTGCTAGCGCTTAGCTCGTTTGGTCATCAGCGTTATCTATCGGCTATAAAATATGCCTCAGCTGTGATTGGTAATTCATCAAGTGGTATTATTGAGGTACCAGCGTTTAATGTACCCACGGTTAATATTGGTACGCGACAAGCAGGGCGCTTGGCGGCAGAATCAGTGTTCAATTGTCAGTTACAAAGCCAAGATATTATCGAGGCAATTGAGCAGGCATTGGCGTGGCGACAACAAGGCGTAAGAGCTGACAACCCCTACGGCCAAGGTGATGTCAGCCAAGCGTTGGTGAGTTTTATCGAGCAGAACAAGCTGTCAGTAAAACAGGGCTTTTTTGATTTAAGAATTTAAGAGATGACGTTAATCATTGCCGAAGCCGGCGTAAATCACAATGGCGATGAAAATATCGCACTAGCACTTGTCGAAGCTGCCCATCGGGCGGGCGCAGATATCGTCAAGTTTCAAACGTTCAAAGCCAAGCACTTAGTAACAGCACAAGCACAACAAGCAAGTTACCAAGTTAAAAACACCCAAAAACAAGAAAGCCAATTGGCGATGCTAGAGCGCCTAGAGCTGAGTTATCAAGCACATGTTAGACTAAAACAGCGCTGCAGCGAGCTCGGTATTGAGTTTCTTTCTACCGCCTTTGATCTAGAGAGCCTCGACTTTTTAGTTCATGACTTAGGTATTGAGCGCTTAAAAATTCCATCAGGTGAGCTGACCAATTCGCCACTCGTCTTAGCCCATGCTCAAGCAGGCTGCCAATTGATTGTGTCGACAGGTATGGCGACACTGGACGAAATCAAGCAATGTCTATCTGTAATCGCCTTTGGTTTGTTACACAAAACGCAAACAGCACCTACTGAGCAGCAACTATTAAACGCCTATAATAGTGAGCAAGGGCAAGCGTTATTACAACAATATGTCACGGTATTACATTGCACTACCGAATATCCTGCGCCCTTTAACGAGATTAACTTAAAAGCAATGGTCAGTATGGCAAGAGATCTCAAACTCCCTGTGGGTTACTCTGATCATTCTGAAGGCTTTGTTGTGCCAATAGCGGCAACGGCATTAGGTGCGCAAATTATCGAGAAGCATTTCACGCTTGATAAACAAATGCCTGGGCCAGATCACAAAGCCTCGATTGAACCTGAAGAATTAACGGCGATGGTTCAAGCCATCAAACAAACCAACCAATCGCTCGGCGATGGGATCAAACAACCACAACCCTCAGAATGGGCAAATATTGCCGTTGCGCGCAAAAGTTTAGTGGCAAAAACTGCGATACAACAAGGTGAGTGCTTTAATGAGCACAACCTTGAAATTAAGCGGCCAGGATCAGGCGTTAGCCCAACAAAATATTGGCAGTATTTAGGGAGAGCTGCCAACAAAACATATCAAGCAGGCGACTTAATTGCTGAATGAACTATCACGATCGTTTAAATAGTAATTACTAAACAAGTGTTTAGCTTGACTTTGGGTGTGTCTTAATAACTTGATAAGCGCGTTAGTTCAACGAGTTGGTACACTTCATGCTTTATTCTACTTAGGTCGTTGAACCTTCATCTGTGAGTAAATTAAAACACGACTTTGGCTTTTAATCTGAGTAAAGTCAGCCTATATTGCCAATAAGTAATAAAAAATCAATAGCATAGTCAATTACTTGAAGGATTTTGATTTGCAACTAATTTGTCAGAGGTCGTTATGAAACATAGTTGGCAAGAAGTCACACTAAAGCCTGATGCTTCACTAGGTGATGCATTAAACACCATTAACCAAACGGGGTTAAGGGTGGCCTTAGTGATCGACGATGAGCGAAAACTCCTCGGGACAATAACAGATGGCGATATTCGACGAGCGATTTTAAAGCATGTAGATTTACAGTTGTCGGTGTCCCAAGTTATGAATACTCAACCTAAAGTTGCTTCCCCTCGCGCTAGCCGCTCTCAATTACTAGCGCTGATGAAAAAAGATCAACTCTTGTCGATTCCGGTCGTCGATGAAGACAAAACACTCATTGACTTAGCGTCTTGGCATCAACTCGTTGCCAATGACAGGTATGACAATCCCGTATTTCTCATGGCTGGCGGTTTTGGCACGCGCTTGAAACCGCTGACGAACGCTTGTCCTAAGCCGATGCTTAAAGTAGGTGGCAAGCCGATGCTTGAAAAGATCATTGAAAGCTTTATTAAATCAGGCTTTCATCGCTTTTATATTTCCACCCATTATATGCCTGAGATGATCACTGAGTATTTTGGCGATGGCAGTGATTGGGGCATTTCAATCGAGTACGTCCATGAAGAAAATCCTCTGGGCACGGGTGGAGCATTGGGATTATTGCCTGATGATATGCCGCAATTACCCATTATTATGATGAACGGCGATGTCTTGACCAATGTCGATTTTGAAGATTTACTGAGCTTTCACAAAGCAGAAAAGTCAATTTGTACCATGTGTGTTTGTGAATACGAATATCAAGTGCCTTATGGGGTTATTCAAGCCAAAAACCAAAAGGTGATCGACATGGTTGAAAAGCCGGTGCACAAATATTTTGTCAATGCGGGTATTTACGTGGTAGAGCCAGAGATGGCAAATAAAGTAAAGAAAAATCAAGCGATTGATATGCCAACCTTAATCGAGCAGCAGCTTAGATCTGAAATCGATGTGTCACTTTATCCAATCCATGAGTACTGGAAAGACATCGGTCAAATTCGAGATTTTAATCAGGCACAAGACGACATTAATTCGTTGGATATATGACGCAACGCTACGCAGTAATCGGTCAGGGCAGTATTGGCAAACGCCACCTCAACAATTTACGCGCATTATTTCCCGATGCTGTCATCTATTCAGTGTCGGCTAGTGGTCGATCGCCGACAATATTAGCGGCCGCTTCTCATTGTCTTAATCATACTCAAGAGTTACCAGACTCGCTCAATGGCGTAATTATTGCCTCACCGGCAAGTATGCACTTACTCCACGTTCAAGCCGTTATCGAAAAAACAAAACATTTACTCATAGAAAAACCGATAGCAAGTTCACTAGCAGATGCCTTACAAATTGAGCAATTGTGCCAACAACACGATATCAAAACACTTGTTGGTTATTGTTTGCGATTTTTATCGAGTAGCCAATTTATCAAACAAGCACTAGCACAACATCGCTTTGGCAAAATCTATAGTGTCCAAGCCAGTGTTGGCCAGCACTTAGCAACTTGGCGAAACGATAAATCTTATAACACTTCGGTGTCAGCACAAGCAAAATTAGGCGGTGGCGTCTTATTAGAGCTTAGCCATGAGCTTGATTACTTGGCTTGGTTATTTGGCGAGCTAGATTTTCACGGCGGTGTCATACAACAGTCAAATCTGCTCGAGACCGATGTTGAAGAAATTGCCGATATTTTCTTATCTCATCAGCATACGGCGATTTCATTACATCTCGATTTTATTCAACAGCAAACCGAGCGCTATTGTCATTTAATTACTGATCAAGGCAAAGTTTGTTGGAATTTACTCACCAATAGCGTTGAATTACTCGGCGAACAAAGCCAAGTGTTATTTGCCGAACCAGATTGGGATCGCAATCAAATGTACATGGCGCAACTCAATGCCATTTTTGGTCAACATCACACTAAAGATAGTGCGCAATTATCACAGGCCAGACAAACGCTAGCACTTGTCGAGACAATAAAAAGCAAAGCGATACGCCGTTAATGAGAAACTCACCATGACAGAAAAAAGTTACGCATTTATTTTTGCCCGTGGCGGCTCAAAGGGCTTACCTGGCAAAAATATTAAGCCGCTAAACGGAAAGCCATTAATTGCCTATTCAATTGACACGGCATTACAAACAAAGTGCTTTGAAAAGGTTTTTGTTTCGACCGACGATAGTAATATTGCTGATGTTGCGAAAAAATATGGCGCTGAAGTGATTGACAGACCCGCTCAGTTAGCAACGGATAAGTCACCAGAGTGGCTGTCTTGGCAACACGCGATCGAGTATGTTGAAGGCAGATACGGCGCCTTTGAGCAGTTTGTTAGCTTACCGGCCACTAGCCCTTTGCGCAGCGCACAAGATGTTATCGATGCAATGACTAAACGCAAAGCACTAGCCGCTGATATTTGTATTTCAGTGACTGAAGCTAGTCGCAGCCCGTATTTTAATATGGTTAGACTTGATAATGACTGGTGTCGTATCGTGATAGCGCCCGATAGCGATCTAACAAGGCGGCAAGATGCCCCTGAAGTGTTTGATATAACAACGGTTGTTTATGCCACAACGCCAACCTTTATCAAGCATAATCAAGGGTTATTTGACGGGCAGGTTTGCGCGATCACTGTACCGAAAGAGCGGGCTGTTGATATTGATGATATTTACGATTTTTATTTTGCAAAAGCAATATTAGAGGCACAAGGGCAGTAAGATGATTTTGACAAATAAACATATTCTTATTCTTGGTGGCTTAGGTTTACTGGGTAAAGCCGTTGCTCAATCAGCTCATGAGCAGGGCGCCAAGCTAATTGTTGCCGATCTCGATATCGATGGCTTAAAGCAACATTTCGAAAACTGGCAAAACGTCGAAATTAGACAACTTGATGTAACCAATGAGCAACAAGTTATTGCGTTTTTCGATTCAATCGAAGTACTTGATGGCGCAGTTAATTGTACCTACCCACGCAATCAACAATACGGCGCACACTTTTTTGATGTAAGCCTTGCGAGTTTTAATGAAAATGTCAGTCTTCATCTCGGCTCCGCGTTTTTAATTTCACAGCAATGTGCCAAGCTATTTAACCGATTGCAACAGCCATTTTCACTGGTCAATATCTCGTCAATTTACGGTGTTAACGCACCCGATTTTTCAATCTATGAAAATACCCCTATGACTATGCCAGTAGAGTACGCAGCGATTAAATCGGCGCTCTTACACTTAAATAAATACATTGTTAAGTACGTTAAAGATAGCCGTTTTCGGATTAATGCTATTAGCCCTGGTGGGATTTTTGATCATCAGCCAACAGACTTCCTTAAAGCTTATCAAGCAAAAACGCATGGCCAAGGGATGTTAAGTATTAACGACTTTGTTGGTACGATTAACTATTTGTTGTCAGAGCAAGCTAAGTTTGTCACCGGACAAAACATCATTATTGACGATGGCTTTACCTTATAGGTGCTTGCAAGCGTTAGAAAAAACTGCAAGAAGCTCGTAGAACGTGGGGTTACAGGCGATTTAATAGTTGAATGTCAATTTTATGTCGCATCTGGTGTCAATTATTTGTTGAATTACTGTCGCTCGTTGTTAGAATTCAAATATAACAAATAGACTCGTTATCGAGTTAAAAAAGAATAGGTTTGAAGTATGCAGGGTCAGAAACTTATTATTATTGTTGATAATAATGAGGCACGTCGTTATCAATTAGAAACCGTTTTCTCTTTTGTTGGAGAAAATTTCACTTCTTGTCGCTTAGACGAATTAACACACATCTTTAAACCACAAGATAATATTTTAACCATTGTGCTTGCCGGCGAATTAGACGAAGGCGCGATTGAATTTGTCAAAAACAATCCGGCAATGCCGTTTATTCTGCACGATGTCGTCGACAGTCATGCATTAGAGCAAAGAGCGAATGTCTTAGGTCAACTCTCTGTACCGTTAAATTATGCGCAGTTAACTGAGCTGATCCACCATTGCCATCAATATCAGAATAAACTGCCGTCGAAACGTCGTGGTAATTCCGGTAATAGCCCACTGTTTCGCTCGCTAGTAGGTGTTAGTGAGCCGATGCAACAGGTCCGCTTTTTAATCGAGCAAGTTGCTCCGACTGCAGCTAATGTACTGATTTTAGGCGAGTCAGGCACAGGTAAAGAAGTTGTAGCCCGTAATATTCACAATTTGTCAGATCGTGCTAAAGCGCCATTCGTGCCCGTTAACTGCGGTGCAATCCCTGGTGAGTTATTAGAAAGTGAATTATTTGGTCATGAAAAAGGGGCATTTACCGGGGCGATTTCAACGCGAAAAGGGCGCTTTGAGCTTGCTGAGGGCGGCACGCTATTTTTAGATGAAATAGGTGATATGCCGCAGCCGATGCAGGTTAAATTACTTCGAGTACTACAAGAGCGAACCTTTGAGCGCGTTGGTGGTGCAAAGAGTATTAAAACCAATGTTAGGGTCGTTGCTGCTACTCACCAAGACCTTGAAAGTATGATCGAATCTAACGATTTTCGAGAGGACTTGTTTTACCGCTTAAACGTTTTTCCAATTGAAACACCAGCGCTGCGCGAGCGCAAAGAAGATATTCCGCTGTTGTTAAAAGAGCTCACTGCTCGTTTTGAAGCAGAACAAGGGCAAAGTGTTCGTTTTACTGAACAAGCTATCTTATCGTTGCAAGAGCATCCGTGGGCAGGTAACGTGAGAGAATTATCCAACTTGATTGAGCGCATGATCATTATGTACGCCGATCAAGTGATAGATGTCAGTGAGTTACCAAGAAAGTACCAGCACATCGATACGGAAACTTACCAACCTGAATATCCAGAAGAGTTACAAGAACGCGAGGCGATTAACGAGCTATTTGCCGGTTTTGACTACGATGATGATGAATCAGACGATAACGGCTACGATGATGACGATGAACCACAAGCATTAGGTTTTGGTCAGCTACCTGAAGATGGGGTTAACGTAAAAGAATACCTAGCAGAGTTAGAAGTTTCACTCATTGAGCAAGCCCTTGAACGCACTGATAACGTCGTTGCACGCAGTGCCGAACTATTGGGTATGCGCCGCACCACACTAGTGGAGAAAATGCGCAAATACGGCTTGTCTAAGTAGGACTCTCGTTTGGCTAACTCAACGAACAAATCGGTTATTATGATTGGCTCTGGTGGCCATGCCAGTGTGCTACTTGATATCCTGCTAAAGCAAAAAGTTGATGTGATCGCGGTATCTTCTAATGAAGAAGTGATTGAACGCACTATTTTTAAAGGCATCAAACACATCAAAGGTAATGAAGGGGTTTTAGCCTACTCGTCAAATGACGTGCTCTTGGTCAACGGTGTTGGCGCTATGCCGGGTAGCGATATTCGCAGAAAAATCCATAAAAACTTTACTGAGCAAGGCTATCAGTTCTTAACCGTTATTGCTGATGATGCTTATGTCTCTGAGTATGCAACACTAGCACAAGGTGTTCAGGTACTTTCTATGGCTGTAATCCAAGCCGGTGCCACTGTCGGTGAAGCCAGTATTATTAACACCAAAGCGTCAGTTGACCACGACTGCCAGCTTGGTTTCAACAACCATATCGCACCAGGGGCTACCTTAAGTGGCCAAGTTGTCACCGGTGAAAACGTTCATATCGGCACCGGTGCTAATGTTATTCAATGTCTTGAAATTGGTAGTAACAGCGTCATTGGTGCGGGGGCTACGCTAACTAAAAACCTTGGTCACAACCAAATAGTTTATCCGGCGCGAAACTTTATTTGTTCTCGTCAATAAACCTAAATAAGGCGATAGTTAACGTCGACAAACAATTGACACCTCCCTTTGTCTTCTTTCTAATTCATTGAAAATAAACAGTTTTTTGTGTTTGGCTTGTATTTTGCTCTATCCGTTGTGTGTTTATAATGGAGTGAGCAAATATGACCATTGCAGTACAGTCATCTGCGCCAAAATCGGCAATTAATACACCTAATGTTCTCAACATTACTGGTGGCTTTCCGGTTTATCAGTCAAGTAAGCAGATCAGTGAGTTGAAGCAGGAAAATGCTCAACTTAACGAACTAATCGACCGCATGCCCAACGGTGTCGTGATTTTAGACGGCAACGGTGTCGTGACAAAAATTAATGCAATGGCTAAAACACTACTTGATGAGCCAATATTAGGGCAGGCCTGGGCGCAAGTGATCAAACGTTCTTTCCAACCGCGCAAAGACGATTGGCACGAGGTCTCTTTAAAAGATGGTCGTCGGGTGAAATTAGAAATTTCTTCCGTCGGCAATAAGCCAGGTCAACTCATTACTATCACTGACTTAACTGAAACTCGTTTACTGCAAGACAAGCTCTCTCACATGCAACGTTTGTCATCGCTCGGTAAGATGGTGTCAAGCCTTGCTCACCAAATTCGCACGCCATTATCATCGGCGATGCTTTATTGCGCAAATTTGAAAAACGGCAAATTAACGACGCAAGCAAGAGATAAATTTCAAGATAAACTGATGACACGACTGCAAGATTTAGAAAGCCAAGTCAACGATATGCTGTTGTTTTCAAAGAGTGGCAGTGAGCAAGTGGTTGAGGTTGTCTCAGTGAACGATACCGTCAAACGAGCCTATGCAACCATTGAAGGTGCTTGTGAAAAATATCAAGCACAAGTCAATTTACAGCTTTGCCAAGACGACTGTCAAATTCTAGCGAACCAACACGCTTTAAGTGGTGCGATCCAAAACCTAATCAACAACAGTTTAGAGATTATTGGCCGTGGTGCCAAAGTCAATGTTCGCACATACTGTAGCCCAACAGCAGCGTTTATTTCTGTACAAGATAACGGTCCAGGTATTGCCCCCGAATTTGCTGAAAAAGTATTCGAGCCGTTCTATACCTCTCGTTCACAAGGTACAGGTCTTGGTCTAGCGGTCGTCAAGTCCGTGCTCAAAGCCCATCAAGGGCAAGTTCATTTATTGAGTAAGTCGGGTGAGGGCGCGCATTTTTGTCTTGAAATTCCGCTCGCAAGCCAAATTAATCAAACACCTAGTGTAAAACCGGAGGCTGAATATGAGTAATAAACAGATTTTAGTTGTTGAAGACGATTTCGGTTTACGGGAAGCCTTGGTTGATACACTGAGCCTTGCCGGCTTTGATTGCGTTGAAGCCGATTGTGGTGAGGCGGCCTTAATAAAGCTCAAAGAGCACCATGTCGATATGGTGATCTCTGATGTTCAAATGGGTGGTATGTCGGGACTAAACTTATTGAAGAATATCAAGCATAGCTTTCCCGATTTACCGGTATTGATCATGACCGCTTACGGTACGATTAATGACGCGGTGCAAGCGATGAAAGACGGTGCAAGTAATTACATGGCAAAGCCCTTTGCGCCAGAAGTGCTATTAAACTTGGTTAATCAATATATGCCAGCTGAGTTTAGTGGTGATAATCAGCCGGTAGTTGAAGACGCCAGAAGTGTTGAACTACTTCAGCTTGCCAAAAAAGTGGCGATAACAGATGCCTCAGTAATGGTGCTTGGACCGAGTGGTTCGGGTAAAGAAGTACTCGCACAATACGTGCACAATAATTCACTGCGCAAAGATCAGCCTTTTGTTGCGATTAACTGTGCTGCAATTCCAGAAAATATGCTAGAAGCGACGTTATTCGGTTACGAAAAAGGTGCATTCACTGGCGCGATTCAGGCGTGCCCTGGCAAATTTGAGCAAGCCCAAGGCGGTACTATTTTACTGGATGAAATTACCGAAATGGATTTGGGCTTACAAGCTAAAATTTTACGTGTGTTGCAAGAGCGTGAAGTTGAACGGTTAGGTGGCAGAAAAACCATTGACCTAGACGTACGTGTGATTGCAACGAGTAACCGTGATCTAAAAGAAGCCGTTAATGAAGGAGTTTTTCGTGAGGATTTATACTATCGCCTAAATGTATTTCCACTGACATGGTTGCCATTAGCTCAGCGCAGTGACGATATTATCCCGTTGGCAGAGCACTTGATAAGTCGTCATTGTCAAAAAAGTGGTCAAGCGATAGCGCATTTAACTCAATCGGCTAAACATAAATTGGCCAATTACAGCTGGCCGGGTAATGTTCGAGAACTCGATAACGTAATCCAGCGAGCACTTATTCTGCATATTAACAACACGATCGAGTCGAGTGATATCTTGATTGAAAATATCGAGCCGATCGCTATTCAAAGTGCGAAAGTCGATGAGAAAAAGCTTGATGACAACTTGGGTAATGAGCTTAAGCAGCAAGAACATCAG
Organism: Thalassotalea sp. LPB0316; assembly: GCF_014898095.1. NCBI lineage: Bacteria > Pseudomonadati > Pseudomonadota > Gammaproteobacteria > Alteromonadales > Colwelliaceae > Thalassotalea > Thalassotalea sp. LPB0316. The sequence goes on from NZ_CP062946.1 coordinate 1,653,458, forward strand.
ATTATTCTTGATACTTTGCAAGCTTGCCAGGGCAGTCGAAAAGCCGTGGCTGAAAAGCTAGGTATTAGCCCGCGAACATTGCGCTATAAAATCGCAAAAATGCGAGAAAACGGTATCGCTATCCCCGCCTAAAATATCACCAAATCTCTTCTTGGGGTCAGAGTCAATTAACTCTGACTCCAAATTTTTAGCAAAATTTTATATGTAAAACAACGGATTACCAATATGTAAAATAATGTAATGCGTTGGCACTATGCTTGCTTTGATAGGTTATAGGTTTTTTTATAAACAAATAATTGACACAAGCGAGTTCATCATGGATATCAAAGGCAATTCTCTTTACGCTCAAATGCAAAGTATGGCACTTGAAGCAACGGGTAATCGTTTGCCTACACAAATGAATACCCAAGTAAATCAGGTCAATAATTCAGGCAGTGATTTTGCCAACTTACTTTCAGATGCGGTTAACAAAGTTAATGACGTACAAAAAGAAGCGGGCGAAAAAAGAACAGCGTTTGAATTAGGTGATCAAAATGTGACGCTTGCTGAAACAATGATAGCAGCACAAAAAGCCAGTATTGCCTTTGATGCAACGGTGCAGGTTCGCAACAAGTTTGTTGAAGCCTACAAAGAAATTATGAGCATGCCGGTATAAGCTAGCGGAGAAGTATAGTGTCTGATACGAATTCTACCTCAATGATGTCAACCGATGTTGGCAACGACCTAATCGCTAACGATGTTGAAAACGACGACAGTGTTGATAGCGAACAAAAATCTGGCTTTGCGGCGGCGATGGGCAATGTTGACGTATTGCGTCAAATAACCATTATTCTGGCCTTAGCGATTTGTTTAGCGATTGCCGTATTTGTTTTAATGTGGGCAAACGAGCCTGAGTATCGTTTTTTAGCTAAACAACCGACCGAGCAATTAATAAAAACAATGGACTTTCTCGATGCTAACAAAGTGGAGTATCGTCAAGAAAACAACACCATTTCAGTGCCGGAAGATCAATATCAACAAGTTAAATTGATGTTGGCACGTGAAGGATTGACCAAAGATAAAGAGCCCGGTACCGATATTATCATGCAAGATATGGGGTTTGGTGTCAGTCAGCGTTTAGAAACCGAGCGTTTAAAGCATTCACGTGAACAGCAATTAGCTCGTACTATTGAGGCATTACAATCAATATCGAGCGCAAAAGTCTTATTAGCGATACCACGAGAAAATGTTTTTGCTCGCAAAGCGAAGAACCCATCGGCAACTGTCGTCTTAACTATGCAGCGCGGCCGAATTTTGTCAGAAGAGGAAGTGGATTCTGTTGTTGATATCGTTGCTTCAGCGGTACAAGGCTTAAGCCCTAATCGCGTAACCGTTACCGATCAAAACGGCCGGTTATTAAATTCTGGTTCGCAAGACTCGATATCATCTCGTTCTCGTAAAGAGCTAGAAATCGAAGCTAAGCGTGAGCAGCAGTACATGGATAAAATCGACTCGATTATGATCCCTGTCGTTGGCCTAGGGAACTATACCGCGCAAGTCGATGTCACCATGGACTTCACCAACACCGAAGAAACATCGCGTCGCTATAATCCTGATATGCCAGCACTGCGCAGTGAAATGCGTGTCGAAGATACATCGATTGGCGGTGCTTTAGGCGGTATCCCAGGGGCGTTAACTAACCAGCCGCCGTTAGAGTCTGATATTCCGGAAAATGCGACAGGTGGTGGCGCTAAACAAATGATGCCAAGCCGCAAGCATGAAGAGTCAACCAAGAACTTTGAGTTAGATGAGTCGATTAGCTACACCAAACAGCAAACGGGTGTTGTTCGCAGAGTGAGCGTGTCAGTCGCACTTGATTACTTAACAACTACTGCTGAAGATGGTACAACGACACAAACACCGCGTAGCGTGCAAGAATTAGCGAATATTCGTCGCCTATTACAAGGTAGTATTGGATTTAACTTACAACGAGGTGATATTTTAGAAGTTGTTACTATCCCATTTTCACGTATTGAGTTGGGAGAAAAGGTTGAATTACCAATCTATGAGCAACCTTGGTTTATTAAAACCTTGAAATTGGTCATGGGTGGCCTAGTCATTATGACATTAATCATTTTTGTCATCCGTCCAATGTTGAATCGTCTGATGTATCCAGACCAAACACCGGACGATTACGGTGAAAAATCACTGGACTCAAATGTTGATTTAGGTGATGCCACTTTAGATATGTTAACAGCAGATTTTGACGAAGATGCTGTAGGATTCGCGCCAGACGGCAGTTTACAATTACCAGACTTGCATCGTGATGAAGATGTCTTGAAAGCGGTTCGCGCACTTGTTGCCAATGAGCCAGAATTATCGTCGCAAGTTGTTAAAAGTTGGTTGATGGAAGATGAGTGATATAGCTACAACAGAAAATAACCCGAAAGGGAATCTCGTTGAAATGTCAGGCGGTTTTGATGTTTCAAAGCTAGACGGCTCCGAGAAAGCGGCAATATTATTGCTGAGCTTATCGGAAGAAGACGCGGCGCAAATTCTCAAGCACTTAGAACCCAAGCAAGTGCAACAAGTGGGTATGATCATGGCGGGTATGCAAGACTTTACCCAAGAAAAGATTACCGCTGTACACAAATTGTTTATCAATGAGATCCAAAACTTCTCAACCATTGGTTTCCAATCTGAAGAGTTTGTCAGAAAAGCATTAACCGCGGCACTTGGTGAAGATAAAGCGGGTAACTTAATTGACCAAATCGTGATGGGATCAGGTGCTAAGGGGCTTGATTCCCTGAAGTGGATGGACTCAAAACAAGTGGCTAACATTATCCGCAACGAGCATCCACAGATCCAAACAATTGTACTGTCGTATTTAGAGCCTGAGCAGTCAGCCGAAATTTTAGGGCAATTCGCCGATAAAGTTCGCCTCGACTTAATGATGCGTATCGCTAATTTAGAAGAAGTACAACCGGCGGCACTTCAAGAATTGAATGAAATCATGGAGAAACAGTTTGCTGGCCAAGCGGGTGCACAAGCGGCGAAAATGGGCGGCCTGAAAGCTGCTGCCGACATTATGAACTACTTAGACACTAACGTGGAAGGGGTCTTAATGGATGCAATTCGCGAGCACGATGAAGAAATGAGTCAGCAAATCCAAGACTTAATGTTCGTCTTTGAAAACTTAGCCGACGTTGATGATCGCGGTATTCAAGCGATTTTACGCGAAGTACAACAAGATACCCTAATGAAAGCGATCAAAGGTTGTGACGAAGCGCTTAAGGAAAAAATCCTTAGCAATATGTCTAAACGTGCGGCAGAGATGTTAGCTGATGACCTTGAAGCCATGGGACCAGTGCGTATTAGTGAAGTTGAAGCGGCTCAAAAAGAAATTTTGTCTATTGCCCGTCGATTATCTGACGCCGGTGAAATTATGCTAGGTGGCGCAGGTGGCGGTGACGAATTCTTATAATCGTCAGCCAAAGAGTAAAAAATGACCAAAGTAACTCAAAAACCTTCAACGCGACAAATGCTGACCAACGAAGAGGCAGCTAATTGGACGATCCCAAATGTTGAGGTAGAAACTAATGATGGTGAAACCAATGCGTTAGGGCTAAGTAAAAACTGGCGTTATGAGCCGCCTGAACAAGCGCTAGAAGAAGAGGTTGCACCGTTAACCGCTGAAGATATTGAAGCCATTCGACAAGCGGCTTATGAAGAAGGTTTTAGCCAAGGTAAAGAAGAAGGTTTTGCTCAAGGCTACGAAGAAGGCAAAGCTAAAGGTCATCAAGAAGGCGCAGAAGCTGGGCATAATGAAGGGCTGAGTAAAGGCTTAGCTGACGGTGAAGAGCAGATCAACCAACTAGCGGAAAACTGGAGTAACTTAGTCAATGAGCTAACCGATCCGCTTGCTAAAGTTGCAGGTAATGTTGAACAGCAATTACTCGAGCTTGTTGTACAATTGACTCAAGCCGTGACATTAGAAGAATGTAGAACTAACCCTGATATAATTTTTCAAGCCATTGACCGCGGGCTTAAAGCGTTGCCGAGCCAAGAAAAACAAACCCAAATCTATTTAAACCCGATTGATTTAAAATTAGTAGAAGCGCAATTTGGTAGCGACTTCCTGCAAGATAAAGGCTGGCGTCTACTGCCCGCACCACATGTCGAGCAAGGTGGCTGCCAAATCGAAAACTCGACATCAAATATCGACTTAACGATGAAATCTAGATTAAAAGAAGTCTTGGACTCGTTTTTGCAAGAAGCATTACATCAGTAATTTTCGTTCACTAGAGTCAAATCCTTGTCATGCTAGATATTAGTCAACTGCAACAGCGATTAACCAATAGCAAACAGTTCATCCATCGCCATCAAGTCTCGGTGGCTGGCCGATTGGTTCGCGTTGTTGGCTTAACACTTGAAGCCGTTGGCGTTAAAGCACCTGTAGGCAGTCAATGTTTAGTTGAAACTTCGCAAGGGGATTTGGTTGCTGAAGTGGTAGGCTTTGATGGTGAGCATACGTATTTGATGCCTGAGCAATCACTGCAAGGTGTATTGCCGGGCGCTCGTGTATTACCACTGAACCAAAAAGCTCAATTGCCATTAACCATGAATTTACTCGGCAGAGTAATTGACGGCGTTGGCAAACCACTTGATGGTAAAGGGCCTATTAAAGTTGAAGAACACTATCAATATAATCCTGCGCCATTAAATCCATTATCTCGACGGGCAATTTCAGAGCCGCTTGATGTCGGTGTAAGGTCAATCAATAGTTTTATCACGGTCGGAAAAGGCCAGCGGATGGGACTTTTTGCTGGCTCGGGTGTCGGTAAAAGTGTGTTACTTGGTATGATGACCCGAGGCACTACCGCCGATGTTATTGTTGTTGGCTTGGTTGGTGAGCGTGGCCGAGAAGTAAAAGAATTTATTGAAGAGATATTGGGGGAAGAGGGGCGTCAACGATCAGTAGTCGTTGCAGCACCTGCTGACAATTCGCCGCTCATGCGATTAAAAGGCTGTGAAACAGCGGTGGCGATCAGTGAATATTTTCGCGATCAAGGGCTGAACGTCCTGTTATTACTCGATTCTATTACTCGTTATGCTCAAGCGCAGCGTGAAATAGCGTTAGCTGTGGGGGAGCCACCAGCAACCAAAGGCTATCCACCCTCGGTGTTCTCAAAACTGCCGCAGTTGGTTGAGCGAGCTGGTAATGGGGGAGATGGTCAAGGCTCAATTACCGCATTTTATACCGTATTGACCGAAGGTGACGATTTACAAGATCCAATCGCTGATGCTTCACGGGCGATTTTAGATGGTCATATTGTTTTATCGCGTGAACTAGCTGATGCTGGCCACTACCCTGCCGTTGATATAGAAGCGTCTATTTCGCGTGTCATGCCGATGGTAACCAGTGAAGAGCACCAGCAGTTGGCGCGGTCTTTAAAGCAGAACTACTCACTTTACCAACAAAATAAAGATTTAATTTCCATCGGTGCTTACAGTGCAGGAAGTGATCCGCGTATCGACCAAGCGATCAGGCTACAACCTGTGATTAGCTTTTTCTTGCAGCAACAAATGAAAGAGGTGATCCCATACGATCAGAGCTTAGCGCAGTTACAAGAAATTATTCAAGCAGCTCAAGCACATGCTCAACAAACGCAACAGCAGGCTACGCAGTAGTCAAGGCTATAGTAAGGGCTACTGATGTCGTTAAAACAACTCAATACGCTATATAAGTTTGAAAAAGATAAAGAGCATCAAGCCGCAACGGCATTGCAACAAGCTGAAGCTGAATATCAACAAAATATATCGCGCTTACAAAACGTTAGCGACTATCGCTTAGAATACATGAAGCGTTTAAGTGAGCGTTCAAAAATTGGCATTGATTCAGCAACCTACACCCATTTTCACGCGTTTGTTCAAAAACTTGATTACGCTTCAGAGCAGGTTGAAATTGCACTAAAGCAAGCTAAAGCATTAGTTGAGCAGCGCAAGCAACAATGGTTAGCACAACAGCAAAAAGTGCAAGCTGTTGAGCTTTTGCGCGAAAAGCTTATCGCTAAAGAGCGCTGCAAGGCAGATAAACTAGAGCAAAAAATGTTTGATGAAATTGCTACTCAGCAATTTGTTCGTCGTAAACTGACTCGTTAACAAGTTGGTACTGGTTTTGCTTAATCGTTAGTAGCCAACGAACAATGTTGTTAGGTGGCAATAATAACTAGAGATTAATATTCATGAGTCAAGCGATTAATATTTCATTAGAATTGCCTTCTACGTCAGATATTGCAACACATCTTGCAACTGACAATAGTGCGGAGCAGGGACGAAATCCCGGCTTTGCTCGTGAATTTGAACGGCAAGTTGCCGCCCATGGTGCGACTTCAAAGACCAAAAGCGGCAACCCCAATGCCGCTAAAGAACCCTCTACAGTTCAACAATTTCAACAAAAAGCTGATAAAACTGGCGATGATGAGGCATCGTTGAAGAGCGATGAGGTATCAGAAAAAGGCCCGATTAGCGAACCCAGCGCAATTGCGCAAGATAACCGTAATAAAAAATCAGCGGCAGAAATTGACAGCGCTAGGATAAATAAACAGCAAAAAGATAGTGAATACCAAGGCTTAAAAGAAGACGCTAAAACAAATAGTCTAGCTGTTGATAGTGCGCCAAACCCTAAAAGTACTATAGCGCCTGAAACACTGCTTACAATGCTTGATAGTGCTCAACAATTCGTTGTTGAGCCTACCGCTAGTGCTGAGCAACATAATACAGAGGAGAGTTCGTTAGTTAAGCATGATCTTGTGAGTGCTAATCGCGTGGCTTCGCCCAATCCAATCTCAATATCTGCAAGCCAACAAACAACTGAGCGACAAGCCACCAACAATTTCCCTGAATCTCAGCAAGCGCGACAAACAGAGCGTGATAATACTATTGCGTCACAAGTGAGTGAATTAGTAAAGGCTCCGAATAAAGGACCGTCGATAAATGTTGTTCAAGCACAATTAATTAACTCTCAGCCACAAGTTGAGGATAGTGATATAGCGACAGAACAGCCGCATAAAAGTGTTCCTGAAGGTAACTCGTTAACTAGTGTTAAGCATTCAATAGCGACAGGGGTTGAAAAAGCGATAACACTACTGCAGCAAGACAGTAAATTGACGAGTGCTAGTGTTGCAACAGATGGTGCGTCAGTAACAGGTCAACGTTTAACAATAAATCAGCTTGAGGCTAAAAACCAAGCGGTTCAGTTAATGCAAAACCCACAACTTACCGATGCTTTTGAAGCACAAATTGAGGCTGGAGAGGAAGCGTTATCGGCACCAGCGCTAGCTGGAAAAAAGGTCGTAAATACCCCATCGGTTCGAAGTGGTTTAGTGATGGCTGAAGGTGGTGTTGATGCAAACAAAGATTTAATCAAAGCTCATCAACTTAACGTAAACTCCGCTGCTGGTGATCAAGCGATAGTTGAGGCGGAAAATGGCGTTGATGAAACATTTACTCGTGCTTCACACACGATGCAAAGCCCGCAACATCAACTAGATAAATCGGCTCGTCAAATCAATCAAGCGACAGAACAAGTCGTCAAGTTAAATCAAGAAATTCAGCAAGCCACTGATGAGCAATCGATAGAGCACGTTGTCGATGAATTGTCTGAGCAACTAAATATCAACCCGAAAGAGCAAAAACAAGCAAGCCCGGTAAGCCAAAATACAGCAACAGTCACCGCTAACTCATCAACATATCAATCGCCTTTATCAAGAGTGCACAGTGGCACTAGCTATGACAGTGAAGTCGCAAATGCTCACTCACAAGCAGTAGATCATCAAGTAAGTCATCAACAACAACTTAAGCAAGTTGAAAAAGTGGCCTTAGAGGTGATCAACGTCAACCATAAAAACTTTGCTCAACAAGTCAAAGAGAAAGTATTAGTTATGGTCAGCCAAAAATTGCAATCGGTTGATATTCAATTGGATCCGCCAGAGTTGGGTAATGTTCACATCAGGGTTAATTTGCAAGGTGAGCAGGCCATGGTCAACTTTGTGGTTCAACAGCCACAAGCAAAAGAAGCACTTGAACAACATATGAATAGATTAAGGGATATGCTATCAGAATCGGGTATCGATTTAGGTGATACTGATGTTAAACAGCAATTTGCCCAGCAAGGTGATGAAATGGCAGACAACCAAGCGTTTGAAGACGACTTGGCAAGCGACGAATTAGTCTCAGCAGAAGCCACGTTGGAAAACCGAGAAGGTCAATTGGTTAATGTGCAATCAATCGGTATCGATTACTTTGCTTAATGTAATAAATCTGTATGCATTATCTTGGCTTAAAGTTAGCATAACGCTATAGTGGGCAACATATATAGTAAAAATATTTTTGAGAGTAAACCATGGCTGATGAAGAAAAAGAACTCGAACTAGAAGACGGTGGTAAGAAGAAAAAACTCATTATCATTATTGCTGTCGTTGTTTTACTGGCTGCGGCCGGGGCTGGTGCGTTTTTCTTTATGGGGGGCGAAGAAGCGCCAAGCCAAGCTGAAGTCGACGCGGCCCTAGCAAGTGGTGAACCAGCAGCCGTAGAAGCGCCTGCTGGAGCAACAGGCTCTGCGCTATACGTACCTATGCCAAGGCCATTTCGATTTAATGTGCCTGGGGCGTCACGCGATCGCTATGTTGAGATTCGCGCGCAATTGTTGGTTCGCGGTGCTGAAAACGAAGAAGAAGCAAAAAAACACGTACCTTTAATTGAAAGTACGTTGTTAGGTGTGTTTTCCATGGCTAATGCTGATGATTTATCAACCAGTGCCGGCAAAACATCCTTAAAACAGTTATCGTTAACGGAAGTGCAAAAGGTCATGGTAGAAATATCAGGACGTAAAGTCGTAGAGCAGGTCTTGTTTACTGGCTTTGTAATGCAATAAATCGTTTTATTGCATGGAATAAATAAGAGAAATATACGTGAGTGATTTATTATCCCAAGACGAAATTGACGCGCTACTCCACGGTGTCGATGATGTCGAAGAAGAAGAGATAGTTGAGGACGTCGAACATACCGAAGGGATGAGCGACTACGACTTTTCGTCTCAAGATCGCATCGTTCGCGGCCGTATGCCAACATTGGAAATGGTTAACGAACGCTTCGCTCGACATATGCGTATTAGCTTATTTAACATGATGCGCCGCACCGCAGAGGTGTCGATTAACGGTATTCAAATGATTAAGTTCGGTGAGTACGTACATACCTTGTTCGTTCCTACTAGCTTGAATATGGTGCGCTTTAGACCATTGAAAGGCACCGCGTTAATTACGATGGAAGCGCGTCTGGTCTTTATCTTGGTAGATAACTTTTTCGGTGGCGATGGTCGCTATCACGCAAAAATTGAAGGGCGCGAATTTACACCAACCGAGCGACGCATTATTCAAATGCTGTTAAAGCTTATTTTTGAAGATTACAAAGAAGCTTGGTCACCGGTGATGGATGTATCATTTGAATATTTAGACTCAGAAGTTAACCCGTCAATGGCAAATATTGTTAGCCCGACAGAAGTGGTTGTGATCAGCTCCTTCCACATCGAACTCGATGGTGGCGGTGGTGACTTCCACGTAGCCTTGCCGTATTCGATGTTAGAGCCGATTCGCGAGTTACTTGATGCCGGTGTTCAATCTGACAAAGAAGATACCGACATGCGTTGGTCTAAAGCATTGCGTGACGAAATAATGGATGTACCGGTTGAGTTAACAACCAAATTTATTGAAGTCGACTTACCGTTGTCACAAGTTCAACAACTCAAGGCTGGCGATATTATTCCAATTGAGATGCCGGATCACATCACAGTGTTAATAGAAGACTTGCCAACGTATCGCGCAAAATTAGGCAAGAGCCGCGATAACTTAGCCTTGAAGATCCAAGAGAAGATTAAACGTCCAGAGTCAGTTAAGTCTGAACTGACAATTTTAACGAAAGGTGGCAAACGCTTAGACAGTGACGCTGAGCTCCACATGTTAGAAGACGATTTAGAGTATTAATGTAAGAGGTTAGTGACATGAGCACTGAGAATGAAGATGGTTTAGACATGTGGGCAGAGGCGATGGACGAACAAGCCGCCGCTGAAGCAGAAAATGTTGAACTTGAAGAGCTTGAAGAAGAGTCGCCACCAATAAGCGGTGAAGAGCAACGTCGTTTAGATACGATTTTAGATATTCCTGTAACCATTTCAATGGAAGTTGGCCGCAGTCAAATTAGTATTCGCAACTTGCTCCAGTTAAACCAAGGCTCAGTTGTTGAGCTTGATCGCGTAGCGGGTGAGGCACTTGATGTACTGGTTAACGGTACGCTAATCGCCCATGGTGAAGTTGTTGTCGTTAACGACAAGTTTGGTATTCGTTTAACCGACGTTATTAGCCAAGTCGAACGTATTAAAAAGCTTAAATAATGAAGCGTCACCTTGTTGCAGTGCTATCGCTGTTGGTTACACTACCAAGTTGGGCGGAGCAAGCTCAAATAGGAAAAAATGTCGCCGGTAACATGGATTCTTTGTCTATGTTACTGTCGCTGTTGATGGTGCTGGGTTTGATTGTTGTCTGTGCTTTAATCTTAAAAAAATTTCAGCACAACCAACACAACTTATCGGGCATGAAGGTTATTTCAACATTGCATTTAACCACCAAGGAAAAGTTGGTGGTGGTTGAGATTTCAGGTAAACAAATTTTACTGGGTGTTACAGCTAATCAAATCACGAAGTTAGAAACGCTCGATGAACCGCTTGAGCTTAATCAGGGGAATCAATCCTTGTCACAGTCCTGGGCGCAAATGAAAAAGAACGTATTAAAACAATAAATCACTATGAAAATTCACGCTAAAGTTATCTTATCCGCCTTATTATTCTTTGCTTTTGCCGGCTCTGCTTTAGCTCAACAAGACTTGTCTTTACCGGCATTTACTTTGTCTACCAATCCAGATGGTTCACAGGAGTACTCGGTAACCTTACAAATTCTCATCTTTATGACGGCGCTGAGCTTCATTCCAGCCGCCATAATAATGATGACATCCTTTACTCGAATCGTGGTCATTATGGCGATCCTTCGTCAAGCCTTTGGTTTACAACAAACGCCATCTAACCAAGTTATTTTAGGCCTAACGCTATTTCTTACCTTGTTCATTATGACGCCGGTTTATAATCAGGTAAACGAAGTTGCAATTCAGCCGTATTTGAATGAGCAACTCACCTCGATTGAAGCGATTGATCGCGGCAAGGAGCCTTTGCGAGCATTTATGCTTGAGCAAACCCGACTTAAAGATTTAAATACACTGGCGTCAATGGCGGGCATTGAAGATATTGGTGAACCAGAAACCTTACCGATGACGGTCATCATTCCCGCGTTTATTATTAGTGAGCTCAAAACCGCGTTTCAGATAGGCTTTATTCTGTTCATCCCATTTTTAATTATTGATTTAGTCGTTGCCAGTATTTTGATGGCAATGGGTATGATGATGTTATCGCCAATGATTGTCTCATTGCCGTTTAAACTGATGCTATTTGTTTTGGTTGATGGTTGGAATCTGGTGATAGGTACTATTGCCACCAGTTATGGCTTAGGAGCAACCTGATGAGTCCTGAGATTTTTGTCGATATTTTACGAGATGCGCTTTTTCTCGTCATTATTTTGGTGAGTGCGGTCATTGTCCCAAGTCTATTGGTCGGTTTAATGGTTGCCGTATTCCAAGCGGCAACGTCGATTAATGAGCAAACGTTAAGTTTCTTACCGCGCTTAATTGTCACCTTACTCGCGTTGATCATTGGTGGTCATTGGCTAGTACAAAAGCTAATGGACTATACCTTTAGATTGATTGCCAGTATTCCGTCAGTGGTGAGTTAAATGGAGTTTACCGAGTCAGTTATTAACCAATATCTGGCTGATTTTTTACTGCCTCTAGCTCGCATCTCTGCCTTGATCATGGCGATGATTGGCCTCGGCGCTCAAACAACGCCAGGCCGCGTAAAGCTTATGTTGTCACTTGCTGTTACCGTTTGTGTTATGCCTGCAATTCCGCCGGCTAAAGTCGATAACCTATTTAGCTTTGCGACAACTTTGTTGGTGGCAGAGCAAGTTATTATTGGCGTAATGATTGGTTTTATTACCGTTATGGTGATCAATACCTTTACCTTAGCCGGTCAAATTATTGCTATGCAAACCGGTTTGGGCTTTGCCTCACTCGTTGATCCTGCATCAGGTACAAGTGTGCCAGCGGTAGGTCAATTTTTCTTAATTTTATCTACCCTGCTATTTTGGGCATTGGATGGTCATTTAGCGTTCTTACAATTTGTCGTTGCGAGCTTTGACACCATTCCAATCCCGTCGACTGACTTTGAAGTTGTCAAGTTTAAAGAAATCGTTGAGTGGGGCGGTTGGATGTTCGCTACCGCCATGTCACTAGCATTAGCGCCTTTAACTGCAATGCTGCTGATTAACTTCTCATTCGGTGTCATGACGCGTGCAGCGCCGCAGCTTAATATTTTTGCTATTGGTTTCCCCATTACCATGACCGCCGGTTTGATTATTATGTGGTTAACCATGAGTAATTTTCTTGTTCACTTTGAGGCTCAATGGCAACGCGCTGTTGATTTTAGCTGTTACCTGATTGATTGTGGGACACCATAATGGCTGAAAGTGATAGCGGTGAACGCACCGAAGAACCGACCCCGAAAAAACTCGCCGATGCTCGGAAAAAAGGGCAGATAGCGAGATCAAAAGACTTAGGCACCATGTTTGTGCTTTTGGGTAGCGCATCGGCAATGCTGCTAGTGGGAGAGCAATTAACGCGTGCATTGAAGTCGATTATGACCCGTTTGTTTTCACTAACGCGTGAAGAAGCACTTGACGTTAGTGCCTTGTTCGACCTGATTTCAGATGCCGTTTTTACGATAATGACGCCAATGTTGTGGATGTTTTTTATCATTGTATTAGCGGCGTTTATTGGTAATACACTCTTAGGTGGGATGAGTTTTTCTTGGGAAGCTGCCGCACCAAAGCTCAATAAAATGTCACCTATTGCTGGCTTTAAGCGGATGTTTGGTTTGCAAGCCTTGGTTGAATTTATTAAATCACTGCTCAAATTTTTAGTCGTGGTAACGGTTGCTTACTTCTTGCTATACGGTCTGTTTGAGGAAATTTTACATTTGAGTTTAGAGATTAGCCCTGGCAACTTTGGTCATGCGGTTAATATGTTGCTATGGATGTTTATCGCCTTGTCGATGTCGTTGATCATCATTGCTGCGATTGACGCACCGTATCAGAAGTGGAATCACACTCGGCAACTGAAAATGACCAAGCAAGAAGTCAAAGACGAGATGAAAAACGCTGATGGTAATCCTGAAATTAAAGGGCGGATAAGACGACTGCAATACGAAATGTCACAGCGCCGGATGATGCAAGAAGTACCCAATGCCGATGTTGTCATCACCAACCCAACACATTACTCAGTAGCGATTAAATACGATCCTAATGGCAGCGGCGCGCCGACGGTTATTGCCAAAGGAATCGACGAAATGGCGATGCATATTCGCACGATTGCCAAAGAGCACGGCGTTGAAATTCTCGCATCACCTGCCTTAGCGCGCAGCTTATATTACACCACGGAAGTTGATGACGAAATTCCAGAGCAGCTCTTTGCTGCGGTTGCTCAAGTACTTGCTTTTGTTTTTCAGCTTAATTTATACAAAGAAGGCAAGGGTAAGCGACCAGTTCCGGTTGACAAAAACTTGCCAATCCCAGACGACTACAAGTATTAAGACCAATTTAAATATTGAACTCACTTGGTAGAACTGTTGATAAAATAGCCAGTTGACTCCCCGATTGAGATATTTGGTCTAGTTATTGCTTTTTGACTGTTATGAGTCAAAAAATTATCACAGTTGTACATGCAATTACTCGCTCAATTTAATCGTTTTGATAAGAATAAATTATCGTTTTTATCTGGCTTAGGTACGCCTTTGTTGATCATTGCCGCCCTCGGCATGGTCATTTTACCGATGCCAGCGGCACTACTTGATATACTTTTCTCGTTTAATATCGCCCTTGCGTTAATAGTTCTACTCATCACTGTTTACACGCTAAAGCCGTTGGAGTTTGGTTCGTTTCCATCGGTGTTGTTGATTGCGACTATCTTGCGTCTAGCCTTAAACGTTGCCAGTACCCGTGTGGTATTACTTGAAGGTCATCAGGGGCCAGATGCCGCTGGTAAGGTCATCGAGGCCTTTGGCTCGGTTGTTATTGGCGGTAACTACGCCGTTGGTTTAGTCGTCTTCTTAATTCTGATCATTATCAACTTTGTTGTTGTCACTAAAGGTGCGGGCCGCATTTCTGAAGTTACGGCACGTTTTACGCTAGATGCTATGCCGGGCAAGCAAATGGCGATTGATGCGGATCTAAACGCTGGTTTTATTACCGCTGATCAAGCTCGTGAGCGCCGCCAAGAAGTGACTTCTGAGGCAGATTTCTACGGTTCAATGGATGGTGCCAGTAAGTTCGTTAAAGGTGATGCAATCGCCGGTATTTTGATTTTATTTATCAATATTATTGGTGGCTTGGTTATCGGGATGGTTCAGCATGATTTAGAGTTTTCTCAAGCGGTTGAAATCTATACGCTGTTGACAATTGGTGACGGCTTAGTGGCGCAGATCCCTGGTTTGTTACTTTCTGTTGCAACAGCGATAGTTGTTACTCGACAAAATACTGCCCAAGACATGGGTGAGCAAATGAGCTCTCAACTAGGGCAAGAGCGCAGCTTATACATCGCTGCAGCCGTTATGTTTGTCATGGGAATCGTGCCAGGCATGCCACATTTTGCATTCTTGTTTTTCTCATTGATGATTGCTGCTTCGGCTTATTTCGGAAGTAAATACAAAGCCGCCAAAGCCTTGAAAGAGCAAGAAGCGCAGGCTCAATCTCAAGCTGACGAATCACAACAAGCCGATGAAGTTAAAGAGCTTGGCTGGGATGATGTCAACCACGTTGATGTTATTGGTTTAGAAATTGGCTATCGACTGATCCCATTAGTAGATAAAGGCCAAGGTGGCGAATTACTTAACCGAATTAAAGGGGTGCGTAAAAAACTCTCACAAGAGTTCGGCTTTTTGGTGCCTGCGGTTCATATTCGCGATAATTTAGACTTAGATCCTAACAGTTATCAAATTACCTTAATGGGCGTTACGGTCGGCGAGGCGGAAATTCGTCACGATCACGAGCTGGCAATTAACCCGGGTCAAGTTTTTGGCAAACTCGAAGGTATCGATACAAAAGATCCGGCATTTGGCTTAGACGCTGTATGGATCAAGCAAGATCAGCGCGAACACGCTCAAGCGCTTGGTTATACAGTAGTTGATGCAACTACCGTTTTAGCAACGCATCTGAGCCAAATCTTAACCAATAACGCCGCGCAATTACTAGGCCATGAAGAAGTACAAAATCTATTAGACATGTTAGCGAAGAGCTACCCTAAACTCGTTGAAGGGCTAGTGCCGGATATCTTGCCGTTAGGCACTGTGGTGAAAGTATTACAAAACCTGATGAACGAAGGTGTTGCGGTAAGAGATATGCGTTCAATTGTCCAAACCTTAGTTGAATATGGCGTGAAGAGCCAGGATCCTGAAGTTCTCACGGCTGCAGCGCGTATTTCACTGCGTAAATTTATTGTTCAAGATATGGTTGGCTCGAACAATGAGATACCTGTCATAACATTGTCACCTGAATTGGAACAGATGTTGCATCAGTCTATGCAAATGGCTGGCGACGATGGCGCGGGCATTGAACCAGGACTTGCTGAGCGCATGCAAAAATCTCTAACAGAGGGCGCACATCAGCAGGAGTTGGCAGGTGAAACACCTATTTTATTAACATCGGGCATTCTACGCACTGTGTTAGCAAAATTTGTTAAGTACACCATTCCTGGTTTACGAGTAATCTCTTATCAAGAGGTTCCAGACGATAAACAAATAAAAATCGTTAGCGCCATCGGACAATAATCAGCAGCAAAAAATGTTGTAAGGGGTTAACAATGAAGATTAAACGTTTTGTCGCAAGAGATATGAAAACTGCACTAGCAGAAATCAAAGAAGTTTTAGGTGCTGATGCCGTCATCATGTCGAACAAAAAAATCCCTGAAGGCATCGAAATTATGGCCGCGGTTGATTACAATCAGCAGCCTGTTGCAGCTGAGCCAGCACAGACATCAAGTGCAGTTGCCAGCGCAGATCGTCAAATCGCTGAAGATGTTGTTTCAATAGGTGTTGGTCAATCAACAGAGCAAGGCGAAGCTCAGCCTTCAGCTAACATGCCCAAAGTCCCTGATAGCTTAGCGGAATTGCTGAAACGCGATATCCAAAAGCCAAAGCATCAAGCTACTGATACCACTGAAACTATCGAGCAACAGTTTAAAGAGTTTACCCAGCGCCTGAGTAATGCCCAGTCTCAGGTCGACGAGCCGCATCTTGCCTCGAAGCCAACTGTTGATGATGTCGATGGCACTGAGCATCAACATATGACCGATGCAAAAGCTGTTAATACACCGCAAAACGAAGAGTTCGAGCGGATGAAGCAAGAGATGGCATCTATTCGCCAGCTACTAGAGCATCAAGTAGCAGGTTTATTGTGGCAGGATCGCGTTCAAAAAGATCCCAACCGTGCTGTTTTAGTCAATAAATTATCTTCGATGGGGATTGATGAACACCTTGCAGATCAAATTGCGGGTTTTATTCCTCGCCAATTGAATGAACAAGAGGCATGGCAGCAAGTTAAGCATTTATTGGCCAATCAATTACAAACAACCAATAACGACATTATTCGCCAAGGCGGTGTGGTGTCGTTAGTAGGCCCAACAGGCGTTGGTAAGACGACAACTATCGCCAAAATTGCCGCGCGTTTTGCTCAAATCCACGGCGCTGATTCTGTCGCGTTAATTTCAACGGATACCTACCGCATTGCAGGTTTTGAGCAATTAACTACCTACGGTAAAATTATTGGCTGTCCAGTGAAGTTAGCTGAGGACGCAAAAGAGCTCGATATGTTGCTCGCACAGTTCTCTAATAAAAAACTCGTGCTAATTGATACCGCAGGCATGGGGCAACGCGATATGCGCTTAAACCAGCATTTAACAACGCTAGTTGCTAATACCCGTGCACGAATTAAAAACTACTTGGTTTTAGCGGCTAATACCCAAGCTAGCGTGATGGATGAAAACGTTCAGCGATTCAATAAAATACCGCTTGCAGGCTGTGTATTTACTAAGTTAGATGAAAGCTTAAGTGTCGGTGAAATAATATCGACTTCAATTCAACATAACTTACCTGTTGGTTATTTAACCGACGGTCAGCGTGTGCCAGAAGATATTAAGGTTGCAAATGCTGAAAAGTTAGTTACGCTTGCTGATAAAATGTTTACCAAACAACGTAAACAAGCACCAATAAATTGGGCTCATCAATCTATGGCTTCTCATGCCGTGATGTAGAGCACCACAGTACAAGTAGTAAGAAATAGAAGATGTTAGATCAAGCGAGTGGCTTACGAAAAATGCAACAACCCAAAAAAGTGAAGGTCATTGCTGTTTCAGGTGGTAAAGGTGGTGTGGGAAAAACAAACGTTTCACTCAACACTGCAATTGCTATGGCTCAAATGGGCAAAAAGGTCCTAGTATTAGACGCCGACTTAGGGTTAGCAAATGTTGATGTAATGCTAGGTTTGCGAGTTAAGAAAAACTTATCTCATGTGATGTCAGGAGAATGTGAACTCGACGACATCATTATAGAAGGGCCCGCGGGGATCAAAATCATTCCTGCTACCTCAGGCACACAGACGATGGTCGATTTAACGCCATCTGAGCACGCCGGTTTGATTCGGGCATTTAGTGATATGGAAACTGACTTTGACGTGCTCATTGTCGATACCGCTGCCGGTATTTCAGATATGGTTTTGAGTTTTGCTCGAGCCGCACAAGACGTCATGTTAGTGGTCTGTGATGAACCTACGTCGATTACCGACTGTTATGCCTTGATGAAACTTCTCAGCCGAGATCACGGCGTATTTAAATTTAAAGTTGTCGCCAATATGGTACGCAGTCCTAAGGAAGGCCAGCAATTATTTGCTAAACTTACAAAAGTTAGCGATCGCTTTTTAGATGTTGCCCTCGAGTTGGTTGGTATCGTGCCATTTGATGAGAACATCAGAAAGTCAGTGAGAAAACAACAAGCCATTGTTGAAGCTTTTCCTGATTCACCCGCGTCAAAAGGATTTAAGCGTATTGCAAAAAATGCCTTAGATTGGCCAATACCCCATCAGCCATCAGGTCATTTAGAGTTTTTTATAGAACAGTTACTAGAGAAATAGTAACAACAACTGATGAGCGGATGTTAAGTGGTAAAAACGCAAGCGTATATTGATCAAATAGATAAAACTGCTTTAATAGAGCAGCAAACTGTCTTGGTTAAAAGAATTGCCTATCATTTAATGGCTCGGTTACCTGCTAGTGTACAGGTAGACGACTTAATTCAAGCCGGCATGATTGGCTTGCTTGAGGCGTCAAATAACTTTGATGCGAGTAAAGGCGCGAGCTTTGAAACGTTTGCTGGTATTAGAATTCGCGGTGCTATGCTCGATGAAATTCGTCGCGGTGATTGGACGCCCAGATCAGTACACAGAAACTCCCGCCTCATCAGTGATACCATCAAAACATTAGAGGCTGAACACGGTCGTGATGTAACCGATAGCGAAGTGGCTGACAAACTAAATGTCTCATTGCGCGAATATCATGATATGCTTAATGAAGTAAGCTCTGGTAAAATAATAGGTATTGAAGATCTTGGTGTGACAGAAGATGCAATAAATTTTGCTCATGAGGCCACGATAGATAGCCCTCATGACGAAATTGAGCATAGCGCTTTTAAGCAAGCGTTAGCAACTTGTATAACTTCTTTACCCGAACGTGAATCTTTAGTGTTATCATTGTATTATGACGAAGAACTGAATTTACGTGAAATTGGCCAAGTACTCGATGTGAGTGAATCTCGAGTAAGCCAAATTCACAGTCAAGCGATGCACCGATTAAAAGCGCGGATGCAATCTTGGCAAAATTAAGAATTGAATTAGTAAAAAACAAACTCTTTCGGAGGGTGCCTTGGATAAAAATATGAAAGTACTTGTTGTTGATGACTTTTCAACAATGAGACGTATTGTAAAAAACTTATTACGTGATTTAGGCTTTACCAATATTCAAGAAGCTGATGACGGCTCAACTGCATTACCTATGCTACAAGGTGGTGACTTTGATTTCGTCGTTACCGATTGGAACATGCCTGGTATGCAGGGTATCGACTTGCTTCGCGCTATTCGCGCAGACGAGAAGCTAGCACATATTCCAGTACTGATGGTGACAGCTGAGGCGAAAAAAGAGCAAATCGTGATGGCGGCGCAAGCTGGTGTCAATGGATACATTGTGAAGCCTTTTACTGCAGCGACGTTAAAAACTAAGCTAGACAAGATTTTTGAGCGCTTAGCGTAATAAACACGACTGAATGTTGGTTAACCTTAGGAGTGTTTAAATGAGCGCTTTAATATCGTTAGAGCAGGCAAAGCAACTTGTTGCCTACTTAGAAGCTGGTCAAAATGACGAAGCGGATAAGCTTATTGCTGATGTTCAAACACCAATCAATACAGAGCTATTTGAAGAGATCGGAAAGCTGACTCGTCAGTTGCATGACTCATTAATGAACTTTCAAATTGATACTCGTCTTAATGATTTAGCAACAGCAGATATCCCCGATGCTAAAGAACGACTAAACTACGTAATAGAGCGCACCGAAGAAGCAGCCAATAAGACCATGGATGCTGTTGAATCGATTTTTCCTGTGCTTGATAAGGTTCAGTCACAGGTAAACACTGTTAAACCTCAATGGCAAAAGTTGATGAAAAACCAGCTAGAACTGGAAGGGTTCAAATCTTTATGCCATGAAATTGACGCTTTATTGGTGACAACCGACAAAGAAGCTGAGCACATTCACGCCTTGATGACGGATGTGTTAATGGCGCAAGACTTTCAAGATTTAACAGGCCAAGTTATTCGTAAAGTCATTGATCTTGTTAGGGAAGTAGAAGATAGTTTAATCAACATGTTAACCATGTTCGGCGTTAATAAAATTGAAGGTCAAGATACTGTCGCTAAACCAAAGGTTGGTGAAAATCTCGTGGAAGGACCTATAGTTAATACTGAAACACGAGATGATGTGGTTTCAGGCCAAGATGATGTTGATGATCTATTATCAAGCTTAGGATTCTAAGGGGAAGTTCGAATTATGTCCTTCGAAGCAGATGAAGAAATACTACAGGACTTTTTAATTGAAGCCGGTGAAATTCTTGAATTGCTCTCCGAGCAACTGGTTGAATTAGAAAACGATCCTGATAATGCGGATTTGCTCAATGCAATTTTCCGTGGTTTTCATACCGTAAAAGGTGGCGCAGGATTTCTGTCGCTAACTAACTTAGTTGATGCCTGTCACGGTGCTGAAAACGTGTTCGATATTTTGCGAACAGGTCAGCGCAAAGTAACCCCTGAATTAATGGACATCATTCTTCAAGCACTTGACACCATCAATGAAATGTTTGCTCAAGTACAAAACCGTGAAGAAATCGATCCAGCTGACCCTGTTTTACTCGAAGAATTACATCGTTTGAGCGCCCCAGAAGGCGCAGAACCAGAAGTTGTCGTTGAAGCAACACCAGAGCCTGAACCAGAGCCAGAACCAGCAGTAAGTGAAGGCTCTTCATCTGATGAAATGACAGAAGATGAGTTTGAAGCGCTTTTGGACCAATTACATGGCTCAGGTGGTGCACCTAAGCCGTCAGATACTGCACCAGCACCATCAGATAGCAGTGTTCAACCATCAGATGAAATTACTGACGATGAATTTGAATCACTACTGGATGAATTACACGGCCAAGGAGCTTTTTCAGCCTCTAATTCGAGTAAGCCTTCAACATCTGCATCGACAAATTCAGATGAAATAAACGATGATGAATTCGAAGCATTACTCGATGAACTGCACGGCAAAGGCCAAGGCCCGAAAGCTGGAGCAACGCCTGTAGCTTCTGCTCCTGTGACTCCGCCACCTGCTGCGGCTAAACCGCAACCGGTAGCCAAGCCTCAGCCGGCAGCAAAACCAGTGGCAGCGCCAGCAGCGCAAAAAGCAGCGGCCCCGGCTAAAGCTGCAGATAAAAAGCCGACGCAAAGCGCCGGCACACAAGGTGAAACAACCGTTAGGGTTGATACTAAGCGACTTGACCAAATTATGAACATGGTGGGTGAGCTAGTATTAGTGCGTAACCGTTTAACCAGCTTAGGTCTTACTAAAGAAGATGAAGAACTCACCAAAGCCGTTTCAAATTTAGACGCTGTTACTACCGACCTTCAAGGTGCGGTAATGAAAACCCGAATGCAGCCGATCAAGAAAGTGTTTGGTCGTTTCCCGCGCGTTGTTCGAGACCTTGCTCGTAGCTTGAAGAAAGAAATTAAGCTTATCTTAGAAGGTGAAGAAACAGATTTAGATAAAAACCTTGTAGAAGCACTAGCTGACCCGCTAGTTCACTTGGTGCGTAACTCTGTTGATCACGGTATTGAAGAGCCTGATAAACGTGAAGCCAATGGCAAACCACGTGAAGGTACCGTTATTTTATCGGCGTCACAAGAGGGTGATCATATTTTGTTAACCATTAAAGACGATGGTGCAGGTATGAATGCTGATAAGCTTAAGGATATCGCGATTGAGCGAGGTGTATTAGATGCTGATGCAGCCGCTCGTATGTCAGAAAAAGAAGCCTTTAACCTGATTTTTGCACCGGGCTTTTCGACGAAAACTGAAATCTCTGAAGTTTCCGGTCGTGGCGTGGGCATGGATGTAGTTAAAACCAAGATCACGCAGCTTAACGGTACCGTTAATATTGATTCTGAACTTGGTAAGGGTACGGTTCTTGAAATCAAAGTACCACTAACACTAGCTATTTTACCGACCTTAATGGTTGTCGTTGGTGAACAAACTTTTGCGTTACCATTAGCCGGCGTTAACGAAATATTCCACTTGGATTTAACCAATACCAATTTGGTCGATGGCCAACTGACGATCATCGTTCGTGAAAAGGCTATCCCGCTGTTCTACTTAGATCAATGGCTAGTTAAAGATATTCAAGACAAACCAAGAGACAAAGGGCACGTTGTTATTGTTCAGCTTGGAACACAGCAGATTGGTTTCGTTGTCGATAGTTTGATTGGTCAAGAGGAAGTGGTCATTAAGCCGCTAGATCGCCTATTACACGGTACACCTGGTATGGCTGGTGCAACGATTACAAGTGATGGTGGTATTGCACTCATCCTTGATGTACCGAATATGCTCAAGTACTACGCGAAAAAGTCACATATTAATAAAAAGCTAGGCGCATAAGTAGAGATAATAAATGGCTTATAAGGTATTAGTCGTTGATGATTCGAGTTTTTTTCGTCGACGGGTGTCAGATATTCTAAATAGTGAAGCAAATTTAGAAGTTATTGATGTCGCTGTAAACGGTAAGGAAGCTGTTGAAAAGGCTAGTACCTTAAAACCAGATGTTATCACTATGGACATTGAAATGCCGGTGCTTAATGGCATTGAAGCTGTTAAGCAAATCATGGCGCAATCACCTACACCTATTTTAATGTTCTCCTCGTTAACACACCAAGGTGCCAAGGCAACACTTGATGCGTTAGACGCGGGCGCATTAGATTTTCTTCCTAAGAAATTTAATGAGATAGCGGCAAATAATGATGATGCTGGTGCTTTATTGCGTCAACGTGTGCAACAGTTAGCTCGTCGTCGTGTCAGTATGCGCCGTACGACAGCACCTGGGATTGTTACAAGAAAATCACAAGCCCAGCAAACACCGCAATCACAATTTGCAACGGCGTCAAAATCTCGACCAATGTCGAATTTGTCCCCAGCCAATCACCGGGTTAAAAGCGATAAAAATTACAAATTGCTTGCCATCGGCACTTCTACTGGTGGCCCGATAGCATTACAAACGATTTTAACAAAACTACCTAAAGACTATCCTTTACCTATTATTCTCGTTCAGCATATGCCGGCAGCCTTCACTGCAGCCTTTGCTAACCGCTTGAATAACCTTTGCCAAATCAGTATCAAAGAAGCAGAAGATGGCGATTTACTCACACCAGGTTGTGCTTATTTAGCGCCAGGTGGTAAACAAATGGTAATCACTGGTACGGAAAATGCTAAGAAACTGAGGATACTAGAAGATGACAGCGAACGGCTGACATACAAACCTAGTGTTGATATTAGTTTCGGCTCGGCCGCAAAAGTTTACCAAGGTGATGTATTAGCGGTAATTTTAACCGGGATGGGCCATGATGGAAGGGAAGGTTCACGTATGTTAAAAAGTAAAGGCGCGACAATTTGGGCGCAAGACGAAGAGTCTTGTGTCGTCTACGGTATGCCACAAGCGGTAACCGCTGCTGGAATATCTGAATTATCATTACCACTGAATGAATTTGCATCAGCAATACTAAAGGAAACAGGCAATGGATAAACTCAGTATTGCTGGGCTTATCATTGCGGTTGTTGCTATATATCTTGGTTTTGCGATTGATGGTGGTTCAATAGCCTCTCTGTTTCAGCTCCCGGCATTTATTATTGTAGTGGGCGGCACGCTCGGTGCTGTTATGTTACAGTCTTCAAAAACAGAATTTGTTCATGCAATAGCCCTACTTAAATGGGTGTTTAAGCCACCAAAATTTGATGTTGACCAAGGGGTCCAAGATATTGTTTCTTGGTCAATTATGTCAAGAGAGTCGGGCTATTTAGCACTTGAAAATATTGCGCTTGATGAAGTTGATCCTTTTGTTAATAAAGGCTTAAACCTGTTGGTTGACGGTGTCGAAGTCGATAACTTCAAAGAGTCATTAGCGCTTGATTTAGATTTGTATCGAGAGCATAACTTACGTGCGGCAAACGTCTTTGAATCGATGGGCGGATACAGTCCTACCATTGGTATTTTGGGTGCTGTACTTGGCTTGATTCATGCGATGTCTAATTTAAGTAATCCTGATTTACTCGGTCACGGTATTGCAACAGCCTTTGTTGCAACCATCTATGGGGTTGGTTTTGCCAACCTAATCTATCTGCCTGTTGCTAACAAACTACGGTCAATTATTCATCAGGAAACCTTGTATCGCGAAATGGTGCTCGAAGGCTTAACCGCGATAGTTTTAGGCGAAAACCCCCATGCTATAGAAAATAAATTGTCAGCATTTAGGTTAGTAAAATGAGACGGTTTCACAGTGAGCGACATGAAGTTAACCACGACAATGTCCATCGCTGGTTGATTTCTTATGCCGATTACATGACGCTATTGTTTGCGTTATTTGTTGTCTTATATGCCATGGCGATTATTCATGAAGAGCCTTTTGAAACGATGACTGACTCTATCGGTCGTGTTTTCCAATCGGAAGACGAAAAGACAAAAAACCGAGGGCAAGGCGAAGATATTTTACCTGTTAATTCGCGAAAATCAGAAACACAGTTATATGGTGATGGTATATTAGAAGAGGCTGGTCCTGAGCTAACTGATGGTGAAAATGAGCTATCAAATATAGAGAAAAGTGAAGTGGGTACCAACTTAGAGTCACTAGAAGATGAGCTTCATACGGCGCTGTACGAGTTGGTCGAAAATGGTTATGCAGAGCTCGAGATCGATGGCGATTGGTTAGAAATAGAATTGAGTAGCGGTTTGTTGTTCCCCAGTGGTAGTGCATCAGCAACCAATAATGCTGAGGTAATACTCTCGGCTATCACCCCATTAATCAAAGATGTGACAAATTATATTCGCATCCGTGGTTATACCGATAATCAACCGATAAATACTGAAATATTTGAATCAAACTGGGAGCTGTCAGTTGCCAGAGCCGTTGCTATACTTAGATTATTAGAAGAACAAGAAATTATTCCTCAACGAATGGCTATTGAGGGCTATGGTCAGTATTCACCTAAAGTAGCCAATGATACAGATGATGGAAGATTACAAAACCGTCGGGTTGTCATAGCAATCTCTAAATATGGTCTTGAGAGAGAAAATGTCTTAGATACGCCTTCGATTAGCGTTAAGGATATTGAAACGATCAAACAAGAAGTTGATTCTGGCAAACAAGGCAATAAAATTAGAATTATTGAATTAGAAAACGGGGGGATTCGCATTACCACCCGTGATGATGAAAATCAGAATAATTAGATACTAGGAACACTTTTGGTCGTCTGGACAGTTGCAAATCAAAAAGGTGGCGTAGGTAAAACCACAACAACCATTACCTTAGGCGGATTATTGGCGTCTATGGGGTACAAGGTGCTGTTGGTAGATACCGATCCTCATGCGTCACTTAGTTATTATTTTGGCATTGAATCTGAAGACTTAGACTTGAGTGTTTATGATTTATTTGTTCAAGACTCAACGAAAGAACAAATCTTACAAAGCCTTTGCCCTACTCAGTATAGTAATATCGATATTTTGCCTGCGACCATGGGCCTTGCGACACTCGATAGAGCCTTGGGAGCTAAAGGTGGAATGGGGCTCGTATTGAAAAAAGCCTTGGCAAAAATATCAACCGAATATGACTTTGTGTTGATGGATTGTCCGCCGATATTAGGGGTTTTGATGGTTAATGCCTTAGCAGCTTCTGAGCGTATTATTGTGCCAGTACAAACCGAGTTTTTGGCATTAAAAGGTTTAGACCGAATGATGCGAACGTTAGAGATGATGGAATCCGAGAAAGAGTCATCCTTCACCTATACCATAGTACCAACCATGTTCGACAAACGTACTAAAGCGTCTATTTTATCTTACAAAAAATTACAAGAAACTTATCCCAATAGTGTCTGGCAAGGGGTGATACCAATAGATACAAACTTTAGAAATGCTAGTCTGGCACAAAAGGTACCGTCAGATTACGCGATGACTAGTCGCGGTGTCCATGCTTATAAAACGCTTTTAAACTACCTTCTGAAACAGACAACAGTGAAGTCATCATGAGTAAATCATTATCTGCTAGTAATAAAATAATGAAGAATTATTTGTCTGAGCTATTAACTGACGTCGCAGAAGAGCAAGCCAGTGTTCAGGCACTTGAGAAACAAGCAAAAGACAAACAGCTCGAATCTTTGCTCGACAAAGTAAACCTAGCAAAGCAAGAAAACGCTGCTATGCCGCTATCACGTCACCCCCATGATGATCGTGAGCCGGAGCCAATAGATGAGCTCCAAATTGCACCAGTAAAAACGCGAAAAAGCAGAGCGGCAGGTCAAACTCATACTAAATCGGTCAACCGAGAGAGTTTCCAAGCAATGTTTTTCGAAGTGGCGGGGCTTACCGTTGCAGTGCCATTGATTGAGCTTGGCGGTATTCATCACATTGAGAAAACCAATACCTTAATGGGTAAACCTAAGTGGTATAAAGGCGTTATGGTACATCGTGAACAAAACATTAATGTTGTTGATACAGCATTATGGGTGATGCCTGAAAAGTGTAATCAAGAACTATTAGATAGTATTAAATATCAATATGTTATCATGCTTAATGATAGTGATTGGGGCTTAGCTGCTGAACATTTAGTTGATACGGTTACACTCCAACACGATGACGTTAAATGGTTAGATAATCCAGCAAAACGCAAATGGCTTGCTGGCCTGGTAAAGGATAAAATGTGCGCCTTACTCGATGTAGATTCATTAATTGAACTACTAGAAAATGGCGTAAATATTAATCATGACTAAACTATAATACATTGATAGAATATCTTTGATGTATAAGACAAATTTTAATTGAGGACGGGTAGTATGTCTGACGAACGACGCACTTCTAATGACGCTGTTGATAACGATGAAGTACTCCAATGGGTAACCTTTAAGTTAGACAGCGAAACTTACGGTATCAATGTGATGCAAGTACAGGAGGTTTTACGCCACACTGAGATTGCCCCCGTGCCAGGCGCTCCGGGTTATGTACTCGGCATTATCAACTTGCGTGGTAACGTGGTCACCGTCATTGATACTCGAGCGAGGTTTGGCCTTGTTGCCGGTGAAGTGACTGATAATACGCGTATCGTGATCATCGAAGCAGAAAAACAGGTTATCGGTATTATGGTTGATAGCGTTGCTGAAGTTGTATACCTCAAAGCCTCAGAGATTGATATTGCGCCAAACGTCGGTAACGACGAGAGTGCTAAGTTTATCCAAGGTGTATCAAATCGAGATGGTGAACTACTTATTTTAGTCGACTTGAATAAACTGCTAACTGATGATGAGTGGGACGAGTTAAAACAGTTCTAATCATTCGTTAGCTTAGATGTTGATAAGAGAGCCGAAAGTAAGAACGTGATGTCTTATGTTATCTATTGAACTCACCTCAATTGCGACACTTGCAGTTCTTTTGGTGCTGCTTTTTGTTTTATTAGTTCGACAAAAAGCAGTTCAGGCAACTATCCAAGATAAACTTAGTGTACAAGAGTCTTTAATTACTCAACAAAGCCAAACAATAGCTGCGCAAGAAATATCTTTGCGTCAATTAGCCGAACTAGAAGCTGAACACTTCAGTGAGAATAGCCAAGTAACTAAGCAGTTAGAACACCGTATTGCAACGCTAAAACAACAGCTTACTGAGCTAGAAAGTCTGTGCCAGTCACTTAACCAACAATCAACAGAAGATAAGTTTTACTCAAGAGCATTAAAGTTAGCGCAAAAGGGCGCTGATGTTGATGAAATTGTCGCGGAGTGTGAAATTCCCCGAGCCGAGGCAGAAATGCTACTCGCGGTCCATCAGAAAAAATCATAGCTCGCTTTAATACCATTTATTTCACTCGGTATTACATGTTAGACTTGCTCGTCATCAAATTACTCGGACGTTAACATGACTAAATTTGAGGCTTTTGTTAAGCGCTCTTTTTCCATTAGTTTTATCATCGCTATATCGTTAGTTAATATCGGTTGTTCTAGTACGCCTGAGCAAAGCAAGCGCATGCCGGCCGCACAAATAAATGATCCATTAGAGTCGATCAACCGGCCTCTTTGGGTCTTTACGTGGGAATATGCCGACAAGTATGTAACAAGACCTGTGACGAATGCATATGTCGCTATTATGCCAGATTTTTTGCGGGCAGGTTTGCTCAATATGGCACAAAACCTCAACGAGCCGTCATCGATGATCAATAACCTACTACAAGGTAAGTTTAAAGCTGCGGGCAATGATGCTGGTCGCTTCGTACTTAATTCAACTGTAGGTTTATTAGGTTTTTATGATCCAGCCAGTGATTTTGACATGATGAGAAGCCAAGAGGAGTTTGGTGAAGTACTTGCAACTTACGGTGTTGGTGACGGTGCTTACTTGATGATCCCTGTTCTCGGCCCATCCTCTATTCGTGAGGAAGTCGGTGATTTTATTGATCACAGCTACTTCCCTATCGGTGATTTCGCGTTTTGGCCAGGTATTTTTAGGCGAGCGATTATCGGCTTAGAAGCTCGAGCAGATTTCGGCGAGCGAGAGCAGATTATTGATAACTCGGTTGATTCATACCAATTTGTCAAAACGAGTTATTACCAAAATATGTTATACCGCGTTTATGACGGTAATCCTCCAATTTTGGTAGATGAGAAAGCCGAAGAAGAGCTTGATGAATATCTAGACTTACTGGAAGAAATCGACGAACAAGACTAATACTAATTGAAATAACTATTTAATTCATTTGGTATAAGAAAAAAAGGTAAGGCCATGGCCTTACCTTTTTTATATTATTATCCGCTGACTAAAAACCACATTGGCGGTTTTGGTTTTTCTCTTTTAACCAAGTATGTAAAGGTGCAAAGTAATCTAGAATAGCTGTTGCGTCCATTTGCTCGCTACCTGTAACTACTTTATAGGCCTCTTGCCACGGTCGACTAGAGCCCATCTCAAGCATTGAATTCAACTTTTCACCTGCTTCTTTACTTTGGTAAATAGAGCAACGGTGAATCGCTTCTGTGTTGCCTGCTAACTCACACAACGAGCGGTGGAACTCAAACTGTTGAATATGAGCAAGGAAGTAACGCGAGTAAGGCGTGTTCGCTGGTACATGATATTTAGCACCGGGATCGAAAGCGTCAGCATCGCGGGCAATTGGCGCACTAACACCTTGATATTTTTCTCTTAATTCCCACCACGCTTGGTTGTAATTTTCCGGTGTTACTTCACCTGAAAATACCTTCCAACGCCATTGATCAACTAATAATCCAAAAGGAATGAAGGCCACTTTGTCTAGTGCCATCTTCATTAATAAGCCAATATCTTTTGATTCATCAGGAATGCTATCAATAAGACCTATTTCCTTTAAGTATTTAGGTGTTACAGATAATGCGATGGTGTCACCAATTGCTTCGTGAAACCCGTCATTAGCACTATTTTGGAATAATACTGACTGGTTTTTGTAAGCGCGTTGATAAAAGTTGTGACCAAGTTCATGGTGAATGGTAGAGAAGTCTTCACCTGTTTTTTGGATACACATTTTAATGCGAATATCGTCTTGGGTATCTAAACTCCAAGCTGATGCATGACACATAACATCTCGATCAGCCGGCTTAGTAAATAGTGAACGAGTCCAGAATGTTTCTGGAAGTGGTTCAAATCCCAACGAAGTAAAGAAGTTCTCTGCTCCTTTAACCATTTTGATTTCGTCGTAATTGTGCTTGGCTAATTGAGTGGTCACATCATAACCCGGATCTGCGTTTTCAGGGGCAACCAGATCGTAAATGTTCCCCCATTGCTGTGCCCACATGTTACCTAATAGGTGAGCGGGAATAGGTCCGTCTTGTGGTACTTTGTCTTCGCCATATTCTTTGCCTAGTTCAGCGCGAACATAACAGTGTAAGTCATCGTAAAGTGGCTTTACTTGTCCCCATAATCTATCGAGCTCATTGGCAAAATCGTCTGGCGTCATATCGTAGTTAGAGCGCCACATTGCACCTAAATCTTTATAGCCTAGGCCTTCAGCACCTTCGTTTGCCAACACCACCTGGCGGCTATATAAAGGTTTCATTGCAGGGCTAACTGTGCGCCAACCTTGCCAAAGTTCCAATAATTCATCGTAATCACGTGAACTGGCCATTTTGGCCGACATATCAACCAAGCTTAATTTTTCACCTGACTTTGTCGTGTAAGTCCCTTTGCCATAAATACTGCCCATATCTGCTGCTAACTTGGCAAGTTCCGCTGATTTTTCAGAATCTTGCGGGGCAGGGATGACAAGGCTCTGTTTTAGGATGTTAAGCTTTCTTCGCTGCTCGTCTGTCACTTCAACATTGTCAAACTTAGCCGCTTCCATTGCGTATTTTACACCAGCTTCAGTGTATTTTTGGTTCTGCTCTGATGCCAATGCACTGGTATCTTCAGTGATAAAGTTTTGATAGATCCATTCAGCGCGTGAGGCATCAATTACCAATGCCGTCATTTGTTTTTCTACTTCAGTTAAAAAAGCTTGCGCATCTTGCTGACTTAATTGTTGATTTGCTACTTGGTTAGCAGTGGCTTTTTTTGGGGGAGTTGTATCGTTACAACCCGAAATAGTGAGTAATAGCGCAGTCGCTATCGCTGAGAGTTTTATTGTTTTTTTCATGGGCTTTCATCTAGTTATTATCGTATCCGCTAGCAGTATAACGCAATGTATTAACTAGCTCTAGCATGAAGATCCCCATAAAAATGAGGTAAAAAAAAGCTCATCAAAGTAGATGAGCTGTCAATAAGGGAGAGTATAACAAAAATTTCTTAAAAGGCGTCGACCTCAATAAGATGACTTCATTGTATTTAAGCTCGCTGTTTTTTACTGTTGTCAATCCGTTAAAAATTGTAATGCTAGAGAAATAGATAAAAAAAAGCTCATCAAAGTTGATGAGCTGTCAATAAGGGAGAGTATAACAAAAATTTCTTAAAAGGCGTCGACCTCAATAAGATGACTTCATAGTATCTAAGCTCGCTGTTTTTTACTGTTGTCAATCAGTTAAAAATTGTAATGCTGGAGAAATAGCTAAAAAAAAGCTCATCAAAGTAGATGAGCCGTTAATAAGGGGAGTATCACAAAAAATCTTCAAAAAGGCTTTGCCTAAATAAGATGGTTTTATCTTAACGATTAAGTATGTTTATTACTGTTGGTAATTGGTTATCAAATGTAATTAATCATTTTGATCTACGTCAGGCAGGCAAAAAAAAAGCTCGAATTAATCGAGCTTCAAAATAAGGGAGTATAACAAGGTATGAAAGTCAAAATTTAAGCGAGGATAAATTAGCTTTCATAACAGTGAAGCGAAAATCTTTAATGCTGATTGACAGATCAGGCATCATAAGGAATACATTCACTGTAAACTAAGAGTGTTACTGTTTTATAAAGTTCAAAATAAATATAAAAAATATTTTTGTTATCCTTTTACTCGACTTTATAACCATATTGTAATAACTAAAACATCTGTTTAAACTAGATGTTTAAAACGCAGTATTATGATTAGAGTAGTTGATGAGTACCAAAGAAAAAATATTGGATGCAGCGGAAAAGCTTTTTTCCGACAATGGTTTCAATGGCACGTCTTTAAGAGAGATAACAAGCCTTGCAGAAGTGAATTTAGCTGCGGTCAATTATCATTTTGGCTCTAAGAAAGAGTTGATTAAAGCGGTAATGTCAAGATACATGAACGAACTTTCACCTCGCTTAATGACCACGTTGAATAGTGTTCAGGCCAAAGACAAGCCAACGTTAATTGAAGTTTTCTCTGCGTTTGTTGAACCTTTACTTGCACTTAATTTATTTAGAGAAAATGGTACTGCAACGTTTCTACAATTACTTGGCCGAGGCTATACTGACTCTCAAGGCTTCTTGCGTTGGTTTCTTACGACTAAATATCCACAGGTTATTGAAAATTTCATTGCCGCTGTCCAAAAAGCATATCCGGAACTCGATGCTGAAGAAATTTTCTGGCGATTACACTTCACCATGGGGACCGTGGTCTTTACCATGTCTTCGAGCGATGCGTTAATAGATATTGCTCAAAGTGATTACAATAATCAAGTTGGGATTGAAGACGTAATCGCCAAGCTAATTCCATATGTAGCAGCAGGTGTTGGAGCACCTATTCAACAGGTTCAATAATATCTGTTTATTTACGCCGTTGATTTAGGCAAAATGCAGTCTTATCAAATTATCCTAAATAGGATAAATTTACTTGAAAGCGATAATGGGTATTGTCGCTTTTTTTTCGTCAAATAATAATAGGAAGGGCCACAATGGGACCTTTAATGATCGATGTGCAGGGCACCCAATTATCTGGTGAAGATAAAGAGCTACTGAAACATCCTTTAGTCGGCGGCATAATTTTGTTTAGCCGAAACTATGAGTCACCTCAACAAGTATCACAGTTAACACAAGCAATCCGTCAAGCGGCGGGACAACCTTTATTAATCGCTGTTGATCACGAAGGCGGCAGAGTTCAGCGTTTTCGCGATCAGTTTACCGCGATTCCGGCGATGTATGACTTGTGGCGTTCAAGTGGTGAATCTTTAGCGACAAGCCAACAATATGCATACGCTTGTGGTTATGTTATGGCGATAGAAGTTATTGCAGTTGGCATTGATATTAGTTTTGCACCAGTACTTGATATTAACAATATTAGTGAGGTCATAGGTAACCGAGCGTTTCATCATGAGCCAACGGCTGTTGCTGATATTGCTAAGTATTTTATCAAAGGTATGCATGATGCTGGAATGAAAGCGACGGGTAAGCATTTTCCAGGGCATGGTAGTGTAAAAGAGGACTCGCATGTCGCCTTACCCATTGATAAAAGGGAGCGTTCAACGATTTTTCAGCATGATATGCTGCCATTTAAACAACTAATCGCTGATGGTAACCTTGATGCGATAATGCCTGCACATGTTATCTACCCAGATGTTGATAAAGATGCTGTTGGTTTTTCTCGGTATTGGCTACATGAAGTTCTGCGCAAATCTTTAGGATTTAATGGCGTTGTTTTTAGCGATGATTTAACTATGGCAGGCGCTCACTACATTGGTGGCTATGTTGAACGAGCAGAAGCGGCACAGCAGGCGGGATGCGATATGTTACTGGTGTGTAATAGCCGCTCAGCAAGTATTGAAATTATCGATAATGCCAATCTCAATATTGATCCGTTATCGCAAACACGATTAGCTAAACTCATTGCAACACAGCAACATCAGTGGACAAAAATGACGACTAATCAAAACTGGCAGCAATATGTTGAAGTGGTGAATCGCGTTCATGAACTTACTCAAAAGTAACAACTTCTATCTTATTTTTGCGCCGTTTGCTGCACTTGGTTTTTATTTTGCGCTAACCTTTGCTGGTTTAGACAGTAAACCAGCAATTGCAGCAAGTATCTCTTTATTAACCGTGATACTTTGGATCAGCGAAGCTATCCCCATCCCGGCAACCTCACTTATCCCATTTGCTTTATTACCACTATTTGGCATTGTTGATCATCGCGCAGTCGCGTCGTCATTAGGTAGCCATGTTATTTTGCTTTTAATGGGGGCATTTATGCTCTCAAAAGCACTTGAGAAAAGTAATGTTCACGAGCGACTGGCTATTTATATGATCAAGCTTGTTGGCTTATCAAGTGGTAAACGCTTGGTGTTTGCATTTATGCTAGCCGCGGCAATTTTGAGTATGTGGATTTCCAATACAGCGACAACCTTGATTATGTTACCTATTGCTTTGGCTATTTTGCGCAATGTTGAAGATCACCGATTGTCGATAGCGTTAGTGCTAGGTATTGCATACGCAGCAAGTTTAGGCGGTGTGGCGACGCCTATAGGTACACCACCCAATGTTATTTTTATGGCGTTATATCAAGAAACTACCGGTCTCGATATGAGCTTTTTATCATGGATGAAGGTAGGTGTACCTGTTGTTGTGATAGCCTTGCCATTAATGGCTTGGTGGTTGACTCGTCATGTTAAAAGTCAGCTGAGCTTGTCTTTACCTGCGTTAAAAGCATGGACTATTGCTGAGCGCAGAGTACTCATTGTTTTTGGCTTAACTGCACTTGCATGGATCACGCGACAAGAGCCGTTTGGTGGTTGGACTGCATTATTTGGCCTTTCGGGTATTGGTGATAGTACGGTCGCCTTAGCTGCTGTGGTTATTATGTTTATCGTACCCGATGGCAAAAAGGGGCGATTGTTAGACTGGCAAACGGCTCAGCAAATTCCTTGGGGAATGCTATTGCTCTTTGCCGGCGGTATTGCCATTGCCAAAGGTTTTGTTGCGTCTGGATTGAGTGACATTCTCGGCAACTGGCTAACATCCTTTGCTGATATCAATGTCTTTCTGTTGATTGTGGTCATTTGTTTAGTGATTACCTATTTGACTGAAATCACCAGTAATACCGCAACAGCCACACTATTACTGCCAATTTTAGGCGTAACGGCAACGTCGATGGGGCATGACCCGTTATTACTGATGGTACCGGCGACCATTTGTGCAAGTTGCGCTTTTATGCTGCCGGTAGCAACTGCGCCTAATGCCATCGTTTACGGCACAGGCAAAGTGAGAATCAAAGAAATGGTCAGAGAAGGCTTTGTCTTGAGTTTAATTACCGTTGCCGTGGTTTCTACGGTCAGTTATTTAATGTTGACTTAAATTTGCTGTTTGGCATTTGCCAATCAAACTCAAATTGATAAAAAAGCACGTTAAGCGTGCTTTTTTATTTTGATTTGTCGCTTATAGCTTTCGATGGATTTTAATCGTACTGGCGGTTACTGTTAACCAAAGTACGCTATAAACTGCAAATACTACCACCATCCATTGTGGCATTGAGTAACCTAAGAACTGCCAACTAATTTTTCCGCAGTCACCGGTTGCAGCAAAAATACTTGGCAACCACTCATGTAAAGGCGCCCAGCTTGGGAAGTTAGGAACAACTTCACAACTAAACAAAAATGACATCGTTGAAGTTTGCATTTCGACGTGCTCGAGCGCAATGATAAGACCCCATATCGCACTCACGCCCCAAGTTGCAAACGCTAGCGTACGGGCAATAATATTATCGCTACCGATGAAGCCTAGGATACCGGCAAACAAAATACCCAATACAGCTACGCGTTGATAAATACACATGATGCATGGCTCTAAATTCAAAATGTACTGAAAGTAAAGTGCGCAACCTTCAAACACTAAGGCGCTAAAAGCGAGTAATAACCAAGCTTGAGGATTGTTATGTAAGTTAGCAAAGAATTTCACGGATCTTCCTGTTGTTCTTGTTGTCGTGAAAAAAGCGCCTATAGCGGCGCTTTTTTGTTTGGTTTGATACTAGTGACCGCTAGGGACTTTATCTACCGCTTCTTCAACGGTGTGGTGATGTATCCACCCTCGTTCATAAAAAGCATTTGTTTCTGACTCTAAAAAGCCAGATGAAATAGTTAATAGCCCAACGATAGTTAATACGATGGTATAAGGGAATGCCATAATCACCATACGACCGTAGGATAACCTAATAAGTGGAGCCAAAGCTGATGTTAGCAAGAATAAAAACGCAGCCTGACCATTTGGCGTGGCAACACTCGGTAAGTTAGTACCTGTATTGATAGCAACAGCAAGTAAGTCGAATTGGTCGCGTGTAATTTGCCCCGCTAGTAACGCTTTCTTCACCTCTGTTATATAAACAGTGCCGACAAATACATTGTCGCTGACCATTGAGAGGAAACCATTGGCAAGGTAGAACATCACCAATTGCATGTTACCTTCAAAGCCAAGTACCCAAGTTATCACTGGTGTAAACAACTTTTGGTCAATAATGACGGCAACCACGGCAAAGAACACAGCAAGTAGTGCTGTAAATGGCAGCGCCTCTTCAAATGCGTGACCAATTTGATGTTCTTCTGTAACGCCAGTAAATGAAGTCGCAAGAATAATAACCGTTAAACCAATTAAGCCAACAGCAGCTAAATGAAGTGCTAATGCAATAATCAACCAAATACCAACGATACCTTGCATAACAAGTTTCACCTTGTCTTGTTTAGTACGGTTTTTTGATTGTTGTCTGTCGTATTGTTTTAATACTTTTAATACATTTTTTGGGATCTCAACACCGTAACCAAACCATTTGAACTTCTCTAAGGCAAAACAAGTAATTAAACCAGCAATGAGAACAGGGAAGGTTACTGGTGCCATACGAATCGCAAATTCAACAAATTGCCAACCCGCTTGGTGGCCAATAATTAAGTTTTGTGGTTCACCAACAATAGTACAAACACCACCTAATGCAGTACCGACACCAGCGTGCATCATAATATTGCGAAGGAAAGCGCGAAACTGTTCTAAATCTTCACGAGAGTACTCTGTTACTTCTTCATCATGGGTGTGATCGTGATCGTGGTGTTGCTGTTTACCCGATGCAACTTTGTGATAAACCGAATAGAAACCAACAGCAACACTGATGATAACGGCAATAACCGTTAATGCGTCCAAGAAAGCCGATAAGAATGCGCTGGCGAAACAAAACAGTAGGGCAACGACTTTTTTCGATCTGACTCTGGTGATAATTTTAGTAAACAAGAACAGCAGCAAGTCTTTCATGAAATAAATGCCTGCTACCATGAATATTAAGAGTAATAATACTTCAATATTTATTTGTATTTCATGCATGACCTGATATGGCGACGTCATACCAATAACAACGGCCTCAAGGGCTAGCAAGCCACCAGGTAGCAATGGGTAACATTTTAATGCCATTGCTAAGGTAAAAATAAATTCTAGCACTAATGCCCAGCCGGCAATGTAAGGGCTGACATAGAAGTAAAGAATAGGGTTTAGGATTAAAAAGAAAATGATCGCGTTTTTATACCAATCTGGCGAGTTGCCAAGAAAGTTTTTGTATAACGCACTCATAAATGATTGCTGCATGTTAGACCTTTATTTATTAGTGTTAGTGCAAACTCAAATTTAAGTCTGACTTTATTATTAAATATATCATACTATTTTCTGCAATATTAATAGTATAAGTAGGAAACAACCTACCACAATTGCAAAATAAGGTTAATAAATTTTATCAAACTTGTTTGAAAGTAATCTTCTGGTACAATCAGTTGAATTGTTAAAGTTATAAGGGTTTGAAATACCGCATGGTAATTAAAGCACAAAGTCCTGCAGGTTTTGCTGAGCAGTGGATAGTTGAATCTATTTGGAATGGGGGCTTCCCGCCAGGTTCTATTTTACCGGCGGAACGAGAATTGTCAGAATTGATCGGTGTAACCCGTACAACACTGCGCGAAGTTTTACAAAGGTTAGCAAGAGATGGTTGGCTAACAATAAAACACGGGAAACCAACAAAAGTTAACGATTTCTGGGAAACATCTAGCCTTAATATATTAGAAACGCTTGCTCAACTCGACCAAGAGGGGATCCCAGACTTGGTTGATAATTTAATGTCGGCTCGTACCAATATCAGTGCGATTTATGTTCGCGGCGCGATTAAGAACAACCCTGAAAAAACTATCGAGCTGCTGAAGTCGTATCAAGATGTTGCCGATGACGGTGAAGCGTTTGCTGAATTTGATTTTCGATTAAATAAAGAGCTCGCTAGTGCTTCAGGTAATCCTATTTATTTACTCATTCTTAATGGTTTTGCAGGATTGTATTCTCGCCTTGGTGGCTTGTACTTTGAAAATCCGAAAGGGCGTGATATTTCACGTAAGTATTATCAAAAATTAATGGAATTAGCAGAAAAAGGTGAATATGACGAAGCCGTATTTGCTGTGCGTAAATATGGTATCGAGTCAGGTCGATTATGGCTTGAATTAAAAGATGACGTGTTAAAAGAGTTATCTGAGTAACCGTACTGTTAGAAAAAAGCGAGCATTAGCTCGCTTTTTTTGTCTCTTTTTCAGGCCATTGTGATAACAGCTGCGGTTCATCGTCGCCATTATCTTCAACGAGTTTGACATCAAATTTCCACAAGTAGTGCAGGTGCTTAAGCACTTCTTGATGTCCGCTAGCAAGTGGCACCTCGTTTTGTGGTATGTAACACAAGGTTAAAGAGCGATCGCCGTTGATATCAGCTTCTGTGATCTGGATATTAGACTCAAGTATACTGAGGTTGTATTGTTGTGATAGTTTACTGCGAATTTCTTTGTAACCGGCTTCATTGTGAATAGCACTTATCTCCACATAACTATTTTGCTGATCATCGTGGATATTAAATAACTTCATATCACGCATCAACTTCGGTGATAAATACTGCAAGATAAAACTTTCATCTTTAAAGTTTTCCATTGCAAAGTGCAGGGTTTTCAACCAGTCGCTACCGGCAATGTCAGGAAACCAGTGCTTGTCTTCGTCTGTCGGCTCTTGGCAAATGCGCTTTATATCCATGAACATATTAAAACCTAGCGCATAAGGGTTGATACCCGAGTAAAATTTGCTGTTGTAACTTGGCTGAGCCACGACGTTAGTATGATTGTGCAGAAATTCCATCATAAATTTGTCGGTGAGTTTTCCTTCGTCGTATAAGTGATTTAATATGGTGTAATGCCAAAAACAAGCCCAGCCCTCATTCATCACTTGAGTCTGCTTTTGTGGATAAAAGTATTGTGATATTTTGCGAACAATACGCACTAATTCGCGTTGCCACGGAGCCAGTAAAGGGGCATTTTTTTCAATAAAATACAAAATGTTTTCTTGTGGCTCACGCGGGAATTTATCAGCCTTTTTTACTTTGCTTTTTTGTTGTTCTGGCAGTGTTCGCCAAAGCAAATTGACTTGGGATTGTAAATATTCTGCTCGTGCTTCCTGCTGCTTTAATTCTTCATCGAGCGAGAGTTTTTGTGGCCGTTTATAGCGGTCTACACCGTGGTTCATTAACGCGTGACAAGCATCAAGGCAAGTTTCTACGTCATCGATACCATATTTTTGTTCGCACTTTGCGACATAACTTTTGGCAAACAGTAAATAGTCTATTATCGAGCTTGCATCTGTCCATGACTTAAATAAGTAGTTATTTTTAAAAAAAGAATTGTGACCATAACAAGCATGTGCCATCACCAGAGCTTGCATGGTCATTGAATTCTCTTCCATTAAGTAGGCAATACAAGGATCTGAATTGATGACTATTTCATAGGCTAGGCCCATAAAACCTCGTTTGTAAGTTTGTTGAGTTTCAATAAACTTTTTGCCAAAGGTCCAATGATTGTAGCCAATTGGCATACCGATACTGGCGTAAGCATCCATCATTTGTTCAGCTGTTATCACCTCTATTTGATTTGGATAGGTACTCAGTTGGTAGTGTTTAGCGACCCGTTCAATTTCATCTTGATATATTTTAAGTAATGGGAAGGTCCAGTCTGGGCCATCATCTAGTGGTATTTGCTTAGCCATGATCAGTCCCCTTAAGCTGCTTGAGCTGATTTTTTGCTAAATAACTCTCTGAAAACCGGGTAGATATCTTCAACCGACTTGATGTGCGCCATGGCAAAGTGTGGCGTTGATTTTTTAACGAGTTCATACTGTTGCCACAACGTTTGATGAGCGCGTTTGGTAATTTCTATGTAACTAAAGTAACGGCATTTAGGCATGAGCTGTTTTTCCATCAACTGACGACAATATGGCGAGTCGTCGGCCCAGTTATCACCATCTGAGGCTTGTGCGCCGTAGATATTCCACTTTGAATCGCTATAGCGCTGTTCAATGATTTGATTCATTAACTCTAAGGCGCTTGATGCAATGGTGCCGCCTGTTTCCTGTGAGTAGAAGAATTCTTGTTCATCAACTTCTTTAGCTTGGGTGTGATGGCGGATGTAAACAACATCGATTGATTGGTATGTTTTAGTCAAAAATAAATAAAGTAAGATATAAAATCGTTTCGCAATATCTTTAGTCGCTTGATCCATTGAACCCGATACGTCCATCAAGCAAAACATAACGGCTTTTGAAGTAGGAACCGCTTGTCTAGCGTAGTTTCGGTAACGTAGATCAAAACTGTCGATAAAAGGCACTTTAGCGATTTTGGCTTTCAACTCGTCAATTTCTTTAATAAGTCGCTGTTTTTCGGCTGTATTATCTATCGGAGACTCAGTGAGTTTGGCGAGTGCGTGTTGTAATTCCGTTAATTTTCGTCGCTTACTGCTGGTCATTGCAATCCTGCGAGCAATAGAACCCTGTAGTGATTTGACAATATCGATATTGGCAGGCACACCTTCAGCACAATAGCCGCTTCTCACGGTTTTAAATTCAACTAATTTATCGAGCTGACTTTTTTCAAGATTGGGTAATTCCAAGTCTTCAAATAAGATATTGAGGTACTCATCTTTAGATATTGAAAAGACAAAATCGTCGTTGCCTTCGCCATCTTTACTTGCGTTACCTTCACCAGCACCCTGACCTTGGCCTCCTTGAGGGCGTGGTATCTTATCTCCAGGGCTGAACTGATCATTGCCCGGGTGAACTTGGTCTCTGACACCGCCCTTACCACGGTGAAATATTGGCTCAGATAAGTCTTTTTTGGTGATTGAGACATCTTCACCAGAGCTTATATCAGTAACACCGCGCTTGTTAATCGCACCTTCAACCGATTGCTTTATCTGATGCTTATAACGTCTAATAAAGCGCTGTCTGTTAACGGTACTTTTGTTTTTGGCATTGAGTCGTCGATCAATAAAATTAGCCATAGCACCTCCTCGCTCTAGGTCGACTTCCGCACCCTTAAATACCACTCAGACAATAGTCTAACTTGTTTTTGGGTATAGCCTTTGTCCATCATCCGCTCAACAAAATTGTCATGTTTTTTCTGATCTTCAGACGAGGTCTTGGTGTTGAAGGAAATAACAGGCAAGAGGTCTTCTGTATTAGAGAACATTTTCTTCTCAATGACCGACTTGAGTTTTTCGTAACTTGTCCAGTTGGGATTTTGACCGTTGTTATTGGCTTTCGCTCGCAAGACAAAATTAACGATTTCATTTCGAAAATCTTTCGGGTTGCTAATACCAGCAGGTTTCTCTATTTTCTCAAGTTCGTTGTTTAAGGCTGCACGGTCAAATAACTGGCCTGTTTCCGTGTCGCGATACTCTTGATCTTGGATCCAAAAGTCAGCGTAAGTGACATAACGGTCGAAAATATTTTGTCCATACTCGGAATACGACTCTAAATATGCCGTTTGGATTTCTTTACCGATAAAGTCAATGTATTCGGGAATTAAGAACTCTTTGATAAAATTTAAATACTTTTCAGCGGTTTCTTGGGGTAATTGTTCACGTTCTATTTGTTGTTCAAGCACATAGAATAAGTGGACAGGATTAGCTGCTACCTCCATATGGTCAAAGTTAAATACACGCGAAAGGATCTTAAACGCAAACCGAGTCGATAAGCCAGACATGCCTTCATCAACCCCTGCAAAATCACGGTACTCTTGATATGACTTAGCCTTAGGATCTGTATCTTTTAAGCTCTCGCCGTCATACACCCGCATCTTAGAATAGATACTTGAGTTTTCTGGTGTTTTTAATCGAGATAAAACACTAAACTTTGCCAATGTTTCAAGTGTATCAGGCGCGCATTGCGCTTGGTTAAGTTCACTGTTTTCAATCAGCTTTTTGTAGATTTTGACCTCTTCGGTGACGCGCATACAATACGGTACTTTGACGATGTAAACGCGGTCGAGGAAGGCTTCGTTGTTCTTGTTGTTGCGAAACGTTTGCCATTCTGATTCGTTTGAGTGAGCGAGAATAATACCGTCAAATGGCAGTGCAGAAAGCCCTTCTGTTGGGTTGTAGTTGCCTTCTTGGGTTGCGGTTAACAAGGGGTGCAGTACTTTAATCGGCGCTTTAAACATTTCGACAAACTCCATCAACCCTTGGTTTGCTCGGCAAAGCGCGCCAGAGTAACTGTAAGCATCGGCATCGTTTTGCGCAAAGTGTTCGAGTTGACGAATGTCAACTTTACCGACTAATGAAGAAATGTCTTGGTTGTTGTCATCCCCTGGCTCGGTTTTGGCGATAGCAATTTGATCGAGGATAGAAGGGTAGACTTTAACCACTTCAAATTGAGCGATATCACCCTTGAATTCGTGTAAACGCTTAGCTGCCCATGGCGACATAATCGTTTTTAAATATCGCTTAGGTACCTTGTACTCTTCCTGCAGTATTTTGCCGTCAGCATCAGCATCGAATAGGCAAAACGGGTGGTCGTTTAACGGACTGCACACGCCATTAGCACTGAGCACGTATATTGGTTCTTGCTGCATCAGGGCTTTTAGCTTTTCAGCCAAAGACGACTTACCACCACCTACTGGGCCGAGCAAATAGAGGATTTGTTTTTGCTCTTCCAAGCCTTGTGAGGCGTGAGTAAGATAAGAAACAATTTGCTCAATTGCCTCCTCCATACCGTAAAACTCAGAGAATGCGGGGTATCTAGCAATGACGCGATTTGAGAAAATTCGACTCAAGCGAGCATCAGTTGAGGTGTCAATCATTTCTGGCTCACCGATGGCGTGCAATAATCGCTGCGCCGCACTCGCATAAGCCATTGGGTTATCGCTACATATATCTAGAAATTGTTGAATGCTGTAACGCTCTTCAAGCGCCTCGTCGTAACGCGTTTTAAAATGTTGAAAAATAGACATATCCCCTCCAACGTTTTTAGCAAAATAGGTTTGACCGTAGCGAGTCGACATGATTACCGCTATCGCGCTAACTATATTTTGCTTAACCCTGGCAACTCATCGTCAGTGACTTATTGAGAAACTAGTGAAAGCTAAACACGCTCTGCTCAACCTAGAAAACAAGAGACCTAATTTAAGCCTAGTTGGTTTAGTCAATTTTTCGAGTGCTTTTGTGAAAATGTTACAAAAGCTTCTGTGAGTTGTTGCACTAGATTAGTAGATAAGTCATTGCGAATTATTGCCATTTACATCATTAACGATCGCTTAACGCTATGTTGTTTAGCGTATTTCACAAAGGCAGTAGAGGATATTTTGATGGCGTGATTTACCACTTTATGCCGTTTATGTGTTTTGAAATATTCTTGACTTTGCAAAGGGCAAGGCCAGTTATTCCATTATTTTTATTAAACTGTCCTATAGTTGTATAAAAAATAAGGCATTTTTTGAGATGTTTCCTAAACTTAAGAAAACATAACTATTTAGCTACCAGGTGAGAAGATAACTTATGAATTGGTTTAGTTCATTATCGATACAAATAAAAATACTCGTCATACCGGTTGTTGGAGCCATCGGGTTTTGTATTTATTTAATGACCAGTTTAGTGACAATGTCACAAACTCAGTCGTTATTGACCAATGCCTACAAGGTCGAGTTTCGGTTGCTAACTGCAGCAGAATCTGCGTTGGTCGGCTTAGATAAGATCAAAGAAACGCTCGCCAATGCTGCGACTATGGGGGAATCAGAGCTCGTTGATAAGGCGCAAGAAACAGCAACCGAAATCAATGATGAGTTG
Organism: Thalassotalea sp. LPB0316; assembly: GCF_014898095.1. Classification (NCBI taxonomy): domain Bacteria; kingdom Pseudomonadati; phylum Pseudomonadota; class Gammaproteobacteria; order Alteromonadales; family Colwelliaceae; genus Thalassotalea; species Thalassotalea sp. LPB0316. The sequence continues at coordinate 1,697,014 of NZ_CP062946.1, forward strand.
TTAGCCGTCGCGTCACTGGATCCTGACAGTGGACGTTTTGTTAGAGCTTGGTTAGCTGATTTTGACGATTATCTTAAGCAAGCGAGTCAATTGAGTAATCAAATGATTAATGGCACGGCCGATTTTGACAAGTTAGCCGATAATGCTGCGAAAATTAACAACCAATTTGAATCAGTTAAACAAGATGTCAAAAACTTTCAATCTGCGCGTTTGGCATCTTTTAATCAAGCTTTTGAGTCGGTAGTTGATAAAACTGAGTCGACAGCTCAAACGGGGATCGTTATCGGTATTGTCACGATTGCGGTCTTGTTCGCGGTGGCAATCCCTATCTCGTTAATTACCAAGCGTAGTCTAGCTGAACTGATTGCTTCGATGAAAGATATTGCCCAAGAAAATGGCGATCTAACGGTTCGAATAAAAACGCAAAGCCAAGATGAAATTGGCGAACTCGTGCATTGGTTTAATAGCTTCATTGAGAAGTTACAGAAAGTCATCAAGAATGTCGTTGATACAGCTGGTCCAGTTGCCGACACCGCACATCGCATTCAAGGTTTATCAAACCAAACCATAGCATCGTTCGAAAAGCAAAGTAGTGCCGTTGTTCAGTCTCGTCAATCTGTACAGGAAATGAGCCATTCAGTAGCTGATATTACGCGCAATGCTGCAGATGCCGCTGATGCTGCTAACAACGCAAATAACGAGGCGGAACAGGGCCGTGAAGTTGTCCAGCAAACTGTTGATGGTATTAAAGATTTAGAAACTACGGTAACAAGTGCCGCAGAGACTATTAATCAACTCCAAGAAGATACCAACCGCGTAAATGTGGTACTTGACGTGATCAAAGGGATTGCCGAGCAAACTAACTTACTTGCGTTAAACGCCGCGATTGAGGCTGCACGTGCCGGTGAGCAGGGCAGAGGCTTTGCCGTTGTTGCTGATGAAGTTCGCAACTTGGCCTCGAGAACACAAGAGTCAACCGAAGAAATCAACCAAATGCTTGAACAGTTGCAATCTGCAGCGGGTAAAGCAGTAGAAATGATGGATAGCTCACGCTCACGCGTTGAAGCATCTGTTGAAAGTGCGAATCAAGCCGGTGATCGCCTCACCGTGATCACAAGCACGGTTAATACTATTTCAGATATGAACGGTGCAATTGCTGTTGCAACAGAGCAACAAAACACCGTTGCTGGTTTGATGGTTGAACAAGTTGAAGACATTCAACACTGCGCCGACGAAGCGTCGACAGCATCAAATGAAATAGCTTCGGTGTCTAATCAATTAAACGAGCTAGCCGCAGAGTTAGCAGATGTGACCTCTAAATTTAAAGTATAAACTCAATTACATGAAATAACGCCAATTATGGCGGGGAGAGCAAGTATGAAAACAAAATTAAGTGCGCTAGCAATAGCAACACTTATATCGACATCCGCAAATGCTGTCGACATTAATTGGAATGGTTTTGCCTCTATTGTCGCAGGCCAAACCTTATCGAGTGGCGATTCAGTTTACGGTTTTGATGATGATATAAGTTTTGATAAAGGCTCGTTGATTGCATTACAAGCCAGTGCCGATTTAGGTAGTGGCTTAGGGGTAACCGCGCAATTACTAGCAAAAGGTGATAATGATTGGGATCCTGATTTTGCTTGGGCCTATTTAAGTTATGATTTCAATGATAACTTACGTATGTTAGTTGGGCGCCAAAGGGCACCATTTTACATGTATTCAGACTTTTTAGATGTATCTTATGCTTACCCTTGGATTACACCACCAGAAGGCGTTTATAGCTTGCCATTTGATACCTTTGATGGCGTTGGTTTTATCTACACGGCTGCTTTAGGTAGTTTTGATACGACAACTCACTTTACTTATGGCTCCAATGATAATGAAGCTGTTATTGCAGGTGATGTTGTTAAACCTAACTTCGATGACATTGCAGCATTGTCTTTTACTGCTTCAAGAGACTGGTTTACCTTTCGGGTGGCATATGCTGTTGCTACATCGACAATCCCTGTAGCTGGAGTAGATGCATTAGCAGCAGGCTGGAGTCAAACGCCGTTTGCCAGCATTGGCGATCTGTTAAAAGTAGAGAATGACGATGGTAAGTTCTTAGAGGTAGGTTTTCAGATCGATTACAACGACTGGTTAGTTAATGCTGAATATACAGAGATTGATGCTGGCGATAACTTCCTAAATAATAATGACTCATATTACGTTATGCTAGGTAAACGCGTTAATAGCGTGACTTATCACTTTACTGTTGGTAAAGATAATAACGATGGGGTTATTTTAACAAATGATGTTCCTGTTGGGGTTGATCCTACACTCGACTTTTTAATCGCCAATACCAATGGCGCTACGCAGTCGCAAAAAGAAGATACCATGTTCTATACACTTGGAGCTAGATGGGATTTTCACGATTCAGCTGCGTTGAAGTTTGAGTATACAGACTTTTCTGATGATCTTGACTCAAATGGTGATGCGAGCTTATTGCGTATGGCCTTAGTCACGGTATTTTAGGAGGAAGTTATGAATAAATTATTCTCGAGTTTAATCGCTGTTACGCTTGTTTTTTCCTCTAATGTGCTTGCCGAAGTAGCGGTAATTGTTGGCGCATCTAATGGCAATAGCGTTGCTGCAGATGACGTATCTCGGATATTCCTTGGTAAGATGAAAAAATTTGGTGACGGCAGTTCAATTACACCGGTTAACCTTGCTGCTGGCTCAGCAACACGTGATGCCTTTGAAAGCAATGCATTAGGTAAAAGCGCAAGCCAAGTAAAGGCATATTGGTCTAAACAGGTGTTTTCTGGTAAAGGCAAGCCGCCACAAGAGTTAGGCTCTGATGCGGATGTTGTTAGTTTTGTCAGTAGTACACCGGGTGCTATAGGCTATGTTGATGCCGGCAGTGTCGATGGCAGTGTCAAGGTAGTCGCGACTTTCTAAATCACTGCGATTTATCGTTAAAACTAAAACGGGGTTAAAGCGTTGCGCTTTAACCCCGTTTTTACATAGTTATTGGGAAATTAACCTGCGAAGTTTTGCTCAGCAAAATCCCAGTTAGCTAATGCCCAGAATGCTTCCATGTAGCTTGGACGTAGGTTGCGGTAATCGATGTAGTATGCGTGTTCCCATAAATCAACGGTGATTAATGGCGTAACGCCTTCTTCAGTTAATGGCGTAGCAGCGTTTGAAGTATTCACAATCGCTAGGCTACCGTCAGCATTTTTCACTAACCATGTCCAGCTTGAACCAAAGTTGTTGACAGCACTGTCGTTGAATTTAGCTTTGAATTCATCAAAAGAGCCAAACTGCGCATTGATTGCATCAGCTAAAGCACCTTTTGGCTCGCCACCAGCATTTGGTGCTAATGAGTTCCAGTAGAATGTGTGGTTCCAAATTTGAGCAGCATTGTTGAATACGCCACCTTCAGAAGTTTTTACGATGTCTTCTAAAGATTTGCCTGCGAAATCTGTACCTTCGATTAAGCCGTTAAGCTTTACCACGTAGGTGTTGTGGTGCTTACCGTAGTGGTACTCCAAAGTTTCTTTTGAAATGTGTGGCTCAAGTGCATCTTGAGCGTATGGTAACGCTGGTAATTCAATTGCCATTTTTCTCTCCAGGAATGGTTTATGTAATTTTGATCTTGAACAAAAGCAAAGAAACGGTTTGCTTTTGTTAAAAACCTAGTAAAATACTCAAGTTTTTAAAGATAAGCTTATTTTACTCATATTTGTGGGGTTTACCACAGGTTTTATCAAGACTGATTTGTTTTTTTATAGAAGATAAAAAAAATGATCTCGACTTGAAATTACACCGTAGCGTCACGATAACTTAATAAGCTAAACGATAGAGGTTATTATGGATACGATTGAACGTATTAAAGAACAGATTTCTCAAAACGCAATTTTATTGTACATGAAAGGCTCACCAAAATTACCGAGTTGTGGCTTTTCAGCTCAAGCTGCTCAGGCAATGATGTCTATCGGTGAAAAGTTTGCATACGTAGATATTTTACAAAACCCAGATATCCGTGCTGAGTTACCAAAATATGCTGACTGGCCAACGTTTCCACAGTTGTGGATCAACGGTGAATTAATCGGCGGCTGTGATATTATTTTGGAAATGTACCAACAAGGTGAGTTACAAGAGTTGGTGAAAGAAGCGGCTCAAGCCGATAGTGAAAACGCATAAAAATTTACATTGCTGTAGAATTTATTTTTTTAATCCGCATCTTAATGGATAGCTGGTTATTTAACAGTTTACTTTACACATAATATTTAAAAAAATATTGGAGAATAAAATGAGTGTATTAGTTGGTCGTCCTGCACCAGATTTTACCGCTGCTGCAGTGCTAGGTACTGGTGAAATCGTTGATTCGTTTACCCTAAGTGAAGCTATTAAAGGTAAAAAAGCGGTTGTATTTTTCTACCCGTTAGACTTCACTTTCGTTTGTCCTTCAGAGTTACTTGCTTTCGATCACCGCATGGAAGAATTCCAAGCTCGTGGTGTTGAAGTAATTGGTGTTTCTATCGATTCACAATTCTCTCACAATGCATGGCGCAATACGCCAGTTAACGAAGGTGGTATTGGTCCAGTTAAATACACTTTAGTTGCTGACGTTAAACACGAAATCTGTCAAGCATACGATGTTGAGCACCCAGAAGCAGGCGTTGCTTTCCGTGGTTCTTTCCTAATCGACGAAGAAGGCAATGTCCGTCACCAAGTCGTTAACGATTTACCATTAGGTCGTAACGTTGACGAAATGATCCGTATGGTTGACGCACTTCAATTCCACCAAGAGCACGGTGAAGTATGTCCTGCTGGTTGGAACAAAGGTGACGATGGTATGACTGCATCGCCTGAAGGTGTAGCATCTTACTTATCAGACAACGCTGACAAATTATAATTAATAAACATATAACGTAGTTTTTAATTAAAAAATTGTCTAATAAAAAGCCAGCATTATGCTGGCTTTTTTGTTTATTCGACCTAGACTTTTTGTTCGAAATCATACCAATTCATTATTTGAGAAGTTTCAAGATTGAATTGGTATTAAATGGAAGTCTCTTTGATTAAGGAATGATCATGAAATACTTACCAATTATATCTTTTGGTTTTTGTCTTTGGGCGGTGATAACTAACGCTCAAGCTATTGTGCTATTGCTTGCGGTTTTACTTTATTGTTGGGCGAGTGTTACAACAGTAAAGTACCACCTTTTTTATCGAACAAAACACCCGTTTGGCAAGCGCACAGTAAAAGCGCATTTACCCCACCTAATGTACGAATATCTGCCATTTTTTTATGGTTTTGTTGCTTTGACTTTAATTTATATCAGCCAACATGTTGCGATCACGCTATCAGCGATTGGCTTGATCGTGATTGGGTTGCGACATTTGCTATGTCGATTTCACAACCGGGTATTTCAACCCTCGAGGTTTTAGTCGCTGTTTGTGCCGCTGTTTGTTTCGTTGAGGGCATCGGGCATTGGCCAGCCTCCTAAGGCTTGCCACTTGTTAACTATGAAGCAGAAAAGCTCTGCGGTTCGTTCGGTATCATACAGCGCGCTGTGGGCTTCTTTGTTACAAAACTCAATATTTGCGATTTGACAAGCTTTAGCTAACACAGTGTGACCTAAAGCGAGTCCGGCAAGTGTTGCAGTATCAAAGCTGACAAACGGGTGAAATGGACTGCGTTTGATTTTAGTTCTTTCGGTGGCGGCATTGACAAAGCCTAAATCGAATGACGCATTGTGAGCGACCATGATCGCGCGTTGGCAACCTGCTAATTTCATCTTTTTGCGAATTAGCTTAAAAATGGTTTTAAGTGCCTCTGATTCTTCGACATTACCACGTAGTGGGTGGGTTGGGTCAATGCCGGTAAAAGCTAGGGCGGCGGGTTCAAGGTTGGCACCTTCAAACGGCTCTACATTAAAGCTAATACTCTCATCGAGCGACAACTCTCCCGTATCTTCATCCATTGATAAGGTGGTTGCTGCGATTTCTAATAAAGCGTCCGTTTGGGCGTTAAAGCCAGCAGTTTCAACATCGACAACGACCGGAAAATAGCCACGAAAGCGCTGAGCCAATAAAGACTTTGCTTTTTTATGACTGTCAGCATTTGAATCTGTATGATTTTCCGAGTGGGTGCTAGCTTGTGACATGAACTTGAGATAATGCAATAAAATAAAGGTACAATTATCTCAGAAAATTGGCCTGAAGCTAAGGCTTATTTCTATTTTTAAATAAAATTATATTAAAGTTAATGCGCTCTAAGCCGATATAATGACTGACGATTAACGATAGTGACTTGATGATGAAAATATTACCTTTTGCAGTAAGCGCACTAGTAACGGCTTTTTCTAGTCAGGCCATGGTGCGCCATTATGAGGCAGATCTTAACGACTCTAGCTGGCAACTCGCTGAAAATTCAAGGTTAAAATGCACGCTATCACACCAGATCCCAAATTATGGTGAAGCCGTTTTTTCTTCGGTTGCAAACCGACAAATGAATATGCAGTTTGAGCTTGATATGTTGCGTTTACCCGATACATATGGTGTAGCAGAGGTGCGTTCGTTACCACCGCGATGGAAGCCTGGGCATCGAGGTCGAGTGATTGCTCAAATGGATTTACACAAGCAGTTTTCACCGAGTTTAGAGAAGAAAGTTGCTTGGACCATGCTAAGTGAACTTGAGCAAGGCATGAATCCCAAAGTGTTCTATCAAGACTGGTATAACGACAATAACAAAGTAGCGGTTGGTTTATCACCAGCGCGCTTTTCAAAAGCCTATCAAGATTTTGTCGGCTGTCTTGGTAACCTGCTCAATTACAGCTTTGAAGATATAGCCTACACAGTGCTTAATTATGAACTTAACACTGACGAGTTAACGAAACCATCGAAAAAGCGCATTGCGATGATCACTGAGTATTTAGCGCTTGATCCCGAACTCGAGCTAGTGTTAATCGATGCATTTACTGATAGTTACGGTGGTCGTTGGCCAAACTTAAAGCTCGCAGAACGCCGCGCGGCAAAAATCCAGCAGTATTTTGTTGAGGCTGGCATCGACGTCGATCGAATTACTGCAACGGGGTATGGTGAAAAACGTCACATCGCTTCAAACCAAAGCGTCATTGGCCGAGAGCAAAATAGACGTGTAGTCATTAGAATGGATAAACCCTAGATACCTAGAAACACAAAGAATAAACCATAAATCTATTGAACAGGTCTAAAGGTTGTGACAACCTTTAGACCTTTTTATTTGTCGGAGAAAAATCTTGTCTGTTACAAGAATGTTAGTTTTAGTGAGCTTATTGGTCTCTAGTTTAAGTTGGGCACAAGAAGATGCCTATACTTATGCCAATTATCAACAGGTCAAAGTGTCTCACTTATATTTAGATTTGATGGTTGATTTCGACAATAAGCAACTTGATGGATTTGCTGAGTTGTCACTGAATTGGTCAACCAATACCACTAAGGTAATCACCTTGGATACTCGAGATCTAGTGATCAAACATGCGATGGCTAAAACAGCAAATGGTCAATGGCAGTCTGTACCTTTTAGTCTAGGCGAATACGATGATGTTTTAGGGCAAAAGCTAACGCTAACGCCTAGCTTTCAAGCTAAAACAGTACGCATTTACTATCACTCAACCCCAAAAGCTTCAGGGTTACAATGGCTAACCCCTGCACAAACTGCGGGTAAACAGCAGCCGTTTATGTTTAGCCAGTCTCAGGCAATTCACGCACGTTCTTGGATGCCTATTCAAGATACGCCAAGCGTTCGCATGACTTACGACGCTCGCATTCAAACGCCAAAGCACCTATTGGCCGTGATGAGCGCAAATAATGAGCCAAGTACAGAGCGTGACGGTGATTATTATTTCAAAATGCCACAGGCTATCCCGCCTTATTTAATTGCCATTGCTGCCGGTGACTTAACGTTTAAAGCGATGAGTGAGCAAACCGGTATTTATGCCGAGCCAAGCGTTGTTGATTCGGCTGTGGCTGAGTTTGATGACACTCAACAGATGATTGATGAAACTGAGAAGTTATTTGGCAAATATCGTTGGGGTCGCTACGACTTGTTAATTTTACCGCCGAGCTTTCCTTTTGGTGGCATGGAAAATCCAAGACTATCATTTATTACGCCAACGGTGATCGCCGGTGATAAGAGTCTAGTTAACTTAATTGCTCATGAATTAGCCCATTCTTGGTCGGGTAATCTTGTGACCAATGAAACGTGGCGTGATTTGTGGTTAAATGAAGGATTCACAAGTTACGTTGAAAACCGCATTATGGAACAAGTATTTGGCCGTAAGCGGGCTATTATGGAGCAGTCGTTAGACACGCAAAGTTTAGGCTACGAATTAGCTGAACTTGCTCCAGGTGATACTCAGCTCTACATAGACTTAGCTGGACGAGATCCCGACGATGCCTTCTCTGGTGTTCCGTATATTAAAGGCCAACAATTTTTGGTTTATCTAGAGCAGCAATACGGCCGAGAAAAGTTCGACCAGTTTATTAAGCAGTATTTTGATGATCACGCATTTCAAAGTTTAGGTACTAAAGCTTTTGAACAATATCTCCTGAAAAACCTGATCAATAAATACCCAGGCGTGGTGACACAAAAGCAAGTTCACGAATGGATTTATGAACAAGGCCTGCCAGCATTTGCGCAAAAACCAACGAGTGACGCGTTTACCACAATCGATAAACAAATTTTCGATTTACTGAGCAATAAAATGACGCTTGAGCAGCTACCGACTCAAAACTGGACTGTTCATGAGTGGTTGCACTTTATCAATAATCTACCTTTAGACTTATCACTTGATTGGATGACTAAGCTAGATAACACCTATCAGTTAACGACCAGTAGTAACGCAGAGATAGCTCATGCTTGGTATTTGTTGTCTCTACGCGTTGGTTATCAGGAAATTTATCCTGCGATGGAAAACTACCTGATTGGTATTGGTCGCAGAAAACTCATTGTGCCGCTATATAAAACCTTAGCGCAAACACCAGAAGGTAAAGCGTGGGCTGCTAGCGTTTATCAAGTTGCACGACCTGGTTATCACCCGCTAGCCCAAGGTACGGTTGATAGCATATTGAAGTAGGGTTATACCAAGCGTATTAAATAGTAAAAAGCTCAACATCACGTTGAGCTTTTTTATGAGATATGGCCTAGTTTTAAATGCTGGCTCATCATTAACATTTTCGTGTACTTGTGCTTGGGTTTGCTAAATACTTCTTGTGTTGGGCCTTGTTCAACAACTTTCCCATCTTTAAGTACAATCAAATGATCACTGGCGTGGCGGACAATGCCGAGGTTTTGTGAAATCAAGACAAAAGCTAGGCCCATTTGTTGTTGTAAATCGAGCAACAAATTGAGCATTTGTGAGCGCAGCGATGGATCGAGCGCAGCAAGCGCTTCGTCTAAAATTAAGACTTCTGGCTGTAAAATGATAGCTCGTGCTAGTGAAATACGTTGTTTTTGACCACCAGAAAACATGTGCGGATAAAAGTGTAAATGCTCGGGTAACATACCGACTTTTTTTAACGTCTCACGCATCAACTCTGCACGCGCTAGCTCATCGAGTTCGGTATTGAGCTTCAAAGGTTCATCGAGAATTTGTTGAACCGTTAAACTGGGATTTAACGTCGTTCCCGAATCTTGGAAGATCATTCTAATTTTTTGGCAGCGCTGACTAAAATCACCGCTGTGGAGCTCCTCTCCATCGAGATCTATCTTACCCGTGCTTGGGTATTCTGCGCCAACGAGTAGTTTGGCTAACGTTGACTTACCGGAGCCAACCTCACCAACGACAGCCAAGGTTTGATTACTATCGAGGGTGAAGCTGATAGGATCGAGTGCGGTAAAGGTCTTTTTGTTTAACCAATAGCCTGGCAATTTGTAGGTTTTACTTAAATCAGTAACACGTAATAAACGGCTCATTAAGCATTCTCTTTATAGTTAAAGTGACAACTCACCACATGGCCATGATAATTTTTTGCTTTTGGCGCAGTTACGCATTTGCGCTGAGCTTTAGGGCAACGCGGGCCTAGGCGACAGCCGATCGGTAAATGTTGTAAAGCAGGAATACTGCCAGGTAATGCCTTCAATCGTGATTTTGGCGGTAAATCAATATTGGCTGCTGGGCTGCTGTCAACGAGAGCACGAGTATAAGGATGAAGCGGGGTGGTGAAAATTTGTTTTGTCGTGCCAGCTTCTACAAATTGGCCACTGTACATGACGGTAATTGTGTTGGTCCAGTGCGTGACATTTTCTAAGTCGTGGCTGATTAGCAATATCGACATGTTTTTTAGCTGATTTAAACTAGCCAGTAAACGAAATATTTGCCCTTGGTTTCTACTTTCCATTGCTGCCGTAGGCTCATCAGCAATCAATAGCGTTGGCTTTTTCGCAAGGGCTATTGCAATCATTACGCGTTGGCAAAGGGCTTCTGTTAACTCATGAGGATAGCTTGACGTGCAGACTTCGTGGTGTTTAATACCCACTTTGTGCAGAAGGCGAATGGCTTCGGCTTTTCGCGCTTGTCTTCTACGCCAAAATGACACGCCGAGTGCGGCACTATCGATCGCTTCTTCTACTTGTTCACCTATGGTAGTGGTGGGGTCAAGGCTCGACATCGGCTCTTGGAAAATCATCGCAACGTCTTTGGCTATGATCGCTTTACGCTCGTGAGGCGTTAAGTTCATTAAATCTTGGCCTCGCCAATGAAACCTGTCTGCGGTGACCGTCCATTTACTATCTAACACCCCCATAATTGCATGTGCAAGCAGTGATTTCCCCGATCCTGATTCACCCACTAGGCCGCGAACTTCACCTTCTTTCATCGACAGTGATACGCGATCAACTGCTAATATATCTGTGTCGTGAGATTTAAGTGAAATTGATAAATTTCTGATATCAAACAGGTTCATTATTTTTCTTTAACCTCTTTGATTGCATGACGAATGCCTTCACCGACTAAGTTGGTGATTAATACGGCAATAAAAATAGCCATCCCAGGAAAGTAAATTGTCCATGGTGCAATGTAGAATAAGTCGATACCGTCTGACAACATTGCGCCCCACTCAGGCATAGGAATTGGTGCACCTAAGCCTAAGAAACCAAGTGCCGCAATATCGACAATCGCCGCAGACTGGGCAAATGTCGCTTGAGTGACAATCTTTTCTAGAATATTAGGGAAAATCGAGTAAGTGAGAATTCGAACGTTATTTGCGCCATCAAGCTTGGAGGCAAGCACATAATCCTTCTTGTATTCTTCTTTTATTGCATTGCGGGTGACGTGGACAAATTGAGGAATCAATACAATGACAATAGCCCACAACGTATTTTCAATGCCTGGCCCAAGTAATGCGACAATAATGATTGCCAGTAATAATGACGGGATCGATAAAACAACGTCGAGTATATGGTTTAGCAGGCTCGATTTAACACCCTCGGTTAGCGCGGAAAAAGAGCCTATGATAACGCCTATAACCAGTGAAATAACAACCACCACAAAGCTTAATCCGAAGGTCAGTGATGTGCCGTGTAACAATCGAGACAAGATATCACGACCGAGCTGATCAGTGCCTAATAGAAAACTAACATCGCCATTCTTATCCCATGAAGGTGGCATTAATAAACTATCGATATGGCTTTCTGTTGGCGAATAAGGTGCGAGTATTGCAGAGAAAATCGCGATAAACACTAAAATGAGGAAGCTAATAAATGCCACATTAACAATCGACTGCTTTCGAAATTCTAACCAGAATTGAACGACCGGTGATGGGAATTCTTCTTCGATATAAATTTTATCACGAGCCATATTTTTTACCTCGTGCTAATGGATTAAGTGCTGCATATAAAAAGTCAGATAAAATATGTACGACAAAAATAAAGCTCGATAATACCAATAACCCCACTTGAATCGCCGTATAATCGCGTTGATAAATGCTTTCAATTAGCCAACGGCCTATGCCAGGCCAGCTAAAAATCACTTCGGTGATCATGGCAATAGTTATCAAATTTGCAAACTGTAAACCAATGTGGCGAACGATCATGATCAGAGCATTTCGAATGGCATGTGAATAGACTACTTGGGCAAAGCTTAGACCTTTAGCTTTGGCTGCGCGTATATAAGGCGTTTCTAATACTTCTAACATAGCGGTGCGAGCTAAGCGCACAAAAATAGTCGCTGGTGCCAGTGCAACAACACTTGCGGGTAAAATTAAATGCAGTGTGGCGTCTGAAAATGCCTGCCACTTGTAAGTACTTTCACTAAGTAAAATATCAATGATTAAAATGCCATACCGCGACTCAATTTCATATACTGGACTGATTTGGCCTGCTGATGGAAACCAACCCAATTCAATTGAAAAGAGTTGAATGGCCATTAATCCGACCCAGAAAACAGGTAAAGAGTAGCCAACCATGGCGATTGATAAAATCACATTGTCACTATTTTTTCGATGCTTGATCGCCGCGATAAAGCCAAGTGGAATACCAAAGACCATTGCGATAAATAATGCAACCAAGCTCAGTTCGATGGTCGCAGGTAAAAGGCTTAATATGGTGTCCAACAATGAGAGATCGGTCACCATAGAAACGCCAAATTCGCCACTGAAAATATTGCCAATATAAGTAAAGTATTGCGATATTAATCCTTGATCTTTACTGTAAATTTCAGCTAGTTCAGCTAACCGTGTCGGTGTTGGGTTTACCTCTCCGCTAATATTGACCAAGGGATCGCCAGGAAACATAAACGATAAACTAAAGGATAATACGGTTAACAAAAATAGGGTAAAAACGAATAGGTTTAGGCGCCTTAAGGTGAACACTAACATTATTGTTCACCCACTATTTGCTTGTTGACTCGGCTTAAATTAACGCCACCAAAGGCGTCTAGGCTTTTGCCTGTTATATAATTAGCTTTTGCCTGATAACGTTTGGAGTGAGCAATTGGTAATAGTGGGATTTCATCCTTCACGATTGCCATCGCTTGACGGTAAAAGGCTTTGCGTTGATTTGGGTTCGTTGTCGATAATGCCTCACTGAGAATTTCATCAAATGCTTGATTGCACCAAAAGGCACGGTTTGAGCCCGTTTCTGCCGAGGCGCAACTCAACAGCGGCGAGAAAAAATTATCGGGATCAGGGTGATCAGCTGACCATCCTAATAATACGCTTTGATGTTCGCCACGAGACAATTTACGCAAGAAAGTTACCCACTCATAACTGACAATATTCACAGTGATACCGATTTGTTGTAAGTCTGATTGGATCAGCTTTGCCATAGTTAACGCGTCTGGGTTATAGGCGCGTTGCACAGGCATAGCCCACACATCTATGGTTAATCCATCGGGGTAGCCAGCGTCAATTAACAGAGCGCGAGCAAGTGCGGGATCGTATTCGTGTTCAGTTAAGGTTTTGTCGTAAGCCCAAGATGATTGTGGCAGTACAGACTTAGCTTGCTCTGCTCGACCAAAATAAACGGCGTCAATAATCGCTTGTTTGTTAACTGCATGGGCGACTGCCTGCCTGACTTTTTTATCATTAAATGGTGGTTTTGCCGTATTAAAGCCTAAGTAAGCTACGTTCAGCGCAGTAACGGACTCCAGCATAACGTCAGGGAATTCTTGAATTTTCTTGTGTGCTATAGGATAAGCCACGATGTCACATTCACCTGCTAGTAGCTTAGCTAAACGGCCTGAGTTATTCGTGGTGATATCAAATACCACTTGTGTCGCATTATTCGTTTTTTGCCAATAGTGCTCGTGTTGATAATAACGAATTAATGAGCCTGTGCGGTATTCTTTAAATTTATAGGGGCCAGTGCCTATAGGTAATTGGTCGATGAGTTTTTCATCGCCCGTGCGGCTTAGTTGATCGGCATATTCTTTTGATAAAATAACCGAATAAGTTGATGCAAGGTGCGCTAAAAAAGAGGCGTCAGGATAATTAAGACTTATTCTTACGGTGTAGTCGTTGATCTTTTCTATATTTTCAACCAAGCCAGTGAAGTTGACGTTTTGAAAGTAGGGAAAATTACCAGACACGACCTGATGATATGGATTTTTCGGATCCAATATACGATTGAAGCTAAATAACACGTCGTCGGCATTTAAGTTTCGTGTAGGTGTGAAATAATCGGTGTGGTGAAAACGAATGTCTTTACGCAAGTAAAAGGTGACTTTCTTACCGTCGCGAGTTACGTGCCATGATTTAGCTATTGCCGGGATAATTGAGTTGTCTTCGCTATTGAAGGTAATTAAACGATTGTAGAGTTGATTCGCGATCGCGTCTATCGTTGTGCCAGAGGTTACCGTTTGCGGGTTAAAGCTTTCAGGGCTACCCTCGGAGCAGTATATAATACTCTTTTCGCGCAGTGAAACATCTTCATCATTACTACAGCCAGCCATAAGTAGTGTCATTGCCGATACTAAACCGGCAAAATAGCGTTGTAATGTGAATAACTGTTTAGTCTTCTTCATTCATATTACCATCGAGTAAATTGTATTTTTTTAAATACCCTCGAAGTTGATGATAAGTTAGCTCAAGTGCCTCTGCGGTTTTCTTTTGATTAAACTGATTAGCTGCCAATGCCGCATTAATCAATTGTATTTCGTGCTCTTGAGATAGTTTTTTTAATGATACTGGAAACTTATAATCTTGTGGAGCACTTTGTGTAACTTGCACATTTACTGGCTCTACTGGCGTTGGCTCGGTGGTAATAGCCACTGGCTCTGGTGAGTGACTCACTCTGTCATGAGTTTTTACTCGTGATTTCGGGCGATAAGGTGACTCGAACGGATCGATAACTAATTCGTGTACTGGCAAATGTGGGTTATTACAACGATAGACACTGCGTTCTACTACGTTTTTTAATTCGCGAATATTACCCGGCCAATCGTAATCCAACATGGTGCGACGCGCTTTTTCGGTGAAGCCACTAAACAGCTCAAACTCTAATTCACGTGCCATGTTAATAGCAAAGTGTTCAGCTAACACCATAATATCATCCGGCCGCTCTCTTAGCGGCGGTAGGGTAATAACATCGAAGGCAAGGCGATCGAGTAAATCAGCTCTAAACTCACCTTTGTCAGCTAAAGTTGGTAAATCTTCATTGGTTGCGGCGATTAATCGACAATCGGTTTTAATGGTTCTTGAGCCGCCTACGCGTTCAAATTCACCATATTCAACAACTCTTAAGAGTTTTTCTTGGATGAGGCCTGAAGTGTTAGCTATTTCATCGAGAAATAAAGTACCTTGGTGCGCGCGTTCAAAGCGACCTTCATGACGTTTGTTAGCACCGGTAAATGCGCCACTTTCATAGCCGAATAATTCACTTTCTAATAAATTTTCGTTCAGTGCCGCGCAATTGAGCTTGAGGTAAGTCTGCTCCCATCGCTGAGACAAGTAATGCAAACGCGCCGCAATTAGCTCTTTACCAGTACCTCGTTCCCCGATGATCAAGACAGGTTTACTCAGTGGCGCTATCTGTGAAATTTGCTCTAAAACTTCGAGAAAACTATTTGATTGGCCAATTAAATTATCTTGTTGTTGAAAGCGTGCCATCCTAGAACCTAATTATTGGTTTATTTTACTAACAAGTAGTCTATTTGATTAAGTGTTGATAATGAAGAGTTTTTTAATATAAAGTTAAAGTCTAGCAATATCAATGATTTATAGTATTGGTTAATCTTGGCGCAAAATCTGTATAGTAAGTAGCAAGCAAAAATTTAAAAGTTGAAAAGTAGAGGAAGTCGTTATGGGTATTTTTTCACGTTTTACCGATATCATAAATGCTAATATCAATAATTTATTAGATAAGGCAGAAGATCCTGCAAAAATGGTACGTCTGATCATTCAAGAAATGGAAGACACCTTAGTTGAAGTAAGATCATCTTCGGCAAAAACACTTGCTGACAAGAAAGATCTTCAGCGTCAAATTTCTCGCTTCCAGCGAGATGCCGAGCAATGGCAAGAAAAAGCGGAGCTAGCACTAAGCAAAGATAGAGAAGATTTAGCGCGTGCTGCTCTAGTTGAGAAGAATAAATGTAATGATGCAGCTCAAGCGATGACTGATGAGTTAACACACGTTGATGAACACATGGCCAAGTTGCAAGGTGAAATCACGCAATTACAAGAGAAACTCGCCGATGCTAAAGCGCGCCAAAAAGCGATTATCATGCGCGAGAAAACAGCAAGTTCACGCTTGAAAGTGAAAAGTAAAATTGACAGCGATAAAGTCAACGACGCATTAAGCCGCTTTGATCGCTACGAGCGTAAAATTGATGATATTGAAGCACAAGTTGAATCATACGATTTAGGGGCAAAATCATTAGCAGATGAAATTGCTGAATTAGAAACTAGTGAACAGGTTGATGATGAATTAGCACAATTAAAAGCTAAAATGAAATCATCTAAAAAATCTTAATTAATACGCAGATAAGGAGAGCACCATGGAAGAGATCATTATGGCCCCAGTAATCATCTTCATGATTGTCGTGGCACCGATTTGGTTAATTCTACATTATCGCAGTAAGCGTCAAATGAGTCAGGGATTAAGCGAAGAGGAATACCAACAGTTACGCGAACTTTCGGAAATGGCAGATAGTATGGCAGAGCGCATCCATACGCTTGAAGCGATACTAGATGCTGAAACACCAGAGTGGAGAAATAAACATGGCAAATAATCGTCGAGGTGAACTATTTCGTGACCCTAAAAACGGTAAAGTTGCAGGTGTTTGTGCAGGTCTTGCAGATTACTTTGGCTGGGAAACTTGGTTAGTTCGAATTTTCGCAGTGTCAGGTGTTTTGTTAGGTGCGGGTTGGATTATTTTAATCTATGTTGCAGGTTGGTTTATTTTAGATAAAAAGCCAGTTGGCCATGTCAGCAAAACAGTTGGGACCGGTGCTAGTGATAAGCTTCAAGAAGCAAACAAGGAAGACGACATCTTAGATGAGTCAATTAAAGTGAAAACGCGTATTTGGCAAGCTGGCGAGCCGCCTAAGCAAGCATTCTATGATATACGTCGTAAGTACACTAAGCTAGAAGGGCAATTGAGAACCATAGAAGAGTATGTTACTTCACCACAATTTACCGTGAGTAGAGAGATTAATAAGCTCTAATAGCTCTCTTCCCAAAGAAAGCGACTTAGGTCGCTTTCTTTTTTTATCTGTGCACGAACACCACTATCTTCAAGCGCGAAAACTAGCTAGTATGGAGTGCATGTAGATCATTAAATTTGTTAATGAAAATCACCAGCAATGAACAAAGAATCAATCGAAAAAAAGCTGTTAAAAATAAAGGGAAAAGCAGGTGCTATTCTCAATCGAACCTTAGATCAACAGGTCAATATAGCGGTAACGGGATTGAGCCAGTCTGGTAAAACAGCCTTTATTACCTCATTAGTCAACCAACTCATTAGTGAAAATCATCAATCCGAGCTCGCTTTCTTCACACCGATTGTTGAGCAACGATTTATTGCCGCTAAACGCGTACCTCAACAGCACGACTTAGTGCCGCGATTTACCTATGACGAAGGCATCGAAAGACTGAGCCAAAATCCTCCGTGCTTTCCAAAGCCGACTAAGCGAATTAGTGAATTGCGCCTAGCTATTCGATATCAACCCAAAAGTTCACTGCTAAAATTAGCCACCGATGTAGTTACCTTAAATGTAGACTTTATTGACTACCCAGGTGAGTGGTTACTTGACTTACCCATGCTCAATCAAACTTTTGAGGAATGGTCACAGCAGACGATGAAGTTATTGACCCAAGAGCCAAGGTTAAGTGCTGCAACTGATTTTATTGATCAGGTTAACCAACTTGACCCATTTGCCGTGATGGACGAGCAACAGCTTGCCGATATAGCGCAGCAATACACTGAGTTGTTACATACCTTTAGAAATGATCTCGGCCTGTCGGTTATTCAACCGGGACGCTTTATATTACCTGGCGATATGTCCGGCGCGCCCATTTTACAGTTTTTTCCGTTTACCCGTTTCGATTCGTTAGATAAAAATGACTATCAAAATGCCGACGACAATACCATTATTGGCACACTGCGAGCACGCTATATCGCTTATAAAGCCAATGTGGTGAGAAAATTCTATAAGCAGTATTTTGTCAATTTCGACCGACAAATCGTGTTGTGTGATTGTTTATCGGCGCTCAATCACGGCAAAGCGAGTTTTGATGATTTACAATTGGCTATTGCAATGATTCTAGAAAGTTTTGATTACGGTAAATCAAGTTTATTGAAGCGACTATTTTCACCTAAAATAGACAAGTTGCTATTTGCCGCTACTAAAGCGGATCACGTCACCCCTGAACAACATGCTAATTTGGTTAAGCTACTGAATAAAATGGTCTACCAAAAACGCCATGAGTTGCATTATCAATCGGTTGAAGTAAAGACCTTAGCACTGGCGTCAATACGAACCACGCAAGTGGGTAAAAGTCGCTATAAAAATCAACAGATTAATGTTGTAAAGGGCAAGCGAGTTAACGACGATAAAGTGATCACGGTATTCCCGGGCAGTGTGCCAAGTGATGTACCCACAGATAGCACATGGCAAGAAAGCCCATTTAACTTTATACAATTCGCGCCACAACACCCGCTCAAAGCGCACCAAGCATTACCGCACATAAGAATGGATCAAGCGCTAGAATTCTTATTAGGAGATAAAATGCGATGAGCACTGAAAAAGAACAATTTCAACAGCAGATCTTATTTGATGAACAAAACACTGAAGAAGTATACGTTGAGCCATCGTTGACGGATGTACCTGTACAGCAAGTGTATTTCGATAATGATGACTGGCACGCAACAGAAAGTGAGTTGCAAGACATTGAACAACAAATCGAAAGGCGCAGTGAGACAAGCTGGGGTATTCGGTTGGCGATTGTCGTGTTTATGCTGATCGTCGGTATCGAAGCATTCGATTTCTTTAGTACAGGCTTTATTGAGTCACCATTTATTACGTCACTATACGCCATTTTATTTGGTGTGATCACGGCAACAGTAGGTACCTCATTTCTCAAAGAAGTCGCTGGTTTGTCACAGCTGAAAAAACAAATAAAAGTACAGCAAAAAATTGTCGAGCTTAATCAGGGCTATGCTGAAGGCGAAGCTGTTGATGTCTGTAAGAGAATTGCTAAAAAACTGCCATGTGATACCGCTTTACCTGAAGATGATGCTTGGCTAACTAAAGAATACAAACACCTTAGCGATGCTGAAATTATTCAGTTGTTTAATAAGCAAGTGATGCGTGTTGTTGATCAAAAAGCGATGAACGAAATTGCGAAACACGCTAGCGAAACCATGATGATGGTGGCGATTAGTCCGATAGCCTTTATCGATATGTTGATTGTTTTTTGGCGTAATATTGCCATGGTTGACAAAGTCGCTGGTTTGTATGGTATCAAGCTGGGGTACTGGAGTCGGATTAAATTGATCAGAGAAGTGCTGAAAAATATGGTGTTTGCCGGCGCAACAGAAATCATTGCTGATGTTGGCACCGAAATGATTGGCGCAGACTTACTCGGTAAACTGTCGGGGCGGGCAGCGCAAGGCTTAGCTTCCGGTATGCTGACGGCGAGGTTAGGTATCAAAACAGTGCATTTGTGTCGTCCTTTGCCGTTTAATCAAGATACACCAAGCATCAATTCAGTCAGGCAAGTGCTGATTGGCAAGTTAAAACAGTTAGTGCTTAAAAAGCCCTAAGTCTTGATTTTATTGGTCTGTAAATAAGCGATGTAATTAAAAATTTACATTTATTTTGTCTGTTGGAAATTTAACCTTTTTGCAAGGGGTGACCTTATTTAGAGCCTTAGCATAATATTAGGGCAACTAAAGTGGCTTGCCACACAAGATACTTACTGTGAAAGTGAGTACGAAATAATACAAGGTTACAACATGTCAAAGGCAACGAAGTATGTCTCTAAAGCAGCCGATGAAAATGGTTTTATTCATTGGACTGACGAAGAGAACAGTATTTGGCAGGCATTAATTACGCGTCAATTACCACTCATGGTTGGACGCGCCTGTGATGAATTTATTCTTGGCTTAGAGAAACTCAATCTGCCAACCGATCGCGTCCCTCAGTTAGCAGAGGTTAACGAGGTACTATTGGCAACTACCGGTTGGCAATGTGAGCAAGTGCCGGCGTTGATTGGTTTCGAAAAGTTTTTCAGCCTGCTATCGCAAAAGAAATTTCCAGTAGCGACCTTTATTCGCAGTAAGGAAGAGTTTGATTATTTGCAAGAGCCAGACATCTTTCATGAATTGTTTGGCCACTGTGCAATGTTAACTAATCCCGCATTTGCTAACTTTACTCAAGCCTATGGCGAAATTGGTTTAGCAGCGAGTAAAGAAGATCGCGTATTTTTAGCTCGCTTGTACTGGTTTACTGTCGAGTTTGGTTTAATGAAAACTAAAGACGGTTTGAGAATCTACGGTGGTGGAATTTTATCGTCACCAGGTGAAACTAAATACGCATTAGAAGAAGGTAATGCACAGCGCCGCTTTTTAACCAATGAAGAACAGGTTATTGACGTTCTGCGCACGCCTTATCGCATTGATATTATGCAACCTATCTACTTTATGATAGAAAAAATGAGTGATCTAGATGCGATCCGCAATCTAGACTTAATGAGCTTAGTAGCACAAGCGAAAGCACTGGGTTTACACGAGCCTAAATTTCCACCAAAAGAAAAAATAGCCAGTTAAGGAAATACCATGAATTCAACTTTATCAACCCAGCAATGTGAAGCGTGTCACGTTGATGCACCAAAAGTTACCGACGAAGAATTAGCGCAATTTATGTCACAGTTACCAGATTGGGTACCTGAAGTACGCGATGGCGTTATGATGTTAGAGCGAGTGTACAAATTTAAAAACTACAAACAAGCATGGGCTTTCGCCAACAAAGTTTCAGAGCTTGCCGAAGAAGAGTTTCATCACCCAGCTATTTTATTGGAATGGGGTAAAGTGACGGTAACTTGGTGGACTCATGCCATTCGCGGTCTACACAAGAATGACTTTATCTGCGCGGCGAAAACAGACGCCCTTATGTAAAATAAAGCGCTAAATTTTCACTTTTCAGTATTGTAAAATGAAAATTTTCAAAGCCTCCTACACAGGGGGCTTTTTTATTGCGTACAAGATAGTTTACAATAGCGTTAACTAACTATTTAGAGTCCGACATTGATGCGTTTAAAAATCACTTGTGAAGATAGGCTAGGCATTGCACAGCAAGTGCTTGGTGTGTTTGTTGAACACAATATTAATATTAAAGGTATTGATACTGCGAGCGTTGCAGGGCCAATATTTGTCCATATTCCAGATTTAGATTTTTCTGAATTACAAAGCTTTATGCCGCAATTGCGCTTAATAGAAGGGGTTGTCGATGTTCAAACTACCCCGTTTATGCCCTCAGAGCTGGAGCGTAATGAATTATCTACGTTAGTGAAAACTTTTCCCGATCCCTTTATTTCAATTGACTCGCGCGGCAATATCCGAATTTTAAACGATGTTGCTAAAAGCTTATTAAACACCAAAGAACAAAAAGTTATCGGTGAAGGTGTCAGTCATTTTGTCAAAGGTTTTAATTTTTCCAAATGGCTTGAAGGGAAAGAAGTACTTGCTCAAACTCGCCGCTTAAAGATCAGTGATGAGGATTTTGTCGCCGATATATTGCCGATTCATGTTGATGATAGTGAGGGTAATTCGGTGTTAGCTGGTGCGGTTTTAATTTTGAAATCTGAAGCGCGGTTAGGTCAGCAAATGAGTGCCTTCAAGCAATCTGCAGAAAATAGTTTTGCCGGTATTCAAGCCACTAGCGGAAGTATGCGTAAAGTTGTTCGTGAAGCCAAGCGAATGGCGGTTTTAGATTCAACGATGTTAATTTGTGGCGAAACCGGAACGGGTAAAGAGCTGCTTGCGCGATCTTGCCACCAAGCGAGTGAGCGCAGTGAACATCCGTTTATGACGTTAAATTGCGCATCATTACCTGATGAAGCCGCTGAAACTGAGCTTTTTGGCATTGGTGCATCAAAAGCTGAACAAACGAAAAAAGGCCTGTTTGAACGAGTTAATGGCGGCACCTTATTTCTCGATGAAGTAGGTGAAATGTCGCCTAAACTGCAAACTAAACTGCTTCGCGTGATCCAAGATGGTAGTTTTAGACGAGTCGATGATGAAGATGAAATTAAAGTCGATGTTCGTATCATCAGCTCGACCAACAAAGATTTACTCAATATGGTGTCATGTGGCCAATTTCGCGAAGATCTTTACTATCGCATTAACGTATTAGGGCTAAATGTGCCATCACTTAGAGAGCGCCGTAGCGATATTATTCCATTAGCAGAGCACTTTATTGCTAAAGCCAGCTATAACATTGGTCGTTTAAATGTTCGATTATCTGATGATTGTCGTGAATTTATCGAGCACTACCCATGGCCAGGCAATGTTCGTCAGCTCGAAAATGTTTTAATTCGCGCAGTTTCACTAATGGAAGGCGATTTAGTGCAAACCGAGCATTTAGAATTGCCTGCGTACACCAGAGAATACGGCTATTTAGAGCAAGAATTTGAAGGAACGCTCGACGGCGCGGTGAAAAACTTTGAGGCAGATTTATTGCGAAAACTTTATCCTGCCTATCCAAGTACCCGTCAATTAGCCAAGAAACTCGGCTTGAGCCACACCGCGATTGCCAATAAATTACGCGAGTATGGTATCAACAAAAAAACAGTAAAAATTTAACCTAGTCAATTATCGTTACAAGGGTGTAAAGAATTAATAACACAAGCTCTGTGCTTTACACCCTAACGAATCCTCATCGCATACTAGTATTTGTCTTAATAAGTCGTAGAATCAGCTTCAACTATTCGTATTAATAAAAAGATTATTAGGACAGAGCATGAAATTAGCCTCGTTAAAAAATAATACCCGTGACGGTCAATTAGTTGTAGTAAGTAAAGATTTAACTAAAGCAGTAGCTGTGCCGCAAATCGCGATGACAATGCAAGTTGCGATTGATGACTGGGCTAATATTGCGCCGCAACTCGACGAAGTTTACCAAGCGTTAAATACTGGCGATGTTGAAGGCCAAATGGCATTTGATCAAGCCGCTTGTGAGTCGCCGTTACCACGTGCATACCAGTGGGCTGATGGCAGTGCTTATGTCAATCACGTTGAACTTGTCCGCAAAGCGCGTAACGCAGAAATGCCAGAAACGTTCTGGACTGATCCGTTAATGTACCAAGGCGGTTCAGACTCATTTATTGGCCCAAAAGATAACATTGAAGTTATTTCTGAAGATTTTGGTATCGACTTTGAATCAGAAGTAGCGGTTATTACTTCTGACGTCCCTATGGGCGCAACCCCTGAGCAAGCTCAACAGCACATCAAATTATTGATGTTGGTTAATGACGTTTCACTGCGTAACCTCATCCCGGGTGAATTAGCCAAAGGTTTCGGCTTTTTCTGTAGTAAGCCTTCGAGCGCGTTTTCGCCAGTGGCAGTAACGCCAGACGAGCTAGGTCAAGCGTGGGATGGTAAAAAACTACACTTACCACTGACGACTCACCTAAATGAAGAGCTATTTGGTGAGCCAAACTGCGGTGTTGATATGACCTTTGATTTTCCAACAATTGTTGCCCATGCAGCGAAAACGAGACCATTAGGCGCTGGTTGTATCGTTGGTTCAGGTACTATCTCAAACTATGATCGCTCGGCAGGTTCAAGCTGTTTAGCTGAAAAACGCATGCTTGAGATCATTGCTGATGGCAAACCTTCAACTTCATTCATGAAGTTTGGTGATCGCGTACGTATTGAAATGTTTAACGATGCTGGTGAGTCTATTTTTGGTTCAATCGATCAGGTTGTCGTTGAGTACCCTGGAGCGTAATCATGAAGCTTTACGGTTATTGGCGTTCTTCGGCAGCATATCGCGTTCGTATTGCGTTAAACCTTTTGTCGATTGATTGCGAGCTCCTTTCTGTCCATTTATTGAAAAATGGCGGCGAGCAGCATTTTGATGAATACAAGCAAAAGAACCCTCATGAGTTAGTGCCGTGTTTAGTTGACGGTGAGGTTTGCTTAAACCAGTCACTCGCGATTATTGACTATCTCGTGGCGAAAGCGCCTTCAGTTGCTTTATTGCCAAACGACATTGCACAACAGTGTCAGGTTAAAGCGTTTGCTTATGATATCGCGTGTGAAATTCATCCGTTAAATAATTTACGCGTACAGCAGTATTTGGCGAATGAGCTTAAAGTGACTGAAGAGCAGAAAATGCAATGGGTCCACGATTGGATGCATACCGGCTTTAAAGCCATTGAAATTAAACTGCAAACACATGCTGGCAAGTATTGTTTTGGTGATGAGATAACCTTAGCAGACTTGTGTTTAATTCCTCAGGTATACAACGCGTTGCGCTTTAAGGTTGATATGGCTAATTATCCTTTAATTATGTCAGTTTATCAGCAATGTAACACGCATCCTGCGTTTATTAAGGCACAGCCAGAAAATCAAGCTGACGCTCAATAGTCGATAGCTCATAATAATCAATAATGCCAGTTAGGAGTAATACTTCGCTGGCATTATTTGTTTTTATAGCTAGATAAACTGAACTATCAGCTAGTCTTTAGCTCTAAAAGACGAAACACTTAAGATATCAAATACATATTCGATCAAAGAAAAGTGTAAAACACTGTCTGTTTGATTGAATATCTTCAAGTTAACCCATATATTGTAAGTAGTTAATCCTGTTGTGGTAGGACAAATGAGCGAAACAACTAACACTGAAAATTCGACACCCTGGGTAGTGATATTTGTCATTCTTGTGGCAATTTTTGCAGGCGTTGGCTATTGGTTTTTATCGCAAGATAAAGAGCAACACGAACCTGTGGAAACTCCAGAGGAGATCACAGTTACGCCTCAACCTGAAGTTATGCCGGAGCCGCCGGTAGAGAAAGTATCGCCAACGACATTACCTGAAATGCCTGACATTATGGATGTCCCTGAGCCAGAACTTGAGCCAGTTGAAAGCCAAAGCCCGCTTCCTCGACTAGATGAAAGCGACGATTATTTAAAAGCTTCACTACCCGATTTAACTTGGCGTAAAGAGCTTTTAAAATTAGTGATTACTGACGACCTGATTCGTCGTGTTGTGGTTTTCACCGATAACTTTGCTCAAGGTGTACTTGCCTATGAGCACGCACCATTTGTTCAACCGAATGTTAAATTTTCTGCCAAAGAGCAGCTCGATCAAAATGGTGTCTCTACAGGGCAGTGGCAGTGGGATGAAAGTGCAGCTCGTCGCTTTGCGCTTTATGTCGATTTATTGCGTTCTATTGATAGTGAGTCATTAGTTGAACTTTACATCGAAGTAAAACCATTAGTTAATGAAGCCTATGCCGAACTTGGTTATGCCGATCAAGACTTCACTGAAGTGTTACAAGACGCCATTATCAAAGTACTTGATATGGAATTACCAGAGCAAGACATGACGCTTGTTCGCCCGAGTGTCATGTACCAGTTTGAAAACGAAGCGTTAGAAAGCTTACCTGAATCTGATAAATTGTTGTTGCGCATAGGGCGTGAGAATTTGCTCGTGCTAAAATCGGTTTTATTGGAATTTAGTGACAAGCTGGCAAAAGCTGAAGAAAAGTAAAAAAGTCTGATTGTTTAAAATATCAACGAACGGTGCATTGAAACAAAGTATTACTTGCAAGACACAGAAGGATTAGTAATAATCCTTCGCGCCTGATGGCATCATTATGGTGACCCTTTTGGTTCCCTCGCAATGATACTCTGTGAACTCGGCCAGGTCCGGAAGGAAGCAACCGCAGCAGACGACTCATGTGCCGAGGTGTTGGCTGAAAGGGTTGCCACCCAAATCCTCATCGGTAACGTTTACGCTTTACCTTGTGACTCCATAAATTCAAGCGCTTTTTTGATCGCAATATCTACCTTGTTTTCCATCTCAAACCTATCTGAAGCAGGCAAATAGAACGCCATATCAACCTCGTGACGAATATAACGAGCGGGTAGTTGATTCAAAACTACACAGGTTAGATCGGCAATAAAATCTTGATCGTATTTTTCTTCGACCTTTAACAGGCCAAACTGTTGAATGACTAGTTTTTCGTAATAGTTATGAATATCGTCAGAAATTTTCATTCGCGTTCCTTTGTCACCTATACCATTGATCTAATATTCGGATGAAATTGAAAATTTATCAACAAATTAAATAGCATTCACATCAAAAAATACGTTATAACAGTTACGGGATAATAATAACGAAAATAAAATGAACAAACCTATTGAACCTTGCTATTACGGCGACTACTTAAAGCTTGACCAATTTCTCGATGCACAAAAACCCGTTAGCGGAAAGTATGGTGAGCAAGCACATGACGAAACCTTATTTATCATTGTTCACCAAGCTTATGAGCTTTGGTTTAAGCAAATTCTTCACGAGTTATCTTCAGTTATCGATATTTTCAAACAAAAGCATGTCGCTGAACAAGACTTAACTACTGTCGTTCACCGCTTGAAGCGAGTCGTTAAAATTCAGCATCTGATCAATGACCAAATTGATATTATCGAAACCATGACACCTCAGGATTTTCTCGACTTTAGAAACTACCTGGTACCTGCGTCAGGGTTTCAAAGTATTCAGTTTAAAGTGTTGGAAATTAGTCTGGGACTCAAGTCAAAACAGCGCATCGATTTTGATAAGCAGTCTTTCTATAATCGTTTGACCGATGAACACCGCAAATTTCTCGAGGAATTAGAAGGACAAGCTAGTCTATTTGAAGTTGTCGAGCAGTGGTTAGAGCGATTGCCTTTCCTTAACTTCGGTGAATTTAATTTTTGGCAAAACTACCAAGACGCGACACAAGCTATGCTTGATGAAGAAAAGCAAATTATCGAAACAAACGCGATATTAACAGAGCTCGAAAAGCGTCACCAACTCAAAGAGCACGAAAACACCAGAGCAAACTTTAATGCGTTACTCGATGCTAAACGCTACCAAGAAGCTCAAGCAAACGGACGAGTGCGTTTAAGCCAACAAGCGACACTTTCGGCACTGTTTATCTCAATGTATCGCGAGCAGCCATTGATGAATTTGCCGTTTCAATTTCTTACTTTGTTAACTGAAATTGATGAGGCGTTGACCTTATGGCGCTACAAACACATGATGATGGTACAGCGAATGTTGGGCACTAAAATCGGTACTGGTGGTTCATCAGGCCATGATTATTTACGCCGAACAACCGAAAACAATCGGGTGTTCACTGATTTTTATAACCTTGCAACGTTTCTACTACCAAAAACGAAAATGCCAGCGTTGCCAGAGTCAGTGAAAAAAGCCTTGAGTTTTAGCTATTAGGTTTCTCGACTAGTTCGATTTGACGTTCTACTTGAGATATTGCCTTGCGGCAACGCCCCAAACGCTGGTGAAGTGCTAGCACTTCTTCGTTGAGTTGCTGTGATTGGCCTTGGTTGAGCATGCGCTCATTGATCATCTCTTGTAGGCGTCGTTCAAATTCGTGATATTGAGCTAAGGTTTGGTAGAGCTCGTGCGAGCTTTGCATCATCTTTTTTGCCGCTTTTTTAGCAAAGTGCTGTTTGCGGGCATCAACTTTTATCTGCGCTTCATGATGTATTTCACTGTTGGCTTTCAGCGCGTTGGTAAGTGCGTTTATTTGCTGTTCAACGGTGTGTAAAATGTCGTTAGCGAGTTGATGGCTGTTGTGCTGTAACATCGCATTGACCGTGTTTAGCTTCGCCTGTGTTTCAAGCACATAAGGTAAATATTTATCACTATAACTTGAAAACAGATCAGCAGAAAACAAACGTCTATCACTGACATAACGGTGAGCAGGTGTGTCAGCGTTGATGTTATCAAGGCGCTGAGCTTTAATTTTGAGATCTTCGATGATTGGCTTTAGCCTGTCGACAATATTCATTTTACTACCAAGCCCGATACGCTAAGTACAACGACATACCAATAACGACAGTTAAAAATATGGGCTTGATAAATTTATTACCATATTTAATCGCCGAGTGGGCGCCAACCCATGATCCGAACATAATAAATACCCCCATGGTAATACCCAAGGTAAAGTTCACTTGAGCTAAATAGATAAAAGTCGCGAGGGAACATATATTACTGACAAAATTGGTTGATCGTGCAAGGCCACTACTTAACAGGATATTGAGTTTGTATAGCGCGGTACTTGATACGGTCCAAAATGCGCCAGTGCCCGGACCAGCAACGCCATCATAAAAACCCAGTGTAAGACCTTGCAAGCATTGTTTCTTTTTAACCGTTTTATCTTTTTTAGGCAGGTTCCCTTCACTGTTAATCATGTGTTTGTTAAACAAGGTGTAAATAGCAATAACGAAAATAATTATCGGTAACAGTTTTTCGAGCCACTGGGTGTTAATCGTGCTAACAACTAATGTACCCATGATTGCCCCTATTGCCGTAAAGGCAATTGAACGCCACCAAAAAATTGGGTCAAACAAGCGTTTTCGATAGAAAGTCAATGAGGCGGTAAAAGAGCCAAACGAGGCGGCTAGTTTGTTTGTTCCTAGCGCAATATGTGGCGGCAAGCCCGTCGCTAGTAGAGTAGGGATAGTTAATAAACCACCACCACCGGCAATAGCGTCGATAAAGCCCGCAATAAATCCTACTACGGAAAGCAGACCAAGTAGTTCAATGTCAATCATAGAGGTAGGATGAAAACCAAAGTATTGATACTTTAACATATTCATCGATTAAAAGATGAATAAAAAATAGTTGATTTTGCTAGGTATCAAAAATATAACGCTTGTCACTTTTTCTTTACATGATTTAGCCATGCGACGTTTTGTCAATAAAAGTATTTGTTAAAGGATTTATTAAACAAGTCCTGTCTTTTGCTGATGTTGTAAAGTTCTGTTTTTATTGGTTTTATGTTTACTGGTGTGGTGGTGGTGTTAACTGGTGTTTTTTTGGGCTTTCCGACCTTTCAACAAGCTTCAAGCTGTTAATTTAGTTTGTTTTTTATGCGTTGAGCTGCGCTTAGTGGTATCGGTAACCAGATAAGAATGTAAAATTTATCGATAATTTGTAAAGATCTTGGTTGACCCTAGGAGCGAAATGCGTTTACTATCCTATGCGACAGATCAGGTCTAATCGACCCGTATAACAAAAAAGACAACATAGTCTTGAATTTAAAACACTAGTATCACGGAAGTGATCCAGGGAGTACATAATGTATCAAAGTAATAAGCTTAGTAGAGCTGTAAAGCTTGCTATTGCGGCTGGTGCAACAGCAACAGCAATGGCAGCACCAAATGTTTACGCATTTGCAGATGAAGCAAACGCTGAAGAAAGCGTAGAGCGTATTCAAGTAACAGGTTCACGTATCAAACGCCAAGAACTTACAGCTGTAACACCTATTATCGAAGTTGACGCTCAAGAATTCGCAATTTCAGGTAACTTAAACGTTGAGCAAAAGCTTGCTGAATTACCTTCAACGCTTCCAGCGTTTGGTCCTAGCTCAAACAACCCAGGTGACGGTACTGCAACAGTTAACTTACGTGGTTTAGGTACTTCACGTACGTTAGTTATGGTTAACGGTCGTCGTTGGGTTCCTGCTGGTCAAGACGGTGTTGTTGACTTAAACACTATCCCAGCTTCTTTAATTGAAAATGTTGAAATCATCACTGGTGGTGCATCTGCGGTATACGGTTCAGACGCATTAGGTGGTGTTGTTAACTTCAGCATGAAAGACGACTTCGAAGGCGTTGAATTCTCAACTCTTTACGACGTAACTGACCACAACGATGCTGAAAAATTCAACATCGATATGACTATGGGTGGCAACTTCGCTGATGACCGTGGTAATGCTGTACTTTACTTAGGTTACTCAAAGCGTGAAGCGTTATACCAAGGCGACCGCTCATTCTCTAACGTTGCTTTAACTGAAAGTGGCGACCAATTAGTTCCTGGTGGTTCATCAGGTGTTCCTGGTACTCGTTTATTCGCAAGCGACGTAGTTAAAGCTGATGGCACTGTTGTTGGTACTTTTGGTCCAAACGGTGACGGTCAAGCATGGGTTGAGCCTTCAAGCCGTTTCAACTACGCTCCTGATAACTTCTTACAGTTACCACAAGAGCGTTATTCAGCAAGTGCTTTCTCACACTTCTACATTAACGATGAGCACCGTATTTACTCTGAAGTTTCTTTCATCCGTAACTACGTTCCACAAGAGTTAGCACCAACACCAGCATTCACTACTGTTGAAATTAACCCTAACTCTGTATTCTTCGATGCTGCTACACAGCAAGCATTCTTGAACAGCGGTTCATTAAACGACGATGGTAACTACGTTGGTTTCATCGGTCGTCGTATGGTTGAGAATGGTTCACGTCAATCTTTAGATACGCGTGACGCATTCCGCTTAATGGTTGGTATCGACGGTTACATCAATGACGACTGGTCATACGATGTATACTACAGCCGCGCGATGTTAGACCAAACTAACTTATTAAACAACGACGTAGCTGCGTCACGTTTCCGTCAAGCAGTTTTAACAACTGATGATGGTACTGCGTGTCAAGACACTTCTGGTGGCTGTGTTCCAATCAACATCTGGGGTGCTGGTAACATCTCTCAAGAAGCTGTTGATTTCGTAAACGTAGGTGCTGCTAACGTAACTAGCATCACACAAGAAGTATTCATGGCTAACGTTGCGGGTACTACTACATGGCAATTACCAAGTGCTGACGAAGCTGTTGGCTTAGTATTTGGTTACGAGAAGCGTCAAGACGAATCTTCATTCCGTCCAGATGAGTTCTTAGCGGGTGGTGACGTATTAGGTTTCAACGCTGGTGAAGCAACTGTTGGTAAGTACTCTTCAGACGAGATCTTCATGGAAATTAACGTTCCATTAGTATCTGGTGCTGAGTGGGCTGAAGACTTGACGTTCTGGGGTGCGGCACGTTTTGCTGATTACTCTAACATTGGTAACGTTGAATCATTCGCAACGGCATTAAACTGGACGCCATCAGACATGATTTCTGCGCGTTTAGGTTTCCAACAAGCGGTTCGTGCGCCAAACGTAGCTGAGTTATTCCAAGGTTCTGCAAACGGCTTCCCAGGTGCGGTTGATCCATGTTCTGCAGGTGGTTTCGTAGCAGGTACTACTGATGTTGCACTTTGTGAAGCAACAGGTGTTCCAGCTGGTTTAGTTGGTGTATTCGAGCAAGCTAACTCACAAATCGAAGGTTCTTTCGGTGGTAACGAAAACTTAACAGAAGAAACTTCTGATACGTTAACCGTTGGTTTAGTTGTTCAACCAATGGAAGGCTTAGACTTCACTATCGATTACTTCTCAATCGAAATTGAAGATGCAATCGCTTCTTACGGTGTAAACAACACATTAGACGTATGTTACAACGTAGCTAAAGACATCAACGACGTAACGTGTCAAAACATTACACGTCGTGCAGACGGTAACGTTTCTTTAGTTAAGTCATTAAACGAAAACATTGGTTTAATCGAAACAGCGGGTGTTGACTTCAACATCACTTACAACACAGATTTTGACAATGGTTCAAGCTTAAACATTCAGTTCCGTTCTACTTGGTTAGACAAGTTCAACGTAACACCAATTGCAGCGTTACCACAGAATGTTAACGAGTGTGCTGGTTACTTCGGTAACACATGTGGTACTCCACGTGCTGAGTTCCAATCTAATACTCGTATTAACTGGACTAAAGACGACTTAACATTATCTGCATTAATCCGTCACATTGGTTCAACTGAAGATGACCAAATCATGACTGGTTCTGCAACTGCTGATGAGTTAGTTGTTCCTGAGTTAGACACTAAGTTCTACTTAGACGTTTCTGCTAGCTACAACGTAACAGATGCGTTCAAAGTAACTGGTGGTGTTAAGAACATCTTAGATGAAGAACCACAAGCGTTAGGTGATTCACAGCAACAAGCTAACACTTTCCCTGAGTTATACGATGCAATCGGTCCACGTTTATTCGTGAGCGCGACTTACACGTTTAACTAATCGAAAGTTAACGAGTTAATCAAATGGCCAACATGAGTTGGCCATTTTTTTTGCCGTATTTTTTACAAGAATTTTGATATTTGTCATGTTGAAGTGATGGATAAAATGTTACTTTAAAGGGGATGGTTTATCTCGCATTAAGCATGTATTAGCAAAACAATAACAACAAAAACAAATGAATTTAAATTTGCAAAATCAAGTAGCGTCGCTCGCTAATCTACTTAACCAAAAAAATTACCAGCAGGTTATCTCCTCAGCTGATGCTTTATTAAAACAGCACCCTAAAGCGGATGTGTTATTCCATCTTAAAGCGCTAGCGTTAAAAAACAGCGGGAGCCTGGAAGCTGCGGTCTTGAGCTTTCAACAATGCCTTGAATTAAACCCTAAGCAACCGGAGGTATTAAATAACCTAGGTAATACTTATAAATTATTACAGCAATACGATTTAGCTATTGCTAACTATGAGCAAGCGCTTAAGGTTAACCCTAACTTTGTCGAAGCAAAGCGCAACTTGGTTTTGGCCTACCAAGAAGATAATCAATTAATCAAAGCGCTGGCGATTGCTGAAGAAATATTGGCGAGTAACCCGCAAGATGTTTCAGCGCTAACATCAAAAGCAAATTTACTTAAAGCATTAGATCGATATCAAGAAGCGATTAATGTTTATCAGCAAGTACTGACGCTCAACCCTCGCTATGTTAATGCACTACATAATCTAGGCTTAACCTATAAGTTGCTTGAAGATCATCAATCGGCACTTGCCTGTTTTAAACAAGCGAGCCAACTCGCACCACAAGTTGCGGAAATTGACTTTAGTTTGGCAAATACTTACTTCGAGATTAATCAATATCCATTAGCAGAACAAAGCTATTGGGCAGCTATTAATAAAAAACCATTATATGTCGACGTGCACTCAACCTTAAATGAGTTCTATTGGCAATTAGGTAAGCATCAAGAATTCGGTAAAAGTTACCAACTGGTACTCGACAAAATGCCTAACTCACCTGAATTAGTTACTGCATATGTTCAACAGCTGTTTGCCGCCGGTGCTGATCAGCAAGCAAAAGCGGTATTAGCCAAAGCGAGTGACCAAGGCAAGCATTACCAACTAACGGCGCTAGCGGCAAAAGTTGCCATTGTTGATGGCAACGCAGGATTGGCTGCTGATCATTATAAGCATTCGTTAGCACTTAAATTTGATGTCGATAACGCGCTTGATTTTGCAGAATTTCTTATTAAGCAGGGTGAGTATTATCAAGCGCTTGAAATGATTGAGAAGGTCGAGTTAATTCAGCCTTATCATCAACTCAATCTTGGTTTTAAGTCATTGTGTTGGCGTTTACTTGGCGATGAGCGTTACCACTGGTTGTGTGATT
Source organism: Thalassotalea sp. LPB0316 (assembly GCF_014898095.1). Lineage (NCBI taxonomy): Bacteria > Pseudomonadati > Pseudomonadota > Gammaproteobacteria > Alteromonadales > Colwelliaceae > Thalassotalea > Thalassotalea sp. LPB0316. The sequence continues at coordinate 1,730,494 of NZ_CP062946.1, forward strand.
ATCAACGCTTTATCAAGCCATATCAATTACCGGTACCTCAAGGATATGACAACTTGCCCCAATACTTGGCCGTACTAGAAAACACTTTGTTGTCGATGCACGATAAAGTCCATGAACCTTTAAAGCAAACCTTGAAAAATGGTACTCAAACACCGGGGCGTTTATTACACAAACCGGTGCAGGTTATTCAAGAGCTGAAGCACTCTCTAACTCAGGTAGTTCATCAGTACGTGAGTGAATTGCCTGATGATCCAAACCACCCGTTGTTGAAACGAAAATCAAACAATATCCAATTTAGCGGTTCTTGGTCAGTGAAGCTAAGACCTAATGGCTTTCATGTAAACCACGTTCACCCCGATGGTTGGCTCAGTTCAGCGTTTTATATCAAGGTGCCTGATTTTAGCCAATTCCCGCAAAAGAGTGAGCACGCAGGTGCGATTAAGTTTGGCGAGTCGGGTATCGCACTTGGCGAGCGAGAGGTCGTTGAGCGAATCATTTCCCCTAAAGCAGGACAACTCGTGCTATTTCCATCTTATGTTTGGCACGGTACCTATGGTTTTAATGGTGACGACAGCATCTTTAGAATGACATCACCGTTTGATGTGATTCCGGTATAGGGGGAAATATGAGTAATGCTAATTCATGGACCCATTACTGGCAGCAGGGGCACCTAGAAAGCTGTATCGACAATCAATCACCAGATAACAACGAAATAACGGCATTATGGCAAGTGTTTGCTAACAACTTACGCAAAGATGCAGTCGTTGTTGACCTAGCTACGGGGAATGGCAGTGTCATCAAAAAACTACACGCAATAGTGCCAAATTGCCACTACGTTGGTATTGATTACGCAACAATAGCCCCCCGCTGGGCAGAGCAATACCAACACATTGAATTTATCGGTAATACATCCATTGATAACATACCATTTGAAACGCAATCAGTAGATGCTATTACTAGTCAATTTGGCTTTGAGTACGGTCTTTCACAGCAGAGTATTAGTGAGCTCGCTAGAATCTTAAAACCTAAAGGCTTGCTGCAACTCGTCGTCCATCACAGTGAAAGTGAAATTGTCGAGCCGGCAAAGCTTCGGCTCCAAGAGATCGAGTGGCTTATCGCGCCAAATTCAATAGTAGACAGCCTTGGCGGGTTTGTTGCCGAAACTATTTCAATAGCGGAGCTTGAAGGTATTGGTAAAGCCTATTTAGCCGAGCACGAGAATAAGCTAACGCAATCAATTAGCGGCCAATGTTTTAGTGTGATTAATCAAGTTATTCAGTTAGTTGAAAATGGCATGGCGACATCGGCAGCTGAACTCTTTGAGCGATTGTCAGCGAGTATGCAGCAAGAACAAAAACGTTTGTCACAACTTATCTCGGTTGCGCAGACGGCTCATGCCATCACTGAGTTCGTTGCATCATTAAATGATGCTCAACTGAGTGTAGAAAGTCAGGTGATACGCAGCAATCAAGGAAATCCGCTTGCGTGGTTGATCAAAGGATACAAGCATGGATAAAAATGCCTTATTAAAAGCAGCGGATATAAACTTTGCCAATGCAAATTACCAACAAGCACTCGATAAACTTAGGCAATATTGCCAACTCATGCCAAATGATATTGAGCAATGGTTCAGGTTAGCCACTAGCGAGGAACAAGTCGGCAGTAAACAAGCATGCCAAGAGGCGTACCAGCATTGTATTGAAATCGGCTCGAATTCTGCTCGTTTGTACTTATTTGCCGGGATGTTTTTTCTCAATCAGCAACAACAGCAAAAAGGTTTAGCGTTATTATCACTTGGCTGCGATCTCGACCAAACCATGTTGTATTGGTTTCAAGATGAAAATTTGGACGACCAAATTAGAGGGCGCTCTTATTATGCAGGACTTGCATTACGCAACCATTTTACTGAGTTGTCGAAAATAAAATTAGCTGATAAATCGCAAAATAGTGGCAAGTGTAACGGCGCATTATGGCCACAAACGCATAATGAACCTTGGCAATATAAAACGGACAATCAAAAGCCTCACCTTTTCTATCTGCCTGAATTAACCGCACAGGCCTTTTGGCCCAACCAAGACTTTAGTTGGACTGATAAGTTTCGTGAACAGTTTGATGAACTAAAGCAAGAGTTTGATGCGGTAGCAGATGATATCGAGGTACAAGGTGCTCCTTACGTTGATGCTAATTTTGCCGATAAGAGTTTTGATAAGCTAGCGGGATCAAAAAATTGGACAGCGTTGCACTTGTACCAAAATGGGATTAAGAACGAAGCCTTGGTTGAGCGCTTACCAAAACTACATAAATTATTAATGTCTATTGATCTCTATGGCTTAAACGAACATCCCTACGAAGTGTTTTTCTCACTGTTGAAAGCTGGGCAACATATCGTACCGCACTACGGTTTGTCTAATCACAGTCTTACCGTACACATTCCATTTATTGTCGGTAATAGCGGGGCGTTAACTGTCAACCATATCGCAAAACCATGGCAATGCGGTGAATCGTTAATTTTTGATGACTCTTTTGAGCACGAGGCGATTAACTCTTCTGAGCAAGATCGCATTGTGCTCATTTTTTCTATTTGGCACCCTGAGCTATCTAAGCAAGAGCGACAAGCGATTCAGCAAAGCTTTCAAGCCAGACAAAACTGGCTAGATAGTCGAGAGCAACTGGCTAAGGCTTAATACCAATTGAAATATTTAATTCACTTGCCATAACTCAAGCAGTCATCAGTTAGCTGCGCTCAATGAGCTCGCTATATGTTCGATTAAATTGATTTAATTGAGTTTCGTAGTGTTTGGCAAAACCTATCTTGCTGCGGTTAACAGGTTGTCTTACTTGAGTTTCACTAAAAGTATAACTGGCAACATTTTGCCGATAAAACTCTAGATAGCTTGATTGCCAAGCGATACCCAAGCGCTCAAAGAGTTCAGCGAAGCTCTCTTGTGGTGTTTGAGCCAAATCTTCATAGTTGACATCGATAACTTGCTCAGGGAAAAGTTTTACCCAATGGTCCATTAAGTTATTGGCATGGTAAATAGCGTGAGCAATATCTTCTAAGTCACATGAATAATTATGCTGAGCGTTAAAAAATTGCGAGTAAATCGATAAGGCTAAATCAGTTGGATTACGACGCATTTGAATCACTTTAGCTTGTGGAAATGTAGAGATAATCGCACCGACAAAGCGAAAGTTATGTGGCATTTTATCAACAATCGCGCCTATGGGCATTTTATTAAACTTGCGATAAAAGTCACAGTGCTGTTGCGCATTTTTCTCAAGCCAATTAGCGATATCTTCTACCTTGTTCTTAGTTTTGTATAAGCTGTTTTGGAATAGCGTTGCTACAGCGTTACTCTCACCACAACTCTGCGTATTTTCGAGCTGGCTAAGCACTCGATTGACTAGGGTAGTGCCTGAGCGCGGCATGCCGACAATAAAAAAGTTCTCGGTGTTTTCGCTATTTAGTTGGCATATCGGATAGTTAATTGATTTGATGTAATTGAATGTTTTGCTTTGCGCTTGGCTATCATAAACATTTCCTTGGCTTTGAAACTGCTGTGCTTGCAAGGCGTTTGCCTTGTTAAAAGACTGAAATGCTGCATCGAAATATTGAGCTTTTTGCTGTGCTTTAGCTAAGGTGTATAAATTGTGCTGAAGATCGTAACTGTAGACTTGATTACCTCTTGTAAGCGCTGACAAATCCTCAATACATCGTTGGTTATCTTGAGCGTTACCTAAGTCGTGCAATACTTGCCAAGCAAACTCGGCCTCTGGCTTCAATTCGAGTGCCTTATTGGCGGCAATTAGCGCATTTTCTTTATCGTTTTCTAAACGACATACTTTACACTCAATCTCAAAACGCATTAACGTGCTATCGTTTAATGATATCGCGATATCTAATTGCTCTCGTGCTTTAATTAACTGTTTAGCCATTAAAAATAAATCAGCATATTTTAAGTGTAGCTGACTATTTTGCGTTGAGGCATCGACTACTTTGCCATACGCTTCGATCGCCTCATCGTATTTATCTAGCTTTGCCGCGCAGATTGAAAAAGCTTGTAACAGGGGGACATGTTCAGGGTAACGTTGACACAAGGGTTTTGCCACGCTATAGCCTTCTAAGTACTGCTCTAATGCAATAAAAGCGTTGGCACGGGTTAGTTTACCTTGCGCGGATTCATCAGGTGTAATGGCTAAACAAAGTTCACTAAGGCCAAGTTGTAAGGCGAATTGACCTAGCTGCGTGTTTATATTGATATCATCTGGCGCTAACGCGACGGTGAGCTCAAGTTGACTTGTTGCGCGCTTGTGATCGTGACAAGCAAGTAGGGATAATAAATAGTTGTAATTTATGTCAAATGCATTCGGCTCTTGTGTCAGCGCTTGTTCAAACAATGGTAAGGCTTGATTGTACACTCCTTGTTGGTGATACAAGGTCGCCAAGCCGTAGAGCGCATCAGTATGGGGAGCTTGAGCGAGTACTTGCTGATAAAGTGTTTGCGCTTGATTTAACTGACCTTGTTGATGAGCTAACTCAGCTTGTGCAATTAATTGAGACAACGACATAGAAAAGAATACGACAACGTTTTGATCTATTTTTTTAGATGATACTATAAGGTAACAACTTTATTAATGTTTAATCGTTAAACATTTTACTCTGATAAAAATAAGAACATATGTCATCGTTATCTCTCGAAAAAACAAAGCCATCAACTGACTTAGTAGAATCGTTTAAAGCCAATGGTTTTATTAAAGTAAAGCAGGCATTAACACAAGAGACAGCCCAACTGATTTATCAACAGATAGCTGAGCAACCGCTGTGGAATTTGGTTTTCGATGCCAATGGCAAACACCAAGATCTCAATAGCCAAGAAGTTGCAAAGTGGTCTGAACAACAAAAAGATGATTTACAGCGTATTATTTATCAGCAGGCCCAAAGCGGTTTTCAGTATCATTACGAAACCATCCCTTTGTATGATATTTATCAAAATAATTTAATGCCGGGGCACTTTTTTAACCAAATCATTGAGTTTATCAACCAAGAATCGAGCCTCGATTTTTTTCGCGAACTCTTATCTGCACCTGACATCGCTTTCGCTGATGGTCAAATCACACGATTTAGTGCCGGCCATTTTCTCAACGTCCATAATGATGACGTTGAAAATAAAAACCGCATTGCTGCTTATGTCATTAATTTAACGCCTGAATGGCAAGCAAATTGGGGAGGCGCGTTACATCTACTCGATGACAATGGTGCGATCAAGCAAAGCTTTTTGCCCACATTCAACGAAATCAATATCTTTAAGATCCCTGTTGATCACTATGTTGGGTACGTCAGCCCATTTGCAACTAAACCTCGACTTTCAATCACCGGCTGGTTACGCCGACAATAATCATTGAGAAGTATTCTATGCATATTAATATCGAGACCTTTAATAAAGCCGCTTTAACCAAGCAATTTTCTGAGCGCGGCTTCGTTCGCATTGATAATTTTCTTTCGCTCGATGATGCTGAGCAATTAGCAAAGTACTATCAAAATGAATTGAAATTTACTAATGCGTTTTACACCGACAACCACAACCGAGAAGCAACAGATGAACAAATTGGCGCATTGCCACTTGAAGAAAAGCGTCGCTTGTTTCAGGCTATCCAAAATAATGCGGCTCAAGGTGTTGGTTTTCTCTACGGCAGAAAAAAAGTCGAACTAACCGATGCTGACTTAACAGCGAAATTACTCAAGGCAATGAATAGTGAAGCATTAATTAAGTTGGTCAGTGAAATCACCAGTAAGCCAGAACTTAAGTACGCTGATGGTCAAGCAACAAAATATCGAGTAGGTGATTTTTTAACACGACATATCGACAATTTAGCTGGCGAAACACGACAAATTGCTTATGTTGTTGGTTTAACTAAGCAGTGGCACCCTGACTGGGGCGGACTACTGCAGTTTTTTGAGCCTAGCGGTGAGCCAACCAATAGCCTTGCACCAAGCTTTAATAGCTTAACGTTATTTGATGTTAATAAAGTGCATTCAGTCACGTCTGTGGCTAATTTTGCACCGCGTCAAAGGTTTTCTTTAACAGGCTGGTATCGAAAATAAAATTGTATTATAAATAGTCACTTGAGTGAAAAACATTATATTACATTTGACTTACTACGAAGTAATTAGTAAAACATACAAACGCAAAAATTAGGTTAATGGGAATAGTCGCACGATTTAGTTACTCTAAAATAGAATGTATTGGCTGATAATTAATCACATCAGTTGAATATCTAAACACAAAAAAGCTTGAATTTACTTTTTTTTAGTAAATTAGGCTATCTTTTAATATCTCATATTGACACTTTGCGTGTCGTTTGGGACTATTGCGTGGTTTTATTCTAGAGAAACTAAAACTTAAGGCAGATTATTCTATTTGCATTAACAAAATATTTGTTATCAAAACTAAATAACAATTGGTTGGGAACTATGTCCAAATTAAGTAAAAAAAGCCTTATCGCTTCAACGATAGCTGGCGCGTTAGCACTTACAGTAAGCAACTTTGCTGCTGCAGATGCTCTTAAAGATCTTCAAAAAGCAGAAGAACAAATTGTAAAATCTTCAGCTAAATCTCAAAACAAAATCAACGGCATTTACGAACAGACGCAAGAATTACTTGCTGAGTACCGTAACGTTGTAGACCAAGCAGACGTATTAGAAGGTTATAACGACCACGTACAGCGCATGGTTGACGATCAAAATGCAAACATTGCCTCTTTAGAGCGTCAAATCGCTGGTATCGATAAAATCAAACAAGGCGTTGTTCCTTTAATGTACAAAATGATTGATACATTAGAGAAATTCGTTGAATTGGATGTTCCAGTAAACCTTGAACCACGCAAAGAGCGCATTGCAGGTTTACGTGACGTAATGTCAGATTCAAACGTAACAACATCAGAGCAGTTTCGTTTAGTTTTAGAAGCTTACGAAATTGAAGCTGCATACGGCACTATCTTCGATGCTTACCAAGCTGAGTTAGATTTAGGCGACAAAACGATTACTGCTGACTTTGTTCACATGGGTCGCGTTGCATTAATCGCACAGTCTTTAGACTACAAAAACTCTTGGGTTTGGAATAACCAGTCGCGTTCTTGGGAAGCTTTAGGTGAAGAGTACAACAAAGGTATCACTGATACTATTCGTATGGCTCGTCAACAGTTACCTATGGACTTAACTAAGTTACCAGTTTACGCAGCAGGAGCACAATAATGAAAAAAGTAATGAATTTCGTATTACTTGCTGCATCTTTGTCAGCAGGTTTCACCGCTGTTTCACAAGCAAACGAACTTGACGATTTATTAAAGCAAGTTAAAGCGGACCGCATCTCTGAAGCTAAGCTAGACAAACAACGCGAAGCAGAATTCTTATCTGCGCGTGCTGACAAGCAAGCGTTATTAAAGAAAGCAAAAACGCGTTTAGCAAACGAGCAAGCTCGCAACACTCGTTTAACTAAAGAATACGCTGCTAACGAAATTACGTTAGCGCAAAAAGAAGTTGAATTAGACAACGCACAAGGCACATTAGGTGAAATGTTCGGTGTGAGCCGTGCAGCTGCAGCTGACGCTTACGGTCAAATCACAACTTCAATCGTTAGTGCACAATTCCCAGGTCGCGGTGAAACATTAGATCGCATCGCAAACGCTAAAGAAATTCCAGCGTTAGAAGACTTAGAAGAATTATGGTTTGCATTACAAACTGAAATGACTGAATCAGGTAAAGTGGCTAAGTTCACTGCTGAAGTTGTTCAGTTAGACGGTACTAAAACAACTGAAGAAGTAACGCGTATTGGTAACTTCAACATTGTTTCAGCCAATGGTTTCTTAAACTATAACGATGAAGTTGGTCAAATCCAACCATTAGCTAAGCAACCTGCAGGTTACATTTCTGCAACTGCTTCTAAGTTTTTCAACACAAACTCAGGTTACGCAGGCGTATATCTTGACCCTTCACGTGGCGCAATCTTAGCACTAGAAACTCGTAAGCGTACGCTTATGGAATTCTACCACCAAGGTGACATCGTTGGTTACGGTATTACGGTACTATTAGTTATCGGCCTATTAATTGCTTTAGAGCGTATGATTGTTCTTGGTTCAATGACTTCGAAGATCAAAGCTCAAGAGAAGAACTTAGATACGCCTAATGACAACAACCCACTTGGTCGTTTATTGAAAGTTTACCAAGAAAACAAAGGTGTTGATGCTGAGACATTAGAACTTAAACTTGATGAAGCTATCTTGCGTGAAACGCCTCGCGTTGACCGTGGTATCAACTTAATCAAGATGTTTGCGGCTATCGCTCCTCTTATGGGTCTATTAGGTACAGTTATCGGTATGATCATGACGTTCCAAACAATTACGTTATTCGGTACTGGTGACCCTAAAATCATGGCGGGTAACATCTCATTAGCACTTGTTACTACTGCACTAGGTCTAATTGCGGCACTTCCTCTAATCTTAGTTCACTCAATCGTAGCGGGTAAGAGCAAGTCGGTATTACACAAGTTAGACGAACAATCTGCTGGTTTAATTGCTTCAATCGCAGAGAAGGAGTCTAAATAATGCTTTTCCTGATAGAGTTATTAGATTCTGTCAGGGGCTTTATTGCGCAGGGCGGTAATGTACTTTACATCGTCGCCTTTGCACTCTTTTTGATGTGGATCTTAATGATCGAGAAGTACTGGTATTTAGCCTCTGTATATCCTAAAAAGCGCGATGAAATCATCAAGCGTTGGGATGCACGTACAGATACTACTTCTTGGTATGCACATCGAATCAGAGATAAATGGATCTCCGAAGCGACAGAAGAACTTGAGAGTCGTATGATTACGATTAAAACGTTAGTGGCAATGTGCCCACTAATCGGTCTACTAGGTACAGTGACGGGCATGATTGGCGTTTTCGAAGTTATGGCTCAGCAAGGTACTGGTAATCCACGTCTAATGGCCGCAGGTATCTCTATGGCAACAATCCCGACAATGGCGGGTATGGTTGCAGCGTTATCTGGCGTGTTCTTTAGCTCAAGATTAGATGCAAAAGTTAACTTAGCGAAAGCTAAATTAATTGATAGCTTACCTCACCACTAGAGAGAGATTGGAATGGCACGTAAACGTATTCGTGAAGAGGAAGAAGCAGCGATTGATATGACACCGATGCTAGACATCGTGTTTATCATGCTTATCTTCTTCATCGTTACCACCTCTTTCGTGAAAGAGGCAGGTATCGAAGTAAACAAACCAACGGCTGTAAACCAAACAAAGCATAAAAATGCTAACGTTTTTATCGCGGTAAATGGCAATGGTGAAGTTTGGTTGGATAAGAAAAAAATTGATATCGAACGTGTGACGGCGAAACTTGAAAAGTTATTAGCTGAACAACCAACAGATGTTATTTTCATCCAAGCCGATAAAGAAGCTACTCATAGCAATGTTGTTAAAGTAATGGATGCAATTAAAGCAGCTGGTGTTGACCAGATTTCAATTGCAGCAGCTAAGGGGTAATTATGGTTCGCTTTTTAGTATCAATTATATTTGGCGCAGCAATTACTTTTGGCTTATTTTCATTCATGGCTTTCTTAGTGCAATCGGGTGATCGTGCTGAAGAAGAAGTTCAAGAAAACATTGTTGTTGAAGTTAACAGTACGCCACCGAAGTCGGATGCGCAAACTCGTCAAAGGGTTCCGCCGCCACCGCCGCCGCCGCCTAAAGCTCCACCTAAGCCACAAGCGCCGGAGCCAGAGTCAAGTACTAACAACGCCGGTATGTCATTTGAAATGCCAGCAGTTAATCTTGGCGGTGCCGATACTGGTATGGCAGCACCAGGTGCAGGTTTTGCCCGTGACGGTGATGCAACACCAATCGTTCGTATCGAGCCTAAGTACCCAGTACAAGCAGCTCGTGACGGTAAAGAAGGTTGGGTACGTCTATCGTTCACAATCAACGAGATTGGCGGTGTAGAAGACGTAGAAGTTATCGAAGCAGAGCCCAAGCGTATTTTCGATAAAGAAGCGAAACGCGCACTACGCAAGTGGAAGTACAAGCCAAAAGTTGTTGATGGTAAGCCTCAAAAACAATTTGGTTTAACAGTTCAATTAGACTTTAAAATGGATGGAGGTCAATAATGTTTAAGAAGTTATCAACCTCTTTAGTATTAGCGGCATCAGTTGTCGCTATACAATTACCGATGATCTCTGACGCAACAGCAGCAACTGCCGCTGAAGTGGCAGAGCAGAAAAAAAAGCGTCCAACTAACTTAGTTGGTCCTAATATCGGTAAAAAAATCCAGAAGGCGTTTGAGTTGTACTCAGCAGATGACATCGATGGCTCGATAGCTATCTTGAATGAGATAAGTGCTAAGAAGCCTTATGATGTCGCTTATGTTAACCGCTTTTTAGGTATGATGTACGCATCAAAAGGTGATCATGAGAAAGAATCAATTGATTACCTTAAGAAAGCAGCTGAGCCTGACGTACTTAACTGGGCTGACCAAGCACAAACGTTAAAAACGATCGGCGATTTACAAATGTCTATTCAAGATTATAAAGGTGCGATTTCGCATTATTATGCTTGGATGGAATTTACTGCTGAAGAAGATGCTGATGTTTGGACAAAAATTGCTAATGCTCATTACTCGTTAAAGCAACTTGATAAAGTTATCATGCCTGCTGATAAAGCGATTGCGGCATACGGTGACAAGCACAACCAAAACCCATACGTTTTGAAAGTGACGTCATTCTACGAACGCAAAATGTACCCAGAAGCAGTTGATGTACTTGAAACTGTGATTCAGATTTTCCCTGAAAACAAGCAGTGGTGGACACAGCTAGGTATGTTCTACTTATTAGTAGAAGACTACGCGAAAGCACTTTACACGTTAGATTTAGCTTACAAAAAAGGTTTCTTAGAAAAAGAAGCTCAAATTAAGACGCTAGCGAATTTATTCCAATCTAACGGTGTGCCCTACAAAGCGGCAAAGCTGTTAGAAAAGCATATGAATTCGGGTTTAGTTACTCGTGACGATAAAAATCTTATCGCCCTGGCTAACGCTTACCATGCAGCTCAAGACATTGATGATGCGGCTAAGATTTACAAATGACTAACGATGCGAAGCACTACCGCAAGCAAGGTATGTTGTTAAAGCAAGACGAACAGTTTAAAAATGCGATTGTAGCTTTAAACAAAGCGTTAGAGTTAGGTGTATCAGACAAAGGTCGTGTTCAAATGAGCATTGCTGAGTCTCACTTCTACCTCGAAGACTACAAAAATGCCTACAAAGCGATTAAGTTAGCAATGCAAGATTCTAAGACGCGTAAATCAGCGAAAAGCTGGGAGAGCTTCATTAAGGATACTGCTACCCGCAAAGGTGTAAAAATTTAGTAAAACACTAAATTGAAATATCAAAAAACCAGCCATTGGCTGGTTTTTTTATGCCCGAAATATAGTCAATACTAGTTGTCTGCAATGTCTAGATATCTGTCTAAACACCTCAAAATATCATTGGTATCGTGTAGGTATTTTAATTCGTCAAAAAGTTGTTGGGCGATAGGGTATTGTAGACGAACATATTTGAGCCACTGCTTTAGCCTGCTCGATAAATAATGCGTTTTAACACCTTGGGGTACGTTATGGCAAAAATTGATGATAAATTCGACTAACGCTTTGTTTGATAACGGCGGCTCATTATATTTGATAACATTGGCGAGATTAGGCGTTGCCAATGCGCCTCGACCAAGCATCAAACTCGATGTGTTAGACGCAGTCATGCAACTCAATGCATCACTGCGCTGCCAAATCTCACCGTTGGCTATAACTGGGATAGCAAGGCGTTGACTTGCTTGGCGTATATAGTGCCAGTGAGCAGGTGCTTTATAGCCTTGTTTTTTTGTTCGCGCATGAATCGCCAAGCTACTGGCATTGGCCGAAGCAACAGCATCAATAATTTCCTCAAATTGACTAGTATCTTCCCAGCCTAACCTAATTTTTGCACTGACAGGCAAATCATCAGGTACAGCTTCGCGACATGTCGCAATAATTTGGTAAATAGTTTCAGGTGTCTTTAGCAGCATAGCGCCGCCTTTGCTCTTATTAACCGTTGGTGCTGGACAGCCAAAGTTTAAATCAATACCTGGTGAACCGAGTTCGATAGCGCGTACTGCATTTTCAGCAAGCCATTGTGGATGCTGCCCTAATAGCTGGACTCTTACCGGCGTACCGCTTGCTGTTTTACCATCAGTTAATAGTTCAGGGCATATTCGCTTGTACATGTGTTTGGGAATAAGGCCTTTAACTACACGGACAAATTCTGTTACACAATGATCGTAGTCATTGATTTCAGTTAATAACTCTCGCATGAAGGCATCAATAACACCTTCCATAGGGGCGAGAATGATAGGGTTTTCTTGCAGTATCATTAAGTTAGCAGTAAATTTAAAAGTAGCTGTAGATAAATTTTTGATTGAGATTGAAATTTTATCATAGATACTAAGGTCAATTTAAAGACTATTATTAAAATAGGTAAAACCTAATAAGTTCATTAAGGAAATTTCAATGAGTATTTCGAAGAAATCGTTGGTAAGTGTTGTCTTGTCGTCGTTAGCAATTGCTATGTTATTTACTACGCCAGCTAAAGCTGAGTCTAATCCTTTTGCTGATCAAAGTTTGGTCCAAGTTACTGCGCCTGATGGTCATGCCAATGGTAAGTGTGGTGAAGGCAAATGTGGCGAGTCTAAGGGTAAAGCTAAAGGCAAGTGTGGTGAAGGAAAGTGCGGCGAGTCAAAAGGTAAAGCCTTAGCTAAAGGTAAATGTGGCGAAGGTAAATGTGGTGAAGGAAAGTGTGGCGAAGCCAAAGCTAAAGCAATGGCTAAGGGCAAATGTGGTGAAGGTAAGTGCGGCGAAGGTAAATGCGGTGAAGCCAAAGCCAAATCTATGGCCAAAGGAAAGTGTGGTGAAGGCAAGTGTGGCGAAGCTAAAGCTAAAGGCAAGTGCGGTGAAGGCAAATGCGGCGAGTCAAAGAAAAAAGCTAAAGGTAAATGTGGCGAAGGTAAATGCGGCCAATAGTTAGCTTGATTTTATGAGTTAAAAAAAGTGGCTTATGCCACTTTTTTTGATGACAAAATGAAAAAGTTTAATTGATCTAGATCAAAAAACTGTTCATCTAATGAACATTGCGATAGAATGCGCGCCTGAATTTGCAGTAAGGAAGTAGTACAATGTCGCACAACGAAAATTTCACAGAACAAAGTTCAAAACGTCACCTAGCTTTAGCAATCGTAGCATTAGTTTCTATGCCATTGTTACCTATGCTTATGGGTTGGTACACGTTTTTAGCTTAATCACATTTTTATGCTAAATGTATTAGTTATCGATGATAAAAAGCCCATCATCGACATGATAGAGCGCTTGTTAAGCGCTCATCACATCAATGTAATTTCTGCCAATAATGGTTTAGCAGCGACAGAGCTACTCCATCACCACAGTGTTGAACTGATTATTTGTGATCATTTAATGCCGATCATGAATGGTTTAAAGTTCGTCGAAAATTATTTTTCTCATAATCCCTCGCCTAAACCTGTTATCTTTATGACAACGCAAGATATCAAAGCGGTGGGTCAGCTACCAGAACTCAAGCTCGTTACCGATATTTTTGCCAAACCACTCGATCTTGAGCATCTTGAAATGCGTGTTAAAGAGATTTTATCGTTAAATACAGCCGTTAAAGTGCTATAAAAATAGCGCAAAATCCATTATTCTACGGGTTTTGAAATTTTGACAATCGAACCCATGACTGACAAAAAAATTGCAGTAATCAAGCAAGCTATCCACACAATAGAAAACTATCCTATCGAAGGCGTGATGTTTCGCGACATTACCGGTATTTTAGAAAATGCTGAGGCCTTCAAAACAACCATTGAATTGCTTAAAGAAAAATTTTCTGATCAAGGTTTTACCAAAATTGTCGGTACCGAAGCTCGTGGCTTTTTGTTTGGTGCGCCCCTAGCTATTGAAATGGGGATTGGCTTTGTTCCTGTTCGTAAACCCGGTAAGTTGCCGCGTGCAACGTTTGCTCAAACTTACGATTTAGAGTATGGCCAAGATACCTTAGAGATTCATCAAGACGCCTTATCTGCTGATGACAAAGTGCTAATTATTGACGACTTACTAGCAACGGGTGGCACAATTGAAGCGACAACGAAGTTAATTCGCCAAGTTGGTGCTACAGCTGATTCTGCAGCTTTTGTTATTTCATTACCTGAACTTGGTGGTGAAGAAAAACTTTCTCAATTAGGTTTAAATGTTTATTCTATTCTTCAATACGAAGGTGAGTAGCATTTAATGAGTTATCAAGTTTTAGCGAGAAAATGGCGACCTAAAGACTTTTCACAGTTAATGGGTCAAGAGCATGTTGTAAGTGTACTTTACAATGCGCTTGAGCAAGAGCGATTACATCACGCTTACTTGTTTACTGGCACACGTGGTGTAGGTAAAACAACCATAGCTCGAATTTTCGCTAAAAGCTTGAACTGTGAGCAAGGTATCTCGGCGAATCCTTGTGGTCAATGTGATACCTGTCTCGACATCGATAGTGGCCGCTATATTGATTTATTAGAAATTGACGCAGCCTCGAAAACCAAAGTAGACGACACCCGGGAGATTCTCGATAACGTACAGTATGCGCCTTCTCGCGGACGCTTTAAGGTTTATTTAATCGATGAAGTACACATGCTTTCTCGAAACAGTTTCAACGCCTTATTGAAAACGCTAGAAGAGCCACCTGAGCACGTAAAATTTATTTTAGCGACAACGGATCCCCAAAAACTGCCAATCACCGTGTTATCGCGTTGTTTGCAATTTCATTTAAAAGCGCTAACCGTTGAACAAATAAAACAACAGTTAGCGACAGTATTAGACGCGGAGAATGTTCCTGTAGAGCCAATGGCACTAACGGCTTTAGCTAAAGCTGCGCGTGGCAGTATGCGCGACTGTTTGAGTTTAACCGATCAGGCTATTGCTCAGGGGCGTGGCGCAATAAGCTTTGACAATGTTCAAGCGATGCTTGGTGGTGTCGATCATCAATGGGCGTTTAATATTTTAACTTGTTTGATCAAACAAGATGGACAGGCATTAATGGCGTTATCTCAAGAAATAGCGACCTATGCCCCAAACTACAGCCAAGTGCTGGTCCAGCTTATTCAGTTACTGCATCAAATAGCACTAGCGCAAGTCGTTGGTAATCATTTTGATTATACTGACGAACAAGGTGTATTGTTCGAGAAACTCTGTCAATTGATGAGTGCGGAAGATGTTCAGCTGTTTTATCAAATAGCTTTACAAGGCCGTAAAGACCTATCATTAAGCTTAGATGAGCAAGCTGGTTTTGATATGGTGTTGTTGCGCATGTTAGCGTTTCAACCAATGGCCCGGCCAACGGCTCAGCCTCAAGCCCAACCTATTGATAGTCAAGCTGATATAGCATCATTAAACATGCTAGCAACTCAGGTAGCCAAACCTAATAGCCCTGTACCTCAAGCAACAGCTGAACAGCCAATTGTCGAGCAGGCTGCTTTTGATCAGAAAAGTGTTGAACAAGTAAACAGTGAACAACCTGTAACCGAGTCGTCGGTTGCTAATTCAGATGTAACAGAAAAAGTCGCTACATTAAATTCTGAACAAGCTGAAATACTACAACAGGCAGCGCAACAAGGCTTTGATAGCCAAGTTGAGCAAACTGCCGTTGCAGAAGATCCTGCGCTACAAATACAAAGCGATGAGCCCGCACCATTGGAGAGCGCTCTAGTCACACCAAGCGAATTTACTGATCACGCCGAACAAAGTTTTGAACCAAATAAAGCGCAAAACCAAGAGCCTTCGGAGCTATCAGTATCAGCTCAAAGTACAGCACCTGATACTAATTTATCAGCGGTCACTAGCGAGATCCTTGCGACCCGTAATATGCTACGCAGTCGTAAGAAGGGGTTAGATAAGCCTGAAAAAAAGCTTGATGACGCCAATGAGCGTCAACCAATCCCTGCATTAAATGCGAGTACTGATTTACCTGATGAATCAGCGTTACCTGAGCAGCCTTATTCGCCAGAAATTATTGACCCCGCAACCATTAAAAAAGCTAATCAAGTTGATAAATGGGCTTTTATGATTGATGCGATGGGCTTAAATGGGCGTATCAGGCAGTTGGCAATCAACGCAGTTATCTCTGATAAGTCAGACGATGATAATTTACATTTATTGCTCGATCAAAACACCAAGCATTTACAGAGCGAGTCGGCTCATGAGCAGTTGCAAAGTTTTATCTCTCAGTACTTGAAAAAGCCAGTGACTGTTCATATAGAAGTAATAGAACAAACACAAACTGCGCCGTTTAATATACAAACGGATATTAATGAAAAGCGATTAGACTACGCAATTGAAATCATTAAAAGTGATGAAGTCGTACAACGCTTAACTACAGAATTTCAAGCTCAATTGGATGAAGCGTCAATTCAACCGCGCTAGTTGAGCAATCAATTTTTAAACACAGCGATGCTGTGTCGCTATTTTGGAGAAAGAAAATGATGAAAGGCGGAATGGGCAATTTAATGAAGCAAGCCCAGCAAATGCAAGCGAAGATGCAAAAGGCACAGGAAGAAATTGCTAACATGGAAGTCACTGGTGAAGCTGGTGCCGGTATGGTTAAAGTCACGATGACAGGTAGTCACAGCGTTCGTCGTGTAGAAATTGATGAAAGCCTGATGGAAGACGATAAAGACATGGTTGAAGATCTAGTCGCTGCAGCCTTTAACGACGCTGTTCGCCGTGTTGAAGAAGCCAATAAAGAGAAGATGGGCGCGTTAACGGGCGGTATGCAAATGCCACCTGGTTTTAAAATGCCGTTCTAACTTGTAGTTATATGAAAAAGCCGACTTCTTAGTCGGTTTTTTGTTTTCATTATCTCTTATTCATGAGCAAACGCCGTTTTTAAGTCGCCACTTTTTAAATCTTATTTTCTTATTACTTCATAGCCATAGCGACTAACACGTCGTTAGATCCTCAACGATCCTTGCATGATAAAACACCTGTATATATACTGTACGTGTATACAGGTATTTTATCATGCAACATTTAATAGAAACACTACAAAATAAACAATTGATTTGGCAAGGCAATGCCAAACAAAGCAAGCGCGGTTGTCATTCAACAGGCCATAGTGAGCTCGATAAACAGCTCAATGGCGGCTTTCCTGAATCAGGGATTATTGAGGTTTTATCAGACATTGCTATAGGTGAATTGCGTTTACTCTTACCTACATTAACCGATCAAAGTAACCGGTTATTAGTATTTATAGCGCCACCTGGTGGAGTTAATGGGCACTTTTTATTAAACCAAGGCATAGATCTTAATAAAGTGATTGTCATTTACCCTGAAGATCAAACCAGTGCACTGTGGTCAGCAGAGCAGTGTTTGAAGAGTGGCGCTTGTTATAGTGTGGTCATGTGGGCATATGAAAGCTTAGCGATTCATCAAGTAAAGCGCTTAAAGCTGGCAAGTGAAAAAGGGCAATGCCGACAATTTATGATGCGCCGGCAACGCTGTGAAAGCCTGTCGTTACCGGTTGACTTAAGCATTAGTTTAACTGCTGCTGATAACGGCTTAAATGTTCGAGTAAACAAACAAAAGTTTGCGTGGCCGAGCGCGCTTTTTTCTCTTAGTATGCGGGCAAAGTGGCCCAAGCTTACGAAAACACAGCTTGCCGATAACGTTATTGTCTTTCCTCATACGAAGGTGGGTTAACGTGTATGTCACTGTGGCTTTATTTACATTTTCCTGCGCTACAGCTTGATAGCTTATTTGGCGATGAAACGTTACCGGTAGCGATTGTTGATAGTAAAGCGAGTACGGTTGTTCAATGTAATGTGCTGGCAGTACGCTCTGGTATTAAGTTAGGCATGGGATTAGGTGTTGCGGCGACTCTGTGTCATCAATTACAGGTCCACCCATATCAAGAGCAATATGAGCGAGATAAGTTAAAGCAAATAGCGAACTGGCTGTATTTAGTGACGGCTGATATTAGCTTGTTCGAGCCTGATGGCTTGTTGATAAAAGTGAGCGATATGTTGAGTTTATATCCGAATCTAACAACCTATTGGCAAGCGGTTCAGGAGCATTTAAATAAGCTAGGTGTTCGTTATTATTACGCTAGTGCTTATTCTGTTTATGGTGCTCGTTTATTGGCACGAGCGCATGAAAATAACATCCTAGACGATAAGCAACAGCTAGCTCAGAGTATAGGCAGCTATAGCCTTGAAGCGACTGATTTACCGAGTAAAACGGTCATTAACTTACGGCGAGTTGGCATACAAACAATTGCTGATCTACAGCGTTTAGCGCTAGCTGATATTGGTAAGCGATTTGGTCTAGATATCGTCACTTATATCGGTAAATTAACAGGACAATTAAAGCACCCGGTTGAATATTATCACCCACCTGAGCAGTTCCTGCATTATCTTGAATTACTCTATGAAATGAGTAACCTCGATTGGCTTAAAAAGCCGTTATCGAAAGTGTATAGCTTACTTGAAACTTTTCTGCGTATGCGCAATAAGCACGCAAGAGAGCTTATTGTTACCTTGCATCTACGCGATAAAGCCGACCAAAGCCTTACTGTGGCAGCAGGGCAGGGTGAATATAAAGCGGATAAATGGCTAACCTTAACCTTGTTAAGGTTTGAATCACTAACACTACAAGCCCCAGTTGTTGGTATTACGGTTCAAGCTAAGCACCTGATCCATAGTGTGGTTGAAAAAAATGATTTATTTGTTGGTCGGCAAGGCGAGTTATCAGCTAACGAACTCATCGCTATGCTGCAAGCAAAACTGGGTAACAATCAAGTTCAGGGGGTTAAAGCGATTTATGATCATCGGCCAGAGTATGCCACCAAGCCCTGTCAGCCATTACAAACAAATCGGCCAATTGAGCCTCAATCAGTAGGTGTTCAACCCGGCTTTATTCTACCAACGCCACTGCCTTTACAAGAAAAAGTCGTTATTGAGCATGGGCCATCGCGTATTGCTGCTGGTTGGTGGGACGATAACGAAGTGATCAGAGATTATTTTATTGCCCGTACGGAAAGTGGTCGGTGGCTTTGGGTTTTTCGGACACCAGAGCAGCACTGGTTTGTTCATGGCTTATTTAGTTGAGTTTGGCTGATGAGCTACGCAGAATTATTTTGCCAAAGTAATTTCTCTTTTTTGACCGGCGCTTCGCATCCTGAAGAGTTGATCCATCAAGCCGAGTTCTTGGGTTATCAAGCATTAGCAATTACCGATGAATGCTCGGTTGCTGGCGTAGTAAGAGCTCACAGCGCGATTAAAGAACACCAACTCGGTATTAAACTGATTGTCGGTAGTATGTTTTGGCTAACTGATGAATTACAAGTGGTGCTGTTGTGTCCATCTCGTCATGCTTATGGTGAATTGTGCCGTATTATTACCAATGCTAGGCGACGCAGTGCAAAAGGTCAGTATCAATTAGCCGAGTGGGATTTAATGAGTATTAAACACTGTTTCGTACTTTGGTTACCTCAAGGTCATAAAAAAGATCACGATTGGGGCGAATGGCTTAGACAATATCACAGCAATCGTTTATGGCTTGGTTATCAGCGTCATTTACTCGCTTGTGATGATGATTATTTACAGCATTGTTTGATATTAGCTAAACGCTTTGAAATAGCGATGTGTGCTTGTGGCGGCGTATTGATGCACAACGCAACTCGGCTCCCATTACAACATACGTTAACGGCAATTGCTCAAGGTCGGCCAGTGGCTAAATTAGGCTGTGAATTACTTGCTAATAGTGAGCGTTCACTCCGCTCAATTGGTAAGCTTAATAGGTTGTTTAATGCTACATGGTTAAAAGAAACGGTGAGGATTGCTCAGTGTTGTCAGTTTAATTTGGATGAATTGAAGTACGAATATCCATCTGAACTAGTACCGAAGGGGCAAACAGCTATGGGCTATTTAAAAGCTTTAGTTGCTAAAGGTATTAAAAAGCGTTTTCCCGAAGGTGTTAAGCCGTCTATTCAAGCAACAATAGAAAAAGAACTATCGCTCATTGAAGCGTTAAATTACCCCTATTATTTTTTGACCATTCACGATGTTGTGATGTTTGCTAAAAGCCAAGGGATTTTATTTCAAGGTCGAGGCTCTGCGGCAAACTCTATTGTTTGCTATTGCTTGGAAATCACCTCCGTTGACCCTCGGCAAATTTCAGTGTTATTTGAGCGCTTTATTAGTAAGGAACGCGATGAGCCCCCTGATATTGATGTTGATTTTGAGCATGAACGACGCGAAGAAGTCATTCAATATATCTACCAAAAATATGGCCGTGAACGCACAGCACTTGCCGCTACCGTCATCCGCTATCGATTAAAAAGTGCGATAAGGGAAGTGGGTAAAGCATTGGGTATTGAAGAAACTCAACTCGCTTTCTTTATCAAAAATATAAATCGGCGTGATAAAACATTAAATTGGCAAAGCCAAATTGTCGAGCTAGGACTAGATCCTGAGTCTAAGCAAGGTCAACATTTCATTACCTTAGTCCATGATATTTTAGGGTTCCCACGCCATTTATCGCAGCATGTTGGTGGCTTTGTTATTTCATCAGGCCCTTTATATGAATTAGTCCCCGTTGAAAATGCAGCAATGGCTGAACGAACGGTGATCCAGTGGGATAAAGACGATCTAGAGTCTTTAGGCTTACTCAAAATCGATATACTAGCCCTTGGTATGCTAAGTGCCATTCGCAAATGTTTTGCCTTAGTTGAGCAACATTATCAACGGCAACTCTCTATTGCTCAGATCACTGCGATGCCTGATGATCAAGCGGTATATCAAATGATCCAACAAGCAGATACTGTTGGGGTTTTTCAAATTGAATCGCGCGCGCAAATGAGTATGTTACCGCGCTTAAAGCCTAAGACATATTACGATTTAGTGATCCAAATAGCGATTGTGAGACCTGGCCCAATTCAAGGAGATATGGTTCACCCTTTTTTGAAAAGGCGTAATGGCGAGGAAAGCATTGATTACCCATCTGAGGAAGTTAAGTCGGTACTTGAACGTACGTTAGGCGTGCCAATTTTTCAGGAGCAGGTGATCAAGCTTGCCATGGTGGCTGCCGGCTTTACAGGTGGCGAGGCCGATCAACTACGGCGTGCAATGGCGACCTGGAAGAAAAACGGCGAGCTGATAAAGTTTAAAACCAAATTAACCCAAGGAATGCTAGCACGCGGTTATACAATCGATTTTGCCGAGCGTATTTTTCAACAAATTTGTGGCTTTGGTGAATATGGTTTTCCCGAAAGTCACTCGGCATCGTTTGCCGTACTAGCGTATGTATCTGCTTGGTTGAAATATTATTATCCCGTCGCATTTTATACATCGCTACTCAATAGTTTACCTATGGGTTTTTACAGTGCTTCGCAACTTATTCAAGATGCGAAACGCCACGGTATTGAAGTGTTACCCATTTGCCTTAATCATTCACACCACGATCATATCCTTGAAGATATTCAAACAACTAAAGCACTTAGACTCGGCTTTCGATTAGTAAAAGGCTTATCTGAGCAAGGCATTAAAACCTTAATAGCGCATCGCCCTCAACAAGGTTACTCAAGCATTGGCCAGTTACAGCAACTCAATATCAATGCCCGAGATATGCAGTTGTTGGCCAGTGCCGATGTGCTGAAAGTATTAACCGGTAACCGCTATCAAAGTCGGTGGGCATTAATGACTAATGAAAGTGAGTTACCCCTGTTTGCCAATTTACCCCAAGTGAACGAGCCTAAACAGCAATATTTATTTGCGCCTTCAGACTACGACACATTAATTGAAGACTATGCGGCAACGGGCTTAACCTTAAATCAACATCCTATTAGTTTATTAGACTGTGCAAACCAGTTACCTAGGTTTAGTCGTATGCAAGCACTAACTTCACTGTCGCATAAGTCCTTTGTTACTGTTATTGGTGTTGTTACAGGTAAGCAATCACCGGGAACCGCATCGGGGGTGACCTTTGTTACGCTTGAAGACGATACTGGTAATATCAATGTTGTTGTTTGGGCAGGAACAGCAAGAGCACAAAAAACACCGTTTATGTCGGCGAAGATACTGATGGTTAAAGGGATTTTAGAGCGAGAAGGGGAGGTGGTTCACGTCATTGCTGGCCAGTTAACCGATCTAACCGATAAGCTGGCTAATTTAGCATCACAGTCACGAGAGTTTAAGTAAGTTTTGAGTGTTTAGCGAAGCAATGCTTAACAGTGCTATAGGCAATGAATATTTGCGGGGAAGTGGCGACTGAAATAGGTGAAAACGAGCTAATAACGATTAGCTCGCTCGGGAGAAAGTACTAAAACTATTAGGTGATTAGAACTTATAGGCAACGCCAATTGTAGGGCCTTTTGTTACGGTATCATACTGAAAGTAACCCGGTTCCGAAATTGTTGAGCTATTTTCATAATCAACCCATGTCGCTTTGTAACCAAAGTTTACGTGGACAGCGTCAGTAGCTTGCCATTCAAAGCCTGTGTATAAGGTCGATGTAAAATCACTTTGTAGACCTAAACCACCAATATCAGCTCGGGCGTGGAAGCGCCAATCAGGAGCAAAGCTATACCAGTATCTAGCACCAATAACGGCATCAACCCAGTCTTCCTTGTGCTTAACGCTTGGGTCACTCGGTAGATTGTCTAAGTGCAAACGGGCTGAGATATCGTTATCCCACCAACGGATACCACCAAAGTAATCAATGGTGTGGTTATCAAACTCTTGGCGTTTAAAAGCAAGCCCTTCTAAAACACCTTGGCGAGTGCGAACAGACGCAACACGACCCAGAATCGGTGTTTCAGTTTTGTCGCGTAAATCCATGTAAGCGTAGTCAAGAATGAAACCCCATTGTGTTGCTTTGTTATACGCTTCAAAGTGCACCATTAAAGCGTTATCAAGCTTATCTAAAATATCATCGAACTTGACGTCAACAGGTAAGTCATTCGCTCGGCCAACACCAGCATCGCCTGAAATTGATGTCCCTTGAACATAAAGTTCACCTGTAAACTCCCAGTCAGAGTCTGTTTTATTTGCTTGAGCTTGTGCCGGTAAAGCTAAAACGGTAGAAATCAGGGCTAATGTAGATAGCTGTTTAAGCATGATTACTCCTTCAAATGCTATTTTATTTAAGTAAAATTTTGCATGTAAAGCTAAAAGATGCGTAAAGGATATGTTATCTGGAAGCGATAATCTTAAGATAAGTGTTACTTAAATGAATGAAAGTGTAACGTGTAAGGGTAGCCCACTGTCTTAAATCAATAAGCTACCCATGGGGTTGAGTTATTTTGAGTGGTATTAGAACTGCCATTTTAAGCCTGTGCGTATTAGATCTGTGTAGATTTTACGTTGACGTTTCGTGCTTCGTCCCTTTAAACCACCAACATCGATTAATTGCTTTCGCATCTCTAGCCATTGTGGTGTTCCCCAGAGGTAAGCATTCGCCTTCAATTGATCAAACGCACTGACAAGATCGGCTCTTAACTCATCACCAGCAAAGAAAAAGCCCATTTCGTTATTGTATAAACGAGAGCGATAATCTAGGTTGGTTGTGCCGATAAAACCAATACTATCAGAAAACATAAATTTAGCATGGAGTTTTCCGTAAACACTTTCACCGCCTAAAATATCAGAATCAAGCTTGCCAATTTGGTAAATCTTTATCCTGGGATTACTGATTGCATCTAGGTATGCTTGGCTGTTAATAAAATCAGCATTAAATTCACCTTTGTTCCAGTCATCTTGCCAAACTTTTACCATGTCAGGTGTCATTAATAATCGCGGCGCCATATCTTGGTCAATCATTGCTTGAGTAAAGAAATTATCACTGGTTAATACCGAGTTTGTAATAATTTCAATGGTTCGCTCGGGATCTTCGTCAAGCCAGCGGTATAAATCTTCTCGCTCATCCATAATCACTTTACCGGTTGGCGTTTTATATTCAGCGAGAAATAGATACGGCGACACTATTTTGAGGTGTTTAACTTGCTCACTTTCTTTATCGTTGCGCTTAAGTAATGCGACAATTGAATTGGGATTTGAATTGAGGTTCTCAACGCGATTTTCTACAACATCTGTTGATTCTAAATTGCCGAGTTCATGAGCAAGTCTGACTTGTGCTGGTTTAAAATCTTGCTTGATAAATTCAGGCATTGTTTGATAGTACTTATCAAACAGCTCAAAGCCCTTTAGTTTGCTCAAGGCGTTTTGTGCTTTTATTTGCTCAGCGTAGTAAGGCAGTACTGAGGTTATTTGCTTATTGCCACGATTTAAGTACAAAATGCTCATGTATGCTTGAGATACCGCGCCCAAAGAACTCAAGTCGCTCGGTTTGTAATCGCCAGTTTTAAGTAGTATTTCGAGGTCTTTAAACGTGTCTTTGTTAACTTTTCCGTCAGTTGTTATGCCATAGTAATCAAGTGATACATTACGTCCACCTGTTATAACCATAGCCTTGTCAGGAAACGCGGCATCAACAACCAACATCTTGTCATGCGAGCGACGGTTAACATTGACGAAAACTTTAGATAGTGCGTTGAAAATGACAATCTGAACTCTTGCTTTACGGGTAGTTAACTCGCCATTGCTATTCTTCATATAACCCGCTGACTGTTCACAATTTTTAAGCGCTTTTAATTCGCCATGATTAATCCCGTATGAGCCAATCGAATCAACCATTAAGCGAACATCAACACCGCGTTTAACCGCATTACAAAAAGCACCTAACATAGCATTGCCAATAAGATCTCTTGCGAATATGTAGTAGGTTGCATCGATGGTGTGTTCGGCATTTTCTATCATCCAAATTTTAGTGGCGATTGAGCGAATACTATCTTCGGTTGTCAGGCCTAAAATTTTAGCTTGTGCACTGTTGACTGGTGTTTTTGAATCTAGCGCAAGCTTGATTGGATCAATGCCGCTCTTTTTTAGCTTACTTTGAGAAAAAATGGTACGAACGTAATATAGATCGTCTATTTCAGGTGCGCTGACACTTGGTTCAACTACACACTGTTTACTAGAGGCATCATCTTCACATGTCGACGTTGTACTGCATCCCCCTAATAAAATGCTCAATAATAACGTAAATAAAAATACCTGCTTATTCATGCTTGCACCGCCTTATGCAACGGAAGTTTTTAAAGTTATCGTGGAACGCCGACCATCGTATTTTTGTAGCAGTATTTAACTGTTGTTAGCTTAAATGCCGCTTTAATTTGACTCTTTAATCGACAATAAAACGTCAATTATCGCTTCCTACCGTTAAATTGATCTTGTTGTATGGCAGGTGACAACACGTATCGGCTGACAAGTTACTGTTAACATTGCCATTATCATCTTAGAAAAATCTCTTTATTTTCAATATGTAGATTAGCAGGTAATGCTTTAATTTGTAAATGACTAGGCCTGTGATAGCAGGATCACCAAGGCAAAGACTAAAAACTTTTCAACAATTCATCGTGTTTCGTTAAATAGGTCCAGTGCGTGAGTGGCACCGCTAACCTAAAACAATCGACTTATAAAACACGTTTTTACCGTTTTTAACCTCACTAAAACAACGCTTCATTGGAATTACATATTTACACAATATTAAACACAACAGTCCTATTTTTAATTGGCCATTAATTTAAACTTTACTCAGCTTTAATGAAATGTGAATAAATTGATAATTTGTTGATTTATTTAATATGTTTTACAGATTAACCGACCGTGCAGGTAGGTAACAAATGAAGGAAAATAACCATGGCTTTATTCGGACATGACGAGAAACAAGATCTTAGACTTGATTCGCTAGAGCAACACGTACGCGGTTTGTCACAGCTTGTACAACAAACTCAAATGGATATCGCAAGTTTAAATTTAACAGTAATGAGTATTCAAACTCAGCTAGCTGACAAATTATCAGCGAAGGAACTAGATCCAGCCTTTGAAACACTTAACAACGAGATTAAATCAGCGCGCGTTGAACTTGATCGTGTTAGTGAAGCGGCTTCAGATACTTGGCAACCTCTTCAAGCAGGCGTGAGTGAATCGTTATCGCGTTTACGAGAGCAAGTTGAGCAACTAAAGGCAGACAAGTAAATAACCCCGGAGGCTTATAGCATGACAAAAGATGCATCATTAAGTGAGTTAGAGAAACTACGCGAAGAAGTGGCTGAACTCAAGGCTACGAAACAAGCTGTTGAGCAGTCGCTTGTGCAAGATGCTCCAATAGCTGATGAAGCCGAGCCACCTGTTCAAGCTATGGCACAAGACGCCGTTGAATCACCAACCGAAGAACACAAGGTTACAGACGATAGTGAAAAAGCCGAGCAGCAAGTTACTTCAGATCAGGCACAACTTGAAGAGTTAAAAGCGCTATTAGCGAAAGAGATCAAAGACTTGCCAACGGTAACCACACTAGCTGTGTTTTCTTTAGGGATTTTAATGGGGCGCTACTTGCGCTAGTTAGGAGATAGATATGAACGAACTACTTATGAAAGTAAAAATATTATTTCGCTCTGAAATGATGCTACTGAAGTCTGAGAGCAACCGTCGTGTTAACACGGTGCTATTAAGCGCAATTTCAATTGGTGCGCTATTGATTGGTGTTGTCTTCTTTAACATAGGTCTCTTTTTTAAATTCACTGAGCAAGAGGTGTATTCCTCATCAGCGTTTTGGTTAGCGCTATTAAACTTAGTTATTGCTGCCATTCCTTTATTAATTGCTAAGCAAATTAAGCCGGGTGCACAAGATCAAATGATCGAAGACATTCGAAATATGGCGATGGATGAGCTAACTCAAGATTTTAATAAGGTTAACCAAGAAGTTGAAGAAGTTGGTCAGAGTATTAAAAACGTAAAGTCGAGCATTTCAAATATTGGCTCGGGAAGTTTAACTGGTATGGGTCCATTGCTTGGTTTAGCAATTGATCTTTTGAAGAAAAAGTAATTTAACGGAGAATTTATTATGGCATTTTTATCTGATAGTGTAAGAGCTTCAGGGCAACTTGGAACAGGGTTTGGTATTAGTATTGTAATACTGGGCATTATTTGTTTGATAGCCCCTTTTGTGACAGGCCTAGCAACCACTGCGATGCTTTCTGTACTTATTCTAGCTGCAGGTATTACAACACTTGCCTATGTGTTTAATGCAAAGTCATTTGGTGCAGGTGCATTACAGTTTGTTAGTGGCGCACTAATCACTGCATTGGGTAGTTACATGCTAGCAAACCCAACTGAAAGCTTAGGGGCGTTTACCATTGCCGTTATTGCTTATTTACTTATCGATGGTATTTTAACAGTTGTTACGAGCTTTAAGTTAAAACCAATTAGTGGTTGGGGTTGGACATTAGCAAGCGGTTTAAGTAGCTTATTGCTTGGTGGTTTACTATGGTACCAATGGCCATTGTCAGGTGCTTTTGCCATCGGTATTTTAGTTGGTGTTCGCTTGATTTTTGCAGGCTGGTCGTATGTGATGTTAGGTGCTGTCACTAATCAAGTAGGCAATGAAATCGAAAAAGAAATCGAAAAAGAAATCGATAACGAAACTGAAAAAGCAATAGGCGTGTAAACGCCTGTAAGGATATAAAATGACTGGTTTGGATTATTTTGCTTGGGTTGTGTTTATCACCATTATTGTTGCAGCTTTAGCGATAGTGGTGGCACTGTGTAAAATCCCTGGAAAGATTGCAAAAGATAATAATCACCCACAAGCTGAAGCGATCAATGTTGCTGGTTGGCTTGGGTTGTTACTTTCTTTTGGAGTGATTTGGGTAATCGCGATTATTTGGGCAAAAACCAAGCCAGTAACAACTAATGTCCCTTCGGAAATTGAAGATATCAAAGCATCGATTGCTCAACTTCAAAAGCAGTTGGAAGCAAAACAAGGAGATGATGCATGTTAGTTTTTTGTACGATAATATTTATAGCACTGTTATTTGTCTTAATTAAAATTAATGTACTACCTAATTCATCAAAGACTTGGGCGCTTCTGGTTCCATTTGAGTTCTTCTTGATCCTAGGGTTTTTCATCCCTTTGCAATGGGGCGCACCAGCAGCTGATGTGAGAGCACTAGCCTATACTGTACCAATTACGCCGAACGTTGCCGGTCAAGTAACTGAAGTTTTGGTTGAACCTAATGTTGAAATTCAAAAAGGCCAACCGCTGTTTACTATTGATCCGACGCAGTACGAAGCGGCGCTTGAAGGTTTACAAGCACAGCTTGCCCTAGCTAAGACGCGTTTAAAGCAATCTGAAGAGCTAGCCAAGCAAGACGCGGGCTCAATTTATGAGTTACAAGCTTATCAAGCACAAGTTCAAGGCCTTGAAGCGCAGATCAAAAACGCTCAATGGAACTTAGACGAAACGGTTGTTAAAGCGCCAACCGATGGCATAGTAACAAACTTAGCCTTACGTCCGGGTCAGCGTGTAGTCAATGCACCTAATTATATGGCGATGTCGTTTACTGATACCTCAGAGATTATTCTAGGCTCACAAGTATTGCAAAACTTTAGCCGTAATATTAAGCCCGGCAATATTGTTGAAGTTACCTTCAAAGCTTATCCAGGCAAGGTTTATGCAGGTGAAGTTGTTCATATGATTCCAGCAACAGCTCAAGGTCAATTTGCTAATACAGGGATGAATATTACGCCACAAAGTAATCAAGCAGGCCCGTTCTTTGTTAAGATTAAACTTGACGACGAAGCTTTTCAAAATGAGTTAATACCTGGTTCAATGGGCACGGCTGCTATATATACCGAGAACGTGCAAATGGCACATGTCATCCGCAAGGTGATGATCCGTATGGATGCTATCATGAACTTTGTTAAACCATAAGTTAACGGAGTAGCTGATGAAACTTAACTATATTGTGGCCGTGTTTGCGACCATGTCATTACTTGGCTGTGAGGTTAATCAACCGCCAGTTAAGGAAGATATGTACAAGCAAGTCATGCCTGAAACCAATCAAGCGCCGGCGAGTCAATACAGTGAAATTGCCAATGCCGCGATTGGTGAAGTCCAGGACGGCTGGTTGAAAAACTTTAATGATCCCAAGTTAGAAGCAATTGTTGAAGAGGCTATTCGCAATAACTTAAATTTGCAAGCTGCTGTAGCCAAACTTGATGCCGCTTCGGCTATCGCTGTGCAAGCGGGCGCTGAGTTAAAACCTGTAGTAGGTATTGGTGGTCAATTTGGCAATGATCAACTGTTTTCAAACAGTGGTTACCAAATAGAAAATGACGCAATCGCGTTATCGATGTCGTGGGAATTAGATTTATGGGGGCGTATTCGCTCGCAAAAAGCAGCCGGAGAAGCTGCCTTTGAAGCTACTCAATATCAAGTGATGTGGGCGTATCAGTCGATTGCTGCGCAAACGGCGAAAATCTATTATTTGCTAACCGAAGCGCAAATGCAGCAAGGCTTAGCACAAGAAGCGGTTGAGCTCTACGAAAAAACCTATGACATCGTTGCCGCTAAATTTAAACAAGGGCAAGTTACTCAACGCGAAGTCTCCTTAGCTAGTGCAAATGTTGCGTCAGGTAAAGCGACAGTGCGCAAAGCACAGAGTGCTTTATTACAAGCTTCTCGGGCATTGGAAATTATGTTGGGTCGTTACCCTGCTGCGGAAATGGCTGGTGCAAAAGATCTTAGCGCGAGTTTACCGCCGATCCCTGTGGGTTTGCCATCTGAACTGCTCGAGCGTCGCCCAGATATTAGAGCTGCAGAAAGAGCTGCTGCTGCTCAGTTTTATCAGATTCAGAAAGCTGAGGCGGCCAAATTACCTAAAGTATCACTAACTGCAGGGGTTGGTTCAGTTTCAAATGATTTAACTCAGATCATTTCGTTGGGCAACAACTTTTGGTCAATTGGGACAAATTTCGTTGCCCCAATCTTCACTGGTGGTGCACTAGAGGCTCAAGTTGATATTGAATCTGCAGGGTATCGACAAGCCATGGCCAATTACGGTTTAACCGCGCTTAAAGCATTTAGTGAAGTTGAACAAGGTTTAGCAAATGAAACACTATTGCGTGAGCAACAAGAGTACTTGATGCAAGTGGTTGCAGACTCTAAAGAAGCATTGCGTGTTACCAATACTCAGTTTAATGTCGGTAAAGTTGATTTGCTTTCCGTTATTCAGCAGCAAGGTCAGTTAATTGGCGCCAAAGTCAACTTACTCAATATTAGAGACGCGCGTTTACTGCAGCGTATCGATTTACATCTTGCATTAGGTGGTGACTTTCAAAATACACCTAAAGTAGTGCCAGAGTAAGCCTTACTTAGTTAAAAAAACTAATATAAAACAAAAGCCTTTCCAAAAATAGGAAGGGCTTTTTTATTTCTATAACGGCAAACCTCTCGCTATTAATTTCACGTTTGCTTTTTAACTGACGAAATCCACAATTGGTCGAGAATATTATGATTTACGCTATTCATTGGCTATATTGTCAAGCACATAATAAAAATTATTGGTGTTCACCGAGCATGAAAATTCATGCTTTCAATAGGGAATATATATGTCATTTAAAAAACCTTTAATCGCGATGGCGATTGCCGCTTGTGCAATCTCAAGCCATGCCTTCGCGACAATTGATACCAGTTTATTGGCGGGTTTAAAAGCTCGAAATGTGGGGCCTGCTGCAACTAGTGGCCGTATTTCTGATGTTGAAGCCGTAGTCTCAAACCCTAATATTATCTATGCGGCGGCAGCGTCGGGTGGCATTTGGAAGTCGGTCAATGCGGGCTTAAATTGGCAGCCTATTTTTGATGAACAAGATTATGCATCGATTGGCGCAATTGCCATTAATCAAGCCATTCCAGATATTGTTTGGGTCGGTACTGGCGAGGGTAATGTTCGCAACTCGGTTTCTATCGGTGGTGGCATATATAAAACGCTCGATGGCGGGAAAAACTGGCAAAAACTTGGTTTAGAAAAAACCGAACGGATTAATCGCATTGTGTTACACCCAACCAACCCAGATATTGCTTATGCAGCGGCAATGGGGCAGTTATGGGGTGAAAATGAAGAGCGCGGCATCTACAAAACGATTGATGGCGGGAAAAGCTGGCAAAAGATTTTGTATGTTAACGAAAAAACCGGTGCCACCGATATTCGCATCGATCCAACTAACCCAAATAAGCTGTACGCCTCAATGTGGCAGTACCGTCGTTGGCCATATCGCTTTGAATCGGGCGGTGAAGGCTCTGGCCTCTATATTTCAAACGATGGCGGTGAAACTTGGCAGGAAAAAACAGCCGCAGATGGTTTACCAACAGGTGACTTAGGGCGTATTACGATTGAAGTTGCGCCGAGCCAGCCAAGCACTGTTTACGCATTAGTCGAAGCTGAAAAAAGTGCCTTGTTGCGCTCTGACGATGGCGGTGATAGCTGGCGTACAGTCAACGATGATGTTGGCGTAAGCGACAGACCATTTTACTACGCGGAAATTGAAGTTGATCCAAACGATCCCGATACCATCTATAACATCGCGACATTTTTGCGCCGCTCTATTGATGGCGGTAAAACCTTTACGAAGTTAGATAAGATTGATTGTTGTGCCGCCGGTAATACTATTCACATTGATAATCACTCGGTGTGGATCAACCCTGAGAACTCAAAACACATTATTTTAGGCAATGACGGTGGTGTCCAAATTACCCAAGACAAAGGCGATAGTTGGCGTTTTGTGCAAAATTTGCCTATTTCACAGTTTTATCACGTTCGTGTTGATAACGGTCATCCTTACAATATTTACGGTGGTTTGCAAGACAATGGCTCTTGGCGAGGCCCTGCTGAAATCTGGCAAACAGGCGGTATTCGCAATGTTCACTGGCAAGAAATTGGCTTTGGTGACGGCTTTGATGCGATGGCGTTTCCTGATGATATCACACAAGGCTACAGCCAATCTCAAGGTGGTTACTTGAGCCGTTGGAATTTAACGACAGGTGAAGAAAAGCTGATTCGTCCTAATTCGCCGAGCCCTGATGTAGAGTTACGCTTCAATTGGAATGCCGGTTTAGCACAAGATCCGTTTAATAACGACACGATTTATTACGGCAGCCAGTTTGTTCACAAATCAACAGATCGCGGTGAAACTTGGCAGGTTATTTCTGATGATTTAACGACCAACAAGAAAGAATGGCAGCGATACAAGGATTCAGGCGGTTTAACCCCCGATGTTACTGCTGCGGAAAATTATACGGCGATTATAACGATTGCACCGAGCCCAATTAAACAAGGTGTGATTTGGGTAGGTACCGATGATGGTCGTATTCACGTGACGCAAGACGGTGGTAAATCATGGCAAAGCGTTGAGTCTAAAGCACGTAAAGCACCTGAACATGCCTTTATTCCGCATATTCAGCCATCTAAGCACAAAGCTGATGAAGCCTTTATCGTCTTTGATAATCACCGTAGTGGTGATATGAGACCCTATATTTTTAAAGCGTCTAAGTTTGGTAAAAAGTTCACCGATTTAACCACTAAAAATATTAAAGGCTATGCCTTATCAGTCGTGCAAGATCACGTTGATGAAAATCTATTGTTCTTAGGGACTGAACTGGGTTTATACGCGACCACTAACGGTGGTGATGCTTGGTTCAAATGGACACAAGGCGTGCCAACGGTGTCAGTGATGGATTTAGCCATTCAAGAGCGTGAAAATGATCTTGTTGTCGCCACCCATGGCCGTTCAATTTACGTGATTGATGACTACAGCGCACTGCGTGGCATGAATGACAAAACCTTAACACAAGCGTTGGCATTATTGAGTGTCACCGATGGTCAACAATATGTTGCTAATCGCGCGCCATCAACCCGTTTTTGGGGTGACGCTGCCTATGTTGGCGAAAATGAAGCTTATGGTGTTGTCTTGACAGTCAATGCCGCTGGTGATCACTTACCACATCCAGATAAAGCGCAAGAAAAGGCGCGCTTGGATCGTTTAGCTAAAACTAAAGCCGCTAAAGATAGCGATAAAAAATCAGCAGAAGCGACGGTTGTCGTTACTAATAGGCAAGGTAACGTGGTTCGTACTTTTAGAACGAACCTTCACCAAGGGGTGAATCGTATCGTTTGGGGCATGGAATCTGACGGTGCTAAAGCGATGCCTGGTAGTCCGGCAAGTGATATTCTTAGCCCTGGCCCACAAGTACCACCGGGTGAATATAACTTTACAGTGACGTTAAACGATCAAACGATAACGGCTAAAGCGAACGCGTTAATCGATCCGCGTTTCGATGTGAGTGTGGCTGATCTTGAAGATAACTACCAACAGCAACATCAAGTTGTTGATATGTTATCGCTAGTGGCAACGGCTGCACACAAGCTAGCGGATAGTAAAAAGGACATTGAGCTTATCCAAGCGGTCGCGAATAAGGCACTTAGCGAAGTAAAAGAAAATAAAGAAGAGCACATAGCCAGTAAGTTAAATGAAACCGCTGATAAGTTACTCAAGCAAATTGGCGAGCTTGATAAAGGCTTGCGCTCATTGCCAAATACCAATGGTATTGTTGATGAAAGCTATAAGGTAACGTCGAAAATATATACCGCTTGGGGCTATGTCGGCAGCACTTATGGCAAGCCTTCACCCACGGCGGCGTTCTTTATTGAAGAGGCGAAATTAAGCCTGACGCAAAACGTTGATAAGATAAATCAGTTCTTAACAACAGATCTAGCGACTTTCAAAGCAGATTTTGAAAAATCAGGTATTCAGTTACTGTCAAACAGCGAGGCTATCTCGCTAAATTAACGTAAAAAACGCCCAGCATTGCCTGGGCTTTTTTCTACAAGGATGCAGATTAATTGTGAGCTCTTATGGATAAGCTATTTCACACGTTTATATGTTTAAAATATAAGGTCAAAATAATGAAAAAAGTCCTGCCATTTATTGCCACGGCACTTGCCCTAGCCATTTCTCAAAATAGCGCTATCGCAAAAGACGGCGCGAATGATGCAAGTATTTATGCCAATATTCCAATGCGTAATTTGGGCCCAGGCGTTACCGGCGGTCGCGTAAGTGATTTTGCCGTTAACCCTAACAATTATAGTGAGTATTACGTTGCTACTTCATCGGGTGGGTTGTGGAAAACAACCAATGCCGGTACAACGTGGAGCCCGATTTTTGATAGTCAGGCGAGTTACTCGTTAGGCGATGTGACACTAGATCCCAATAACGCAAATGTTGTTTGGGTCGGTACAGGTGAAAACAATTCACAGCGCTCAGTTGCTTATGGTGACGGGATCTACAAGTCAGTAGATGGCGGAAAAAGCTGGCAAAACATGGGGCTTAAAAACTCAGAGCATATCAGTGAGATTTTAGTCGATCCACGTAATTCAGATGTTGTTTACGCGGCTTCACAAGGCCCGCTGTGGAGTAAAGGTGGTGATCGCGGCTTGTTTAAAACAACTGACGGCGGGCAAACATGGCAAAATGTTTTAAATATTAGTGAACATACAGGGGTTAGTGATATTGCTTTTGACCCACAAAATCCTGATGTTATTTACGCAACCAGTTATCAACGTCGTCGCCATGTCTGGACATTAATTAACGGTGGCCCAGAATCAGCCATTCACAAATCAACCGATGGCGGTAAAACTTGGCAAAAAATTACCAACGGCCTACCAAGTGGTGATTTAGGCCGCATCGGCATAGATGTTGCGCCAAGCTCGCCTAATATTATTTACGCGATTGTTGAGTTGCCAAACGATAAAGGTGGTTTTTATCGCTCAACCGATTATGGTGCAAGTTGGCATAAGCAAAGTAGTTACGTTTCTGGTTCACCACAATATTATCAAGAAATCGTGGTCGATCCGAAAAATCCAAATCGCGTTTATTCGCTCGACACCTACATGATGGTAACCGAAGATGGCGGTAAAACCTTTACCCGTGCGGGTGAAGCGCATAAACACGTTGATAACCACGCACTGTGGATCAACCCCAATAATACTAATCATCTTATTGTCGGCAGTGATGGCGGCGTTTACGAGTCGTTTGACCGAGCGAAAAATTGGCGCTTTTTCGACAATATGCCATTAACTCAGTTTTACCGAGTGACCGTAGATTACGATTTACCGTTTTATAATGTTTTTGGTGGTACGCAAGATAACGCATCGTTAGGCGCGCCGCACAGAACAACGAACACGTCAGGTATTAGAAACTCAGATTGGTTATATACCCAGTTTGGTGACGGCTTTAAAACCGTGATTGATCCAAGCGATCCAAACATTATTTATTCACAATACCAATACGGTGGTCTAGCGCGCTTTGATAAACGCTCGGGTGAGCGCGTGCAAATGCAGCCCGTATCACCAGATGTTAATGAAGCGCAGCGCTTTAACTGGAATTCACCATTATTAATTAGCCCGCATAATAATGAGCGTTTATATTACGCCTCACAGCGAGTGTTTAGCACTAACGATCGCGGTGATACTTGGCAAGCTATTAGCCCCGATTTATCGCGTAATTTAGATCGCAATAAACTCGAGGTGATGGACAAAATTTGGGGAGTGGACACTGTCGCGAAAAACAAGTCGACGTCGTTTTACGGCTCGGTGGTATCACTGACCGAATCACCAGTAAAAGAAGGCGTATTGTTTGCAGGTACTGATGATGGCTTAATTCAAGTGACCGAAAATGGCGGTGAAACTTGGGCTAAAACGAAATGGCCGAAAAAAGTGCCGGAAAATTCATATGTGAGTGACTTAGAAGCATCACTATTTAATGCGTCTACGGTATTTGCTACCTTTGATAATCACAAAAAAGGTGACTTTGCGCCATATGTTTATCGCTCAGACAACTTGGGTAAGAGCTGGAAAAATATCACCGGTAATTTACCTAAGCGCGGCAGCGTTTACACCATTGTGCAAGACCATGTAAATAAAGACTTATTATTTGTGGGTACTGAATTTGGTGTGTTCTTTAGCCAAACCGGTGGTGAAAACTGGACACAATTAAAAGGTAACATGCCAACCATCGCAATTCGCGATTTAGAAATCCAGCGCCGAGAAAACGACTTAGCAATGGCATCTTTTGGTCGCGGTTTCTTTATCTTTGACGATTACACGCCACTTCGTCAATCGGCTAAAGAAGTAAAAGCATCACCAGCAACGTTATTCCCTGTCCGTAAAGCCATTCAGTTTGTTGAATCTGATCCTATGGGCTTGCCGGGTAAATCAATGCAAGGCGCTGATTTCTATTTCGCTGAAAACCCCGCTTATGGCGCGGTATTTAGCTACTACGTCAGTGATGATTTCACAACGTTAAAAGCTAAACGCCAGAAAAAAGAAGCGCAATTACGCAAAGACGATAAGCCGGTTTACTACCCAACTTGGGAAGAGTTAAAAGCAGAAGATCTTGAGCAAGCGGCAAAGTTAGTGTTCACAGTAAAAGATATGGACGGCAATGTCGTTCGTCGTTTAACGGCGCCAGCGCGTAGTGGCTTTAACCGTATTGCGTGGGACTTACGATACCCAGGCTTTGGTGTTATCTCGAAAAACGTCGATAAAGACAGCGGCCCATTTGTTGTACCAGGTACATATCAAGTCTCGTTGTCGAAAGTGGTTAATGGCATAGATACCCCTTATGAGGGTAGCCAAAGCTTTGAAGTTGTTGCCTATGAGAATCGCACCTTCAAGAGTAATGATCGCAATGCCGATTTAGCCTTTGATATGAAAGCAGGTCTACTAGCTTCGGCGATTAACGGTGTTCAAGCACAAGTTAAAGCATTAGCAACGCGCATTGACAATATTGGCTATAGTGCAACTCAAACGCTAAATGCGTCACAAGATATGCACTCTAATGTTGCGCAAATGAAACGCGAATTGGCTGAAATCAAATACCAACTTAACGGCAATAGTGTAATCGCTATGCGCGCAGAGCCAACGCCAACCTCGGTCCAAGGGTACATCGGCTACTTGTTATGGAGCAGAAGTGAAAGTACAGGTCCGGTTTCGGGCCAGCAAAAACTACGTTATAACCGAGCTGCTGAAGGTTTTGATGTGGTTTATCAACGCACTAAAGCACTGACAGAGTTAGTTGAAACACTTGAAGGCCAATTAAAGCAAAGTGGCAGTAATTTTTTACCCAATTCACGCTTTTAACGGCTAAACCAAACTGTGGGGTCAGAGTCAATTGACTCTGACCCCATTTATTTTATACTTAGCCAAATTTTCAAATCTTCCTATGACGACAGCATGAAGTTTAGTCCTCTCGTTCAAGAACTTATCGACTCGTTAAAATGTTTACCAGGTGTTGGCGCTAAAACTGCACAACGCATGGCTTTTCAATTACTTGAACGCAATCGCAGCGGTGGTGAGAAACTTGCGCATTCGCTAGCAAAAGCGATGACTGACGTAGGGCATTGCCAGCAGTGTCGAAATTTCACCGAAAGTGATCTTTGTGAGATTTGTGCAAGCCCGAAACGCCAATTGGCGACTCAACTCTGTATCGTAGAAAGTCCGGCAGATGTTATCGCAATTGAACAAACCGCTGAATTTCAGGGGCGCTATTTTGTTTTGATGGGGCACTTATCACCACTTGATGGTATTGGGCCGAACGATCTTGGCTTAGATATCTTGGAAAACGAGTTGTTAAAGGGACAAATTACCGAGCTTATTTTAGCAACAAATCCAACCGTAGAAGGTGAA
Organism: Thalassotalea sp. LPB0316; assembly: GCF_014898095.1. Taxonomy (NCBI): domain Bacteria; kingdom Pseudomonadati; phylum Pseudomonadota; class Gammaproteobacteria; order Alteromonadales; family Colwelliaceae; genus Thalassotalea; species Thalassotalea sp. LPB0316. Next base: position 1,768,249 of record NZ_CP062946.1, read on the forward strand.
GCAACCGCTCATTACATTGCAGAAATGGCAAAGCACTACCAAATCACAATATCTAGAATTGCTCATGGAGTACCGGTTGGTGGCGAGCTTGAATATGTCGACGGCAACACCTTATCACATGCGCTTTCGGGCAGAAAAAATTACAATATCTAGTTCAAACAGATGCAGTTAACATCACTGTCATAGACCGCTGTGTTGTTAAAACGACAAAAATTAAGTTGATTGCCTCAGCCAGTTTATTGATCAGATAAAATTTTCATTTCACTCCTTGAATTGCTTTTTGCTATCCCCATATATTTTTTAACTGTGGTGATATAGCTCACCCAACCTTTTCAATTTACCGATATGCGGTTTAGTTAAGTAATACCAAAGGAGATGTTTCAGATGTCTGAGACGAATAATCAAGAAGTTCATGGCTTTCAAACCGAAGTAAAGCAACTGCTTCAATTAATGATCCACTCTTTATATTCGAACAAAGAAATTTTCTTACGTGAGCTTGTCTCGAACGCTGCAGATGCTGCAGATAAGCTGCGTTTTAAAGCGTTATCTGACGCAAGCCTTTTTGAAGGCGACGGTGAATTGCGTGTGCGAGTGAGTGCCGATAAAGAAGCAAATACCGTGACTATCTCGGATAATGGTATCGGTATGACTAAAGACGAAATCATTACCCATTTAGGTACGATTGCTAAATCAGGTACAGCTGATTTCTTTTCGAAATTATCAGGTGATCAAGCAGCAGACTCGCAATTAATTGGTCAATTCGGTGTTGGTTTTTACTCAGCGTTTATTGTCGCCGATAAAGTCACTGTCCGCTCTCGCGCCGCTGGTGTATCAGCTAGTGAAGGTGTTGAATGGACATCTGCCGGTGAAGGTGAATTCACTACGGCAACCATTGAAAAAGCAAATCGCGGTACTGACATTATCTTGCATTTAAAAGAAGACGAGTCTGAATTTGCCGACGAATGGCGCTTAAAGTCAATTGTGACAAAGTACTCAGATCACATTTCTGTTTCGGTTGAAATGTTAACGCCAGAAGTACCTGCCGTTGAAGCAAAAGAAGAAGTTAAAGACGATGAAGGTAATGTCATCTCACCAGCGGTTGAAGCTCGTGACGCAATCCCTGCAAAATGGGAAGCTGTGAATAAAGCTACCGCTTTGTGGACGAGAGAAAAAGCCGATGTTTCAGAAGACGAATACAAAGAGTTCTACAAGCACGTATCTCATGACTTTGCCGATCCATTGTTATGGGAACACAATAAGGTAGAGGGTAAAACCGAATACACCTCATTATTGTACATTCCGTCAAAAGCACCCTTTGATTTATACAATCGTGAAAAGCAACACGGCTTAAAATTATACGTTCAGCGCGTTTTCATTATGGACGATGCAGAGCAATTCATGCCGACATACTTGCGTTTCGTCAAAGGTTTATTAGATTCAAACGACTTACCACTAAATGTTTCTCGTGAAATTTTACAAGATAACAAGGTGACTCAAGCGATTCGCAAAGGTTGTACTAAACGCGTGCTTAAAATGTTAGAGCGTTTAGGTACGAAAGACGCAGAAAAATACCAAACGTTTTGGAATGAATTTGGCCAAGTCTTAAAAGAAGGGCCTTCTGAAGACATGGCGAACAAAGATGCCATCGCTAAATTATTACGTTTTGCTTCAACTGAAAACGATAGCGATATTCAAAACGTGTCATTAGCGCAGTACATTGAGCGCATGAAAGAAGGTCAGGACAAGATCTACTACGTTGTAGCTGATAGCTATGAAGCTGCTAAGAATAGCCCACACTTAGAGGTATTCCGCAAGAAAGGTATTGAAGTCTTATTGCTCTCTGATCGTATCGATGAGTGGCTGATGTCACACTTAACAGAGTTCGACGAAAAGCAATTGCAGTCAGTAGCTCGCGGAGGTTTAGACTTAAGCAACTTAGATGACGAAGAAACAAAAGAAGCACAAGAAAAGCTTGAAAAAGAATTCGATGATGTTGTTAAGCGCATTAAAGATGCATTAGGTGATCAAGTAAAAGATGTGCGTATCTCAAATCGATTAACCGATTCACCAGCGGTAATCGTAACAGACGATCACGACATGAGCGCGCAGATGATTAAGTTGATGGAGTCTGTTGGTCAAGCAGTTCCTGAAACAAAACCTATTTTTGAAATTAATGCTGAACACGAACTTGTTCGTCACGTTTCTGATGAAAGTGACGAAGATAAATTCAAGCAATGGACGCAAGTGCTATTCGATCAAGCCATGCTAGCAGAACGTGGCAGCTTGAAAGATCCTGCAACTTACGTCGCTAGACTAAACAAGTTAATGCTAAGTTTAACCAAATAGGTTGTCTGAACTCATTGGTTTGCTAAGCGATGTGCGTTAACGTGAGTTATACGTCGCTAATGACACGTTATTAATGTGATAGAGCGCAAAGGTTAATCGTCTAGCGCTCTATAAAGACAACAACTTTATTACGTAAGTCGATCGTGTTAGCGAGAATATTTTTAAAAACCAACAGTGAAATGTTGGTTTTTTGTTCTAAACTAAACTTTAAACCCTATATTTGATTGTTTTTTGTTCGAACAAACATTTATTTAAAAAAAGGTGTTGACTCTTTTTTTAAGATCTCTAAAATGCGCTCTCGTTGTCACGGGGCACTGCTTCGAACAACGCAAAGCGGTCTAACAACGAATGCGATTGTTAGCTCGCGCCGAACAAAACGTTCATCCATGAACGGTTCGGCATACCTACTTCGTGTAGGCATCTTTAACAAATAGTTATCATGCAATTTGTGTGGGCACTCACATTAATAAATTCATATAAAGACCTGACGTTTCGTTAGGCAAATTTATCAATGTTGATGTTCACATAAAAAACTTACATATAAAGTTTTTATGTTTTTGTTTTGCTTTTATTAAAAAGCGATTCAAGAGCAATGTACAACAGAATTCATTGAGCCGTATCGACAGATACACAAACGATTTTAATTGAAGAGTTTGATCATGGCTCAGATTGAACGCTGGCGGCAGGCTTAACACATGCAAGTCGAGCGGAAACGAGAAGTGCTTGCACTTCGGCGTCGAGCGGCGGACGGGTGAGTAATGCTTGGGAATATGCCTTTAGGTGGGGGACAACAGTTGGAAACGACTGCTAATACCGCATAATGTCTACGGACCAAAGGAGGGGATCTTCGGACCTTTCGCCTAGAGATTAGCCCAAGTGAGATTAGCTAGATGGTGGGGTAAAGGCCTACCATGGCGACGATCTCTAGCTGGTTTGAGAGGATGATCAGCCACACTGGGACTGAGACACGGCCCAGACTCCTACGGGAGGCAGCAGTGGGGAATATTGCACAATGGGGGAAACCCTGATGCAGCCATGCCGCGTGTGTGAAGAAGGCCTTCGGGTTGTAAAGCACTTTCAGTCGTGAGGAAAGGGTAGTCGCTAATATCGGCTATCTGTGACGTTAGCGACAGAAGAAGCACCGGCTAACTCCGTGCCAGCAGCCGCGGTAATACGGAGGGTGCGAGCGTTAATCGGAATTACTGGGCGTAAAGCGTGCGTAGGCGGATTGTTAAGCGAGATGTGAAATCCCGGGGCTCAACCTCGGAACTGCATTTCGAACTGGCAGTCTAGAGTATTGTAGAGGGTGGTGGAATTTCCAGTGTAGCGGTGAAATGCGTAGAGATTGGAAGGAACATCAGTGGCGAAGGCGGCCACCTGGACAAATACTGACGCTGAGGCACGAAAGCGTGGGGAGCGAACAGGATTAGATACCCTGGTAGTCCACGCCGTAAACGATGTCAACTAGCTGTCTGTGAACTTGATTCGTGGGTAGCGTAGCTAACGCGCTAAGTTGACCGCCTGGGGAGTACGGCCGCAAGGTTAAAACTCAAATGAATTGACGGGGGCCCGCACAAGCGGTGGAGCATGTGGTTTAATTCGATGCAACGCGAAGAACCTTACCATCCCTTGACATCCAGAGAATTTTCTAGAGATAGAATAGTGCCTTCGGGAACTCTGAGACAGGTGCTGCATGGCTGTCGTCAGCTCGTGTTGTGAAATGTTGGGTTAAGTCCCGCAACGAGCGCAACCCCTATCCTTACTTGCCAGCGGATGATGCCGGGAACTTTAAGGAGACTGCCGGTGATAAACCGGAGGAAGGTGGGGACGACGTCAAGTCATCATGGCCCTTACGGGATGGGCTACACACGTGCTACAATGGCGTATACAGAGGGCAGCGAGACCGCGAGGTGGAGCGAATCCCAGAAAGTACGTCGTAGTCCGGATTGGAGTCTGCAACTCGACTCCATGAAGTCGGAATCGCTAGTAATCGTGAATCAGAATGTCACGGTGAATACGTTCCCGGGCCTTGTACACACCGCCCGTCACACCATGGGAGTGGGTTGCAAAAGAAGTGGCTAGTTTAACCTTCGGGAGGACGGTCACCACTTTGTGATTCATGACTGGGGTGAAGTCGTAACAAGGTAACCCTAGGGGAACCTGGGGTTGGATCACCTCCTTATCTTGAAGAGTTTATCGTGTTGAGTGTTCACACAAATTGCATTGATAACGAAAGTGTTTAAGATGAAGCCTTTGGGGCTATAGCTCAGCTGGGAGAGCGCCTGCCTTGCACGCAGGAGGTCAGCAGTTCGATCCTGCTTAGCTCCACCACTTACTTCGTTGAGAAATTAAACATAAAAACTTAAGCGTAAGCTTTTATGTTTAGTTTCTGCTAAAGAAACACTGCTCTTTAACAATTTGGAAAGCTGATATATATCCTTAAACAAGAAATTGTTTAAAACCTCTTAATTAAGTGTCGCGCTTAATTAAGAATTCTAATTCAAGATACTCTATTGAGTACGTGAAAATGTCAGATACAACTTAAGTTGTTGCTTGAAAGCTGTAAAGCTTTAAGGCGATAACGCTACATCAAGTTTGTCACGCGGTGTAGTTAAGTGTTTTACGTTAACGCCTTATGGCCTTAACGCTTAAGACTTCTTGGGGTTGTATGGTTAAGTGACTAAGCGTATGTGGTGGATGCCTTGGCAGTTAGAGGCGATGAAAGACGTGTTAATCTGCGATAAGTCTAGGTAAGGTGATAAAAACCGTTATAGCCTAGAATCTCTGAATGGGGAAACCCAGTGCCATAAGGCACTATCTTTACCTGAATACATAGGGTAAAGAGGCGAACCGGGAGAACTGAAACATCTAAGTACCCCGAGGAAAAGAAATCAACCGAGATTTCGTTAGTAGCGGCGAGCGAACGCGAATTAGCCCTTAAGCTTGTGGGCGTTAGTGGAATGTTCTGGAAAGGACAACGATACAGGGTGATAGTCCCGTACACGAAGACAAACACAAGTGAAATCGAGTAGGTCGGCACACGTGAAATGTTGACTGAATATGGGGGGACCATCCTCCAAGGCTAAATACTCCTAACTGACCGATAGTGAACCAGTACCGTGAGGGAAAGGCGAAAAGAACCCCTGTGAGGGGAGTGAAATAGAACCTGAAACCGCATACGTACAAGCAGTGGAAGCCTTCGGGTGACTGCGTACCTTTTGTATAATGGGTCAGCGACTTATATTTAGTAGCAAGGTTAACCGATTAGGGGAGCCGTAGCGAAAGCGAGTGTTAACTGCGCGTTCAGTTGCTAGGTATAGACCCGAAACCCGGCGATCTACCCATGGGCAGGTTGAAGGTTGAGTAACATCAACTGGAGGACCGAACACACGTATGTTGAAAAATGCGGTGATGACTTGTGGGTCGGAGTGAAAGGCTAATCAAGCCGGGAGATAGCTGGTTCTCCCCGAAATCTATTTAGGTAGAGCCTCGGACGAACACCACTGGGGGTAGAGCACTGTTAAGGCTAGGGGGTCATCCCGACTTACCAACCCTTTGCAAACTCCGAATACCAGTGAGTGATATCCGGGAGACACACTATGGGTGCTAACGTCCGTAGTGAAGAGGGAAACAACCCAGACCGCCAGCTAAGGTCCCAAAGTACTAGTTAAGTGGGAAACGATGTGGGAAGGCTTAGACAGCTAGGAGGTTGGCTTAGAAGCAGCCACCCTTTAAAGAAAGCGTAATAGCTCACTAGTCGAGTCGGCCTGCGCGGAAGATGTAACGGGGCTAAACTAGTCACCGAAGCTGCGGATTCACACTATGTGTGAGTGGTAGGGGAGCGTTCTGTAAGCCGTTGAAGGTGTGTTGTAAAGCATGCTGGAGGTATCAGAAGTGCGAATGCTGACATGAGTAACGATAAAGGGGGTGAAAAACCCCCTCGCCGAAAGACCAAGGTTTCCTGTCCCATGTTAATCAGGGCAGGGTAAGTCGGCCCCTAAGGTGAGACCGAAAGGTGTAATCGATGGGAAACAGATTAATATTTCTGTACTTCTATATAATGCGATGGAGGGACGGAGCAGGCTAGGCAAGCATGGCGTTGGTTGTCCATGTGAAAGTAAGTAGGCTGAGAACTTAGGCAAATCCGGGTTCTTAAGGCTGAGATACGAGACGATGCTCTACGGAGCAGAAGTTGTTGATGCCATACTTCCAGGAAAATCTTCTAAGCTTCAGTTATATAGGAACCGTACCCCAAACCGACACAGGTGGTTAGGTAGAGAATACTAAGGCGCTTGAGAGAACTCGGGTGAAGGAACTAGGCAAAATAGTACCGTAACTTCGGGAGAAGGTACGCTCTCTAATGTGAATGACTTGCTCAGTAAGCATAGGAGAGTCGAAGTAACCAGGTGGCTGGAACTGTTTATTAAAAACACAGCACTGTGCAAAATCGAAAGATGACGTATACGGTGTGACGCCTGCCCGGTGCCGGAAGGTTAATTGATTGGGTTAGCATTTGCGAAGCTCATGATCGAAGCCCCGGTAAACGGCGGCCGTAACTATAACGGTCCTAAGGTAGCGAAATTCCTTGTCGGGTAAGTTCCGACCTGCACGAATGGCGTAATCATGGCCACACTGTCTCCACCCGAGACTCAGTGAAATTGAAATTGCGGTTAAGATGCCGTATACCCGCGGCTAGACGGAAAGACCCCGTGAACCTTTACTATAGCTTGACAGTGAACATTGCTCCTACATGTGTAGGATAGGTGGGAGGCTTTGAAGCATGCACGCCAGTGTGTGTGGAGCCATCCTTGAAATACCACCCTTGTATGCGTGATGTTCTAACCTAGGGCCCTTAGCGGGCTTGGGGACACTGTCTGGTGGGTAGTTTGACTGGGGCGGTCTCCTCCCAAAGCGTAACGGAGGAGCACGAAGGTTGGCTAAGTACGGTCGGACATCGTACGGTTAGTGCAATGGCATAAGCCAGCTTAACTGCGAGACAGACACGTCGAGCAGGTGCGAAAGCAGGTCATAGTGATCCGGTGGTTCTGTATGGAAGGGCCATCGCTCAACGGATAAAAGGTACTCCGGGGATAACAGGCTGATACCGCCCAAGAGTTCATATCGACGGCGGTGTTTGGCACCTCGATGTCGGCTCATCACATCCTGGGGCTGAAGTCGGTCCCAAGGGTATGGCTGTTCGCCATTTAAAGTGGTACGCGAGCTGGGTTTAGAACGTCGTGAGACAGTTCGGTCCCTATCTGCCGTGGGCGTTTGAGAATTGAAGAGGGCTGCTCCTAGTACGAGAGGACCGGAGTGGACGAACCTCTGGTGTTCCGGTTGTTATGCCAATAGCATTGCCGGGTAGCTACGTTCGGAACTGATAACCGCTGAAAGCATCTAAGCGGGAAGCAGGCTTTAAGATGAGTTCTCACTGGAGATTTAATCTCCCTAAAGGGTCGTTGGAGACTACAACGTTGATAGGCTGGGTGTGGAAGCGCTGTGAGGCGTTGAGCTAACCAGTACTAATTGCCCGTGAGGCTTAACCATACAACACCCAAGTGGTTTTACACCATGTTGTATGAAGACAAGTCACGTACTCAGAACTTGAATAGAATTAGATATCAGATTTCCAGATTGTAACGTTTTTAGTCTAGCGACAATAGCGTTGTGGTACCACCTGATCCCATGCCGAACTCAGAAGTGAAACGCAACTGCGCCGATGGTAGTGTGGGAGGTCCCATGTGAGAGTAGGTCATTGCTAGACACCTATTAAAAGAAAGGACCCAGCTACGGCTGGGTTTTTTCGTTTAACAGCATTGAATATACATGACCTACTCTCGAGTAGAGGAAAAACGGAAATTATCAAAGACAACAATTTGTCTTTGTACCGTTTTTTCACAGTAAGCTCTGCGCACTGTTAGCCAATTGCTAGACACCCATTCCAAAAACCCGCTTAATGAGCGGGTTTTTTCGTTATTGAGATTTGAACTTTTAGGTGAGCGACAATAGTGTTGTGATATCACCTGATCCCATGCGCTCATACCAAAGAAAAGCAGAAGTGGCCGTTCCTTGCCATCCCTGGCTCCACGGCATTAGTGCATCCATGCACGTCAAACGCAACTGCGCCGATGGTAGTGTGGGAGGTCCCATGTGACTAAATTGTCTGGAACAATTTAGAACGCGAAGCGACCCAAAGGGTGGAGTACAGGACGTACGGAATAAAGTAGGTCACCGAAAACTGCGTCCATGCGTTTTCGGCATTAACCACATCCATGTGGCTTATTGCTAGACACCTATTAAAAGAAAGAACCCAGCTACGGCTGGGTTTTTTCGTTTAACAGCATTTAATATACATGACCTACTCTCGAGTAGAGGAAAAACGGAAATTATCAAAGACAACAATTTGTCTTTGTACCGTTTTTTCACAGTAAGCTCTGCGCACTGTCAGCCAATTGCTAGACATCCAATCAGAAAACCCGCTCTTTGAGCGAGCTTTTTTCGTTTTGCTTATTTGTTTTGGGTACAGAGTCCATTACTCTGAACCACTTTCAGTGTTGTAATAAAAAAGGTCAGCAATTGCTGACCTTTGTTCTTTAGGTTGTTTTTTAGCGTCTACCAGCTAGGCTTTTTTAGCGTTAATGTATTCGTTAACTAGCTCTTCCAAAACGTTTAACGGTACAGGACCGTTTTTGAGTATTACGTCGTGGTATTCGCGAATATCAAACTGATCACCTAATGCTTTTTTGGCATGTTCGCGCAGTTCAATAATCTTTATCATGCCGATTTTGTATGCGGTTGCTTGAGAAGGCATGACGATATGGCGTTCTACCATTTTAACTGCATCGGAAATGGCATTTGGTGTGTTTGATGAATAGTATTCGATACCTTGCTCACGCGTCCACTTTTTCGCATGAATACCTGTATCAACGACTAAACGACAAGCTCGCCATAATTCCATTGCTAAACGGCCAAAGTCTGAGTATGGGTCTTGGTATAAACCAATCTCCTTTGGAATTAACTCAGAGTATAACCCCCAGCCTTCGGTATGAGCCGTGTAGCCACCAAATTTACGGAATAATGGAATACCTTCAAGCTCTTGCTTAATGGCAATTTGCATATGGTGACCTGGGATACCTTCGTGGTAAGCAAGTGCTGCCATTTGGTAAGTTGGCATGGCTTCCATTTTGTATAGGTTTGCATAGTAAATGCCCGGACGAGAACCATCTGGCGCTGGCTGCTGATAGAATGCTTTACCTGCTGATTTTTCACGGAAAGCTTCAACGCGCTTAACGATCATATCGGCTTTAGGCTTCGTTAAGAATAACGAGTCTAAACGGCCTTTCATATCATCGATTAACGCAACCGCTTCATCTATGTACTGCTGACGTCCTTCTTCGGTGTCGTCGTAGTAGAATTGTTTGTCGTTGCGCATAAACTCGAAGAATTCAGCCAAGGTACCTTCAAACTCAACCTGTTTCATGATTTCGCGCATTTCATTGTGAATACGCGCGACTTCACTCAACCCAATTTCGTGGATTTCGTCGGCTGTTAGGTCGGTAGTTGTTGTGCGTTTTAATGCGTTGTTGAAGAACGCTTCGCCATCAGGGAATTTCCAAGCGCCATCTTTAGTATCAGCCTTAGTCTCCAATTGAGTTAAGTATGCAACTAAACTGTCGTAAGCTGGTTTTAGGTGTGATACAAGCACTCCTTCAAGTTCTGAGATTAATGCGTTCTTTTGGTCTTCAGAGATATCAAGTTTACTAACCTTACCAGTGAAATCTGCCAGTAACGTGCTGTCTTCACCTTCAGCAAATGGAGCACCAACTAGGATGTTTTTTGAGTCGCGAATAACGTGCGGAAAAACGAATTTAGGCGCAATAATGCCTTTAGCTTCACGTAACTTCAATTCTTCAACAAGTTGACCAATTAATATTTCACTGCCTTTAACACGAGAAATATACGCTTGTGCTTCTACAACATTGCTAATTGAATGTTGGTTAATTAAAAAGGCCGGTACTTGAGAGTGAATACCGAACATTTGGTTAACCGGGTAATTGTGGAATCGCCATTGGTAATCAGCAATTTCATTTTCTAAGCGCTGTACTAACAGACGATGACTAATAGCTGTTTGATAATCTAACTTACTTACGTCAATAGCTTTTATTTTTGCTAAATTGGCTTTACTAATTTCAAGTTCTTTTGCTTTGTTGGCCTGTGAGATATCATCCCACTTATCGTAGTCTGTTTTCATCCCCAAATAGGTTTGCATCATTGGACTGCGTTTTACGCCTTCATTGAAAAGCTGATCAAATAATTGATTTGCTTTGTCAGACTCAGACATAGCGACAGTTTCGTTAGCTTGTTTGACGGGTTCAGCTGGTTTTGTCGTTTGCGCTTCTTTATTACACGCGCTCAGCAAGGTTGTGCTGATGGCTATCGCCAATAGAGATTTCTTGAAAGACATGTTACTTCCTATGTTAGTATTTTAATGCAGTCTCACTAATTACAGTGATATTTGCAAATTTAGCAAGACCAATGGGTTTAATTCTACGATTAACGGCGGCTTTATTAAGGTATTTATTTTGACTCAGTTGTTATCTCTTCGTAAAGCGTTGCCAACAGATAGACGTTTTCTACTTAATTTAAGAAAAGTAACCATGACTGAGCACTTAGCCAAAGCAGGCATTGTCATGGACGATGTACGCCATTTGGCACGTATCGACGAGTTTTTTAGCGACTCAATGATCATTGAATATAAAAACGTATCGATTGGTGTTATTAAGCTTGGTAAGTTTTCCGATCGCTTGCATATTCGCCAGTTACAAATTATGCCGAAATATCAAGGCAAAGGCGTTGGGGCTAAAGTAATCCAACAAGTGATAAAACGGGCTGTTGCACTAAACTTACCGGTCAGTTTATACGTACTAAAACAAAACCCAGCTAAACGTCTTTATCAACGGTTAGGCTTTGTCATTGAGAGTGAAACAGATCTTGAATATTTCATGAAGTTATCAATCGACTGTTGACAACTTGAGATAAACATCAAAAAATAGTTTGGCATGGAGGCAGTTACACAAATAAGGAGATAGCGTGACATCGGCATTCATCGAGGCAAAACAATTAACGCTTGCCTTAAATCGCATTCCACAAAACACTAGCGTTACTCTGACAGTGTTAGCCAAATGTCGGGCGATTGCCAGTTACCAAGAAAACCCGATTGCGACAAGTGGTACACAAGCACTCGATCTGTTTGTTAATTCACTAACGCCGCTTCTCAAGGACGTTAATGCGAAATTACTTTATCAGTCGAGCCATTGTTTAAACATCAGCGGTGATGAACACACTAATTGGGATTATCAATTTATTATTACCTTTGATAATATTTCAGCCGTTACCTCACTTCTTAGCCTTGAAGCACTGCACCAAATTTTGCCTCATTTTTATGCCAGCTGTTCCACTTATGAAACGGTTATTAGTTATTAGCGAGTCTAAAATTGAAATTCGATATAACAATGAGTAATGCTTGAGATAAGTTATAACAATAAGCCTTTATAACTTTACGTGATACTATTTGTTTAGTTGATTTTTCTTATTTATTTTGGAAGTTTGTCGCCATGTCTTTTCAATCTTTTATTCCACCACAGCGCACATTAATGGGGCCAGGGCCATCTGATGTTAGCCCTCGTGTACTAAACGCGTTATCGAGACCAACCGTTGGTCATTTAGATCCAACATTTATTGGCATGATGGATGAGGTTAAGCAATTACTGCAATATGCCTTTCAAACGGAAAACAAATTTACTATTGCACTTTCTGCTCCTGGTTCAGCGGGTATGGAAGCGTGTTTTGTTAATTTAGTTGAGCCACAAGATACTGTCATTGTTTGTCGCAATGGTGTGTTTGGTCAGCGTATGCTCGAAAATGTTAACCGCCTAGGTGCGAAGGCTGTTGTCGTTGATTCACCATGGGGCCGAGCGGTTGAAATCGAAAAAGTAGAAGCTGCATTAAAGGCGCATCCCGAAGCAAAATTTGTCGCTTTTGTTCATGCAGAAACCTCAACTGGCGCGGTATCAGATGCTAAGGCGCTATGTGCGTTAGCAAAGGCTCACAATTGTTTAACCATTGTGGATGCAGTGACCTCATTAGGCGGCATCGAACTCAAGGTGGATGAATGGCAAATTGATGCAATTTATTCAGGTAGCCAGAAGTGTTTATCTTGTGTACCGGGGTTATCGCCAATTAGCTTTAGTGGCAATGCACTCAAGGTAATTGAAAGCCGCTCAAGCGCTATTCCAAGTTGGTTTTTAGATCAGTCACTTGTCGTCAACTATTGGTCGGGTGAAGGCAAGCGAGCCTATCATCACACCGCTCCGGTAAATTCACTATATGCATTGCACGAATCGCTCGTTATGTTGCATAGCGAAGGGATTGAAAATAGCTGGCAACGTCATCGCGACATGCATAAGAAATTAGCCCTAGGGTTAGCCGAGCTTGGTTTAGCGTTTATTGTGCCGGAAAATGAGCGATTGCCGCAATTAAATACTGTGAAAATTCCAGACGGTGTTGATGACGCTCAAGTACGCAATTATCTACTCGAGCAGTACAATTTGGAAATTGGCGCTGGCTTAGGTGATTTTGCCGGTAAGGCATGGCGTATTGGTTTAATGGGCTATGCCGCTCGTAATGAGAATGTTGCTCTCTGTTTAGCTGCACTTAAAGACGCTTTAGCTAAATTTACCAAATAGGCATTAACGTAAAAGGCCAGCATTGTTTATGCGCTGGCCTTTGCTTTAGTGTCAATCTAACGATTTAAGTTCACCAAGAGCCGGTATTTTCCATACTTGCCCAAGGCTCTTGCGGTTCAAGTTGACCGTCTTGCAGTAATTCAATTGAAATGCCATCTGGCGATAATACAAACGCCATATGGCCATCTCTTGGTGGACGGTTAATAACAACTCCAGCATCCATTAATTTTTGGCAAGTATCGTAAATATTTTCAACGCGAAATGCTAAATGGCCAAAGTTAGTGCCATTCGAATATGGCTCGCATTGCTCCCAGTTATGGGTTAGCTCTACTTCTGGCTCACCTTCTTCAGTAGCGAGATAAATTAAAGAGAACTTACCTTGTGGATAGTCTTTTCTTCTTATTTCCTTGAGGCCGAGTAAATCGCAGTAAAAGTGCATAGAGGCGTCGAGATCAATAACTCGAACCATAGCGTGTAAATATTTCATGAAAATCTCAATGACTAGTTAGCTTTTAGATGTAGGCAAATTATAGCCATAAATAAGCTGGAAAAACCAGTGATGCAAATTTGTTGTCACTAAATAGAGTAGCGATTTTACTGCTTTTTTCGAGTTGTCTTCTAATCGCTTTTAACGCTTCTTTTAATCGCATTTAACAATTTTCGTATCTCAAATAATTCAACTAAGCTTAATGCAAGTTTAGTTAAGTAATATGGTTAACTTTGTTACAGCGTTGGTGTTAATTGATATAAGTCAATTACCACCAACTTATTGTTTTATTTTTATTTACTTTAACTATGGCGAGATAGTAATAATAAATTTTTTCTAATATGGAGTGTGAAATGACAACAGGTAAATGCCCAGTAATGCATGGCAGCTCAACGCAAAGTGGTACATCAAATACAAGCTGGTGGCCAAAGTCACTTAACTTAGATATTTTGCATCAACACGATAGTAAAACGAACCCAATGGCAAGTGATTTTGACTACCAAGAGGCGGTAAAAACGCTTGATTTTGCGGCGTTAAAAAAAGATCTTATTGCATTAATGACAGATAGCCAATCATGGTGGCCAGCTGACTGGGGACATTACGGTGGCTTAATGATTCGTATGTCATGGCATGCAGCTGGAACCTATCGAACCGCAGATGGCCGCGGCGGTGCCGGTACCGGTAATTTGCGCTTTGCGCCCCTTAATTCATGGCCTGATAACGCCAACTTAGATAAAGCTCGCCGTCTACTTTGGCCAATCAAGAAGAAATATGGCAACAAACTGAGTTGGGCCGATTTACTCGCTTATGCAGGAACTATCGCTTATGAATCCATGGGCTTAAAAACTTTTGGTTTCGGTTTTGGTCGTGAAGATATTTGGCACCCCGAAAAAGACACCTATTGGGGCTCTGAAAAAGAGTGGTTAGCACCAACAGGTAGTGAGGGGAGTCGTTATTCAGGTGAACGTGATTTGGCAAACCCGCTAGCCGCAGTAATGATGGGTTTAATTTACGTTAACCCTGAAGGCGTTGATGGTAAGCCTGATCCGATAAAAACAGCTCATGATGTTCGAGTTACGTTCGAACGCATGGCGATGAATGATGAAGAAACCGTTGCCCTTACCGCCGGTGGTCATACCGTAGGTAAGTGTCATGGTAATGGTGATGCTAGTCTACTTGGGCCTGAGCCTGAAGGCGGAGATCTTGAAGATCAAGGTTTTGGCTGGTTGAATAAAACCAAGCGTGGTGTTGGTAAAGATGCGGTAACGAGTGGTCTTGAAGGGGCTTGGACCACTAACCCAACGCAGTGGGATAACGGGTATTTCCAATTACTGCTTAATTACGATTGGGAGTTAAAGAAAAGTCCAGCTGGTGCATGGCAATGGGAACCGATCGACATTAAAGAAGAAGACAAGCCTGTTGATGTTGAAGATCCGTCGGTGCGTCATAACCCAGTGATGACAGATGCTGACATGGCGATGAAAATGGATCCTCAGTACCGTAAAATCTCTGAGCGCTTTTATAATGATCCGGCCTACTTCTCAGAAGTATTTGCCAGAGCTTGGTTCAAGTTAACTCACCGAGATATGGGGCCAAAAGCTCGTTATATTGGGCCAGAAGTGCCACAAGAAGATTTAATTTGGCAAGATCCTGTGCCAGCAGGTAATACCGATTACAATGTTGATGCTGTAAAAGAGAAAATTATCGCAAGTGGTTTATCAGTTAGCGACTTGGTAACAACGGCATGGAACAGTGCTCGAACATATCGAGACTCAGATAAGCGCGGTGGTGCGAATGGTGCGAGAATTCGTCTAGCGCCACAAAAAGACTGGGCAGGCAATGAACCTAAGCGGATAGCAAAAATATTGCCCGTACTTGAAAGTATAGCTGAACAAACCGGCGCAAGTGTAGCTGATGTTATTGTATTAGCGGGTAATGTCGGTATTGAGCAAGCAGCACAAGCTGCAGGTGTTACTGTAAGTGTACCGTTTTCAGCAGGTAGAGGCGATGCCACAGCTGATATGACAGATGAAAATTCGTTTGAAGTGCTAGAGCCGTTACACGATGGTTTTAGAAATTGGCTGAAAGAAAAATATGCTGTTAGTCCTGAAGAAATGCTGCTAGATCGCGCTCAATTAATGAACTTAACTGCGCATGAAATGACGGTATTACTTGGCGGGATGCGAGTTATTGGCGCCAATTATGGCGATAGTAAACACGGTGTTTTCACCGATAATGAAGGCGCGTTAACTAACGACTTTTTTGTTAATTTAACCGATATGCAGTACAGCTGGGATCCGGTTGCAGACAATTTATATGAAATCCGCGAACGCGAAACCGGTCAGGTGAAATGGACAGCGACACGCGTTGATTTAGTGTTTGGCTCAAACTCTATTTTGCGTGCTTATGCTGAAGTGTACGCGCAAGATGATAATAAAGAGAAGTTTGTTCACGACTTTGTTACTGCTTGGACAAAAGTGATGAATGCCGATAGGTTTTAATCGCCAGTAAAACTGATAAAAAAGCGCTTTACTTAGAGTAAAGCGCTTTTTGTAACTACAGGGTAGTCGCCTTGATACTGTCCCAACACAGACTTACTTTTTCTTCTTTTTAGCTTGTTCTTTTAGCACTTCATTGATAAAGCTTTTCCGACCGAATTGACGGGTAATAATACATTTATTCAAATCAAAGCCGCGAGCAGGGCAGTATTCTCTGCCGTAATAAATAATTTGTAAGTGCAAGTCATTCCAACGCTCTTTGGGAAATAGTCGTTTTCCGTCGCGCTCTGTTTGTTCAACGCTTTTACCATTTGAAAGGCCCCAGCGATACATCAATCGATGAATGTGAGTATCAACGGGAAAGGCCGGTACATTGAACGCTTGTGCCATAACCACCGATGCTGTTTTATGGCCGACACCTGGCATCGCTTCTAACGCTTCAAAATCTTGCGGCACTTCACCATTGTGTTGGTTGATGATCATCTCAGATAAATGCCAAATGCCTTTTGATTTCATTGGTGATAAGCCGCAGGGTTTGATGATCGCTTGAATTTCTTCAATCGTCATTTTAACCATGTCATATGGGTTATCGGCGCGCGCAAAAAGCTTTGGCGTAATTTGGTTTACGCGCTCATCAGTACATTGAGCCGAGAGTAATACAGCAACTAATAGGGTGTAGGGGTCTTTGTGATCTAACGGGATGGGCACTTCAGGGTATAGTTCATCAAGAATTTCAATGATGCGTGCTACTTTTGCTTTTTTGGTAATTTGCTCAGTCATAGTTGTTATTATCTTAGGCGAAATTTTTATTGTATTAGTAGTGCTCAAGTATGTAATTAGCTATCAAAGTTTACCCGAACGCGTTCAATACTCTCTTTTGCTGGCGCGTTTTGTTGTTGCTTTTGTTTTTGTTTTTCATCTATTGCATTTTTTATCGCGATCAAAAAGCCCATCGCGATAAATGCGCCTGGCGGCAGGATTGCCAGCAAGAATTTATTATCTAAATGCAATACATCAATGCGTAAGCTACTAGCCCATTCACCTAAGAGTAATTCAGCACCATCAAAAAGTGTTCCCTGACCAAGCACTTCTCTGATTGCACCTAACACAATCAGTACTAATGCAAAGCCTAAGCCCATCATCAAACCATCAAAGGCCGCTTGTTTTACCGGGTTTTTGCTTGCATAAGCCTCTGCTCGGCCAATAATCGCGCAGTTGGTCACGATTAGTGGTAAGAAAATCCCCAGTGATTGATAAATTCCATAGGTAAAGGCATTCATTAATAGTTGAATAGCGGTCACAAACGCGGCAATGATCAAAACAAACACCGGAATGCGAATTTCTTTTGGTACCCATTGGCGAATTAACGACACAGTGACGTTAGAGCCAATTAACACTAATAAGGTCGCTAAACCTAAGCCAAGCGCATTAGTGACAGTTGCCGTTACTGCGAGAAGCGGACACAAGCCCAATAGCTGGACTAGGCCGGGATTGTTCTTCCACAACCCTTGAACGGCGAGCTCTTTATATTCTTCGTTGAATTTCATCACTAACCTCGACAAGATGTTGCGCTATTAAACAAAGCGTCTTTGTTGGCATTAAAATACAGGTTGGTATTTTTCACTGCTTTTACCACAGCACGTGGCGTGATTGTTGCGCCGGTAAATTGATCGAACATACCGCCATCTTTTTTTACGTTCCAACGAGAGTCTGATGCTTTTTCGATGCGTTTGCCATCAAAGCTCTTGATCCAGTCACTGCGCTTTAATTCGATTTTGTCGCCTAAACCGGGAGTTTCATTGTGTTTAAGTGTTCTAACGCCAGTGATTTTTCCATCGTAGCTAAAACCAACTAATAAAAAGATTTTACCGTTATAGCCATCTGGTGCTGTAGTTGTGATTGCCGCGGCAATCGGCTTGTTATCAAAGCGTCCTAAATAAGCCGTTTGACTCTTACCGCTGCCAAGTAGTGGATCACTAATAACCGTGCAATCTTGATACAAGTCATTGTTAATCGCACTTTCGTCGATAATTGCGTGTAGTGTTTTGAGTAGTTGTGCTTGTTCTTGTTTGGCGATTGTCGGCTTAGTTAGCTCACTAATAAGGCCAACAACCAAAGTACAAACAATGGCAAATAAAGCGAGTAACTGCGCGTTTTTATTGATGGCTTGTTTCATGCTATTTACCTACCTGATGCCCGTAAGTTCTCGGGCGCGTATACTGATCGATAAGCGGCGCCGCCATATTGCAAAGTAACACTGCAAAGGCAACTCCGTCAGGGTAACCGCCAAATTGACGAATAATAAAGACTAGAAATCCAGCGAGAGCGGCGTACACAATTCGGCCTTTGACACTAGTCGCACTTGATACGGGATCCGTTAATATAAAGAAAGCTCCTAGCATGGTTGCGCCGCTAAGCCAGTGAAACATAGTTGACGACGAGCTATCTGGCGATACGACATAAGCGATAAAGCTACAGATTAATAAACTTACTAAAAAGCTAACCGGTGTTACCCAAGGAATGGCCTTTTTGTAAATTAAGATGGTGCCACCGATTAAAAAACCAAGGTTTATCCATTCCCAACCCAATGCAAAGTGCTGACCAAAAACAACTTCTTGGCTACTCTCAACCACGGTTTTACCGAGTGTTAAGTTAGTTTTTAGCGTATCTAACGGCGTAGCCATGGTATACCCGTCGATATGGGTGCGCAGTTGCTCAATCGAGAAACCATCGGGTGTAAAACCTGTAAATATTACGCTCAAGGTTTGAGAAAAGTTAAGGCTAAATTGCATTAACTCTAATGGTGGTTGCCACGATGTCATTTGTAGTGGAAATGATACCAATAGCATCACGTAAGCGGCCATCGCCGGGTTAAATGGATTGTGGCCAATACCGCCGTATAATTGCTTGACGATAACGATGGCAAATGCCGCGCCAATCACACTAATCCACCAAGGTGCAATCGCTGGCAGACTTATACCGATAAGTACGGCGGTTAATATCCCACTACTATCGAGTAGCTCGGGTTTGATTTCGCGCTTGCGCATCGACAAAACACAAAATTCGCAGACCATGGCAGTAGCGATGGCGATAGCGATATGAATGAGGTTACCCCAGCCAAAGAAATACCATTGAGCAAAAATGCCCGGTAAGGTGGCAAGTATTACCAAGCGCATCAAAGCGCCGGTGCTTGATTGCGTGTGGTTATGTGGAGAACTGGCGATCCAATAGGTCATAGGTTATTTATTTTCTGCTTGTTGTTTCTTGGCTTTTGCTTTGGCAATCGCGGCGGCAATACGGGCTTTTTTATCGTCAGCCGGCGTAGCTGACACTTGACTATCTTGCTCATTAACTTGCTGTTTAGGCGCTGGAATACTCTCACTGGTTTGGCTTTGTTGCGCGAGCTTTTTCGCTTTTGCTTTCGCAATTGCTGCGGCAACTCTTGCTTTTTTATCGTCTTGTGTCGTGTTTGTTTCTGGCGCTTGAGCTGGCTTTACAGCTTCTTCAACCTTAGTTTCAGAGGCTTGCGCATCAATGCTTTTTACATCAACTTTTGCATCAGCGGTGGTTGTCTCAGCTTTTTGAACTGTTGATTCGGCAGCGAGCTTCTTAGCTTTTGCTTTGGCAACTGCCGCTGCAACCCTAGATTTTTTATCGTCTGCTGGTGCTTTATTGGGTTCATCGACTGCTTGTTCGGCTTGTTCTTTGGCAAGCTTTTTCGCCTTAGCACGCGCTACAGCATCAGCTACAAGGGCTTTATCGTCAGCTTTGTTCTGTACTGAATCAGTTGTCGTCGTTTCAGCTTGCTGTGCTTGTTGGGCCGCCTTTTTTGCTTTTGCTCTTGCAACTGCTGCCGCTACGGCTGATTTTTGTTCGGTTTTAGCCGTGTTGCTGTCATCAACTACTGTGCCTGCTTTTTTAGCTTTTACTCGTGCTAACGCGGCTGCTACGGCTGACTTTGCATTACTAGCTTCTTCTGTATTGGCATTCATTTTCGCACGGCGAGCTTCCGCAGCTTTGCGGTGTTTTTCTTCTCGCGCAATTTTCTCACGCTCAAGGCGTTGTTTTCGCGCTTCAAAACGAGATTTAGCTTTTTCCGCTTTGAGCTCTTGTACTTGTTGAAAGCGGATTTCAGCCTTGGCAACGCGATAGTATTGAACGAGTGGAATTTGGCTTGGGCAGACAAAAGCACAGGCACCACAATCAATACAATCAAACAGATTTAACTTTTTGAGTTGATCGTAATCTTTGGCTTTTGCGCTCCATTGCAATTCTTGTGGCAATAGTTGGCTTGGGCAAACTTCCGCACATTGACCGCAACGAATACACTCTTGCTCTTGTTGTGCGATCGGAATTTCGGTATTACTCGGTGCTAAAATACAGTTTGAGGTTTTAATGATCGGCACTTGTGGTGAAGGCATGGTAAAGCCCATCATAGGCCCACCCATGATCAACATACTGTTGTCATTGGCTTGATAACCACATTGTTCAAGCAGAAACTCAACAGGCGTGCCTAACAATGCCCAAACGTTTTGTGGTTTCTCTAGGCTTTGGCCGGTTACGGTAACAACGCGTTTGATCAGTGGCGTATCGTTAATCACGGCATCTGCAATCGCGTAACAGGTTGCGACGTTTTGCATCACAATGCCCATTTGACCGGGAATAACCCCCGATGGTACTTCTTTACCGGTTAATGCTTTTATTAACTGTTTTTCACCACCGGTTGGATACTTGGTTGGCAATACGCAAATTTTGACTTTATCAAAGCCTTGGGTCGCTGTTTCCAGCGCTTTGATCGCCTCGGGCTTGTTATCTTCAATACCAATCAGAATGTGCTCAGGTAGGAGTAAGTGATCGAGAATTTTAATACCGTCAACAATACTCGGGCTGTGCTCGCGCATCAGTAAATCATCAGAGGTGATATATGGCTCACATTCTGCAGCGTTGATGATCAGAAAATCAATAACAGGCTTGTTATTTACTTTAATGTGAGTAGGGAAGCCTGCTCCACCCATGCCGGCAATACCTGCATTGGCTATTTTGGCGATAATATGCTCGCGCGAAAGCGCGTAAAAATCGTCACATACTTCACGCTTAATCCATTGGTCTTTACCGTCGGGTTTGAGAAAAATACACGGCTCTTGCATCGCCGATGGATGTGGAATGGTCGCGCGTTCAATTTTCTCGATAGTACCGCTTGTTGGTGCGTGTATTGGCACCGCCATAGGATTGTGATTTTGCGTTAATGGCTGACCTTTTAAAACGTAATCGCCAGATTCGACGATAGCTTTTGCCGGCACACCGATATGTTGCTGCATTGGAATACACAGCATATCAGGTAAATCTAATGGGCGGATTGGTTTGTCATTTGACAGCCATTTTTGCTCCGGCGGATGAATACCGCCATGAAATTGCCAAAATTTTCCGCTACTAATTCTTTCGATAATGGATTCCACGATAACCTCGACTACTCAACTTGGGTGACGGGAATGTTATTAAGGTCCCAACGCCAATTTTGCGGCGTTTCTTCAATAGGACGCATTTCAATACAGTCGACAGGACATGGAGCAACACATAAATCACAGCCGGTACACTCATCGGCGATAATCGTATGCATTTGTTTTGCCGCACCGATAATGGCATCAACTGGGCAGGCTTGGATACACTTGGTACAGCCAATGCAGTCTTCTTCAATAATAAATGCGACTTTTGGCGTGTTGTCGGTTGCATGGCTCTCATCCATGGCTATAGGTTCAACACCCATTAAATCAGCGATTTTTTTAATTGTGTCTTCACCACCTGGTGCACATTTATTGATGGCTTCACCATTGGCAACCGCTTCTGCGTAGGGTTTACAGCCTGGGTAGCCACATTGACCACACTGAGTTTGTGGTAATAACGCGTCAAGTTGATCAACTAATGGATCACCTTCTACTTTGAATTTCACCGAGGCAAAACCAAGTAAGCCGCCAAAAAACGCAGCTAAGGCACCGATGACTAAAATAGCGATTAGGGTCGTCATATTATTTTACTAACCCCGTAAAACCAAGGAAGGCTAATGACATCAGGCCGGCGGTAATCATAGCTATTGCTGAACCTTTAAATGGCGCAGGTACGTCGGCATTGGCTAAGCGTTCACGCATCGCCGAAAACATGATTAATACCGCTGAAAAACCAAGTGCTGCGCCAAAGCCGTAGATAACTGATTCGAAAAAGTTGTGTTGCTCGTAAATGTTGAGCAGGGCAACGCCAAGCACGGCACAGTTGGTTGTGATCAAGGGTAAGAAAATACCGAGTAAACGATACAAATTTGCGCTGGTTTTATGTACCACCATCTCAGTAAATTGAACGACCACAGCGATAACTAAAATAAACGCCATAGTCTCGAGAAACTCAAGTGAAAGCGGCACTAATATATAGGCATTAATTAGGTAACTAAGTGTCGACGCCAGCGTCATCACGAAAGTGGTGGCAAATGACATACCGATGGCCGTTTCGGTTTTTGAAGACACGCCCATAAAAGGACACAGCCCTAGAAACTTGACTAGAACAAAGTTGTTTACCAGTACTGTGCTTACTAAAAGAAGAAAATATTCGGTCATTCTAGCTGTTTAGATCGAAAAAATTGGCTCTATTATCCTTGTTTATCGAAGAGATAACAACCGGATAACAATTATGGCTTTTAATTTAATACGCTGATTTTAATTAACTCGATCCAAATAAGCAAAATGGCGCCTGAGCGCCATTTTTTTACTGTGGAAATTTCAGCTTACATCTGTTCCGGTTTGCCTATGTAAAAGCCTTGGCAACCATCGACAAAAAGTTTTTCTAGTGTGTGCTTTTCTTCTTGGGTTTCAACATTTTCTGCTAACACATTAATGCTTAAACGATGGGCTAAATCGACCATTACCCGCAAGAAGTACTGGTTGTTTTTATCTTCATCGATATCTCGCGTGTAGGTACTGTCCATTTTTATATAGTCAGGTTTAAGCTCTTTAAAGAACTTAAACGAGGTTAGGCCAACCCCAAATCGCTCGACGGTAACACGTGAGCCAACGCGATGGATCATATCGATAAATCGCTTACTGGTTTGTACGTTTTGCTGTAAACCATATTCGGTAATTTCAAAAATAAGATTAGGTGCAATCGAGCTTTCTCTTAATAATCTGCGCTCTAGCCAAATTAAGAAATGTTCATCGTGAATACTGCGCGAGCTAATGTTAATGCCGAACTGACTACCTTGCAGGTTTTTCTGGCTGATTTCGGTGAGCGCTTGCTCGATGATCATTCGATCAACAGCAACAATTTTATCGAGTTTTTCTGCCATTGCGATAAATGATGCTGTCGGCAAGGTTTCGTTTTTAGCGTTTTTAAAGCGCGCTAAAATTTCACCGTACATCTTAGTGTTTTTAGTCGATGGTTTGATTGGTTGGATTAACAATGCAACGCGTTGTGCAGCGAGCACGCTATCAATTTCTTGACGCCAATTTTGGTTGCCATAATGGTTCGATGGGCTATTAGTGTCACCTTCTTTTTGTGCATACCAACCATTGATGCTCTGTGTTTGGGCAACGCTAATTGCGGTATCTGCAAGCGCTAAAATTTCACCTAACGGCTCGGCATCGGTAAAGGCAACAACGCCTGAGTAAGCGACTGAATCTAAATCAGCAGATTGTTGGTATTGATTGAATTTATCCGTCAGTGCTTGCGCATATTTCTCCGCTTCTTTCATCGTAACGTTAGGTAAAATGGTTGAGAAATCAGAACTGTTAAGCCTAAATAGCTGGCCGCCTTGATACTTTTCAATCTCGCTTTTTAAAATGTCGGATACTTTACAGATATAATTGTCACCCTCTTTGTAACCACTAATCTGGTTAATCGTTTGTAGCTCACTACACCGAGTGATTAACAGCACGCCAAATTTAATTTCATGTAATTCTGTTACTTTGCTTTCGAAATATTGAACAAAGCGGTTGCGGTTAGGGAGCTGAGTTAACGTCTCTGTGTAGGCTTCTTTTTCCAACTGATTGGAATTCGCTTTTTGGTTTTCAATCAGCGATTGTAAACTCGTTAAGCCTTTTCGTAGCTCTGGCAATTCCACCGTAGCTTTCGTCTTGTAATGAATCTCGTCGTCAGCGGAGGGCATAAACGAAGTAATTTCATTGCGAATTTGTTCGTTAATGGTATTAAAAAATGCGCGATACGATTTTAAACTGACAATACTCGAAATAATCACAAACGCCGCTGTAGATAAAACAATAGCCAGATAAATGTTAATGAGTTTGTCGATAAAGATATCGTCAGCTAGGGCATAGGTGACTTTTAAACTATGGCTATTGAGCCAAACCTCTTGGTTAGCTGGTGCAATAAATTTAGAAATTAGATGTTGTTGGCTACCTTGATGCTTCATTAAGTTTTTATTTTCATCATTAGTGATGAGCAGTAATCGATAGTCGTTTGCACCTTTAATTGTTTTAACAATGGTCTGAATACTTGCTTGTTGATCAAGCGCACCGGCCATAGCGATTAATGAACCTTCAAATTTTTCGTGGCGCTCTTGCAGCAAGGTTTGACCAAACCAAGTGCACAGGGCAATTAAACCAACGCTAAAAATTAATCCCATCAGAGTATTTCGCGCTATTAACTGACTAAATGTATACATAGAGTGTCGTTTTTTACTATTGTTATGGTTGTTAATATTGCTCTTATAACATGAAAGTATTCAACTTTCTAACTCATCGGTGAGTGCAAAGCGATTTGTATTCAACAAAAATTTGCCCGGTTAAATCATTTCCAGATTATTTCGTTTAAATATTGATTAGCTCTTGCTTAAAGCGTGGGGTGAGGATATAATTTCGCCGTCTGAAATACATAGCGCTTTTACTGACGAATCTAGCTTGGATTAAAGAGCTTAGGTTGGAGCGAGTGTATGAATTGAACGTACAGACTTAAGTTCGATTCGAGATATGGGTTCAGTGGTAAAGGCCCCAATGTTGGGGTTTTTTTATAGTTGAATTTAACGCAACTATAATAACAGCATGACTTTATTCGCTGGGCTATATGCCCTTTTTTTGTTTTTGGAGAATGTGATTGGCTAAATTTGAACATCAACTAACTGAAATGTTACGCCCTGCGGTTGAAGAAACTGGCAAAGAATTATTGGGGCTAGAGTTTATCTCGGCTGGTAACAACTCTGTCTTACGTCTGTTTATTGATCATGAAAAAGGTATCGATGTAGATGACTGCGCGGAAGTTAGCCGACAAGTTAGCGCTATTCTTGATGTAGAAGATCCAATTAGCAGTGAATACAACCTTGAAGTGTCGTCACCTGGCGTAGATCGCCCACTATTTGAGCTTGCGCATTACCAAGCGGTGATCGGTGAGACCATTCAAGTCAAGTTAGCAATTCCTTTAAATGGACGTCGTAAATTTAAGGGGATTTTAGAAAGTATTGAAAACGACACATTGCATGTTGTGGTTGACGGTGAAGCGTATCCGTTGGTTTTCGGCAACATTGACAAGGGCAACCTTGTCGCACAGTTTTAAGCATAAAATAGATTAAAGGCTAGGTAACATGAGTAAGGAAGTATTACTAGTTGTTGATGCAGTTTCTAATGAAAAAGCATTACCACGTGAAAGTATTTTTCAGGCGATGGAAACTGCTTTAGAAACAGCAACAAAGAAAAAGTACGAAGGTGACATTCTAGTACGCGTTAGCATTGATCGTAAAACCGGTGAATTCGATACATTCCGTCGCTGGTTAGTTGTTGCAGAAGACCACGAAACTGAAAACCCCTATGCGGAAATCAGTTTAGCTGCAGCACAATATGAAGATGAATCTTTAAATGTAGGTGATTTCGTTGAAGAACAAATCGAATCAGTAAAATTTGACCGAATCACCACACAAACGGCTAAACAAGTTATCGTACAAAAAGTACGCGAAGCTGAGCGTCGTTTAATCGTTGATGCATATCAAGATCAAGTAGGTGAGTTAATCACTGGTGTAGTGAAAAAGGCTTCTCGCGACAGCGTCATTTTAGATTTAGGCAATAACGCAGAAGCAATTATTTACCGTGACGATATGTTGCCGCGCGAAGTATTTCGTCCAGGTGACCGCGTTCGTGGTTTACTATACGCAATTAAACCTGAAGCTCGTGGCGCACAATTATTTGTTAGCCGCACAAAACCAGAAATGTTGGTTGAGCTATTCCGCGTGGAAGTACCAGAAATTGGTGAAGAAATGTTGGAAATCAAAGGCGCTGCTCGCGATCCTGGTTCTCGTGCAAAAATCGCTGTTAAGAGCAACGACAAGCGTTTAGATCCTGTTGGTGCCTGTGTCGGTATGCGTGGTTCACGTGTTCAAGCTGTTTCAGGTGAGTTAGGCGGCGAGCGTGTTGATATCGTGTTATACGACGACAACCCAGCGCAATTTGTTATCAATGCAATGGCACCTGCTGAAGTTGCCTCAATCATCGTTGATGAAGACCAGCGTACTATGGATATCGCGGTTGAAGAAGGTAACTTAGCCATGGCGATTGGCCGCAGTGGTCAAAACGTACGCTTAGCCAGCCAGTTAACCGGTTGGGAGTTAAACGTCATGACAGTTGCTGACATGAACGAGAAGCACCAAGCTGAAAACGACAAAGTCATCACGCTATTTACTGAAAAATTAGATATCGATGACGACTTTGCTACCATTTTAGTTGAAGAAGGTTTCTCTTCGTTAGAGGAAATCGCTTACGTTCCTGTTGCTGAATTACTCGAAATTGACGGCATGAACGAAGAAATCGTGGAAGAGTTACGCGAACGTGCAAAAGCTGCGTTAACAACGCAAGCATTAGCGACTGAAGAATCGTTAGAAGGCGCTGAGCCAGCTGAAGATTTATTAGCGCTTGAAGGCTTAGACAAGCACTTAGCTTATGTTTTAGCAAGTAAAGGCGTATGCACATTAGAAGATTTAGCTGAGCAAGGCGTTGATGATCTTATTGAAATTGAAGAATTAGATGAAACCAAAGCGGGTGAGCTAATTATGGCTGCACGTAACATTTGTTGGTTTAGTGAAGAATAGGTAACGCCGGGAGAAATTTATAAATGGCAGAAGTAACAGTTGAACAACTTGCCAAAGAAATCGGAACACCGGCGGAACGTTTGGTGAGCCAATTAGCTGAAGCGGGCATTAATAAAAGTGTGTCTGACTCAGTAACGGAGCAAGAAAAAGAAGCTTTGCTTGAGCATCTTAAAAAGCAGCATGGTGATGATTCATCAGCGCAGCCGAGTAAGATGACGTTAAGTCGTAAAAAGAAAACGACTTTATCGGTTGGCTCAGGCAGCAAAGCAAAGTCAGTGCAAGTGGAAGTGCGCAAAAAGCGTACCTACGTAAAACGCAGTGAATTAGAAGAGCAGCAAATCGCTGAAGCGGAAGCAAAAGCGAAAGCAGAAGCTGAAGCTCAAGCAGCTGCGGAAGCAGAAGCGCAAGCAAAAGCAGAGGCTGAAGCTAAAGCCAAAGCTGAAGCTCAAGCAAAAGCAGCGGCAGAAGCAAAAGCTAAAGCCGACGCAGAAGCAAAAGCAGTAGCTGATGCAAAAGCGAAAGAAGCAGCTAAAGCGAAAGCTAAAGCAATTGAAGAGTCTGCCGCGAAAACTGAAGAAAAAGAAGTTGAAAGTGATGAAGCGAAGAAAATTCGTTTAGCACAAGAAGCGGAAGCCAAAGCTAAAGCTGAAGAAGAAGCCCGTAAATCTGCAGAAGAAGCTCGTCGACTTGCAGAAGAAAACGAAGCGCGCTGGAAGGCACAAGAAGAAGAGCGCAAGGCACATGAAGATGACGTAGTTCACTTAACTTCTTCTAAGTTTGCCCAAGAAGCAGAAGACAAAGAAGATTCTGCTGAAGAAGGCCGTCGTCGTCGCAAGAAGAAAAAGCCTGCAGAGAAAAATCAACGCGGTGGAAGAAGCCCTCGTGGTAAGCAAACACTTTCTGCACCTCAAAGCTTAAAGCACGGCTTCCAAAAACCAGCGGAAACTAAGTTACAAGACGTCCGTATTGGTGAAACTATCTCAGTTGCCGATTTAGCTAACAAAATGTCAGTTAAAGGCGCTGAAGTCGTTAAAGTGATGTTCAAGATGGGCGCAATGGCGACTATCAACCAAGTGATTGACCAAGAAACAGCAGCATTAGTTGCTGAAGAAATGGGCCGTAACGTGGTGCTAGTTAAAGAAAACGCATTAGAAGAAGCGGTATTATCGGATCGCGGTGAAGCCGGTGACGAAATTACGCGTGCGCCAGTTGTTACTATTATGGGTCACGTTGACCACGGTAAAACATCTTTGCTTGATTATATCCGTGAAGCGAAAGTTGCCGCAGGCGAAGCGGGTGGTATTACCCAGCATATCGGTGCTTACCACGTAGAAACTGGCCACGGTATGGTCACTTTCTTAGATACCCCAGGTCACGCCGCGTTTACCGCAATGCGTTCACGTGGTGCTAAAGCTACCGATATCGTTATTATCGTTGTTGCGGCAGATGATGGCGTAATGCCACAAACAATTGAAGCTATCCAGCATGCTAAAGCCGCTGAAGCACCAATTGTTATTGCAGTAAACAAAATCGATAAAGAAACGGCTGATCCAGATCGCGTGAAAAACGAATTATCACAGCACGATGTTATCCCTGAAGATTGGGGTGGTGACACTCAGTTTGTTCACGTGTCAGCAAAAACAGGTGAAGGTATTGATGAATTACTCGATGCGGTTTTATTACAAGCGGAAGTTTTAGAGCTTAAAGCGGTTGTTGATAAAATGGCAAGTGGTGTTGTTGTTGAATCTAAACTTGATAAAGGTCGTGGTCCTGTTGCAACAATTCTTGTTCAAGAAGGTACCTTAAACCAAGGTGATATCGTACTGTGTGGTTTAGAATACGGTCGTGTTCGTGCTATGCGCGACGAGTTAGGCCGTCAAATTAAATCAGCCGGTCCGTCAATCCCTGTCGAGATCCTAGGTCTTTCTGGTGTACCGCAGTCTGGTGATGAAGCTACCGTTGTTAAAGATGAGCGTAAAGCGCGTGAAGTTGCGTTATACCGTCAAGGTAAATTCCGTGATGTTAAGCTTGCTCGTCAACAAAAAGCTAAGCTTGAGAACATGTTCTCAGACATGGCTGAAGGTGATATTTCTGAAGTTAACGTAGTACTTAAATCAGATGTACAAGGTTCACTTGAAGCGATTTCTGACGCGTTAGTTAAACTTTCTACTGACGAAGTTAAAGTGAAAATTATCGGCTCTGGTGTTGGTGGTATTACTGAAACCGACGCATCATTAGCCGCAGCATCAAACGCTATTGTTGTGGGTTTCAACGTTCGTGCCGATGCGGCAGCGCGTAAAGTCATTGAATCTGAAGGTGTTGATTTACGTTACTACAGCGTTATCTACTCACTGATCGATGAAGTTAAACAAGCGATGAGTGGTTTACTTGCGCCAGAATTCAAGCAAGAAATTATTGGTCTTGCTGAAGTACGTGACGTATTTAAATCACCTAAGCTTGGTGCAATCGCTGGTTGTATGGTGACTGAAGGTATCGTTAAGCGCAGCGCGCCAATTCGTGTATTACGTGAAAACGTCGTAATTTACGAAGGTGAGTTAGAATCACTTCGCCGCTTTAAAGATGACGTGCAAGAAGTTCGTAACGGTACCGAGTGTGGTGTTGGTGTTAAGAACTACAACGACGTACGTGTTGGCGACCAGATCGAAGTTTTCGAAACGGTAGAAGTTAAGAGAACACTATAGTGTTCATTTGAATTACCACTTTAGTTCAATTGTTAAACGTCATCCCGGCATATTTTTAGCCGGGATCTCAAACCAACAAGCAGAGTACATAAAAGGTACGGCAATTGGTTTAAAAGATTCCCGCCTCCGCGGGAATGACGAATTAACCCCTTATCTGGTAAGTTAAATGTCTAAGTGGACAATTAAAACATCAGTTGAGTTAGTTGACTAAATTTAGTGGTGTTTAGTATTTATAAAATGGGGGCTATGCCCCCGTTTTTATCTTGAGATTAAAGTTATAGGAGTTTCTATGGCTAGAGAGTTTTCTCGTACTGACCGTGTTGGTCAGGAAATCCAAAAAGAAGTTGCGATGATCATCCAGCGTGAAGTTAAAGATCCGCGTTTGGGAATGGTGACAGTAAACGCGGTTGAAGTAACTCGCGATTTAGCATACGCAAAAGTGTTTGTGACCTTTTTAACGATTGGTGAGCAAACAGAAGAACAATCGGTCGAGGTACTTAACGAAGCATCAGGCTATATTCGCACGTTACTTGCTAAGCGTATTAAAGCGCGCATTATGCCTGAATTGCGTTTCGTTTATGATAAATCAATGGCTGAAGGTGTTCGCATGACATCGCTCGTTAACAAAGCGATTGAAGAAGATGAGCGCAGAGCCGGCAAAAGTTCTTCAATCGAAGGTGAGGACGAATAGCACATGGCGAAGCGAAGAAAAGGCCGTCCGGTAAATGGTGTTGTATTACTCGACAAACCTTATGATATTTCTTCAAACTCGGCACTGCAGCGTGTTAAACGTATCTACTTTGCACAAAAAGCAGGGCATACCGGGGCACTCGATCCGTTAGCAACGGGTATGTTGCCAATTTGTTTGGGCGAGGGAACTAAGTTCTCACAGTTTCTGCTAGATACAGATAAAACCTATCAAGTAACGGCAAAGTTAGGTGTGCGAACGACAACAAGTGATGTTGACGGCGATATCGTGAGTGAAAAGCCTGTTGATGTTTCTCAAGCACAACTTTTTGAAGCGTTAGCGCATTTTCGCGGTGATTCGAAACAAGTACCGTCGATGTTTTCAGCCCTAAAGTATCAAGGAAAACCGTTATACACCTATGCTCGAGAGGGAATAGAGATTGAGCGTGAAGCTCGTGATATCACTGTATATCGCCTTGATGTTCTTCGCTTTGAAGGCGATGAAGTCGATATGGAAATTCATTGCTCAAAAGGGACGTATATTCGCACCATCGTTGATGATTTGGGTGAACGCTTAGGCTGTGGTGCTCATGTCAGTGCTTTACGTCGCGTTGGTGTAGGTAGTTATGACCGAAAGGATATGGTGACCCTCGAGCAACTTGATGCGCTATTAGCGCAGGCAAACGAGCAAGATGTAGCGCCATCGACATTACTAGATCCGCTACTGTTGCCAATGAATACAGCGCTAGTCGGTATGCCAAGTGTTAATATTGATGATGAATCGGCACGTTTTTTACGCTTAGGTAACCCAGTTAATGCTGCTGGCTTACCATTAGACGGTTTTGTCCAAGTTTATATTGAGCGAACTGAAAACGAAGAACCTGAGTTTATTGGCGTTGGTATTGTCGATGACAATGGCATGCTAGCACCGAAACGGATCACCGTAAAAGAGATGTTAGAATGTTAAAAGGTAGTAAAGTTGGAAAATATACATGTAAACCTTCCAACTTTGTGACCTTTAAAGCTTGCTTTTCTATTATCGGCTGATAGAATAGCGCCTCCTTCATCTATGCTGAATTAGTGATCGGCTAGATGTGTTTTTAAAATTCTAACTTTTTATAGGAATTATTATGTCGCTAAATGCAGAGCAAAAAGCAGCTATCGTTGCAGAATACGCAGTTAAAGAAGGTGATACAGGTTCACCTGAAGTACAAGTTGCTTTATTAACTACGCAAATAAACCACCTTCAAGGTCACTTCAAAGAGCACATCCATGATCACCACTCACGTCGTGGTTTATTACGCATGGTTAGCCAACGTCGTAAGTTATTAGACTACTTGAAGCGTAAAGATGTAGCGCGTTACACTGCGTTAATCGGTAAGTTAGGTTTACGTCGTTAATCGATACGAATCTAGAGAAAAGGAGCCTTATGGCTCCTTTTTGCTTTTTGGGCTATATGGCTTTAAGGCTTGAATGCTTTAAGGTAATTTTCCTTACCGCCATACCGCCATACCGCCATACCTCCTTACCGCGTTCCAGCATTTCTCTAGCTATGCTCCGCCAACCAATCGGTTGCCAGTGGCCAGAGTGATTTACGCTTACTGGAGAAAAACTTCATGTGGCCAATATCTTTTACATCATGATCGCTCGGCGTTAACGTTTTCGTTTGCGCATGATGCTTCATCTTGCCAAAAACTGAGATCATATCACTAACATTGTCATTAATTGCTATCTCATCGTCAGTTGCGTTGACCCATAAAGACGGAACGTCAAGCTCGTCGTAATAATGCTCAAAGACCGTTTTACCAAAAGCTGTTTTTACATAGCCCTGGCCATTGCACCACTGGCGCCATTGTGCTGCGACTTTTTTCGGTAAGGGTTCACCCATGCCAACCCATTGAGACTTGGTGTGGCCAAAAATCATATTAGACATTGGAATAAAGGTGTTCATAAAGTAATGCGCCTTGAGTTTATAAGGCATTGCCATATTTTTTAAACGACCCGATGAACAGGCATAATTAAATACCGAAGAGAGTTTATCACTATTAGGCATCAAACCGATCAATTGTCCTCCGGCACTATGACCAATTAAGTGGTAGCTCGTCTGTGGAAATACTTTGATCAGAACGTCGAGCACCGCCGTTGCATCCAGTTCTCCCCAACATTGAAGTGAAGCTTGCGAGCTAGAAACCTTGCCGTGTAATGATTTGCCAATACCGCGGTTATCGTATGTCATTACCGCAAAGCCCTGTTCAGCCAAATAGCTGGCAAACTTAGCGTAAAAGCCTTGTTTAATACCTGTTGCTGGGGCAATCATAACAGCACCCCTTAAATCAACTTCTGGCCTAAAAAGCTGACCGATAATTATGGTGTTGTCTCGGCAAGTGACTTCAATAGGATGAGGTTTAATGTTCATAGGTAAATATCTATTGATGTTTTAACGTTATGATACATAAATTGAGCAAGTGGTCAAACCAGATGGTGGCATCCGTAAATCATTGAAAATACGGTCTTCTAAGTGATGCCTAGGTCATGAGAATGCGTTTTTCGAGAATAACCTATCAGCTTTGGCAGAAAATTTTTAGCATTCTTAATTAAATTATCTATGGACACGCTAGTAAATCAGTGTTTTGTCAGTATAATTAGCGGGCAAAATTAAATGAAAGAAAAAAGAGCTGATTTAAATAGGTAGATCAGTGTCGAAAATAAGGAATAAAGTTAATGTTTACTCCGGTAACTAAAACATTTCAATACGGTCAACATACCGTAACTCTAGAAACAGGTGTTATTGCACGTCAAGCAACAGCAGCTGTTATGGCATCAATGGACGACACGAGCGTATTAGTTTCTGTTGTGGCGAAAAAAGATGCTGTAGAAGGTCAAGATTTCTTCCCATTAACGGTCAACTATCAAGAAAAAACATACGCTGCAGGTAAAATCCCTGGTGGTTTCTTCAAACGTGAAGGTCGTCCATCTGAAGAAGAAACGTTAATTGCACGTTTAATTGACCGTCCAATTCGTCCGTTATTCCCTGAAGGTTTCACGAACGAAGTACAAGTTATTATTACGGTAGTTTCTGCTAACCCAGAAATTGCCCCTGATATCATTTCTTTATTAGGTACGTCTGCTGCATTAGCCATTACTGGTGCACCATTTAACGGTCCAGTAGGTGCAGCACGTGTTGGTTACAAAGACGGCCAATACTTATTAAACCCATTACAATCTGAATTAGAAACTAGCCAGTTAGATTTAGTTGTAGCAGGTACTGAATCAGCTGTATTAATGGTTGAATCAGAAGCGCAAGTGTTATCAGAAGACGTTATGTTAGGCGCTGTTGTTTACGGTCACGAGCAATCACAAGCCGCTATCAAAGCGATTCAAGAATTCGCAGCTGAAGTAAACAACCCTTCATGGGATTGGGTTGCACCTGAGAAGAATGCTGAGTTAATCGCGAAAATTGACGAGTTAGCTGCAGACAAAGTAAACGAAGCGTACCAAATTACTGAAAAAGCAGCTCGTTACGAGCGCGTTGCTGAAATTCGTACAGAAGTATTAGCTGCTTTAACTGAACAGTTAGGTGAAGAGCTAAACGAGCAAGAAGCGAAAGACTTATTCCACGATTTAGAGAAGAAAGTTGTTCGCGGTCGCATTACTTCAGGTATGCCGCGTATCGACGGTCGTGATCCTGAAATGATTCGTGCATTAGACGTGATGACAGGTATATTACCACGTACTCACGGCTCTTCATTATTCACCCGTGGTGAAACACAAGCATTAGTAACTGCTACCTTAGGTACAGCGCGCGATGCACAAAAAGTTGAAACTATCTTAGGTGAAAAGACAGACAACTTCATGTTGCACTACAACTTCCCGCCATACTGTGTTGGTGAAACGGGTTTCATTGGTTCACCTAAGCGTCGTGAAATTGGTCACGGTCGTTTAGCTAAGCGCGGTATCTTAGCCGTAATGCCAACTATTGAAGAATTCCCATACGCAGTTCGAGTGGTATCGGAAATCACTGAATCAAATGGTTCATCTTCAATGGCGTCTGTTTGTGGTACATCATTAGCGTTAATGGACGCGGGTGTTCCGATTAAGTCTTCAGTTGCCGGTATTGCAATGGGCTTAGTTAAAGAGGGCGACAGCCACGTTGTACTTTCAGATATCTTAGGTGACGAAGATCACTTAGGCGATATGGACTTTAAAGTAGCGGGTACTACCGAAGGTATTACTGCACTTCAAATGGACATTAAGATTGAAGGTATTACTAAAGATATTATGCAAACTGCGCTTAACCAAGCAAAAGGTGCACGTATTCATATCTTAAAAGTCATGGACGAAGCGATTGCTGGTGC
Source organism: Thalassotalea sp. LPB0316 (assembly GCF_014898095.1). Taxonomy (NCBI): domain Bacteria; kingdom Pseudomonadati; phylum Pseudomonadota; class Gammaproteobacteria; order Alteromonadales; family Colwelliaceae; genus Thalassotalea; species Thalassotalea sp. LPB0316. The sequence continues at coordinate 1,803,137 of NZ_CP062946.1, forward strand.
GCGTGATGATATCTCTGAGTTTGCTCCGCGCATTCACACGATGAAGATCAACGCTGACAAGATCCGTGACGTTATTGGTAAAGGTGGCGCAACGATTCGTCAACTTACTGAAGAAACGGGTACAACAATCGAAATCGAAGACGACGGTACCGTTAAAATTGCGGCAACTGATGGCAAACAAGCAGAAGATGCAATTGCTCGTATCGAAGCGATCACTGCTGAAATCGAAGTAGGTAAAATCTACACCGGTAAAGTAGTACGTATCGTAGATTTCGGTGCGTTCGTTAACGTATTACCAGGTAAAGACGGCTTAGTTCACATTTCACAAATCTCTGAAGAGCGTGTAAATGCGGTAACTGACGTATTATCTGAAGGCCAAGAAGTGACGGTTAAAGTATTAGAAGTTGACCGCCAAGGCCGTGTTCGTTTAAGCATTAAAGAAGCTGCTCAAAAGAGTGCTGAAGAAACAGCTCCTGAAGCGCCTGCTGAATAATGATTTAAACAAAGAAGATTGAAAAAGGAGACGCATAAGTCTCCTTTTTTGTATCTGTTACAAGATGAAACGGTGGCAAGACACACATTTATTTATCACAGTCGCTACTATATACTGAAGAAAAAGAAAATTGATGAGAACTTTGTGAAACCAATATCCTATTTATCTGCTATTGTTTTAGCCTTTTCCTTACAAGCCTGCTCTAGTTTATCGACCTCGTCAACACAGGCTGTTGAACAATTAGTTATTGCAGAGCCATTGACGGTTCATTACAAAAGTGAAATAGCCTTAGCGCGTTTATCCGAAGTGTTAACTCGTGCAGATATTACCGATGACCAACGAGCGCAATTATTTTACGACCGCGGTGTAATTTATGATAGTGTCGGTTTGCGTTCGCTTGCGCGCCTTGACTTCACCCGTGCATTGCGATTAAAAAACGATTTAGTGGATGCCTATAATTTTCTGGGGATCCACCTAACGCAAAACCAAGAGTTTATTCAAGCCTATGATCAGTTTGATTCGGCAATCGAGTTAGCACCGGATCACGATTATGCGTATTTAAATCGCGGTATTGCACTTTATTACGGTGGCCGTGCAGAGCTTGCTAAAGAAGATCTTACTACTTTTCATCAGCAACAAGTTAATGATCCTTATCGTATTTTATGGCTTTATTTGGCTGAACGTAATGTTGATCCAAAAACTGCATTAGCAAATTTAAAATTGCGTGCAACACAAGTCGATGACGACGTTTGGGGTAAAGAGATTATTCGACTGTATGCTGAAGAAATTTCTCAAAGTGCCTTTATTGATACGCTAACTGTAGGTGTTTCTAGCTCGAGAGAGTTAGCCGATAGGCTTTGTGAAGGTTACTTTTACCTGGCAAAATATCAACAGTTCAGCGGTAATAACAATGCCGCGGCGAATTACTTTAAACTGGCGTTAAGTACAAATGTTTACGAGTTTGTTGAGCATCGTTACGCTAAGCTTGAGTTACAATTAATGCGTGAGACACTGGTCAACTCACCGCAAAGTTAAACGGATTCTGTGAAGTTTTTTCGACTCGTTATTTTATTGAGCTTGTTGACGTTATTGTCAGCAAGCTCTTTTTTATTAGCCCCGTACTTACAAAGTGCATTAACGAGTGATGATAACCAAACCAGTGACGCCGAAAAGACTAATCAAGCACTTGTTGCTTTAGGGGTAAAACACCGGCAGATAATTGCACTCGAGCTTGCTCGCGATCATCAAGCAGTCGGGACTAACCAGTGGTTATCACTGAGTCAGCAATTGGCACGGCAAACCCCTAGTCACGCACTTGAGCTCGCTGACTATTACCTTGATAATCATGATGTGACGAGTGCAATGCTGTGGTTAAAGCCTCAACTAGCCCAAAAGTCCCCCAAGTGACGCTGGCTTATGCCAAAATGTTGTTGTTAAAGGGGCATAATCAACAGGCTTTTGAATTACTCATTTCTAACCAAACACTACGATATCACGATGTAACTTTTGGACTAGCAATAGAGCTTGGCAATCTAGATTATATGCTAAGTACAATTAAGCAACGATCTAGCGAAGCCGATTTAGCTAATTTCATTGCCTTGCTTCAAGCTGTGTATTTCGATGAGTTGCCTATTGAGGAATTGGATAAACATCGCAGTTTGTTTAGCGCACAGCGCATTTCTTATTTTCAGGTAAAGCCAGCGCAGAGCTGCAAGCGTACCATTACATTTTTAGCCACAACAATTGATGATATTGAACGGCTCAGTAATCGATTAACAGCTCTAAGTGATCACCCAATCACACAGGTTGTTTGTCCTGTCGAGGTTCGATATCTGCCGATAAGTTGGTTAGATTGCCAAGCCAATAGTGGTGAGCCGATTATGTGTGATGAACAAGTTTTCAATGCTTTTACCAAGCTGGTTAATACGGATTATCTCGGTGTGCTATTACCTGAAGGGGGAGCTAATGTTCACGGTGGTATTCTTTATCTTGATCGTGAAGATAGTGCTGAGGTCATCGCCCATGAATTGGGCCATCTGGCAGGCTTTATTGATGAATATCCTTTGCGTGAAAACCATTTGGCTTGCCAGCAAGCCAATCAAGTGATCGGGCGAAATGTGGTGACATTATCCCTTGACAATAATTCAACTAGAGAGCAACTCTTACAATTGCTTCCATGGCGAGCGCAGATCAAAGAAACAACGCCATTATTCACAGTGTTTGATGGTGAAAGAAAGGTCGGAACCCCAATCAGCCACCAAGCAGAAGTGGGTATTTTTTTAAGTGAGACATGTCAAAAAAACGCCTTAATAAATGCCTACAAGCCGATTAAAAAACCTAACTTTATGCGTTATTTTGAATTACCCATGCCTGAGCCCTATATTGAGATGCTTGACGAAATGATCAAAGAGCCAGCCAGTCATACGTTTTTTCAGCCCGGCTTTCGGAATAATCTCAACTAATTGACCCAAGCACTGAGCTTTAATACCAAATGCACAACCATATAATTCACTTGCTATCAGTGCTTTTCATCTAGCATAACAAGCGATGTATTCGGTTCATCCTCCGCTGATTTATTCCTCAGTTTGATTGACGACAAAGCATACTTCACCTGATAACTATTAACTTGAGCTATCGGCCACGTCAGTGAGTCAGTGGTAAACTTTGGTGAGATTGTTGGGCTGGATTGTTGTTTTCCATGTTGATTTTTATTAAACCATGAATAGAGTGCCATACTGCCTTACCCTTATGAGAAGACTCATCTTTAGTTATAGCTTTAATTCACCATTTTCGCGAACTAAAAAACCGTTTAATTAAGGAAAAACTACCAATATCCTCAGCGAAATCTTAGGTATAATATGCGCACTTTATGACAATATGACGACATTGATGAGCCAATTACAAAACTTTAGAGATCAATTTCCGTTGCTTGAGCAACAGGTTAACGGTAAGCCACTTATTTATTTTGATAATGGTGCTACAACGCAAAAGCCATCATCAGTTATTGCGGCTAGTGGTCAGTTTTATCAAAGTCAAAATGCCAATGTTCATCGGGCCTCGCATGCTATCAGTACCAGAGCTACACAAGCGTTTGAGGAGACGCGTAGGCAGGTACAAGCGTTTATTGGCGCGCAATACTCTCATGAAGTTATTTGGACCTCAGGGACTACCCATGCAATCAATTTAATCGCTCAGTGTTGGGCGCTTGAAAACTTGACTGCAGGCGATGAGATAATTATTTCAGTCGCAGAGCATCACGCCAATATCGTGCCATGGCAAGTCGTCGCTGAGCAAACAGGTGCAAGGCTTGTTGCCGTTGGCTTAACGGATAAAGGTATTGTCGATTTAGCTGACTTTGAAACATGCCTAACTCATCGTACTAAGCTCGTTGCTGTTAATCACATTGCAAACGTTACAGGTATGATAAACCCAATCGAAGCTATTATTGCACGGGCTAAAGAAGTCGGTGCCAAAACACTGATTGATGGCGCTCAAGCGATTGCTCATTTGCCAATTAACGTTACTGAGCTTGATTGCGATTTTTATGTTTTCTCGGCGCATAAAATGTATGGTCCCACTGGTCTAGGTGTGCTCTATGCAAAGCAAGCGCTACTCATGCAAATGAAACCCTACCAATATGGTGGTGAGATGATCAAAACTGTTAGCTTAAAAACAGGCACAGTGTTTAATGAGCTACCGTTTAAGTTTGAAGCGGGTACGCCCAATATTGTTGGCGTGGTTGCCTTTGCTAAGGCGATAGAGCTAATCAAAGACAACTTTGATTTTATTCATCAGCAAGATGCCGCGTTAAGCCAATATTTATTTGATAAACTCACAGACACTGACGGCGTTGAATTGGTATTTAGTAGACAGGCTGATATACCCCTTTATGCCTTTGTGGTGAATAACCATCACAACCAAGATGTAAGTAGCTATTTGGATAGTCAAGGTATTGCCATAAGGGCAGGGCATCACTGTGCAATGCCGCTGATGGAATCCTTGCATATGAATGGTTGTTTAAGAGTCTCGCTTGCACCTTATAACACGATGGCTGAAATCGATATTTTTATTGATAAATTAACAGTGTTTATCAAAGGCGAAACAGACAGTTGCCTAGATACCGGTTCAGGCAATGAGTTAGCAACAAGCATTCGATCTGAATCAATGGAAATGAACGAGATCATCGAGCGCTTCACTCAGGCAAAAAGTTGGGATCAAAAGCATCGAGAAATTATGCTATTAGGAAAGTCGTTTGAGCGTATGGATAAAACATTAAGAAGCGCTCAGTCACTAATTTCTGGCTGTGAAAGCCAAGCTTGGCTCGTGGCGATAAAGCAAGGAGAAACGTTTTACTTTTATGCCGATAGTGATGCCAAGATCGTTCGTGGATTACTGCGGATAACGCTAGCCGCTTATCAACACAAAACTGCCGCACAGATTCAAGCCTTCGACATCAATGCATATTTTGAAAAGTTAGGGTTATTGAGTCATTTAAGCCCATCACGAGGCAATGGGCTATTGGCGATTGTTGAAAAAATTAAAGCGTTAGCGCTTTCTTGATCAGTTTTTTCAAGACTACAGAGGTTGCAAAAAAAGCAAAACTAGCCGTCACATGGGTGATGGCGCCAAAGCCGCCACTGCAATCTAGGCGCATCGCACCGTCGTTTGACTGTTTTGCATGGCAAACTTCACCATCGTCAGTAGGATAAACTAACTGCTCAGTTGAATAGATAGCATCTATCCGAAATTTGCGTTTAGTATTTTTAGGGAAATTATAATCTCGGCGCAATTGGTTTCGCACCTTTGCTAATAACGGATCTTGATAGGTCCGACTCAAGTCGTCAACTTTTATTTGTGTCGGATCAATTTGTCCACCGGCACCGCCAATGGTGACTATCGGCAACTTAATGCGTTTGGCTCGGGCGATAATTGCTGTTTTAATTTTGACCGAGTCAATAGCATCGACGAGATAATCGTAGCGTTCATCGATATGTTGATAGAGATTTTCCTCAGTAATAAAATCTTCAATTTCATTGACGATACAATCAGGGTTAATGTCTTTGACTCTATTCGCCATGATTTCAACTTTGCTCTCACCAACCGTTGAGCTCATGGCGTGAATTTGACGATTAGTGTTGGTGGTACAAATATCGTCTAGGTCAATTAACGTTATTTGATTAACACCACTGCGTGCTAGAGCTTCAGCAACCCATGAACCGACGCCGCCAATCCCGATAACACAGATATGTGCCGCTTTTATTACATTAGCGCCTTGCTTGCCATAAAGTCGTTCAATACCGCCAAAACGCAATTGATAGTCAGTCATAGGAGAATCTCATAACGTTAAAAAAACGGCGCATTATACCATTATACCAAGTGAATTAAATATTTGGTCACTCAGCGAGATTTAAAAGGCTTTTAGACACAGGTTGTAAGTTCCAGACACAACCTAAGTACCTACATCCATGTAGGCAACGCTTTGATTGCCGATAATGGTTATTCTCGACAACTGCGTCCTGCGTTGTTCTAATGCCCCACGTCCATGTGGGAACCTTACTAAAATCAGTAAAGACAATGTGCTCCTGCTTTGTCACCTTACCCCACTTCCATGTGGGGCAACGAAGTATAAAAGTCTTTTAAACTCGCCCTTGGGAGCTCGTCAGAAAAGTGATAATTTTGCAAATTTATTTGATGGAGAATGCTACATTGGCATAAATTTCCTTTATTCTAACTTCCCTGACGTAGCTCTGAGTCGGTCAAATATTTATTTCAATTGGTATTAGTCGTATGAACAGCGCGGCGGTGCTGGTGAACAAAGTTGTATTGAATAATTATTCAAAAGTTATTTTGGTCGTTGAAAATATCAAATATCGCCATAGAACATGGAAGTTAAATAAAATGTGGCGAAAATAAAAAAGGTAGCTCGCAAGCTACCTTTTTTGTTTTAAATATTTCAGCTATTTAAAGCGGAAAGTTATCTGTCTTTTAACGGCGTAAATTCGCGGTCAATCTCACCTGTGTATAGTTGGCGAGGACGGCCAATTTTCTGACCTGGTTGAGATAACATCTCATCCCAGTGTGAAATCCAACCAACCGTGCGAGACATCGCGAAGATAACGGTAAACATGCTTGTAGGAATGCCTAACGCTTTCAAAATAATACCTGAGTAGAAGTCTACATTCGGGTATAGTTTCTTCTCGATGAAGTACGGATCTTCTAAAGCAACTTTTTCTAATGCCATAGCGACGTCAAGTAGTGGATCAGTCACACCTAAATCAGCTAAAACTTCATGACACGTTTCACGCATTACTGTTGCACGTGGGTCGAAGTTTTTGTAGACACGGTGACCAAAGCCCATTAAGCGGAATGGATCAGACTTGTCTTTTGCTTTTGCAACGAACTCATCAACGCGAGATACATCACCAATTTCTTCTAACATGTTTAAACATGCTTCATTAGCACCGCCGTGAGCGGGGCCCCATAAAGATGCAACACCCGCTGCAATACAAGCGTATGGGTTAGCACCTGATGAACCAGCTAAACGCACTGTTGATGTAGAAGCGTTTTGCTCGTGATCCGCGTGAAGTGTAAAGATACGGTCCATTGCGCGCGCAGCTACTGGGCTTACATTGTATTCCTCTGCAGGCACAGAGAACATCATGTGCAAGAAGTTTTCAGCGTAAGTTAAGTCGTTGCGTGGGTAAACGAATGGTTGGCCAATACTGTACTTGTATGCCATTGCAGCAATAGTCGGCATTTTCGCAATTAAGCGGTGGGCACTGCGCATGCGTTGGTCTGGCTTATCGATGTCTAAATCACTGTGGTAGAACGATGATAACGCACCAACCACACCACAAAGCATTGCCATTGGGTGAGCATCAGGTAAGAAACCTTGGAAGAAATGTGCGAGCTTTTCGTGCACCATGGTGTGCTTGGTAATAATCGATTTGAAGTCGTCGTATTCTGCTTTAGTTGGCGCATTACCGTTTAATAATAAGTAGCAAACTTCAAGAAAGTCAGCTTCTTTCGCTAAGCTAGCGATAGGGTAACCACGATGCTGTAAAACACCATTGCCGCCATCGATGTAAGTGATTGCTGATTCACAAGATGCAGTTGCTAAGAAACCTGGGTCATATGTGAAATAACCAGCACCACCAAGTGTACGGATATCAATAACGTCTTGACCCGCTGTACCTGATAAAATTGGTAGTTCAGCGATCACTTTACCGTCAATACTTAGAGAGGCTTTAGAGTCAGCCATACGTATATCCCCTATGATTTAATTTTAGTTAGTTCCATTTTTTCAAGGCTGCGAGCGAGCGATGAAAAAATACTCAAATTTTATGAATATAAAACTGGTGCCGTATTCTAATGCAAGATCCCCCTTAAAGTCAATGCAATTGTGAAAATGTGTACGATTAGATCAAGATAGTTGCCATTCACATCACTTATGTTGATTAAAATTTAAACGCAACTTATTAGTAGTCAACGAAAATTGTATTTCTTACGTATCAACTATATAATCAGTTCGATCTGTGAATATGCTTGCTATATTTGTAATCAATTGTAGTTCAGATTCGCTGATTGCTTGGGGGACTATTCAATATTTATTATTTATTGAGTGGTTTAAGAGGAACGAAAAAAAGTAGAAGGCTCATAAAGAGCTCTTTAGGCAATATCGTGAAAAAACAACGTCCTGTAAACCTAGATTTAACTACTATCAAAATGCATCCTGCCGCTAATGCATCAATTTTACACCGTATTTCTGGTGTTATCATGGTGTTTGCCGTAGGCATTTTGTTATGTCTTTTATCTCTGTCATTATCATCTGCCGAAGGATTCGCTGAAGTTGAAGCTATGCTCGATGGCTTGTTCTTTAAGTTAATTATCTTAGGCATCGTATCAGCAATTATTTACCACTTCTTAGCGGGTGTGCGTCACTTGATGATGGACTTAGGCCACTTTGAAGAGAAAGTTTCTGGTAATACAAGTGCTAAAGTGGTTATCGCCCTTTGGATTATCTTAACAATTTTCGCTGGAGTTAAGTTATGGTAAGCAATGCTGCAACTGTAGGCCGTAGTGGCGTACATGACTTTATTTTATTAAGAGCGAGTGCTGTAATTCTCGCTGCTTATTCGCTATTTTTAGCGTACTTTTTCTTGACCACTCCAGACGTTACGTATGACATTTGGACGGGCTTGTTTTCAGGCTTGGGTGTTAAAGTATTTACTATTCTTGCCTTATTCGCGGTGCTAATCCACGCGTGGATTGGTATTTGGCAAGTATTGTCAGATTACGTAAAACCTGCGTTTATTCGCGGTGCTTTACAATTTATTTTTTCAGTAACCTTAGTAGCGTACTTCGTTGCAGGTTTAATCACTGTGTGGGGTGTGTAAGTGAGCGTTCCAGTTCGTGAATTTGACGCCATTGTAATTGGCGCAGGCGGCGCGGGTATGCGCGCTGCATTAGCAATTTCTGAATCAGGCAAATCTTGTGCACTGATTTCTAAAGTATTCCCAACGCGTTCGCATACGGTATCTGCCCAAGGTGGTATTACCGTAGCACTTGGTAACGCCCATGATGATAACTGGGAATTCCATATGTACGATACCGTTAAAGGTTCTGATTACATTGGTGATCAGGATGCAATTGAGTACATGTGTAAAACAGGTCCTGAGGCCATTATCGAAATGGAGAACATGGGGTTACCATTCTCTCGTTTCGAAAACGGTAAAGTATACCAACGTCCATTCGGTGGTCAGTCTAAAAACTTCGGTGGTGAGCAAGCTGCTCGTACTGCTGCGGCTGCTGACCGAACAGGTCACGCGTTGTTACACTGTCTATACCAACAAAACGTTAAAAATAAAACTAACGTTTTCTCTGAGTGGTACGCATTAGACTTAGTGAAAAACGAAGACGGTCACGTTGTTGGTGCTACTGCGATTGACATCGAGTCAGGTGAAGTCTGTTACTTTAAAGCTCGTGCTACGGTTTTAGCAACAGGTGGTGCCGGCCGTATCTTCGCATCAACCACTAATGCTCACATCAATACAGGTGATGGCGTCGGTATGTCACTGCGTGCTGGTGTTCAAATGCAAGATATGGAAATGTGGCAGTTCCACCCAACAGGTATTGCGGGTGCTGGTACATTAGTAACAGAGGGCTGTCGTGGTGAAGGTGGTTACCTACTAAACAAAGATGGCGAACGTTTCATGGAGCGTTACGCACCAAATGCTAAAGACTTGGCTGGTCGTGATGTTGTTGCTCGTTCAATGATGACTGAAATCCGCGAAGGTCGTGGCTGTGACCATCCTCAATACGGACCTCACATCAAGTTAAAATTAGACCACTTAGGTCGCGAAACACTAATGCAGCGTTTACCAGGGGTATGTGAGTTATCAGAAACATTCGCACACGTTCACCCTGCAGACGAGCCGATTCCAGTAATTCCTACGTGTCACTACCAAATGGGTGGTGTACCTTGTAACGTCAATGGTCAAGCGATCCACTTTGACCCTGCAACGGGCAAAGACACTATCATTGAAGGTTTATTCGCCGTAGGTGAAATTGCTAACGTGTCTGTTCACGGCGCAAACCGCTTAGGTGGTAACTCATTACTTGACTTAGTTGTTTTTGGTCGTGCGGCAGGTAATTTCTTAGGTGAATACTTAGCGGGTACGCAAAACGGTAAAGATGCGTCTGAATCAGATTTAGAGGCTGCATTAGCTCGCTACAACCGTTGGGAATCATCAACTGGTGGTGAAGACCCAGTTCAAATCAAGAAAGACTTACAACAGTGTATGCAGATGAACTTCTCGGTATTCCGTGAAGGTAAAGCGATGGCTGAAGGCATGAAAGAATTAACTGAAATTCGTGAGCGCCTGAAAAATGCACACCTAAAAGATAAGTCTCGTGAATTCAACACTGAGCGTATTGAGTGTCTTGAATTAGACAACTTAATGGAAACTGCTTTTAGTACAGCAAAAGCTGCTAACTATCGTACTGAGTCTCGCGGTGCACACTCACGTGAAGACTTCTTAGACCGTGATGATGAAAACTGGTTATGTCACACAATTTACACACCTGAAACAGAAGAAATGTCTAAGCGTGATGTAAACATGAAACCCGTTCATCGTGAAGCTTTCCCACCGAAAGTAAGAACGTACTAAGGAGCATTGTATGAAACAGTTATTTTCAGTTTACCGTTACAACCCTGATGTTGATAATGCGCCTTACATGAAAGACTACGAGCTTGAAATCCAAGAAGGCTCAGATATGATGGTGTTAGATGCCTTGATCTTGTTAAAAGAGCAAGACCCGACGTTATCATTCCGTCGTTCATGTCGTGAAGGTGTTTGTGGTTCAGACGGCTTAAACATGAATGGTAAAAATGGCTTAGCGTGTATCACGCCATTATCGGAACTAAAAGCGAGCAAAATCGTTATACGTCCATTGCCAGGTTTGCCAGTAATTCGTGACTTAGTAATTGATATGTCTCAATTCTACAGTCAATATGAAAAAATTAAGCCATACTTGATTAACGATGGTAAAGAGCAGCCAGCTCGTGAACATATTCAGTCAATTGAAGAGCGTGATAAGTTAGACGGTCTTTACGAGTGTATATTATGTGCATGTTGTTCAACCTCTTGTCCGTCGTTTTGGTGGAACCCTGACAAGTTCATCGGCCCAGCAGGTTTATTACACGCCTACCGCTTCTTAATCGATAGCCGTGATACTGCTACTGAAGAGCGTTTAGATGGGTTACAAGATGCATACAGCGTATTCCGTTGTCATGGCATCATGAACTGTGTTGACGTTTGTCCGAAAGGATTAAACCCAACTAAAGCTATCGGCCATATCAAGTCGATGCTATTAAAAAGAGCGGTTTAACTGCTGATTAAATAGGGTAGCGATAACGCTACCCTTTGCTGTTAAATTGTATATCTGTTGCTTAATACCATTTTTAGGAACTAGCAATGCCCGAAGGTGCAATGAAGGCTTGGTTAGAGTCTTCCCATTTAAGCGGCTCAAATGCTGCGTATATTGAAGAACTGTACGAATCATTTTTAGATAACTCACAATCTGTGCCTGCACAGTGGCGTGAAATATTTGAAAACCTACCAAAAATTGAGGGTGCTGATGTTGAATACAAGCACTCTGAAATTCGTGACGAATTTAAAGAACTCGCTAAACAGCCCGCTCGCGTTGTGGTATCAGGCGGTTCAGACGGCAAGCAAGTTAAGGTTTTACAGCTGATCAATGCTTACCGTTTTCGCGGTCATCAAAATGCCAACTTAGATCCATTAGGGATTTGGCAGCGCGATCGCGTTAGAGATCTCCAATTATCTCATCACGACTTGTCTAAAAACGATTTCGATAAAGAATTTAACGTTGGCTCATATGCTGATGGCGATGAGACAATGAAGCTTGGTGACTTATATAAATCACTGCGCAAAACCTACTGTGGTTCTATTGGTGCAGAATATATGCACATGACGTCAACAGAGGAAAAGCGCTGGATTCAATCGCGCTTAGAATCTGTTCAATCACAAGCACAATTATCGACGGCTGAAAAAGAAGAAATTCTCAAAGGCCTAATTGCTGCCGATGGCTTAGAAAAGTACCTAGGTGCCAAGTTCCCTGGTGCAAAGCGTTTCTCACTTGAAGGTGGTGATGCGTTAATTCCAATGCTGAAGGAATTAATTACTCGTGCTGGTACCCATGGCACCAAAGAAGTGGTTATGGGCATGGCCCACCGTGGTCGTTTAAATGTATTAGTTAACGTACTAGGTAAAAACCCATCTAAGTTGTTTGACGAATTCGCTGGTAAGCACGACGATTTAGTCGGCTCTGGTGATGTTAAATATCACATGGGTTACTCTTCAGACTTTGTTACACCTGGTGGTAATGTTCACTTAGCGCTAGCCTTTAACCCTTCTCACTTAGAGATTGTTAACCCTGTGGTTATGGGGTCAGTACGCGCTCGTCAAGATCGTCGTGATTGTGACAATGGTGACCTAGTACTACCTATTACCATTCACGGTGATTCAGCAATTGCCGGTCAAGGTGTTGTCCAAGAAACTTTTAACATGTCGCAAGCGCGCGCGTTCAAAGTTGGTGGTTCGATTCGCATCGTGGTCAATAACCAAGTGGGCTTCACAACTTCTAAAGCTGAAGATACACGTAGTGGTGAGTACTGTACTGAAATAGCTAAGATGGTTCAGGCACCAATTTTCCACGTCAATGGTGATGATCCAGAAGCGGTTGTGTTAGCTACACAAATCGCCTTAGATTTCCGCAATAAATTTAAGCGCGATGTCGTTATTGATTTAGTGTGTTACCGTCGCCACGGCCACAACGAAGCCGATGAGCCAAATGCTACGCAACCTTTGATGTACCAAAAGGTGAAAAAGCATCCTACACCGCGTCAGTTATATGCTAACAAGCTAGATGCAGAAGGGACTATTCGCTTAGAAAAAGCCAATGAAATGGCTGAGTACTACCGTAAACTATTAGACGAAGGTCAATGTACTGTTGAACAATGGCGCCCAATGACTGAGCACTCAGTGGATTGGACACCTTACATTGGTCACGACTGGGATGATAAATACGATGCTGCAATTGACTTAGACAAGTTAAAAGCGTTAGCCAATAGTATTTCAAGCTACCCAGAGTCGCACCCAGTACACTCTCGCGTTAAGAAAATTTACGACGATCGCAAGAAAATGGCCAAAGGTGAGAAATTACTCGACTGGGGCTTTGCTGAAAGCTTAGCTTATGCGGCTATCGTTGATGCTGGTAATCGCGTGCGCATTACTGGTCAAGATGCCGGTCGTGGTACTTTCTTCCACCGTCATGCGGTATTGCACAATCAAAAAGATGCGTCGACCTATTTACCACTACAAAACGTGCGTGAAGGCCAAGGACCATTTGAAGTCCACGACTCTGTACTTTCTGAGGTTTCAGTACTGGCCTTTGAATATGGTTACACAACTGCTGAACCTAAAGGCTTAACCATTTGGGAAGCACAGTTTGGTGACTTTGCTAACTGTGCCCAGGTAGTCTTTGACCAATTTATTTCATCAGGTGAGCAAAAGTGGGGTCGTTTATGTGGCTTAACTATGCTGTTACCGCACGGTTACGAAGGTCAAGGCCCAGAGCACTCTTCAGCCCGTTTAGAGCGCTTCTTGCAGCTTTGTGCTGATCACAACATGCAAGTATGTGTGCCATCTACACCTGCGCAAGTATTCAACATGTTACGCCGTCAAGTGGTTCGTCCAATGCGTCGTCCATTGATTGTGATGTCACCAAAATCATTGTTGCGTCATCCATTAGCTGTTTCTTCACTAGAAGAATTAGCGCAAGGTGAATACAAAAATGTTATTGGTGAGATTGATGATATCAATCCAAAAGATGTTGAACGCGTTGTTATGTGTTCGGGTAAAGTTTACTACGAACTATTAGAGCAACGTCGCAAGCAAGAATTAAACAACATTGCCATCGTTCGCGTTGAGCAATTATACCCATTCCCAGAAGCAGAATTGCAGAAGGTGTTAGAGCCATATCAGCACGTTAAGCAATTTGTTTGGTGTCAGGAAGAGCCGCAGAACCAAGGTGCTTGGTATTGTTCACAGCATCATTTCCGCGCGATCATCCCTGAAGGTACGTATTTGACTTATGCCGGTCGTAAGGCTTCAGCAGCACCCGCTGTAGGTTATATGTCAGTTCATGTTAAAGAACAACAGGCGCTAGTAGCTCAAGCGCTAACTGTTGAATAAACCGTTATTGGTTAAAAGTGTAAGTAAGGAATAAGTTAAATGACAACCGAAATTAAGGTTCCTGTATTACCAGAATCAGTTGCAGATGCAACCGTAGCAACTTGGCACGTTCAAGTAGGCGATTCTGTAACTCGTGATCAAGTTTTAGTAGAAATCGAAACTGATAAAGTTGTTTTAGAAGTACCAGCAACCGCTGACGGTGTAATGACTGCTATCAATGAAGCAGAAGGCGCAACGGTGTTAGGCGAGCAAGTCATTGGTACATTCGCCGAAGGCGAAGCGGCAGCTGCAGCACCAGCGGAAAAAGCTGAAGAAACACCGGTAGCAAGCACTGGTGGTGAAACAGTTGATATTTTAGTACCTGTGTTACCTGAGTCAGTAGCAGATGCGACGGTAGCAACATGGCACGTTGCCGAAGGCGAAGCCGTATCACGCGACCAAGTCATTGTTGAAATTGAAACAGATAAAGTTGTTTTAGAAGTACCAGCTACCGCTGACGGTGTAATGGGTAAAATCTTACATGCTGAAGGTGATACAGTATTAGGTCAGCAAAAGATTGGTGAAATGTCTGCAGGTGCTTCAGCAGCTGCAGCGCCAGCACAAGCTCCTGCCACAGAAGAAGCATCGGGTGACGGTGTAGCATCTCCTTCAGTACGTCGTTTAATGACAGAAAAAGGCTTAACTGAAGCTGATGTGAAGGGCACAGGTAAGGGTGGTCGTATCACTAAAGAGGACGTTGAAGCAGCATCTAAGCCTGCGGCAGCACCAGCAGCGCCAGCGAAAGCGGCGGCAGCACCTGTTGCAGCACAAGGCGAGCGCAGCCAAAAACGCGTACCTATGACGCGTTTACGCAAAACTATCGCTAATCGTTTATTAGAAGCTAAGAACTCAACAGCAATGTTAACTACGTTTAACGAAGTTAACATGAAGCCGATTATGGATCTTCGCAAGCAGTACCAAGACGTATTTGAGAAAACTCATGATACGCGTTTAGGTTTTATGTCATTCTATGTTAAAGCGGTAACTGAAGCATTAAAACGCTACCCAGCAGTTAATGCATCAATTGACGGTGATGACATTGTTTACCACAACTTCTTCGATATCTCGATTGCGGTTTCTACACCACGTGGTTTAGTAACACCAGTTTTACGCGATGCAGATCAACTAAGCATGGCGGGTATCGAAAAAGGTATTAAGG
Organism: Thalassotalea sp. LPB0316; assembly: GCF_014898095.1. Lineage (NCBI taxonomy): Bacteria > Pseudomonadati > Pseudomonadota > Gammaproteobacteria > Alteromonadales > Colwelliaceae > Thalassotalea > Thalassotalea sp. LPB0316. The sequence goes on from NZ_CP062946.1 coordinate 1,818,606, forward strand.
ATTTAGCGATTAAAGGTCGTGATGGCAAGTTAACTATGGACGAGATGCAAGGTGGTAACTTCACAATTACCAACGGTGGTGTCTTTGGTTCATTGTTATCAACACCAATCTTAAACATGCCACAAACTGCTATTTTAGGTATGCATAAGATCCAAGACCGCCCAATGGCAGTCAACGGCAAAGTTGAAATCTTACCTATGATGTACTTAGCGCTATCATACGATCACAGACTGATTGATGGTAAAGAGTCAGTAGGTTTCCTAGTAGCTGTTAAAGAGTTGCTAGAAGATCCGACGCGCTTATTGCTAGACATCTAATTATAAGATTGTCATTCCGTATTTAGTGCGGAATCTAAAAAATCAAAAGCCCCGCAGTAGCGGGGCTTTTTGTTTGTGAGTTTTTAGTGGAAACGCTAAATCCAAGACCGCACTCCTATGGGCAGTCAACGGCAAAGTTGAAATCTTACCTATGATGTACTTAGCGCTATCATACGATCACAGACTGATTGATGGTAAAGAGTCAGTAGGTTTCCTAGTAGCTGTTAAAGAGCTGCTAGAAGACCCGACACGCTTATTGCTAGACATCTAATCATAAGATTGTCATTCCGTACTTAGTGCGGAATCTAAAAAATCAAAAGCCCCGCAGTAGCGGGGCTTTTTGTTTGTGAGTTTTTAGTGGAAACGCTAAATCCAAGACCGCACTCCTATGGGCAATCAATGGTAAAGTTGAAATCTTACCTATGATGTACTTAGCGCTATCATACGATCACAGACTGATTGATGGTAAAGAGTCAGTAGGTTTCCTAGTAGCTGTTAAAGAGCTGCTAGAAGACCCGACACGCTTATTGCTAGACATCTAATCATAAGATTGTCATTCCGTACTTAGTGCGGAATCTAAAAAATCAAAAGCCCCGCAGTAGCGGGGCTTTTTGTTTGTGAGTTTTTAGGGTAAATGGCAAATCCAAGAACGCGCGCTAAAATCATTATGGGGTTAGAGTCAATTGACTCTCGCCCCATAATAACGTTTGAGGTTAGCTAAAGATTTACTGTCAATTGGACGAATGTCTAACTGCGGCAAAGTTGCGTTTCTATTCACTTTTTATGATAAATGTAACGTGACGTAACTAAATGCAAATTTAAGGCTTTAATCTGCCGTCTATAATCGATATAATTCGAGCCAATTTACAAACGGGTTAGTGTTTTTACTCAACTGGTTCGGGTTGAATAGATAGCTAATTTCACTTCAAAATAAAATGATTGGGAAACGCCATGAATTTGCATGAGTATCAAGCGAAACAATTATTCGCTGAATATGGTCTACCAGTTTCTAAGGGTTATGCTTGCGATACACCTAAAGAAGCTGCCGAAGCTGCCGACAAAATTGGCGGCAATATGTGGGTTGTTAAAGCACAGGTTCACGCAGGTGGCCGTGGTAAAGCTGGCGGTGTTAAGCTAGTAAAATCTAAAGATGAAATCAAAGAGTTTGCACAAAACTGGTTAGGTAAAAATTTAGTCACTTACCAAACAGACGCAAATGGTCAGCCAGTAGCTAAAATCTTAGTTGAGAGCTGCACAGATATCGCTAACGAATTATACCTTGGCGCGGTTGTTGACCGTGGTACTCGTCGTGTTGTCTTCATGGCATCAACTGAAGGTGGTGTAGACATCGAAACAGTTGCTGAAGAAACTCCTCACTTAATTCACAAAGCAGCAATCGACCCATTAGTAGGTCCTCAAGCTTACCAAGCACGTGAATTAGGTTTCAAACTTGGCTTAAACCCAACTCAAATGAAGCAATTCGTTAAGATCTTCATGGGCTTAGGTAACATGTTTATCGACCACGATTTCGCATTACTAGAAATCAACCCATTAGTTATCACTGATGAAGGTAACTTACACTGTTTAGACGGTAAAATCGGCGTTGACTCAAATGCGTTATACCGCCAACCAAAAATCCGCGCGATGCACGATCCTTCACAAGAAGACGAGCGTGAAGCTCACGCGGCACAATGGGAATTAAACTACGTTGCATTAGACGGTAACGTGGGTTGTATGGTTAACGGTGCTGGCCTTGCAATGGGTACAATGGATATCGTTAACTTACACGGCGGCAAGCCAGCTAACTTCTTAGATGTTGGTGGCGGAGCTACTAAAGAGCGTGTATCTGAAGCATTCAAGATCATTTTATCTGACGATAACGTTAAAGCAGTATTAGTAAACATCTTCGGTGGTATCGTACGTTGTGACATGATCGCTGAAGGTATTATCGGTGCTGTTAAAGAGGTAGGTGTTGAAGTACCAGTAGTTGTACGTTTAGAAGGTACTAACGCTGAAGCAGGTCGTGAAGTTCTAGCTAACTCAGGCTTAGACATCATCGCTGCTGAATCATTAACTGACGCTGCAACGAAAGTAGTAGCTGCTGCGGAGGGCAAATAATGTCTGTATTAATTAACAAAGATACTAAAGTTATCTGTCAAGGTTTCACTGGTGGTCAAGGTACTTTCCACTCAGAGCAAGCTATCGCATACGGTACGCAAATGGTTGGTGGTGTATCACCAGGCAAAGGCGGCCAAGAGCACTTAGGTTTACCAGTTTTCAATACAGTTCGTGAAGCTGTTGAAGCAACAGGTGCTACTGCGACTGTTATCTACGTTCCTGCTCCTTTCTGTAAAGATGCTATTTTAGAAGCAATCGATGCAGGTATCGAGTTAATCGTAACGATTACCGAAGGTATCCCGACGTTAGACATGCTTGATGTTAAAGTTAAGCTTGAAGAAACTGGCGTTCGCATGATTGGTCCTAACTGTCCGGGCGTTATCACACCGGGTGAATGTAAGATTGGTATCATGCCAGGTCACATCCACAAGCCAGGTAAAGTAGGTATCGTATCTCGTTCAGGTACATTAACTTACGAAGCAGTTAAGCAAACAACTGATGCTGGTTTTGGTCAATCAACGTGTGTTGGTATTGGTGGTGACCCAATCCCTGGTACAAACTTCATTGACGTTTTAGAAATGTTCCAAAACGATCCGCAAACTGAAGCTATCGTTATGATCGGTGAGATTGGTGGTACAGCTGAAGAAGAAGCTGCTGAGTACATTAAAGAAAATGTGACTAAGCCGGTAGTTTCTTACATTGCTGGTGTTACTGCTCCTCCAGGTAAGCGTATGGGCCACGCTGGCGCTATTATCGCTGGTGGTAAAGGTACAGCTGACGAGAAGTTTGCGGCATTAGAAGCAGCTGGTGTTAAAACCGTTCGCTCATTAGCCGATATCGGCGTAGCTTTAAAAGAAAAAGCTGGTTGGTAATCTAAACTAACAAGTCATTCCGGCGCCGGCCGGAATCTAAACATGATAAAAGCACTAGCCTCTCACTAGTGCTTTTTTGTGCCAGTGGTAAATCTACAGCTGACGGCTAATACCAAAAATCGGCGGCATTAGAAGCAGCTGGTGTTAAAACCGTTCGCTCATTAGCCGATATCGGCGTAGCTTTAAAAGAAAAAGCTGGTTGGTAATAACGAGCATAGCTCGTAGCGAAAAACCGGTAACGTTTTAAGGCTATAACGTTGAAAGGCTAAATATGTTGACATATTTAGCCTTTTTTAATGCTTGCTTGCCAAGCATTCAAGCATTCAAGCATTCAAGCATTCAAGTATTCAAGCATTCAAGCATTCAAGCATTCAAGCATTCAAGCATTTGGTGTGACCCCATAATAATGGACACATTTAACTTGCTCGTAAGTATCGAGCTAATGGTACTTCTCCATGAGTGCCATGCACTCTAAATCGGTTATAAATATTTTCAATATAACCCGTAACCCTTTGACTCATGTATTTCAATGGCTGTACCCCTTGTGGGTGTAGCCATTGTTGTTTCATGAGTGAGAAAAAGCTTTCAACACAAGCATTATCCCAACAGTTTCCCTTACGAGACATACTAATTATAGCACCTTGAGCATTTAGCCACCGAACGATCAAGTCACTTTTATATTGAGAGCCTTGGTCTGAATGACAAAGAACACCATTTAAGTTACTGAGCTTACTAAAACGCTTTGCATTCAAATACGCCTTTTTAACTAAATCCGAAGTTGCTGCGCGCCCTTGACTGTAACCAAGCACAGCTCGAGAATATAAATCGATAATGACGCAAACATACAGCCAACCTTCACGACAATAAACTTGCGTAATATCCGTCGCCCAAACTTGATTTACTGATTTAGGTAAAAACTCTCGGTTTAATAAATTGGGCCGTGTGTTAATACGGCTAACCTTAGGGTAGCGCTTTTGTTTTCGAGACATAACAGCACGATAGTGCTGTGCCTGTAATAGGCGTTGAACCCTATTAGGGCTTGCTTGATAGCCTTCAGCAAGTAATTGCTCATGAATCTGCCGGTAGCCAAATGCCCCTTCAGATATTTGAATTATCTTGTCTATTGCACGTAATAACTCAGCGTTGCTTGCATCTCTTTTCGATGTGCCACGCTTAAAGTACGCATAAAAACCAGAGCTTGATACATCTAGCAGTTTACACAAGTGAAGAGTATCTCCAGGCGTTCGAATTTGCTCTATGAACTCGAATTTTTCTGCCGTTTTTCCTTGAAGAACTCTTCCGCCTTTTTTAGGATTTCAATATCTTCATTCGCACGTTCAAGTTGTTTCTTTAAACGTTCATTTTCTTTTTCAAGTTGTTTGTAGCTTTTATCAGGACCTTTCAATTTTTTTAACTCCACTGGAACTATTGGATCTGATGAAAGGTATTTTTTACGCCACCGCTGTATCATGTGAACATTTATGCCAACTCGCTTGGCAAACTCTGGGAGAGTTTCAATGCTTTCAACAGATTGTCTTACAACATCCATCTTATAGCATTCACTGTATTGTTTTCGAGATTTGTATCGCATAGACACCTCTAAATATTAAATTTAAAAAGGTGTCCACTAAAACGGGGTCACTCTAATTCAAGCATTCAAGCATTACCGCCTTCACACCTTCCAACCTTCCAACCGCCAAACTCTCCAACATTCACCTAACCAATTTCCAAGCTCTGTCACTTCTAGTAAAATACTCCCTGTAATCAATTCATCAAAGGCTTATAATGAAACGCGTTGTTTTATATATTTCAGATAAATGCCCACATTGTCGAGAGGCGAAAAAGTATTTGGATGACAATGGCATTCAATATCGTTTAACTAATGCCAAAATGCAACGAGGTCGAAAAGAGTTAGACGCGATTGGTGCGCGCTCAGTACCAGTGCTAAAAATTGGCAATGAAGTGATGATCGGCTGGAATGTAAAGAACTTTAAAAAGCTTTATGGAGCAGGCTGAATTCAACTAGCAAAAATAAAGCGCCATATGGCGCTTTATTTTTATTGAATGCGTTAAAAGGGCAGTGGTATTTGTACGTCATTGACCTTTAATATACGATCTACGATATCAAATTTTGCTTGATAGCCACTATCGGTTTTTACGATAAACCCCTGTTGAATAAAGGTTTGCAGTAAAAACGGCGCTTGTTGCTTTGCGATACTCGCTATTTCTTCCTCAGTCATGCTAGCTGCGTTTGGATCTGCCTTAATTTGAGATGCTACTTGGTTAACAGCAAAGCGCTCGATAACCGCCTTGTCACCTTGAAATTCACCATTAGCGACGAGGTGGTTTAGCCAAAACATTGGGTTCTCTGTAATATTTGGCATAGCCTTTACCCCTTTAATACGTGTATTTAACTGACTCATTACAGTGCCATCGTTAAACGTTGCAGTTAAGGCTGTAATATTAAATTCTGGCTCAGCTTCTAATAGAGTAAGCAGGTTATCGTCAACAAAGGTTATTATATTTGCTTGAATTTCTTCCTCAGTGCCTTGAGTAAAAATATGCTGGTTTTGCTTATAGGCTTCAATAAATTTGTCGCTCAAGTGGTTAATTTCAATATTGAAGGCAATATCTTGGATATGCTCATTTTCAGTTTTAATACTTTTTACATTATAACCAACGACCATATTAGCCGTACGATTTTCACGGTTAAGCTCAGAAACAATATCCACTGCGACGTTATCTATTTCGGCAATTGTTTTGTCTTCTTCATCAGCTGCGGTAATTGACGCTATCTTGAACAGGGCATTAGAGTCATGCATTTTACCCTGAAAAATTTCAGCGAGTGTTGCCTTAGCTGTCATTTCAAATGACATACCTGACATTGCTACGTTATTATCTTCCCCTGTAACTAGCAGGGGCTCAGATATGCCGTGATAATGAATTACACCATCAATATTGGATCCTGTGCCAGAGTAACCTTTATAGTCAACAGAGGTATTGTTTGGTTCATCATTAAACGTAAATGGTGCAACACTGTCGCTGAAGTGCGTTTTACCCGTTAAATCTGTATACATACTTGCGTGATAAATTGGCACATCGGCTTGCCAATCTATATGCTGTCTAAGCTCACCGTCTTCCATTCTAATCGCTAGATCAATTAAGCCAAAATTGTGTTTCGAGAGCAGAATAGGACCATGAGAAGCATCTATAGCAATATCGACATAGAGATCTTCGAGGTCTTCTGCATCGCTATCTATGCCTAATTCGGCAAGATCTACCGAGATGCGAACACTTGCTTGTGTATTAAACCAATTGCTGTGTAAGTCGTTAATTTCAGCCTGATAGCCGTAGGCTAAGTTAACGTTTTCGACGGCAGTTGTGATCTGATCAGCTACTTTAGTTGAAATAAACTTAGGGGTAATTATGGCGACAGCTACAACGGCAGCTGCTGTCGTCAGGGCAAACTTATTCATATATTAATTCCTTGTCTCATTTGTTGTTATTTTCCCTACCGCGCCATTAAAGCACAGTCGGCTTAGAGATGGAATCAGTGAAACGAATCGAGTGACGCAAAAAAGCATATGTGCATTGCAAATTGCAAATATCAGGGCGTTTTAATCTTATACTAGAAACTGTATTGACAATGTAAAAGCATTAAAAAACAAATTAAAACAATGAGTAACGTTTTTTTTAAGCAGTTTGGTATTACACCTGCATTACTGTGTGTGAAGTTCGTTATCCAATAGTGAGGTGTTGTATGGATGGTAGTAGCTTTGATAGCCCAGCTGAAAGCACACTTTCTTCTGAGCGAGAAATGCGCTTTGGTCGCGCAAACCACCGAACGTTTCTCAACATTCGAGATTGTGTCTTGAGAGAAATTCCAATTGATAAAATAGACGAGGTAATAAACGAAGAATCATCATCCTATATATTGGGAACTAACTAACTTTCTTTGACGACAGTCAAACAAAGAATATCAAAAACACAAAAGCCGCTAGGAGCGGCTTTTGTGTTTTATTAAGAAAAAGGTTTTATCGATAATCAGCCCAAGGATCTAGTTTGGTATTGGTGTCTGCTTTCGCCGATTGCGTCGATGCTCTCACTGCCTTAGTTGCAGTTCTCGATTTCTGTCTTTTATTAGCCTGCTTGTGATGTTCGGCTTTTTCCTGCCTTTTTTTACGCAAAATCGCTGCATCGGTAAAGCTTAACTCTGCAGGTGCTTGAGGAGTAACGCCGTCTGGAATTATTCGCTCACGCGGCGGTTTTTCAAATTCGCTAGCACTAGCACGTGGTAAGTTCTTATATTGATACAAGTAAAATGATTCGACTTTTTCTCTTGCCCACTGTGTTTTTTTCAAAAATTTCAAACTTGCCGCGATACTTGGATTTTTATTAAAACAATTAATGTTTAAATAAGCGTACAAAATAGCAAAGCCATAGTGATCGACAAGCTCATTTAACACGGTCGATAAACTGGTGCCGTGTAGAGGGTTATTTTCATATAGTTTGTTATCAGTCACGTGTGATGTTATCGGCAAGGAATGGGTAACGGCTATTATAAGCGATAGTCGACTACAGAGGGATTATTTTTATAATTTTCGTTAGTGTCATAAACTTGTCATAAAAATATGTTAGGGGGATTCTTTGCTTGTTTGCTAATATCAAAAGGTAAGTACGTCAAGGAGGTTATACATGATCAAATCAACTCTTGTGGTAGTTGCCGTCTTAAGTTTCTCTCAACTTACATTTGCAGATGACAAGACAAACATCTGGCAATGTATTGATGCACAAGCCAAGGCGATCGATGCTAACTGTATGGCTCAAACGATTGAGCAAGACACTAAGCATGATGCGTTTTATGCAAGGCTAGCGAGTAAACCTATCTTGGTCGATCAAAATGTACTCGCAACCATTGAATATTTTCCCGAACAGCAAGGTATTGCAATCAAAGCTCCAATCGATGATAGCAAGTACCTGCTAGCTATTAGTAAATAGACAGTTCTTTAAAACCGTGTAGCCACAGTGTGTTAATAGCCTGTGGTTTTTTCATCACGATAATACCAATCCGTACAAGAATATGATCTACTCAGAGCTACGTCAGCAGTTCGAGTGCAATCAGAATTTGTGACAATGTAGTTAATCTACATTGAGCAAATTATGGGCAGTAATCGGGCTACTGACGAGCTCCCGAAGGGCTTGGCTAAAAGTCACTACTACTTTGTTGCATGCTATTTGAAATAGAACAACTATGTCTAAACAACATGCGCCTCGTATTAGCAACTTTTATCGCAAGCTGAGCGATCATTTATTTGTACGGATTGGTATAAACGCTTTGCAAATTACTCAGATCTTTTATAATGCCGCTAACTTAGTTTATTTGGACAACTTCTATGAACCCAATCATCGCGTTATTGAAAGACAATCATATTTCAGATGAACAGATCAAAACCATTTTTACTGAACTGACTCAAAACCCGCTAATGGCTATGGCGACCATTGGCAGTTTGGGGATCCCCCAAGAACAATTGCAACCGGTTATGATGCAAGTGATGACTAACCCGAGCTTAATTAAAGAGGCTGTAGCAGAGTTAGGTTTAGATATGGCAGCATTAGAGCAGGCTAAAGCACAGTTGGATCAACAAACTAACTGAACCTGATATTTGTGGCAATACAGCTGATAGTCACACTTTTGCCTCCTTAACCTGTAAAAGCAGCTCCTATTGACTGTTTTGCAATAGATAGTGCTATAGTTAACTTCAGTGAAGTTAAATAGAAGCCCTATATGAAGTTTTTATCTAGTGCAGTTTTCTGGATTCTATATCTTACTGTCACTTTTAGCCCTTTGGTTCAAAGTGCTGACTATGAGTTTGCCTCAATTGAGCTGCTCGTAGAGCAAGAAGTTGGTCGACGAGTTTTACCGCAAATCTATAAAAATATTGGGATCACCATTGATATTGATCCCTTACCCGCACCTCGCGCTCAGCAAGCAGCATCGACAGGAGCAAAAGCAGGTGAAATTATGCGTATTTGGACTTATGGCCAAGAAACCCCGAATACGATACGCGTTCCTACGCCATACTATTATCTAGAAACTATGCCCTTTATCGTTAAAGGCAGTGGTGTGGTGATTAACAGCCAAGCTGATCTCGCTAAGTACCAACTATCAAAGGTTCGCGGAGTCAAACACACTGATAATATTACCCGTGGCTTAAATAACTTTTATGAGGTCAATAGCACCAAACGCATGTTTACTATGCTAAGAAGTTACAGAGTTGATGCGGTATTAACCAATACGTTAGACGGTGAATTAATATTAACTAAACTAGGTTATGACAATATTGAAGCGACCGGTGTACCACTTGCTCGGCTCGACCTATATCACTATATCCACAAAGATTATCAACATTTAGTCCCCCTTGTTGACGAGGAAATTAAACGTTTAACAGCAAATGGTGAGTTAGCACAGATGATTGATAGCGCTGAGCAATATGTTATTCGCCAAGCGCTAAGAAGGTAAGAGAACTATAAATTATCGGTGTTTACCTCTCTCAAGTTTTTTGATCTGCTGATAGCTGAGATAAACGCAGGCTAAAATGTTTAATAACGTTCCCGTCTTTACCTTTTAAGCCCATGTCTATTACCGGATCGGCTTGTTGCCAATCAACTTCAATAAAACCGTAATTCACCACATTAACGCCTTTGCCTATACGATGTTTATTAGGGCTAACTTCTTTCCATTTTTCACTCAAGCCTGAACTTGTGATCTCCCAGAGTGCGTAAGGTAAGTCTTTACTTACTTTAGAGATATCGCCAAAGTGGGTGTCTCCTGAAATAAATAGCACACCACTAATTTTCTCTTTGGCAATAAACTCGAGCAAGCGTTTGCGTTCATGTGGAAAGTTAGCCCACGTTTCCCAGCCTGAAAACTCATTGAGTAGCTGAATGCCTGAGCCAATAATTTTGATTGTCGCCGGTTTTTTAAGCTCGGCTTCTAACCATTGCCATTGCGTATCACCAAGTAATTGGTCACTGGGGTTTGTAGAGGGTATGTAAGGCCCCATAAATTTAGGTTGGCGTTCGGTCTCATAGGTTGCTTTGTCAACTGAATATAGGTTGTCTCGGTTCCATCTCAGGTCGGGTAAAATTACTCTGATAGTTTGTTCGCCTTCGCCATACAGATAAGAGGTGTAAATGCCGTCTTGGTGATAACGTGGTGAATCTTTTGGCTCTCGCCAAAAATCGAGCATATATTTACGGCTTTTTTCCTTGTCTTTAAAATACTTACCACCGTCACCTTGGCCATAGTCATGATCGTCCCAAATGGCGATAACTTCACTTTGAGCGCGCAGCTTTTTAAAACCTTTATGCCCACCAAGTTGTTGATATTGTTTGGGCATTTGTGAAATATCGAAATAAGAGCTGTAAACATTATCGCCCAAGAAAACAAACACATCCGGCTTATCTTGGTTAATAGCATCAAAAATCGGCAGTGGCTTATGTTGCTTAGCACAAGAGCCAAAATAAATTTTTTCAACGGGCGCTGCAAATAAGCTCAATGGGCTTGCTAATAGCGTGATTAAAACGAAAATGCGAAGCATAAATTTCCTTTTATATGTGTCAGTTAAAAAATTAAAGATAAAGCCAGAATTCCATCGCAAGATTAACATAATATTCAGTTTTAATGACTATATCCGTTGACTAAGTGTTGTTATAATGCCGGATTACTAAAAATCATATTTCACATTTTTGAGGTTGCGTGGATGTCGGAAGCTGAAAACCGTCCAACAAATTTTATTCGTCAAATTATTGATGCCGATCTTGCAAGTGGCAAGCACACGGGAGTGCAAACGCGTTTCCCTCCTGAGCCCAATGGTTATTTGCATATTGGTCATGCAAAGTCGATTTGCTTGAACTTTGGTATTGCGCAAGATTATCAGGGCTTATGTAACCTGCGTTTTGACGATACTAATCCAGAAAAAGAAGATATCGATTACGTTAACTCAATCCAAGAAGATGTGAAATGGTTAGGCTTTCAATGGGCTGGCGATATTCGCTATTCTTCTGATTATTTTGATCAACTTTACGCTTATGCTGTTGAGTTGATTGAAAAAGGGTTGGCATATGTGTGTTTCTTAAACGGTGAAGAAATGCGTGAATACCGTGGCACATTGAAGCAACCGGGTAAAAACAGTCCTTATCGCGATACGCCAGTAGCAGAAAACTTAGCGTTATTTGAAAAAATGAAGAACGGTGAGTTCAAAGAAGGTGAGTGTTCACTTCGCGCAAAAATTGACATGGCATCAAGCTTCATGTGTATGCGCGATCCAGTTATTTATCGCGTTAAGTTTGCTCATCATCATCAAACCGGTGATAAGTGGTGCATCTATCCAATGTATGACTTTACTCACTGTATTTCTGATGCGATTGAAAATATCACGCATTCATTGTGTACACTTGAATTCCAAGACAACCGTCGTTTATACGACTGGGTTATTGACAATATTTCGATTGAGTCGCGCCCTCGTCAGTATGAGTTTTCGCGTTTGAACCTTGAATATACTGTAATGAGTAAACGCAAACTCAACGCACTAGTAGAAGAAAAACTCGTTAATGGCTGGGACGATCCTCGTATGCCTACCATTGCTGGCTTTAGACGTCGTGGTTACACACCGGCTTCTATTCGCGAGTTCGCTAAGCGTATTGGTGTGACTAAAATGGATAATACCGTTGAAATGGGCGTGTTAGAAGCCTGTATTCGTGAAGATTTAAATGACAATGCGCCGCGCGCGATGGCAGTATTAGATCCAATCAAACTAGTGATTGAAAACTACGACGACGCGAAAGTTGAAGAGCTCACGGTGAAAAACCACCCAAGTGATGATAGCCAAGGCACGCGCATTGTGCCATTCTCGAAAGAGCTATATATCGAAGCTGAAGACTTTAGAGAAGAAGCCAACAAAAAGTATAAGCGCTTAGTCTTAGGTAAAGCTGTGCGTTTGCGTGGCGCTTACGTGGTAACCGCAACAGGTTGTGACAAAGATGCTGACGGTAATGTTACAACGGTTTACGCAACTTACGATCCAAATACTTTAGGTAAAAATCCTGAAGATGGCACCAAGCCAAAAGGTGTGATCCATTGGGTTAGTGCAGGCCAAGCTGTTGATGCTGAAATACGTTTATACGATCGGTTATTTACTGTAGAAAACCCTGCCGCAGCAGAAGACTTCCACAGTGTGATTAACCCTGAATCACTAGTTGTTATCAATAATGCTAAAGTAGAGCCTTATCTTGCCAGCGCGAAAGCAGAGCAAGCGTTCCAATTTGAACGTCAAGGATATTTTTGTTTAGACAACAAAGATGCAACCCCTGAACACTTAGTGTTCAACCGCACGGTAGGTTTGCGCGATACCTGGGCAAAAATTTCAGGCTAAAAAGCATTTGGGGTCAGAGTCAATTGACTCTGACCCCAAACGTTAGATAAAAAAAAGGCGCTTTATGCGCCTGTTTTTTTGTTCGTTTACTGGTGGTTTTGACGATATGCCTCACATGCATCTTCGTCTTCACACTCACCATATAGGTATAAGCTGTGGTTTGTTAGTTTGATATTGTGTGACTTAGCAATATCTAATTGACGAGTTTCAATTACGTCATCTTCAAACTCAACGACTTTGCCGCACTTTAAGCAGACTAAGTGGTCGTGATGTTTTTTGTGAGATAATTCGAAGACCGATTTACCACCTTCAAAGTGATGACGAGTAACAATACCGGCATCATCAAATTGGTTTAATACGCGATATACGGTAGCCAAACCGATTTCTTCATTTTGCTCTAGTAAGATTTTATAGACATCTTCTGCGCTGATGTGTTGGTTATCAGGCGATTGTAAAATGCCTAGGATCTTGACTCTCGGTAAGGTGATTTTCAGGCCGGCGCGTTTAAGTTCTTCGTTTTGATCAGGCATAAATACTTTTTAGTAATTGAAATTCTGCTGAAAATTATAGAATTTTATCGGCAATGATGAAAGCCCTAGTTAATTACTCAGGTAATATTTTTTTGTTAATTCCTTAATGATGTGGATTAAGCTTTGCTTTTAAGTATAAAAATCTGGGATAATCAACTGGTACGATGAGTTATTAGGGATTTTTATGAATTTGATGTTTTCCAAAGCCTGGGTGTTTAAATTGTTTATTAACTTTTGGCCGCCGATGTTTTTTTCACGAATCAAGCTAGTCGAAATATCAGATGATTTTCGCCAAGCACGAGCATCGATGAAACTCAGTGCTTGGAATCGCAATGGCGTTGGCAGTATTTTTGGTGGCGCCTTATTTTCGTTAACTGATCCATTTTATATGATGATGCTAATGGCGCGCCTTGGTAAAGATTATATTATTTGGGACAAATACGCAGATATCGATTTTATTAAACCGGGGCGCGGTAAAGTCTATGCCGATTTTGTGTTAACTGATGAGCTATTAGCGGATATTGCAAAACATACAGCCGATGGCAGTAAGTATTTACCTGAGTTAACAGTTTATATCAAAGACGAGCAGGGCGAGATTGTCGCAAAGGTGATGCGTACCTTGTATATCCGTAAGAAAAAGCCTAAAAACAAAAATATCTAGAAACAAAAAAGGCTAGGTGTTTTTACCTAGCCTTTGCTTATCATTTCAAGACAAATGTTAGTCAGCTAACTCAGCTAAACACATTTCGTCATAAATTTGGTTAACCCACTTATCAACGCGCTCTTCTGTTAGTTCTGGTTGACGATCTTCGTCGATACACAAGCCAATAAATGTGTTCTCATCAACGAGTGCTTTAGAGGCTTCAAACTCGTAACCTTCAGTTGGCCAGTTACCAACAATAATCGCGCCTTTAGATTCGGCGATATCACGTAATGGCTGCATTGCATCACAGAAGTACTCAGCGTAGTCTTCTTGATCACCTAAACCAAAAATTGCCACTAACTTGTCTGTGAAGTCAATTTCTTCTAGATCTGGTAAAAAGTCGTCCCAGTCACATTGGTTTTCGCCGTAGTACCAAGTTGGGATACCCAAGATAAGCAGATCAAATTCTGCGATTTCTTCTTTTGTACTTTTTGCAATATCTTTAACTTCAACTAGCTTTTTACCCAATTTCTTTTGGATCATTTTGCTTACAGCTTCAGTGTTACCTGTATCGCTACCAAAGAATAAACCTACAATTGCCATTAAGTTTTACCTTTTAAACTAAAATTTTAACATTCATCTATCGACAGCGTTTTCGCTAATATCGACTCGATTAACTCACCACGACTAATATTTTGCTCTTGTGCCATCGCATCAAGCTTTTCAAATAAACTTTGGTGCATTTTAAACTCAACGCGTTTTAAACCGCGTTGTTTGTCACGCTTTACTTGATTGCGTTTATTGATTTTTACTTGCACACTGCGAGAGTGCGGGTTAGTTCTCGGACGGCCAGGGCGTTTTTCGTCTGAAAACAGGTCAATTGTTGTTACGTCTGAAATTTCTTTTGCCATGAACTACTAACCGATCCCTTGGCTTTCCCAGAAAAACTGGATAAGGCCTTTCGCAATAAAACCTACGCACCCGAGCACAAGTACGAAGTAAACAACCATCTGGCCCATTTTCGGGACATCGTTTTTTTTCATTACGTCGTGAATAGATAACCCTATGAAAATAAAGATAAAAGCAAAAAATAAATTCAAGCCTATGGCTTCAATAACTTCTAAATATTCTGCTAACATAGTGCCACCTAAAAAAATTCACGGCGCACTATAGCACAAGGGCCGTATAAACACAGCAATTGAGGACAAATTTTTGTCTTATTTTGCCAAGAAATCGCGAACGATTTTGTTAAACGCTGTGGTTTTTTCGGCGTGAAGCCAATGGCCCGCACCCTGAATAATCTTAGCGGCGACGTTAGGGAAAAGCTGGTTGATGCGCTCGCGGTGTTCGGCGGTAATATAATTAGAATTACCACCTTTAATGAATAAGGTTTCACCAAGAAATTGATTGTCGCCATCATAGCCCGTCATAATTTGGCTGTAGCAGTTATCAATGTATTCAAGGGCACATTTAAAGAAGTACTGACCGTCATTCACACCTAAATTGCGTAATAAGAATGCACGTACCGAGGGCTCTTCTACGAACGCTGCAAGTTGTTCATCGGCATCTTTTCGACTGTTAACTCGGCTAAAGTCGATAGCTTTTAAGCCATTGATAATTTGCTGATGATGCGCAGGGTATTGCACAGGTGAAATGTCGGCAATGACCAATTTGTTGACTCGCTCTGGATAGCTTAAAGCAACTTCCATCGCGACTTTACCACCCATTGAATGCCCCAAAATGTGAGCTTTACTTATTGATAGTTGATCCATTAATTCGATGATGTCGCGTGCTAAACTCGGGTAGGCCATGTCATTTTTGTGAAAAGAATCACCGTGATTTCTAACATCGACACTGGTTACGCGGTATTCATCAACTAAGCCCTTGGCGACCATATTGAGGTTTTCCATCGAGCCAAATAGGCCGTGAATTAAAATAATATCTTGTCCGCTACCGGTTTGTTTGTAGTTAAGCACGTCGCCGCCTGTTGATTGTTATATCGCTTTGAGTTGTGGCGAAGATTCTCCACAAATCATCGAGCTAATTCAACTTTTGTTGAGTAAATGTTCTATGATAAATCCTCTCTTGGTGAATAAATGCGCAGTTAAATGAAATTATTTAACTTATTGCCCGCATCGCTAGCACCTTTTTTTGTTGCCACGTATAATCGAGCAGAATCTCGAGCAACATTGTCTAGGCATTACATGAAAACAATAGAAATTGAAGACGATTTATATCAATACATTTTAAGTAATACGCAATATATTGGTGAAAGTGCTTCATCGATTTTAAAGCGATTGCTAGCGTTATCGCCACAAGACATTGCCGCAGCGCAGTTAGTACAAGAAAAGTCTGACATCTCACAACCAGAAGAAAAAGAAGCGTTAGTTCAAGATAAGACGGTTAGTTCAGCGCCAGTGAGCGAAGGTGAGAGTGTATTTAATTACATCAATAAACAAGAGTTAGCTCACCAGCGAGGTGCTGTCGGGCGATTTTTACTGATTTTAGCGGCGCTTTATCGCGTTCACCAAAGCCAATTTTCTGTTGTTAACGATATTCGCGGTCGCGACCGTTTATATTTTGCAACAAGTGAAGAAGAGTTAGCGGAAAGTGGGAGCAGTACTAAGCCTCGTCAAATTCCAGACAGCCCGTTTTGGGTGATTACTAACTCAAACACCACGCGTAAAAAGATGATGTTAACTGAAGTGGCAATTGCCCTAGGTTATAACGTCCAACAAGCCGAAGAAATTAGAGAATTACTGTAACGTTAATCAAGGATAAAGGGTAGGGAATATATGGCTGTTCATCCACATGCTGGCAAAACTGCAAGACCAGAAGATCGCATTAATATCGGCCGCTTGGTCAGTGATTATTATTTGTTGAATCCCGACGTTAATAACGTTGCGCAAAAAGTAACATTTGGCACTTCAGGTCACCGAGGTACTGCCTCAAAAGTCAGTTTTAATGAGCGTCATATTCTGGCGATCTGCCAAGCGGTTTGTGATTATCGAAAACAAGCCGGTATTTCTGGCCCGTTGTACTTAGGTAAAGATACCCATGCGTTATCTGAAC
Source organism: Thalassotalea sp. LPB0316 (assembly GCF_014898095.1). Lineage (NCBI taxonomy): Bacteria > Pseudomonadati > Pseudomonadota > Gammaproteobacteria > Alteromonadales > Colwelliaceae > Thalassotalea > Thalassotalea sp. LPB0316. The sequence goes on from NZ_CP062946.1 coordinate 1,835,592, forward strand.
CGGCCTTTAGTTCAGCCATTAGTGTATTAATTGCTAACGGCGTTAACGTGGTTGTTCAGCAAGATTTAGGGTTTACACCAACACCGGTCATTTCTCGGATGATCATCGATCACAATCGCAAAAACAGCGACCTAGCTGATGGCTTGATTATCACGCCATCACACAATCCGCCATCAGACGGTGGTATCAAATACAATCCGCCGCATGGTGGTCCAGCGGAAGGCGAAATTACTAAGCAAATCGAAAGCCACGCTAACGCATTAATTCAAGCAAGCTTAGTTGATGTCAAACAAAGCGATATTGCCAGTGCGATGGCGTCATCATTGTTGAATAAACAAGATTTTATTGAGCAGTACGTTAGCCAGTTAGGTCGTGTTGTTGATATGGCCGCGATTGCCAAAGCTAACATCAAACTAGGTGTCGATCCGCTTGGTGGCTCAGGTATCGCCTACTGGCCTGAAATAGCTAAACAATACCAGCTTGATTTAACTGTGGTTAATCAAGTAGTCGATGCAAGTTTTGCATTTATGCCACTTGATAAAGATGGCAAGATTCGCATGGACTGCTCATCACCTTATGCAATGGCGGGCTTGATTGCGATGAAAGACGACTTTGATATCGCAGTGGGTAACGATCCCGATTTTGATCGTCACGGTATTGTCACTAAAACCGGTGGCTTGATGAATCCAAATCATTTCCTTGCGGTCGCTATCCATTATTTGATGACGCATAGAAACTGGCCAAAAACAGCAAAAATAGGCAAAACTTTAGTATCAAGCTCAATGATTGATCGCGTGGCTAAACATATTAACAGGCCAATGTCTGAAGTGCCGGTGGGTTTCAAATGGTTTGTCGATGGCTTAAAAACTGGCGAGTACGCATTTGGTGGTGAAGAGAGTGCTGGCGCATCGTTTATCGAAAAAGATGGCAGTTGTTGGACAACCGATAAAGACGGTTTTGTGATGACGCTATTAGCTGCTGAAATATTAGCGGTAACCGGCAAAGATCCGCATCAGTATTATCAAGAATTAGCCAAAGAGCTAGGTGAGCCATGCTATGGTCGCAAAGAAGCCGTTGCTAGCCTTGAACAAAAAGCGGTGTTAACTGGATTATCACCAGACGATGTTAAAGCGCAGAGCTTAGCGGGCGAACCTATCCTGCAGAAACTTAGCCATGCGCCGGGCAATAATGCCGCCATTGGTGGGTTAAAAGTGACGACGGAAAACGGCTGGTTTGCTGCCCGCCCATCAGGCACAGAAGATATATATAAAATTTATGCCGAAAGCTTTATTAGCGAAACGCATCTTGAGCAAATTTTTACTGAAGCTCAAACGATAGTGAATGACTTGTTTAAACAAGCAAACGTATGATCACTATTGCCTTTAAAAAAGTCACCGCGTGTGGCTTTTTTATTATCTAAAATAAGTTAAACAACAAGTAGCGCTGCTAAAATAAAATAAAATAAAATAAAATAAAAAACGCAGCTTTTTACTCGAGAGAACAAACATTTATGGCTAACACAGCAGCACAATTAAAAGCATCATTAATCAAAACCGGTGATTTTTTATCACTAACACGTCAGCATGAATGGCATATGCCAGCGTTTGATTTCGTTATTGAATCAACTGACTATCCAACCAAAGTATCGGTACTTGATACGGGCATTATCGTGTTTGAACCACAAACCAAAACCCAAAAAGATATCGTGTTATCTTGTGCGGTCCACGGCAATGAAACGGCGCCGATTGAAATTTGTGCAGAGCTTGTTCAACAGGCGATTTTAGGTCAAGTTACGTTAACCGAGCGCGTGTTGTTTTTATTTGGTAATCCTGCGGCCATGAATATTGCTGAGCGCTTTGTTGAGGAAAACCTAAACCGTTTGTTTTCTGGTGCCCACAGCCAAGATGGTGGTTTAAAGAACAAAGAGCGTGTGCGCGCAAAAGTGTTAGAAGATGCCGTGCGTGACTTCTTTGAGGCAACGAACAGTAACGGTAGTGAGCGAGAGCGCAAGCATTACGATTTACACACGGCAATTCGCGAATCGAAAAACGATAAATTTGCCGTTTACCCGTTCAGACATGGCAAGCCTTGGAAAACCTCTGAACTATCGTTTTTACAAGCCTGTGGCGTGAGCACCATTTTGTTATCGCATTCACCAACTACCACCTTTAGTTATTTTTCATCGAACAATTTTGGCGCCGATGCGTTTACCGTTGAACTGGGTAAAGTAAGACCGTTTGGTGAAAATGATATGTCGCAGTTTAGCGATGTGAAAAAAACACTAAAGGCATTAATTACCGGTAAAGACCTTAACCTTAAACCGTTTGATGAAGCTGAATTTAGTATCTTTGAAATCGATCAAACGATTAATCGCACCCGAGAAAACTTTGTTCTCCATTTCCCAGATGATGCGAAAAACTTCACCGATTATCCTGTTGACTACTTACTAGCGAGTGATGGTGATATTGAGTACCGCGTGCGCACTGAGGGTGAGGCGATTATTTTCCCTAATGCTAACGTCGCACTGGGACAACGCGCTTTACTAACCGTAAAACCAACTAAATTGTAGTATTAAGGCGATAAGGTTTAAGCGCTTAAAAGCCTTATCGCATTCCCACCAAACCGCATTTCTTTTTCAGGTGTAAACATTTCTTAGCATCTTCGTCAGCGTTTTACGCCAAGCACTTCGCCGATTTCTTGAAACTCTATTTACGCACAGGTAAAGTCTGCGCGTTACAACAAGTAAATAATAAATATCTACACGATTTAAATCCGCTTCCTATACTGATTTAAATAGCGTTGGTAGAGGCCAAATGAGTTTGGCTTAACATAAAGAGAATATTATGAGCACTGAAATATATAATGAAGGGCCGGTAGTTCACGAGCCTGCATTTATTGATGGGCATTCAGTAGAAATTCCTACCCTGAAAATTCTTAACCAAGACGGTGATGTATATCCTGGTGCCGCAATGCCAGAGATTGATGAAGCATTAGCTTTGCGAACGTATAAAGCGCTAGCCTTTCACCGCGTATTAGACGAGCGAATGATCGCCGCTCAGCGTCAAGGTCGTATTAGCTTTTACATGGCAGCATTAGGTGAAGAAGCGACAAGTGTTGGCGCCGCTGCTGCATTAAAAGATACAGACATGTTTATGGGCCAATACCGTGAGCAAGGTGCGTTGATTTTCAGAGGATTTGCCTTAGAAGATTTCATGAACCAAATGTTCTCTAATGAGAAAGATTTAGGTAAAGGTCGTCAAATGCCGATCCATTACGGTTCAAATGCCTTAAATTACATGACGATTTCAAGCCCGCTTGGCACCCAAATTCCGCAAGCAGCTGGCTATGCTTATGGCCAAAAGCTTCAAGGTAAAGACGAAGTGACTATTTGTTTCTTCGGTGAAGGCGCCGCAAGTGAAGGTGATTTCCACGCAGGCCTTAACATGGCAGCGGTACATGAAGCACCGTGCATTTTCTTCTGTCGTAACAACGGTTATGCAATTTCAACACCAGCAGACGAGCAATTTCGAGGTAATGGTATTGCTTCGCGTGGTGTTGGTTATGGCATAAAAACCATTCGTATCGACGGTAACGATATCTTAGCTGTTATTAAAGCAGTTCAATGGGCAAGAGCGTATGCGCTTGAAAATAGTGCGCCGGTGATCATTGAAGCCATGTCATATCGATTAGGTGCTCACTCAACGTCTGACGATCCATCGGGCTACCGCACCAAAGAAGAAGAAGCGAAGTGGCACGAACACGATCCAATTTCTCGCATGAAAAACTGGATGCTTAAGCAAAACTGGTGGAGCGAAGAACAAGAAACAGCGTTATTCGACAAACTGCGCGAAGAAGTGTTAGCCGCGGTAAAAGTCGCTGAAAAAATTGATAAGCCACCGGTAGAAGACCTAGTGACTGATGTTTACGACACAGTACCAACACATCTTCAAAAACAATTAGAGCAATTAAAAACACACATTAAGAAGTACCCAGACGCATATCCGTTTACTGCAGGGAGAATCAAATAATGGCACAAATGAATTTACTACAAGCTATTAATAATGCGCTTGATATCGCCATGGCAGAAGACGACTCAACCTTGTGTTTTGGTGAAGATGTTGGCCATTTTGGTGGTGTGTTTCGCGCAACCTCTGGCTTACAAGAAAAGTACGGTAAAAACCGTTGTTTTAACACGCCGCTAGTTGAGCAGGGCATTATTGGTTTTGCCAATGGCTTAGCTGCTCAAGGCTCACGTCCAATCGCTGAAATTCAATTTGCCGATTACATTTTCCCAGCGTTTGACCAAATCGTAAACGAGTCAGCAAAGTTTAGATACCGCAGTGGTAACGAGTTCAACGTTGGTCGTTTAACGATTCGCACACCATACGGCGGTGGTATTGCTGGTGGCTTGTATCACAGTCAATCACCTGAAGCGTATTTTGCCCACACGCCAGGTTTAAAAGTTGTTGTGCCACGTAATCCGTATCAAGCCAAGGGTTTATTACTCGCGTCAATTCGCGACGATAACCCCGTGGTATTTTTTGAACCAAAACGTCTATACCGCGCATCAATTGGTGAAGTGCCAGAAGAAGATTACCAATTGCCATTAGGCAAAGCGGAAGTGACGCAACAAGGTAATGATATTTCATTATTAGCTTGGGGCGCACAAATGGAAATTATAGATAAAGCAGCTGAAATGGCGCAAGCCGATGGTATTTCATGTGAAATTATCGATTTGCGTACGATTTTACCTTGGGATGTTGAAACCGTTGCTAATTCAGTGCGCAAAACAGGTCGTTTGTTAATTAGTCACGAAGCGCCAATTACCGCAGGTTTTGCTGGTGAGATTGCCGCGCAAATTCAAAGCGAGTGTTTCTTATCGCTTGAGTCGCCAATTGCCCGTGTTTGTGGTGTTGATACACCTTACCCATTAGCGCTAGAGAAAGAGCACATGGCCGATCATTTGAAGGTCTATGAAGCCATTAAAGCGTCAGTAAATTACTAGGAGCCATGTCATGAGTATTGATTTTATTTTACCTGATATTGGTGAGGGTATTGTCGAGTGTGAAATCGTTGAATGGCTTGTAGCTGAAGGCGATATCATTGAAGAAGATCAGCCAATTGCTGACGTGATGACTGATAAAGCCTTAGTGCAAATTCCAGCAATGCACGCGGGTAAAGTCGACAAGCTTTATTACGAAAAAGGCGATATTGCGAAAGTTCACGCGCCATTATTTGCCATGACACCTGCAGGTGAAACGGCGCAAACCGCTGAGCCCGTTGCCCAAGTTGAAGCGCCTGCACCTGCAACAAGCCAAGCGCCAGCAAGTTCAGGTACGATTATCGAAGATTTCATTTTACCGGATATTGGTGAAGGTATCGTTGAATGTGAAATCGTTGAATGGTTAGTTGCTGAAGGCGACGATATTGTTGAAGATCAGCCGGTAGCTGACGTAATGACAGATAAAGCGCTTGTGCAAATTCCAGCCATGCACAACGGTAAAGTCGTTAAACTGCATTACGCTAAAGGCGATATTGCGAAAGTTCACGCGCCGCTATTTGCGATTGAGCGCGCGGGCGAGGGTGGAACAAGCACAGCGACTGCACCTGCTGCGGAAAAAGTTGAAGCGCCAACTCAAGCTCCTGCAAAAGCTGTAGAGGCGACAGCACCTAGTGCTCCTGCGACAACAGAACGTGTGCTTGCGAAATCCGTTAATGGCAAAGCGCTAGCAAGCCCTGCAGTACGTCGTGTTGCACGTGAATTAAACGTCAACATTCACGAAGTACCTGGTAGCGGTAAAAAAGGTCGCGTATACAAAGAAGACGTGATGGCCTTTGTCGATGGTCAAAAACAAGGTGCGACGGCTAATGTAACGGCAACAGCGCCAACTGTTGGCGGTACGCGCACAGAGCCAATTCGCGGTGTAAAAGCGGCAATGGCGAAAGCTATGGTGGCTTCTGTTTCAACAATTCCTCATTTTACTTATTGTGAAGAAATCGACTTAACCGCGTTAATTGCTTTGCGTTTATCGTTAAAAGAAGAGTACGCCAAGCAAGATATCAAATTAACCATGATGCCATTTTTCATGAAAGCGATGTCGTTAGCGTTAAAAGAATTCCCGTTGGTTAATGCACGTGCTAACGATGAGTGTACCGAATTAACCTTCTTTGACGATCACAATATCGGCATGGCAGTTGATTCAAAAGTGGGTTTATTAGTGCCCAATGTTAAGCAAGTCCAAACTAAATCGATTGTCGATTTAGCACAAGATATTACTCGCTTAACCAATGATGCGCGTTCAGGTCGTGTTTCACCCGACGACTTAAAAGGTGGCACGATTTCAATCTCTAATATTGGCGCGATTGGCGGTACGGTGGCAACACCTATTATCAACAAGCCAGAATCGGCGATTGTTGCGTTAGGCAAAGTGCAAACATTACCTCGCTTTAACGCTCAGGGAGAGGTTGAAGCTCGCAGCATAATGCAAGTGAGTTGGTCTGGCGATCACCGTATTATTGACGGCGGCACCATTGCTCGGTTCTCAAACCTTTGGAAGGCCTTCCTTGAAGAGCCAACTAAAATGTTGATGCATATGAGCTAATAGACAAATAGCAAGTGTAAAGGCCAGGTTTTTTAACGTGGCCTTTTTTATGCCTAGAAATTTAATTCAGGTAAAAAAAATCCCCTACTATTGTTTAAAATAATAGGGGGGCCTGAGGAGGGTAATAAACAAAAACGTTGGGAACATGTCAAATGTATTCAGTGAATACAGGCGTTAAGATAAGCTAGTTACATGACAATAGTGTGACCGTAAGAATAATATTCTCTAGCGTTTTGTCATAAATCAGAAGAATTAACGTTTTATTGGTTAAATATCTATTTCATCATTTGAGAACAGGTTAAATAGTTCACCATGTAACACTCGAATAGGGAAGTTAACGTACCGCGATATACTTAAATTATATTGAACACTGTTGATTAAATAAGTGGTAACTTGATGTTTCACCTTCAATTACTAGGGGGAAATCAAATCTGAGATTAGCATAGGTGACAAATGTAGCGATTGCTCCTAAAGGAATCGTCATCCTTTTGTAGATCGAGATCTTGTGTGGTTTGTAAGTGAATTTGTCAGGCTAGATTGTGGCAGCTACAGACATTAATTATGTCAAGTCACCTATAGTCATTTTGGCGTTAAGCTACCAAAGAGCTCATTCCAAAGGATATATAACTCTATAGTGATGTTTTTTTATTGAAAATAACTATATGTTATGGATTTTTTTCGTTAACAGATACAAAAAAGCACCAATCATTACCATTGATGCTGTTTTGTTTTAATAAAAAGAAACTACTAAGATTGTTTCTTAAACCGACGTGATGCTAAACCAATTATTCCCAATGCTAAAATAGCGAGTGTAGATGGTTCTGATGCTTTGATTGGGCTTGCAAAATATTGTATGGTTTCTCCTTCATTTACAAAGCCTAGCCATGCATTACCAATTCCATTTATCGTTTGAAATTGAGAATACATATTATAGGCGCCAGAATTCCCACCTTGCATATAGAGTTGAACATATGTGCCTGTGCCATTTGAACCATTAAACCCTATTTGCGGATCTGTATGTTTAAATGTCATCGCTAATTTTCCATCGACCAAAGAAAACATGTCGAAAGCAGCATTACAATTGGGCCAGCAATTGTTTAATAAGTTAGGTTGTTCAACTTTAGTGGTATTTCCAACCTGTAAATTAAATTGAATACCTAAAATATCACTTATGAAAACATTGTTAAAATCTGTTGAGTTTGCGAACTCAACTGTTAAGGAATCGCCAACTTGAAAATTACTGTTTGTTTGCCATTTAGACAAATCATCAAAAACAAATGTATGGATAATTCCAGCTTTCGCACTCATGCTTACCGAAAGCATTACCCCAACAAACATAATTGCCAAAAATTTGAACTTCACCTTAAATATCTCCTTCCATTTAATTAAATTTACTTTAACGTTAAAACTTAAAATTTAGTCAGGTCGAGTAAGCAAAAAACAAACCTTTAAAAAAAATATTATAAATTACAGTGGATTAATTCCTTTTGGGGATTAAGTTCTAAACGAATTGTAAAATAACCCGACATTAAAAGAGCTCATCAATCCGTTAAATTATACCGTCACATACACAGTGAATATTGGGGAGTTACTGGAACATTTACATATTGCTCAATACGTGAAGTTGCACTGACTTGAGACACTAATAACTATTAATAATTCAATGGATAAATAATCATAATATAACGTCCACATTAGCTTCTTGCCGATCGCCCACTGATACGAACATAGGGGCCTTTTAAATGCTGAATAAAACTGTCGTTCTAAACCGTTGTAGGGTCAAATAAGCGCAATTAAAGTTTATTACTTTTGAAACTATGCGTAGACCGAAGTTAACGGCTCCGCTATACTGCGCGCCAACAAATTTGGCGTTATTAATCTGGTAATGATTCATGGTTGAATATTTCTTGATCGCACTAGCGGTTTTAGCTCTTTTGTCGATTGTTTTTGAAGAACTCACCCACATCAATAAAGCGAAAACCACGCTTTTTTTTGGTTGTCTTGCATGGATCACCCTATTTATCTCCAATAGTGGTGGCGATCACCATGCCCTCAACCATCACCTCGAAGAGAATCTATTAGAAATAGCTGTTTTGTGGTTGTTTTTAATGTCGACCATGACTTTTGTTGCCTACCTTAATGCCAAGGGCATTATCCAAATGGCGGTTCAGCGGTTGTTTCCAGCCGAAGCCTCGGTCAAAGTGATCATGTTGTTGTTAGCACTATTTTCTCTGTTGTTGTCAGCCATTTGTGACAACGTAACCGCAACATTGGTGTCGCTAACCTTGTTGCAAAGTTTTAATGTTGAGAAACGCATTAAGCTACGAATGGCTATTTTGATAGTCTTTGCTGTCAATTCTGGTGGCGTAGCCTTGATTACTGGTGATGTGACAACCCTGATGATTTATCTCGATGGTCATGTACAAATAAGCCAACTGTTTTTGCTATTAATTCCTGCTGCCGTTAGCGTCTTATTTTTAGCCTTTGCTTTATCATTTCGTCTCAAAGGCACGGTATTTACTCTCCCTGCCAAAAAAGATTATGAAACGGTCGATATTTTAATTGCTATCATATTTTTCACGACTATCTTAATGACGATGTTGCTCAACGTCGCCTATAGCATTCCACCCGTGTTAACGTTTCTAACGGGGTTGTCGATTATGTTTCTGGTTGGGCGATTGTATCGGTCTGACAAGCAAGAATTGGAGATATTAGAGTACATTCGACAAATAGAATATGACACTTTATTGTTTTTCTTGGGGATTTTGTTGTTAGTAGGCATGCTTAAAGAAATAGGGACATTGCACCTAGTGACAGATCTCTACGCGCAATATAACCCTACGGTGTCGAGTTACTTCGCTGGGATTGCATCTGCCTTATTAGATAATGTACCGCTAACCGCCGCTTTGCTCAAAGCCGAGCCTTCATTAACCTCTCCGCAGTGGCTTGAACTCACCTATGCCGTTGGTGTCGGTGGCTCATTATTAGTGATAGGTTCAGCCTCTGGTATTGTAGCGATGAGTAAAATGAAAGAGCTAACTTTTATTTCCTATTCTCGCTATATTCCAATGCTATTGGTCGCATACACGTTGGGTTATGCTGTGACTATTGTGCTGGCACAATATTATTACGGTTAAGTTACTCAAGGTCTTGGCTCTTAATATCGTTAAGTACGGGGATAAGGGCCAATCAGTGGTAAGTTGCTATACATTAGTGGCGAAAATGAAACCGTAAAAATAAGATTTTCTTAACTTTTGTCACAAAGCAGGGGATTTCAAGCGTAAACTTCCTCATAATAGAACGAAATAAATAACCAAACGAATTTCATTGTGAGTGAGAAAAAACTCCAGCATTTTTATATCGCAGAAGAGCAATCGATTTACCTGCTTAGCCACAAAGATGCCGAAAAACTCAAGCAGTGGGTTAAGTTGTGTGAAACGCAACTTAATGCCTTGGGTTACTCTAATGTTGCTTTGTTAGGTAAGGGCGCCTATGGCTTTGTCTTTAACGCATTTGATGCTCATAATCATCCCGTCGTCTTTAAATTTTCTCGGGTAACCTTACCCCAGCATGTTCAAGATAGGCTTGCCGAAGAAGCCGATATTCAGCGCGAACTTAAACATCCCGCAATTCCCTCTGTACAAGAGTTTCATCGCATTAGGCGCCAGTGCATTTTACAAATGTCGCGCGCCCCAGGTATTGATTTAGAAAAATACTCGCATCAGGTTGGCCCATTGCCGCCTGAGCTTATTGTTAAAATTGCTATTTCAATCGCTGAAATATTGGGTTATCTGCGTAATAGCAAGGCGCACCTCAAAGGTAAGCCGATCGTTCACGGTGATATTAAACCGTCAAATATCGTCTTCGATCCTGACACTGGCCAAATCAGCTTAATTGACTGGGGGTCTGCGGTTTATGCCCAGTTAGATGTCAAAGGACAATCGACAGCCAACAATGTCATGGATTTGATGAGTAGTGATCTACAGCATACCAATGCTCGCTTAGGTGATGTTTATTTTATTGGGCCTGAACAAATATCGGGTGGTTTATCGTCGCCGCGTTTTGATGAACAAGGATTAGCCGCAACGCTTTATGCTTTGGCATCTGGCCAATCGTGTCGTTATGGTGTCAATGTTATTACGCCAAATTCACTTGGCTTACCTAAAGCGTTGGCGAATATCTTAACGGGTATGCTTAGTAGCAATGAGCAAACTCGTCGTGAAGCGGGAGATTACTTCTTTAACCATCTCACGTTGTTGAAAAATACTGTGTTGGCAGATAAACCAACAGTCTACCCGATTGAACCGGTCATCCCTGTTTGGCTCAGGAAAAAAGAGCAAACAGCTATTGATACGGTCGTTTACGGTTCACGTAAGTCATTCTTAAGGGAGTCTACCGATAGTGATGAGCTCGACAAAGTCGATGATGTGCAATTAGAAAAGTATTACAAAAATTACCTCATCGGTATGGGCGATACCGAAAAGGCGTTTATTGCTGCGGTGAGTAGATTAGGTGATTTCCCTGTTGTTGGTGGTCTAGCGGTGCGTTGGGAAAAAGATGGCGTTTATATCGACTCCAACCTAACGCTATTTGACGAAACGCTTCGCCACTCATTCCAAAGTGCGGTTAATAACATGGTTTATCTAGCACAAGGCATCTTTCGCATCGGTATGTTTAAAAGTTGTTTGTTTGACGCAAGAAACACTTTACATATTTATCGAGATGATGAAAGCCAATCATTTAATGCGCCGCAGGATATGTTTATTCCTTTTGAAGTTAGTGCGGTAGCAGAAGTAGACGATGTCAGTCGGTTGCACTCGTATTTTGAAGACGGTAAAGATCCTGATGAATATCTTTACTTACCTGATGAGTTAATGGCGGTGCTGGCCAAGCTCAATTTAATTCATCATACTGGGTGTATCATTTTTGAAGTTTTGCCAACTCATTTGAAGATCCACAGTTATTTAATGTTGTTAGATCACCCAAAACGCGATGCATTCACTCAATGTTTAGCGCAAATTATCGAACTGCTACCACTGATTGATGGCTTGGGAATTTCAGGCTTTATGAAGCTCCCGTATAAAGATACCCGCTTTTTTGAGCATATTTCCAAACTACCAGACAAGTTTTATCCCAGAAATCCCAAAATCAGTTAATCTTTAGTGATAACAATGAAGGTTTTTTAAGTGGGTTGGTTATGTCAGATAAAAAAGTCGGTGATTTTGCGTGGCTAGATATTAGTGTTGAGAATGCGCCACAACTAAGAGATTTTTACCAAAAAGTCATTGGTTGGCAGGTAGAAGAAGTCTCGATGGGAAATTATAGTGATTATTCGATGGTCAACCCGAATACCAAAGAACCGGTTAGCGGTATTTGTCATGCGACTGGGTACAACGCCAATATGCCAGCGATGTGGCTGCCATACTTTCTTGTAGAAAATGCTGAACAGGCACTCAATGACGCGTTAGCAATGGGGGCTCAACAACTTGATGAGCTTAAAACCATGGGGGCAGATCGTTTTGTTGTCATTAAAGATCCCGCTGGTGCCTGTTGTGCTTTGTACCAGCGAGGGGCATAAATTAGCGGTTCGACTCATAAAAACCCTGGCTCATGCTCGGAGCGAATAGCGTGCGGTATAAGCGCGTTGCGTAATCATCAGTCATACCTGCAACATAATCAGAGATAACACGATAAGGGTTCTCTTGATTGTATTGGGCTTCAGTGTATCGCTTGAGCGTGTTTTTTGGCAGTAGTCGCTGCGGATCACTCGCTAAGGCTTCAAATAGTTCCATCACAATTTGTTGTCCGCGATACTCTATGCGCTGAATGTGTGGCTGCTTGATGACACACTTGAAAACAAAGTCTTTAAAAATTTTCAGTACTTTATTTGGTGTTACTGGTAGCACTGCATTATAGCGCAGCAGCGGCTCAGCAAAGTTAGTTTGTTTAGCGCTATTAAGATCTTCAATCACAATGTGAGTGATCAAATAGTTGACTAATGAACCTATGGCATCCTTTTGCCGATAGTGTTCATCACTAAATAAATTGTCGGCTAAATCTCGAGCTATGCTCAAAACCCATTCGTCATCTATCGACAGTAGTGGCTGTACAACGTGATCAATAAAGTCGCGTTTATTAACCACGCCGGTGACAATGGCATCTTCCATATCGTGAATACCGTAGGCAATGTCGTCTGCTAATTCCATAATAGAGCAGTCGATCGACTTATATAACGTCTTATCATGACCCACGGATTTTTCTTGGGTACTACTAAATAGACGTTTGTCATCAATAGCTAGTGGCGCAAGTAACCAATCCATTACATCTTGATCATCGCTGTAATAGCCTTTAGGTGGGTGCCACTGGCTCGCTTTTAACTGTCTAAAATTTGCCACGGCTGGCGGTGTGTCGTTATGAGATAAATGACATAAGGTATTAGGGTATTTAATTAACCCTAATAAGGTGCGGCGTGATAAATTCATACCGTTTTTTTCACTAAAAGGTTCTAGCTTAGCAACAATTCGCAACGTTTGGCCGTTTCCTTCAAATCCACCGTGCTCTCGCATCATGTAGTGCAGAGCAACTTCACCACCATGACCGAACGGCGGGTGACCAATATCATGCGCTAAACAAATAGACTCAATTAGCGCGTCATCATTGATCGCAAGAAAGTCGCATTCGTCGGCAAATTTAGAGCGAAGTTGAGCAGTGATCCCTGAGCCTATTTGCGCGGCCTCTAACGAATGAGTTAGGCGCGTTCTAAAAAAGTCACTTTGTCCACTGCCCATAACTTGAGTTTTTGATTGTAGTCGGCGAAAGGCTGCTGAGTGCAAAATTCGCGCACGGTCGCGTTGAAATGAACTGCGGTGATCGTCTTGGCGCTTTGATACTTTGATAAACTGTCGTTGGTGCCATGGGTTATTCATTTAATCGTCCGTTTTTTAATCTATTGCTAGTGATTTGTTACAAAGTCGTTTAATAAAAGTGCGTTAATTTACGAAGATTTTACATTTCATTGTAAAATTGTTTGCTAAACTTAAGGCGACCGTTAATAACAATATAAAAACTAGGATTGCTCGCCAAGTCAATTGTTATTATTGAATTTCTACATGGAAGAAGCTGTGAACTATTTAACTATCATTCTCTTTATTCTTTTTTCGATAACCTCAACAACAACATTTAGTAACGATAAATCTCCAAGTGAGCTCGAACTCGTGACCGGTTTAGCAAAGCCGCCATTTATCTTAGAAAATCTATCGAGTGGTTTGCAGCTCGATCTCATTACTGAAATATTAGCCTCACAAAATATCGATGTGAGCTATATTCCTATGCCACTTGGCCGTAATATTACGGGTTTCCAGCGTGGTAATGTTGATGGTGTAATCACCATCCCGCCGAATTATAAATATCCAAGTATGTATATATCTGAGCCGTATATTTATTATCAAAATGTCGCGGTGAGCTTATCTGATAGCCACATACAGTTGAAAAATATAAAAGATTTAAGTTCTTACAGTATTATCGCTTTTCAAAACGCCAAGAAATTTTTGGGTGAAGAGTTTGCCAATGTTGCAGCTTACTCAATTGATTATCGAGAGCTAGCTAATCAAAAACAACAAATCGAAATGCTGTTCTCTCGCCGTGTTGAAGTGATTGTGCTTGATATTAATATTTTTAAATACTTTGTTCGAGATAACATTAGCAAAGTCGGTGGTATGCCGTTTGAAGTGCATTATCTGTTTCCCGAGCGAGGCTATTCGGTAGGCTTTAAAAAAGAAGCGCACATGAAGCTTTTTAATGCGGGGCTAGAGACGATAAAAGCCAATGGCACTTATCAAATGATCCAAGATAATTACTTACTATAGAGAACTTGGTATCCCCCTTTAATTGTGCTCTGTTAAGCTTAACTAAAGGGGGGATAACGTATTCATTACCATTATTTAAGCGTTGGCGATAAAAATCGCTCTTTTAGGTGCGGGGTAACCTTCAATGGTTTTATTGGGGTCGTCTTTATCGAGGAAGTCTTGCAGCGACTCGGTATCTATCCATGGGGTTTTTCGCTGCTCTTCAAAGGCGGTTTGATCGGTATTAACCCATCTAACGTTACTAAAGCCACAACGTTCTAACCACGCACACATGGCTTTGCCACTCGGTAAAAACCAAACATTGCGCATTTTTGCATAACGCTCGCCTGGTATTAATACGGTGTGCTCATCACCATCGACAATTAATGTTTCTAAGACCAGCTCGCCGCCTTTGTTAAGTTGGCTTTTTAACTGATAAATGAAATCAATTGGCGAGCGGCGATGGTAAAGTACCCCCATGGCAAAGACGGTATCAAACGCCTTTAACTCGGGTAACTGTTCAACACCAAGCGGCAACAGGTTTACGGCGTCGTCTTTAACAAAGTGTTGAATAGCTTGAAACTGCATTAAAAACAACTGAGTAGGATCGATACCGACGACAAATTTTGCACCAGCGCCGCGCATTCGCCACAAGTGATAACCACTGCCACAACCAATATCTAATACATAACGATTAGTCAAATCGCTGATATGATCTTTTAACCGATCCCATTTAAAATCTGAGCGCCATTCGGTATCAACGTGTAGGCCGTGAATATGATATGGACCTTTGCGCCAAGGTTTGAGTTTCATCAACAAATGTTCGAGTTTCTTGCGCTCACCATCACTCATCTCCTCAGCCAAGCCAGCTTGTACTTTCTGGGATAACTCAACCGTTGTTTGTTCAGGGCTCGGTAAATTGTCTATCGCTTTATACCACTGCGAAAACTCACCGTGTAGATGGTTTCTATTCCAATCATCTAGTTGTTGAGGCAGCGTTAATAACCAGTGATTTAGGCGGTTTCCGGCAATTTGTTGGTAAAAAGAGTTGAACGAGATCATTTAATTGCCACCATTGACGTAAAGTTGAAGCATTGAAACCACTGAGTTGCGTGAGAAAATCCAGCGTTTTTTAGGCGCTCAAGTTGTACTTCTAAGCTATCGGTTTTCATCACATTTTCTAAGGCCGTGCGCTTTTGTGCGATTTCTAGTTCGCTATAGCCATTTGCGCGTTTAAAGTCGTGGTGTAAATCAATGAGCAGATCGCGGCACACTTCGTTTTCGTGATTAATTTTTTCTGATAACACTAAAATACCGCCGGGCACTAGCGCTTGCGCTATTGTATTGATCAATGCTTGGCGTTTAGAGCGCTCGATAAATTGCAAGGTAAAATTGAGTACGATCATCGATGCATTTTCTAGTTTAGCGGTTAAAATATCTTGTTCGATTATCGTGACTGGCGTGTCCCCCTTAAATGCCGCAACGTGACGTTGGCAACGTTCAACCATTGCACTTGAGGTGTCCATACCAATGATTTGGCAATTACTTGCCGTAATGGCTTTGCGCATCGCGAGCGTTGCAGCGCCTAACGAGCAACCCAAATCGTAGATGTTGGTATTGGCTTGCACGTATTGTTGGCTCAATCGGCCGATGGTATCAATAATAGTGTTATAGCCAGGTACAGATCGAGAGATCATATCAGGAAATACTTCAACAACCTGTTCGTCAAAGTTAAAGTCTTTTACCTTGGCATGAGGATTAGAATAAATGATATCGGTATCAGAAGTGTGCATGTGTTGGTTGTCATTGAAAATTATTGTAATATTTTAAACTAAAATAAAAGAGAGCGAAAATACCTTCGGGAAATTATTCGTATAAAGGCACGGGATGCTTGTTGTTAACCAAAATAAGGTAGGATTTATTTGAAATATGTAATCGGCTTGCTAGTGTGGATAGGGTCGTTATGTTGGGTATTCCCTGCTTGGTCTCAAGCACCGTCAGAACAGGCGTTTAGGTCTGATATTAAATCGGTCACGATTGCGGTCAATACATCTTCTTATCCATATCATTTTAAAAATCAACAAGGTCAACCCGATGGTTTGATCATTGATTATTGGCGCAAGTGGGCAGAAAAAACCAATATCGCAATTGACTTTCAGTTTATGGAATGGAGTCAGACCATTGACCGTGTTGCCAATGGCGAAATCGACATTCACGCGGGATTGGCATCGTCAGTAAAGCGTTCTCGCTATTTAGACTTTACCGATAAATTCTTCGATTCCAATAGTTATATCTTTTTGCGGGCAGATTTAGCTAATATCAATAATTTAAATCAGCTTAGCCCTTATACCGTAGGCGTCGTTAAAAATTCCGCGCATGTTGAGGTGTTAAACAAGTTATGGCCCAACTTAACGCTCAGACTCTATGACTCGCGCTATCAGTTATACCAAGCTGCACTAGATGGCGAGATTATGGCTATTGCCGGTGTTGATCAACTCTCCAAGCAGTTTGATAAACACAGTGAACTGATTAGTATTTTTCCTGCGCACAAGCGTATTGAGTATTATAAAAACGCCTTTGTTGGTGCAGTTAAAAAAGGCAACACTAAATTGCTTAATACCATTAACCAAGGCTTTGCGTTATTTGATATTGATGAACGAAATGTCATCGAGCGCAAGTGGTTTGGTGTCGAGAAAAATCGCGATGTCTTAAAGCTTGCCTTTTCAAATAATTTACCTCCGTATATGGCAACGTCGCCAACCGGTAAACCGCAAGGGATGTTTATTGATATCTGGCGTCTTTGGTCGAAGTATTCCGGCGAAAAAATAGAATTTATCGGCGATGAACAATCAGCCGCGGTCGATTTAGTTAAAAATGGCTTAGCTGATATACACATTGCTTTTCCCGAAAACTTATTAGCACCCAGTGGTCTTACGGCAGCCTATGAATTATACGGTGTCACTTCAACAGTTTTTGTTAAGAGTATGTTCGACTTTACTCGTTTAGAAGATATGTCGGGTATGCGTGTTGCCGTGTTCACAACCGCACCTTATCTGCCCAAGCTGCGTCACACCTACCCGAATATCGAGTTCGTTTTATTTACTAATCATCAAGATATGATTAATGCTGCTGAGCGAAATGAAGTGAGTGGCATGATTAGCTCATACGAAAATATGATGGCTCACCTAATTCGCCAACATTTACAAAATAGCTATTACGTGCTCGATGAACCTTTATTTACCGCTAAAGTATTTTCATTGATCAGCCCGTTTAACGATGCATTGATGACACGTATTCAAGAAGGCTTTGCACTTATTCCCATCGAAGAGTTGATTCGTTTAGAAAATGTATGGTCTCAGCAAAAAGGGTTTAGTTATTTCGACCAAGTGTCTAAAAAAGTAAAACTCACACCTCAAGAGCAAGCTTGGTTACTCGAGCACCCGATAGTCAAAGTTGGTGTAGAAACAGATTTCGCGCCATTTGAGCGCTTAACTGAAACGGGTCAACCTGAAGGAATAAATATCGACTTTTACCGGTTGTTGCAAGAGCGAACAGGGCTTGAATTTAATTTTACTTACTATAAGTCTTGGCAAGATACCTTTGATAGTTTGGTTAACGGTGAGGTTGATCTAATTGCCGGTATTACCGAAACACCAGAACGACGAAAAGATCTTTTATTTACTGAGCAATACTGGGATATGCCATGGGTTGCGTTATACCCCAACCGTTTGGGTAATAAAAAGACCATGAACGACTTTAAAGGTCAGCGTATCGCTATTACAAAGGGTTACTATTTAACGTCTTATTTGCGAGAAAATTATACAGATATTAATATTCTTGTCGTTGATCACCCCGAAGAGGGTTACTTAGCGATGCAACAAAATAAAGCTGATGCTTTATTACAACCCTTGGCATCGGCAGCGGAATTTTATAAGCGAGAAACCTTGAGTTTAATTTCAATGTCGGTCATGGAAGATTTGCCACTCGATAATTCAAGCTTTGCC
Organism: Thalassotalea sp. LPB0316; assembly: GCF_014898095.1. NCBI lineage: Bacteria > Pseudomonadati > Pseudomonadota > Gammaproteobacteria > Alteromonadales > Colwelliaceae > Thalassotalea > Thalassotalea sp. LPB0316. Next base: position 1,854,042 of record NZ_CP062946.1, read on the forward strand.
ACGAGAAAAAACAACGAGATATTACATGCTATTGTCAATAAAGCGTTGGCTACCATCACTAGCACGGAAAAAGATGATATTTATGAGCGCTGGTTTGATATTCAAATAACGACGGGCTTAGATAAAAACTATGTCGTTCGTGTCGCGTCACAAATCGGCGGCTTTGTGATTATCGTGATCATTATCATTATTTTTTGGAACCGACGTTTATACGTTGAAATAAGGCGTCGTGAGGCGTTAGAAAAAGAAATGAAGCACCTGGCGACACATGATTCATTAACCGGGTTACCTAACCGTAATTTGCTAAAAGATCGCATTACTCAGGCAATAGCCATTCACCAAAGACAAAATAAGTTAATGGCAGTGTTGTTTATCGATCTAGATGGCTTCAAGAACATCAATGATACGCACGGTCACGATGTTGGCGATGAATTGTTGATTACCTTAGGGCATCGACTAAGTAGCTGTGTGCGCAAGTCTGATACCTTAGCGCGCTTTGGCGGAGATGAATTCGTGCTTTTATTAACGGGCCTAAACAGTAGAGATGAGGCCGGCTTTATCGCTGAAAAAATCCTTAAAATTACTCAGCAACCGTTTAACTTATCGTCAGGGCAATCGTTTGTTGGCTGCAGTATTGGCATTGCTATGTATCCAGAAGATGGCACAGATGAGGTTGAGTTATTAAAAATCGCCGATACCTTGATGTATCGGGTCAAAGCTAACGGTAAAAATCACTATCAATTTAACACACCCTAGGTGACATTAGCACTCATTGCTTTATAATGTCGGGCATTTTTAACGCACACGTTATGGTCGCTACCCTTTAGGTATGAAAAGGCGGCCGTTATTTTTGCAGGAATTTTAAATGCGAACTCTTTATTGTGGTGAGGTTAACGAATCTCACATTGGCCAAGAAATTACTTTAACTGGTTGGGTAAACCGTCGTCGTGACTTAGGTGCCGTGATTTTTCTTGATTTACGTGATCGCGAGGGTTTAGTACAGGTTGTTTATGATCCAGATTTACCTGAAGTGTTGGAAAAAGCCAACACCTTACGCAACGAGTTTTGTGTTCAGGTTAAAGGTAAAGTGCGCGCTCGTCCTGAAGGCCAAGTAAATAAAGATATGGCAACCGGAGCGATTGAGGTCTTGGGTTTAGATTTAACTATCCTCAATAAATCAGCGCCATTACCGCTTGATTTTAATCAAGAAAACTCTGAAGAAAATCGCCTTAAATACCGCTATTTAGACCTACGCCGCGTTGAAATGACAGAGCGTTTAAAGTTCCGCGCTAAAGTCACTTCTGCTGTTCGTCAATCACTAGAAGCACAGGGCTTCCTTGATATCGAAACGCCAATCTTAACGGCCGCAACACCAGAAGGTGCACGTGACTACTTAGTACCGAGTCGCACTCACAAGGGTAAATTCTTTGCATTACCGCAATCACCACAATTGTTTAAACAATTGCTGATGATGTCAGGCATGGATCGTTATTATCAAATCGTAAAGTGTTTCCGCGACGAAGATTTACGTGCTGATCGCCAACCAGAATTTACTCAAATCGATATTGAAACCTCATTTATGTCTGCTGAGCAGGTGATGGGGGTTGCTGAAACCATGATCCGCGAATTATTCATAAAGTTAATGGATGTGGATTTAGGCGAGTTTCCACGCATGACCTACGCTGAAGCGATGCAGCGCTTTGGTTCAGATAAGCCTGATTTGCGTAACCCTTTAGAAATTGTCGATGTAGCTGACATTTTAAAGGATGTTGAATTTAAAGTATTCTCGGGCCCAGCCAACGATGATAAAGGTCGCGTATCTGTCATTTGTGTGCCTGACGGCGCCGCAAAATTCTCGCGTAAAAACATAGACGATTTAACTAAGTTTGTTGGTATTTACGGCGCCAAAGGCATGCCGTGGATGAAGGTTAACGATATAGATGCTGGTTTAGAAGGCCTACAGTCACCTATTTTAAAATTCTTAAACGAAGCAGCGGTTTCTGCGTTACTTAGCCGTGTGAATGCGAAATCTGGTGATATTATTTTCTTCGGCTCAGACACATACAATGTTGTGACAGAATCACTTGGCGCACTGCGTTTGAAATTAGGTGAAGATCTTGGTCTTGTATCAGACGAGTGGAAACCGTTATGGGTTGTCGACTTCCCGATGTTTGAAGAAGTAGACGGCCACTTACATGCTATTCATCACCCGTTTACTGCGCCGAGCAATATGACACCGGCTCAGTTGGCTGAAAACCCAGTTGGCGCGCTATCAGACGCCTACGATATGGTTTTAAACGGTTGTGAATTAGGTGGTGGCTCTGTTCGTATTTTTGATCAAGAAATGCAGGCAACAGTCTTTAGAATTTTAGGCATCAGCGATGAAGAAGCAAAAGAGAAATTCGGCTTCTTACTTGAAGCATTAGAATACGGTGCGCCACCACATGCTGGCTTAGCATTTGGTTTAGATCGCCTAGTCATGCTAATGACGGGTGCTAGTTCTATTCGCGATGTTATGGCATTCCCGAAAACAACTACCGCGGCGTGTCCATTAACCAATGCGCCAGGTGTTGCAAACCCAACGCAACTAGCTGAACTAAACATTACCAGCACAGTCGAGAGCGATACTGAAGACGCGTAATTATATTGCTGTGAAGTTCATTAAAAACGCGCCGCAGGCGCGTTTTTGCTATTTAGCCAACAAATTAATAAAGTAAGCTTGAAATAAAAATAAGTAGTAGGACAAAATTTGACCATTATCTTAGGAATAGATCCCGGCTCTCGTTTCACTGGTTATGGCGTTATTAAACAAGAAGGGCGCCACTTTACTTATTTAGGCAGTGGCTGTATTAAAGCAATTGCCCAAGGTGATGATTTAGGTACGCGACTACAAACGATATTCGCAGGCGTTTCAGAGCTTATTGTTCAATTCAAGCCAGATAGATTTGCCATTGAACAAGTTTTTATGGCGAAAAACCCTGACTCAGCGTTAAAGCTTGGTCAGGCTCGAGGCGCGGCGATCGTCGCAGCGACAAATGCCGGCTTAGTCATTGCCGAATATTCGGCGCGGCAAATTAAACAATCAGTTGTCGGGACAGGTGGTGCCAACAAAGAACAAGTCCAACACATGGTTACGTCAATTTTAAAGTTACCCGGTACGCCGCAAGCCGATGCCGCTGATGCTTTGGCGGTGGCGCTTTGTCACGCCCACTCACACGATTCAATTACTAAACTACAAGGACAAGCGACTAAAACCGTGCGTCGTCGTCTGCGCTAGCTGTTATCAGAGTAAAGCACTTTACTGTATAAAAACATAGTGGTATTGTGCGCAGTATCTTAGTTGACGATACCACATATAATAAAAAACCTATGATCGGACGATTACGCGGCATTCTTGTCGAGAAAACAGCACCTGATATTGTGATAGAATGCCAGGGCGTTGGTTACGAAGTTTCAATGCCTATGACGAGCATTTATGCCTTACCGGAGGTTAACGAGGAAGCGATTATTTATACTCACTTTGTTGTCCGGGAAGACGCACAGCTACTTTATGGTTTTGCCAATAAAACCGAGCGTAAATTATTTCGCCTGTTAATCAAGGTTAATGGGGTCGGGCCAAAGCTAGCACTTGCCATTTTATCAGGTATGTCAGCAAACCAGTTTGTTAGCTGTGTTGCGCATGATGATGTGACGACCATAGTGAAAATTCCGGGGGTTGGTAAAAAAACTGCCGAGCGCTTACTGATCGAAATGCGTGACAAGTTAAAAGACTGGCAAACCGAAAGCACGACACCGTTTACCGATGCTGCGCCACTACTTGAGTCAAACGATTCAACTTTTGTTACCACAGATAATAAAGGTGATGCGATTAACGCGTTAATCTCTTTAGGGTATACTCAAGGCCAAGCAGATAAAGCTGTTAAGGCAGTATTTAGCGAAGATAAGTCATCTGAAGAACTAATTCGCGATTCATTAAAAGCAATGCTTTAAGGTTAATTCATGATTGAAGCCGATAGACTGATCCAACCCATTGCCACCCCTGAAGAAGAAGGTGTCGATCGCGCGATTCGCCCTAAATTGCTTGCCGATTATAAAGGCCAAGATCACGTCAAATCTCAAATGGAAATCTTTATTCCAGCTGCCAAAAAACGCGACGAAGCGTTAGATCATTTATTGATCTTTGGTCCGCCGGGGTTAGGTAAAACCACATTGGCTAATATCGTTGCCAATGAAATGGGCGTGAGTATTCGCACAACCTCTGGCCCTGTGCTGGAAAAGGCCGGTGATTTAGCCGCGTTGTTGACTAACCTTGAGGAAGGCGATGTCTTGTTTATTGATGAAATTCATCGTTTAAGCCCTGTGGTTGAAGAGGTGCTTTATCCGGCGATGGAAGACTACCAACTCGATATTATGATCGGCGAGGGGCCTGCGGCGCGATCGATTAAACTTGATTTACCACCATTTACGTTAATTGGCGCGACCACCCGTGCTGGCGCGTTAACTTCTCCGCTAAGAGATCGCTTTGGTATTGTTCAGCGTCTTGAGTTTTATAAAGTTGAAGACTTAACCGATATTGTTACTCGCAGTGCGCACTTTCTTAATCTGACCATAGACCACGGCGGTGCATTAGAAGTTGCCCGTCGTTCACGCGGTACACCGCGAATCGCCAACCGCTTGTTACGACGTGTGCGCGATTATGCCGATGTAAAAACCGGTGGTGTGGTTAACCAAGCTTGTGCTGCTAAAGCGCTTAATATGTTAGAGATCGATACCGAAGGATTCGATCTTATGGACAGGAAATTACTCGAAGCCATCATAGATAAATTTATGGGTGGGCCGGTAGGCTTAGACAATATTGCCGCAGCCATTGGTGAAGAACGTGAAACAATAGAAGACGTTATCGAGCCATTTTTAATTCAACAAGGCTTTTTACAAAGAACGCCACGGGGACGTATTGCAACTGATCGCGCATATCAACATTTTGGCATTGATAAGCCGGTATAAGCCGGCAAGGCGGCAAGGCGGCAAGGCGGGAGGGTTAGAAAGTAGGAAGGTTATAAAGTAGGAAGGTTATAAAGTAGGAAGGTTATAAAGTAGGAAGGTTATAAAGTAGGAAGGTTATAAAGTAGGAAGGTTATAAAGTAGGAAGGTTATAAAGTAGGAAGGTTATAAAGTAGGAAGGTTATAAGGCTGTAAGGTGGTGTAGCGCAGGCGCATTATTGATCAAAAGCATGAGCGTTAACGAACGAAAAGTTCGTCTTTCCCGAGCGTTGTTATCGGGAATCTCCTGCACATTTCTCAATATTTGTCGATTTGCTAGAGCAACGTTTGGTGTGACCCCATAATAATGGACACATTTAACTTGCTCGTAAGTATCGAGCTAATGGTACTTCTCCATGAGTGCCATGCACTCTAAATCGGTTATAAATATTTTCAATATAACCCGTAACCCTTTGACTCATGTATTTCAATGGCTGTACCCCTTGTGGGTGTAGCCATTGTTGTTTCATGAGTGAGAAAAAGCTTTCAACACAAGCATTATCCCAACAGTTTCCCTTACGAGACATACTAATTATAGCACCTTGAGCATTTAGCCACCGAACGATCAAGTCACTTTTATATTGAGAGCCTTGGTCTGAATGACAAAGAACACCATTTAAGTTACTGAGCTTACTAAAACGCTTTGCATTCAAATACGCCTTTTTAACTAAATCCGAAGTTGCTGCGCGCCCTTGACTGTAACCAAGCACAGCTCGAGAATATAAATCGATAATGACGCAAACATACAGCCAACCTTCACGACAATAAACTTGCGTAATATCCGTCGCCCAAACTTGATTTACTGATTTAGGTAAAAACTCTCGGTTTAATAAATTGGGCCGTGTGTTAATACGGCTAACCTTAGGGTAGCGCTTTTGTTTTCGAGACATAACAGCACGATAGTGCTGTGCCTGTAATAGGCGTTGAACCCTATTAGGGCTTGCTTGATAGCCTTCAGCAAGTAATTGCTCATGAATCTGCCGGTAGCCAAATGCCCCTTCAGATATTTGAATTATCTTGTCTATTGCACGTAATAACTCAGCGTTGCTTGCATCTCTTTTCGATGTGCCACGCTTAAAGTACGCATAAAAACCAGAGCTTGATACATCTAGCAGTTTACACAAGTGAAGAGTATCTCCAGGCGTTCGAATTTGCTCTATGAACTCGAATTTTTCTGCCGTTTTTCCTTGAAGAACTCTTCCGCCTTTTTTAGGATTTCAATATCTTCATTCGCACGTTCAAGTTGTTTCTTTAAACGTTCATTTTCTTTTTCAAGTTGTTTGTAGCTTTTATCAGGACCTTTCAATTTTTTTAACTCCACTGGAACTATTGGATCTGATGAAAGGTATTTTTTACGCCACCGCTGTATCATGTGAACATTTATGCCAACTCGCTTGGCAAACTCTGGGAGAGTTTCAATGCTTTCAACAGATTGTCTTACAACATCCATCTTATAGCATTCACTGTATTGTTTTCGAGATTTGTATCGCATAGACACCTCTAAATATTAAATTTAAAAAGGTGTCCACTAAAACGGGGTCACTCTAGTTCCAACAATCAAGCTTTCCAGCTTTCGAGCTTTCCAGCTTTCCAACCTTCAAACATTCCAACCTTCAAACATTCCAACCTTCAAACATTCCAACATTCCAACATTCCAACATTCCAACCCTCACCATTTCTCTAGGCAAAAAAAAACCGCATTTAAAAAATGCGGTTCAACTAATCAAGTTGTAGAAGGAAATAAAATTCCAGGAAACATGTCAGAGAGAAGAGATAATTACTCATTATCTATTCAATAAAGTATCTGGCTATTGGTCGTCAGACCAGTGCGCTAGCTCAGAAGATGTGTGTATTATAGTAGCGTTTTAACATTCGACAAGAAAAAAAAATTGTCAATTCGCATTAGAAAAACTAATGTATAAAGTGTTGTTTGGCGCACTCGGAAATAAAAGTGAATAAATATGCGTTGTTTTGGTCAAACATCCGTTAAATACGCATCAATAGCTGCATAATCATGACAAGTCGAGACAGTGTGTGAAGGCTCCTAATGCTAACGTTTGGTGAAAAATTACCTAATAAACTGATGAAAATAATTTTATTTGTTACTTTTTGATGCAATATTTCACTAATGCTTGTCGATGATATAGCTAATCTATTAAGATAGGCGTCACTTGAATAATAACTATAACTGTTGATGTCTGATTCCTGTTTTCAATTCCCTATCAGAGTGTATTACGAAGACACTGACGCGGGTGGGATTGTCTATTACGCTAACTATTTAAAATTTTGTGAAAGGGCGCGCACTGAATGGCTGCGTGCGCTAGGTGTAAACCAAATAAAGTTTTTAGAACAAAACATAGGTTTTGTTGTCACAAAAGTAGCGATGAATAATATTGCATCTGCGCGACTGGACGATTTATTAACAGTGACGACTCAAATTAAGCAACTAAAACGCGCTTCGATTATTTTTACACAGCAAATTATCAATCAAAACGACACAAAGCTGTGTGAAGTCGAAGTAAATGTCGCCTGTGTTGACTTTAATAAAAATAAGCCTGTTGCAATTCCATCTTTTATCTTAGGAGCTTTAGAAAGTGTCAGCTGAACTGTCAATTTTTGATCTGTTTTTACAAGCCAGTTTATTAGTTAAAACCGTTATGCTTATTTTATTAGGCTTTTCTGTGGTGTGCTGGGCGATGATCTTTCAACGCCGAGCGGCGCTAAACAAAGCGCAAGCCAAGCTTCACGAATTTGAAGATACTTTTTGGAGTGGTGCTGATCTCAGTAAGTTATACAGCGAAGTGAGTTCAAAACAGGACATTCAGGGCATTGAAAGTCTATTTGTTGCCGGCTTTAAAGAGTTTGTTCGCTTGCGCAAGTCTAATAGCAAGACACCAAGCTTGATTGTCGATGGTACGCATAGATCTATGCGAGTAGCGTTATCACGTGAAGTGGACCAATTAGAAAAGCATTTACCGTTTATGGCAACCGTTGGCTCGATTAGCCCGTACATCGGCTTATTCGGCACAGTCTGGGGTATCATGAATTCATTTATTGCCTTAGGTGCGGTAAAGCAAGCAACCTTAGCCATGGTTGCCCCCGGTATTGCCGAAGCCTTAGTTGCTACTGCAATGGGCTTATTTGCCGCTATTCCAGCAGTAATGGCCTACAACCGCTTTAGCCATAAAGTAGAAAAGCTTGAAAATTCATACGCAAACTTTATGGAAGAATTCTCAAGTATTCTACAACGTCAAGTGATGACCGACGAGTAGGGCGTAACAATGTACCAAAGAGTAAGACGACGCAAAGTCGCAGAAATCAACGTAGTACCATACATTGATGTTATGTTGGTACTTTTGATTATCTTTATGGTGACGGCGCCTTTAATTACACAAGGCGTCAAAGTTGATTTGCCAAAGGCTGAAGCTGAACCTTTAGATAAAGACAGCAAAACCCCACTAGTTGCATCAGTTGATGCTGATGGTAATTATTATTTAGCGAACGGCGTAGGTGAAAATATCCCTATGTCGGTGCAGGAGTTAGCAGAAGAAGTCGCTGCTCGACTTGTGGTTGAACCCGATCGCCCAGTTGTAGTAAACGGAGATGGCAACGTCAGTTATGATGCAGTCGTTCAACTGATGGTGATGTTGCAAAAACAAGCCGGTGTGCCATCGGTGGGTTTAATGACAGATACGCCGGAGAAATAACGTCATTATGAAGTACTCTACTGCGTTAGTGATTAGTCTGGTATTGCACCTTGTATTAGCCGTTGTGTTGTTTTTTGGCGACTTTTCAATGTCACATGACAAACCAACACCAACAATACAAGCCTCAGCGGTCGAGCAAAATCAAGATAAGATCGAGCCGATCAAAGCGGTAACGGTTGATAAAGCAAAGCTCGAAGCTCGGGTAAAGGAAATTCGCAAGCAAAAAGCTGACGAGCAAGCCGCACAAGATAAGCGTATTCGCGATCTAGAGCGCCGAGCCGCCGATGCGCAAAAGAAACGCGCCAAAGAGCAAGCACGTATTAAAGCTTTAGAAGAGCAGCGCAAACAAAAAGAGCAAGATAAAAAACGCGCCGACGAAGCGGCGAGAAAAGCTAAGGCGAAAGCCGACCAAGCAGAAAAACTGCGTCAAGCGAAAGAGCAAGAGCAAAAGCGTGCTGAAGAAGCTGCCGCTGCCGCCAAAGCCAAGCGCATAAAAGAAGAAGCAGAAGCGAAAAAAGCGGAAGAATCACGCAAGCAAAAAGAAGAAGAGCGCAAGCGCAAAGAGCGTGAAGCGAAAGAGCGAGCGTTACAAGAGCAGATGCTTGCCGAGCAAATGGCGCAAGAAATGGCCCAGCGAGAGCAAGCAAGACGGGCCCAAATGCAGACTGAATTACAAAAATATCAAGCGTTAATCTACCAGACTATTGACAGGAACTTCATAAAAGATAGAGCAACTATGGAAGGAAAGTCTTGTAAATTAAAGATTAGTCTTGCAACATCAGGCTTTGTAACTAACGTTCAAATATTGTCTGGTGATGCAGCCGTTTGTAATGCGGCTAGAACAGCTGTATACAAGGCAGGTACCTTACCTGTTTCGCAAGACCCTGATGTTTTCAATGAAATGAAAAACATAAACTTAATTTTTGAACCTAAATTTTAACTTGTGAAATAAACGAAATAGAGAGTATTTTATAAAAACGTTATGAAGCATTTATATCGACTCGTTGTCTTAATCGCGGTGCTTGTGTCTACCCAGGCACGTGCAACACTTGAAATTATTATTACCGAAGGGATTGATAGCGCACGCCCAATTGCGGTTTTGCCGTTTAAATACACTGGTATTAACCCGCTACCAGAAAACATTGCTGATGTCGTTAGCTTTGATTTGTTAGTCAGTGGTAAATTTAGCCCTATCGATGCGTCAAAGTATCCTCAATTGCCATCAAAAGACAGCGAAGTTGATTATGCCGCTTGGGCATCAACCGGGGTTGAAGCCATTGTTATTGGCGAAATTCAAGAAACGACAATCGGCCGATACCAAGTTGATTTTCAATTAGTTGACGTAATTAGAGGCCAAGTAACTGGCGGTGAAACACAAATGTTATCTGGCGGTAAATTAATCGCTTCAGAAGATCACATTCTGGCTGAGTCACGTGTCGAAATAGGCGCTGATCAATTCAGACGTTACGCCCATACCATTTCAAATAAAGTCTACCAGCAGCTAACGGGGACACGTGGCGCGTTTTTAACTAAAATTGCTTATGTTATTGTTCGCGATGAAGGTGAATTTCCCTACCAATTAGTGATTGCAGATTACGACGGCGCTAATGAGCACGTGTTATTGAGCTCGAAAGAGCCGCTGATGTCGCCTAATTGGCACCCTAATGGCGAGCAATTAGCCTTTGTTACTTTTGAGAATCATCAGGCACAAATATTTACCATTGATATCTACACTGGCCAACGTCAGCTGATCAGTTCGTTTAAAGGCATTAACAGCGCCCCCATCTTTTCACCAGACGGCACTAAGCTCGCTATGGTCCTGTCAAAAGACGGCAATCCAGAAATTTATATCATGGATGTGGCGACTAAGCGTTTGCGCCGTGTAACTCGTCATCGTGCGATAGATACAGAGCCAAGTTGGTCACCAGATGGCAAATCATTAGTATTTACTTCAGAACGGGGTGGAAAAGCGCAGCTATATCGCGTAAATTTACTCGATGGAAAAATTCGTCGTTTAACATTCGACGGAGAAATGAACTTAGGTGGTTCAATTACCCCAGACGGTCGCCAATTAATTATGGTTAACCGTACTCAGGGACAATACCACTTAGCAAAACAAGAATTTGATACGGGTGTATTCCAAGTTTTAACAAAAACAAGACTAGATGAATCACCGAGTGTGTCGCCTAACGGTGGCATTATTATTTACTCAACCTTGCACAATAATCGTCAGGTGTTGAGTTTAGTGTCTGTTGATGGTCGCTTCAAAGCGCGTTTACCTGCATTAAATGGTCAAGTAAAATCACCATCATGGTCGCCATTTTTATAATTAACAGTTAATTTTAAAATTAATAAAAAAGGAAAATGAAATGCGCTTAAACAAAACGGTTAAAGCCCTTGCAATCGCTCTGCCTATGTTCACATTAGCTGCATGTAGCTCAAATGATGAAACACAAACGCAAAGCACAGTCGATACTAATGCCGAAGCTCAAGCACAAGCTCAAGCAGAACGCGAAGCTGAAGCAGTGCGCATTGCTGCTGCAAAACGCGCGGCTGAAATTGAAGAGCAAAAGCGTCAAGAACTTGCAAAGTTGCGCTCTGAGCATATCGTATACTTCGATTTTGATAAGTCGACAGTTAGCTCAACGTTTGCTGCTGTGCTAGAAGCTCACGCACAATTTTTATCAGCAAATCCAAATACTACGGTATTAATTGAAGGACATGCTGATGAGCGTGGTACGCCAGAGTACAACATCGCGTTAGGTGAACGTCGTGCAAAAGCAGTAGCGACTTACTTAGAAACGTTAGGCGTATCTTCTTCGCAAATTAACATCGTTAGCTACGGTGAAGAAAAGCCTATGGTTAAAGATCGCAGCGAAAGCGCGTTTGCTAAAAACCGTCGTGCAGTATTAGTTTACTAATCAGGTTAATCAATGAATCTTAATAAAATCGTATTAGGTGTTTCATTGGCAGTTAGCGCAAACGCGCTAGCTGCACCGCCAGCGCCGGTAATTGACGCTAGTGGACAATCATCTACGTCGTCATCATCGAGTTACTCATCGCTATCAGTTGAGCAGCGATTACAAAACCTTGAGCGTCAGCTTAGTGTTCGTAATAAAACTCAAGTGATGATGCAACAACAACTTAATGAATTGCAAAATGAAGTTAACGAACTTCGTGGTGTCACCGAGTTACATTCGCATAAGCTTAATCAAATTCTTGAACGTCAACGCGACTTATATCAAGAGTTAGATAAACGCGTATCTGCAGCGATGCAACCGGCTACTCCTCCTGCCGTTATCACAGCGCCAGAGGCCAGTGCGCCAGCGATAAATTACAGCTCAGACTTAACCGAGAATGAAGCTTATGATCGCGCAGTAAATATGGTGCTTAAAGACAAGCGCTACGATGAAGCAATTCCTGAATTTGAAGCCTTTAATAACAAGTACCCGAATTCTACCTATGCGCCCAATGCCCATTATTGGTTAGGTCAGTTATTATTTAATAAAGGTGAGCTAGAAAGAGCGAAAACTGAGTTTTCGATTGTCGTAAACCAGCATGAAGGGTCAAGTAAGCGCAGCGATGCATTACTTAAACTCGGTATGGTGGCACAAAAGCAAAACGACAATGCTAGAGCCGTGGTTTTATATCAGCAATTATTGTCTGAATATCCAAACTCATCAGCTGCTCAATTAGCCAAACCACGACTAGAAAGTTTGCAGTAATTAGCTATTATTGTTGATATTGTAATCAGTTTGTGGTCTTTTTGTGCGAACGCATGATTAAATTCAAAAAAAGCGAATTTTATTGTTGCACTGAAGGAAATTATCAGTATCATATGCCTCGCTTTGAACGAGTAGGGCAAAGCAAGATGGATATCGGTCGTTAGCTCAGTTGGTAGAGCAGTTGGCTTTTAACCAATTTGTCGAAGGTTCAAATCCTTCACGACCGACCACTTCCACCAAGTAGTTGGTTTCCATCAAAAAGTAATTAGTAATCGGTCGTTAGCTCAGTTGGTAGAGCAGTTGGCTTTTAACCAATTTGTCGAAGGTTCAAATCCTTCACGACCGACCACTTTCTTCAACTAATTACTCTTACAATATATATCGGTCGTTAGCTCAGTTGGTAGAGCAGTTGGCTTTTAACCAATTTGTCGAAGGTTCAAATCCTTCACGACCGACCACCTTTTCTTAACATCAAAATATCTCAAGTAATAACTACTAGTCAGGCAGAACCTGAGAAGAAGGTTCACAAAATTGTCTGGAACAATTTTGAACGCGCTTGCGCGGCCCGCAGGGTGAAGTACAGGATGTACGGAATAAATCCTTCACGACCGACCACCTTTCTAAAAGGTTTTAAGGTTTGAAAGTTATAAGGTTTTAAGGTTGACACACCAATAACACCTATTGAAAGTAGCAACATTCCAACATTCCGACATTCCAACCTAGCTTTCATTAAAGCTGATTATTGATAGACGAATATATACACTTTATACAACTGATCACGTATAATTGGCGCCGTTTCATTTCCATGTGGTAGTTAGTTTTATGAGCCAGAGCAATTTAGCTGTTAATATCGACTTTCAATTCCCGGCAAAGCCTGCGACTTTGTCAGCTGATGAAAAAGTAGCGTACAAGTCACGTATCAAATCGCTACTAAAAGAAAAAAATGCTGTTTTGATTGCTCACTATTACACCGATCCTGAAATTCAAGCACTTGCAGAAGAGACCGGCGGCTGTGTTGCCGACTCTCTAGAAATGGCTCGCTTTGGTAATCAGCATGAAGCCGATGTGTTAATCATCGCTGGTGTTAAGTTTATGGGTGAAACCGCAAAGGTATTAACGCCGGAAAAAACCGTAGTTATGCCAACGCTTGAAGCGACCTGTTCACTTGATTTAGGCTGTCCTATTGAACAGTTTGACGCATTTTGTAATGAACACCCTGATCGCACCGTTGTCGTTTATGCCAATACTTCACCTGCTGTAAAAGCTCGTGCTGACTGGATTGTGACTTCATCATGTGCACTGGAAATTGTTGAACACTTGGATGAGCAAGGTGAAAAGATTTTGTGGGGGCCTGATCGCCATTTAGGTCATTACATTCAGAAGCAAACGGGTGCCGATATGTTAATGTGGCAGGGCGCTTGTATTGTTCATGATGAATTTAAAACCAAAGCGCTAATCGATATGAAGAAGCTTCATCCTGATGCCGCTGTGTTAGTTCACCCTGAATCACCAGCAGAAATTGTTGAACTCGCAGATGCGGTTGGCTCTACTTCTATGCTTATTAAGGCTGCACAAGAATTACCCCATAACAAGTTTATCGTCGCAACCGATCGCGGTATCTTTTATAAGATGCAACAACTTTGCCCTGAGAAAGAGTTTTTTGAAGCGCCAACCGCTGGCGAGGGGGCTACTTGTCGCAGCTGTGCACATTGTCCTTGGATGGCAATGAATGGCCTTAAGGCGATTGAAGAAGCGCTTATCGATCCAAAGGGTAAAGAAGTCTTTGTTAGCGATGAAGTAAGAATTGGCGCGCTTAAATCAACCAATCGCATGTTGGCGTTTACCGCGTCATTGAAAAAATAACCAAATCAACTTATTGATAGAATAAAGCCTTGCTTAGCCAAGGCTTTTTTTTTACCATAGCCGCCCTGTAAAGCTGTAAAGTTTTTATATTTGACCTTATAGCGTTATAGCCTTATCGCACTAATACTGTATTGCAATATATTCTGGTGAGTTGGCTGAGTGGTTGAAGGCGCACGACTGGAACTCGTGTAAGGGTTTATAGCCCTTCGAGGATTCGAATTCCTCACTCACCGCCATATCTTAAAAGCCCATGTAATTTTTACATGGGCTTTTTTATCGGTGAACAAAAAGGAATGAGAATCAGATTCGACAAAAATGTCTGGAACATTTTTGAACGCGCTTGCGCGGCCCCAAAAGGGTGGAGGGCAGGACGCCCGGCATACAAAAATGTCTGGAACATTTTTGAACGCGCTTGCGCGGCCCCAAAAGGGTGGAGGGCAGGACGCCCGGCATACAAAAATGTCTGGAACATTTTTGAACGCGCTTGCGCGGCCCCAAAAGGGTGGAGGGCAGGACGCCCGGCATACAAAAATGTCTGGAACATTTTTGAACGCGCTTGCGCGGCCCCAAAAGGGTGGAGGGCAGGACGCCCGGCATACAAAAATGTCTGGAACATTTTTGAACGCGCTTGCGCGGCCCCAAAAGGGTGGAGGGCAGGACGCCCGGCATAATTCCTCACTCACCGCCATATTAAAAGCCCGTGCAAATATTACGCGGGCTTTTTTGTTGGCAACTCGGTAGAATGAGAACTAGGCTAACCACTGCAGCTTACTCAAGATTAACAGGATTATATTCGCTACAAACCTCTAGTACGAGCTCTCTGATCCAGCGGTTTGATTTCAAGTGTTCAACACTCCAATGCCAGTTGATATAGGCATGCGTTTTATCGAGTTTAAACGGAGGTTTAAACCAAATGTAATCGCTTTGATTATTCAGTGTTTTGATCGTAATCCCCGGAACAATACACAAATGATCAGTCGCTTTAACGATATCAACAATATTGTCGAAATTTGAACTGGTATATTTTATCTCTCTGTCGAGCGTCATTTCTTTTATTGCGTATTGAATTGGGTAAACATTATTTTCTCTAGGTCTTAATACTGCATGTGTTTCACCGAGAAAATCAGATAGGGTTATATGAGACTTACCAGCAAGTCTAGGGTGATCTTTACGGGCAAGAATATACATATCGTCGGTAAACAAGATTTTGTGATAACAGTCCTCTGATTCAATAGGCACATAGTCCAGGTGCAAATCATATTCCTTTTCTCGCAGTGCTCTTTCTGGGTGGGTTAATACATCATTGCTAATCGTTAAGGAAGCATGAGGTGCTAATTGTGCAACTTTAACTGCTAACTGTCTTAAAAAATAAGAATTTTCGACACCCGTAATATTTAATTTGTAATTAAGTTTTGCTTTATTTGGATCAAATGTATGCATGTCGGGCAAAGTTAAAGAGACATTATTAAGCATGTCTTCAATAACCGGGGCTATTGCCATGGCTTTCAACGTCGGCATCATTTGGCCTGACTTTCTTTCAAATAACGGGTCGTTGTATACCGAGCGCAGGCGCTTTAAGGCTTGCGATACCGCAGGTTGAGACATTCCTAAGTTTTCAGCTGCATGGCTTAAGTTTCGCTCGTGCATTAGTGCCGTAAAAATAGACAATAAATTTAAATCTATATTTCTTAAGTATTGTTTCATAAATGTAACATTTAAACTTTATTATAAGCTTGGCTTATAGTACTGGTATTTTAATTGATTTCAAAGTCGATTTTTTCTGACTTAATATTTGCTCCAGTTATTTAGTTGAAATCAAATTGAAAGGGGCTTTTATGTCTTTTAGTTCAGCATTATCAAAAGTTGCAATGGCATTCGGCGTGGTTTCTGTGTCAATGTCTGCAATGGCAACAACCAATCCAGACAAACCAAACATCCTTGCTATTTGGGGTGACGATATTGGTATTTATAACATCAGTGCCTATAACCACGGTATGATGGGCTATCAAACACCAAACATCGACCGTTTAGCAAATGAAGGTGCATTATTTACCGATCACTACGCCCAACAAAGTTGTACGGCGGGCCGTGCATCTTTCATCTTAGGTCAAGAGCCATTTCGCACAGGATTAATGACCATCGGTATGCCAGGCTCTAGTCACGGTATTCCTGACTGGGCACCTACACTGGGCGATGTTGCAAAACACAACGGTTATATGACGGGCCAATTTGGTAAAAACCACTTAGGTGATCAAGATGAGCACTTACCTACTAAGCACGGATTTGACGAGTTCTTTGGTAACTTATATCACCTAAATGCTGAGGAAGAGCCAGAAACTTACTACTACCCACAAGATCCAGAGTTTGCACAGAAATACGGCCCACGCGGCGTACTTCATGCCTATGCTGATGGTCGTGTTGAAGATACGGGTCCATTAACACGTAAGCGCATGGAAACAGCTGATGAAGAATTTTTAGCGGCAACGTTAAAGTTCATCGACAAAGCACACAAAGCGGATAAGCCTTTCTTTATTTGGTACAACAGTACTCGTATGCACATCCACACCCGTTTACAAGAGAAGTGGAAAGGTAAATCGGGCGTAAGTATCTACGCTGATGGTATGTTAGAGCACGATGAGCATATTGGTGTATTACTTGATAAATTAGATGAGTTAAAGATCGCTGACAATACGATTGTTATCTATACAACTGATAACGGTGCAGAGACTTTTACTTGGCCTGACGGCGGTAATACGCCTTTCCACGGTGAAAAAGGTACAACATACGAAGGCGGTATGCGCGTCCCTCAGCTAGTGAGATGGCCGGGTACCATCAAGCCAGGTACTAAAGAAAATGCCATGATGTCACACCTTGACTGGATGCCAACACTTGCTGCTGCGATGGGTGATAAGAACCTAGTTGATGACTTAAAGGTTGGTCGCAAGGTTAACGATAAAAAATGGCGCGTACACTTAGATGGTCATAACTTCAAACCTTACTTTGAAGGCAAAGAAGAAACATCACCACGTGATACGCTAATGTACTTCAGTCAAACAGGTCAGCTAAACGCGATTCGTTGGAACGACTGGAAAGCAAGTTTTGCCTTAGTTAAAGGTGACATGGCAAGTGGCGTACGTGAAGTACCAGCATGGCCACAACTAGTTAACTTACGTGCTGACCCATTTGAAAAAGCACCTGTTGAATCGGCTATGTATGTTCGTTGGATGATTGACAACATGTGGGCATTCGTACCAGTAAGCAACAAAGTTCAAGAATTCATGGACTCGTTACAAGGCTATCCAATGCAATCAGGCAAAAGCTTTGGCGCCGCAGACATTGATTACACTACGCTTCAAATGCAAGCGTTTGTAGACAAAGTTCAAACGGAATTGAAAAAATAATAAACTCTTTGGTAAATCCAATAACTCAATAAATCACTTTGGTAAATCCAAAAACTCAATAAATCACTTTAGCCACATCAATTGATGTGGCTTTTTTTATTTGCCACACAAGTAAAGTTAAAATGTCTAAGCCACTTTTTTGATTGGTTTTTATCTATTAATTTTTAGCTATTAGTTTAGTTGATAGTTTAGGTAATAGTTCTAAGAACAATCAGTCACCTAAACAAATGGTGAATTCGTCAACGTCATCTCGGTTGGGGTGACTTTTAGCCAAGCACCTTGTTCGTACCAGTCGCCCAAGACGATTCGTTTTGCTGCTTTGCCATTGGCTTGATGTTGATGAATGTCAGGTCTGTGAGTATGGCCGTGGATCAATAATTGGCATTGATGCGCTTCAAGCTCCTTCACCACTTCACTTGGTGTTACATCCATAATATCGAGCGATTTCATTTGCTGCGCGCTTTTGCTCTTTTCGCGATAGCCTTCAGCTAAGCGCTTGCGATACCACAGTGGCAAGTTCGTGACTAAGCCCATCCACCACCAAGTACGCGATTTTTTGCGAAACTTTTGATAATCAACATCACGGGTACAAAGGGTATCGCCATGCATGATCAAGGCCTTTTGGCCGTATAAATCAATCGTTGTTTTTTCGGGAAGTAACTGCATTGATGAACGCTTGGCGTAATCTTTACCTAAAACAAAGTCACGATTACCGTGAATAAAGAATATCTCGGTACCTGTATTAGCTAGTTGTGTTAAGGCATTGGCAATATCATCGTTTAACGGTGATTGAAAGTCGTCGCCAAACCAAAGCTCAAACAAATCGCCAAGGATATAAAGTTTCTCAGCCAAGATTGCATCGTTTTTTAAAAACGATAAAAAACAGGCCGTAATATCAGGCCTGTTTTGCGCTAAATGCAAGTCAGCGATAAAGTAGGTGACTTGCTGTTTAACTGCTTTTGTCATCTAAATTATTCAACAATCGTGTTGTTAATAATGATTTCGTCTTTTGGTACATCGTCGTGGAAACCAAAACGACCTGTTTCTACTAGTGTCATTTTGTCGACAATATCCATACCTTCAACGACTTGACCAAATACACAGTAGCCCCAGCCATGCATATCTTCAGATTTGAAGTTTAAGAAGTCGTTATCAACTAAGTTGATGAAAAATTGTGCCGATGCAGAGTGAGGCGCTTGAGTGCGAGCCATTGCTAATGTGCCGCGTTTGTTTTCTAAGCCGTTATTGGCTTCGTTTTGAATTGGATCACGGGTATCTTTTTCTTCCATACCAGAAGCAAAACCGCCACCTTGCGCCATAAAGCCTTTAATAACACGGTGGAAAATCGTACCGTTGTAGAAGCCGTCTTTTGCGTATTGTGCGAAGTTTTCCGCAGTAATTGGTGCTTTTTCAAAATCTAATTCAATTTTGATGTCACCTAAGTTTGTTTGAAAAGTAATCATTTTAATTTCTCACACTAAATAGTTGCAAGAATTGTAACTTAAAACATCGAAGTGTAAAGGGAAGTGGTGACCGAATTCATTTGTTCGGGTACAATGCGTCCCCTAATTTATCGAGATATTCGAGTTTTTATTTAACCAGTCGACGGAAAAGCAACTGATGTTACAAATTTATAATACCCTGACACGAAAGAAAGAAGCATTTAAACCCCTTGTTGAAGGCAAGGTGGGTTTATACGTTTGTGGTGTGACGGTTTACGATTTGTGTCATATCGGCCATGCGAGAACATATATTGGTTTTGACAACATTGTTCGCTATTTGCGCTTTTCAGGTTACGACGTGACTTACGTTCGTAATATCACGGATGTAGAAGATAAAATCATCAAGCGCGCTAATGAAAATGGCGAAGATCCTATGGCATTAGTTGAGCGTAATATTAGTGAAATGTATCACGACTTTGATACTTTGAGTTTGTTACACCCTGATATCGAGCCACGTGTAACAACCCATATGCAAGAAATCATCGATATGATTGTCACCTTGGTTGAAAAAGAGCACGCCTATGTCGCTTCAAGTGGCGATGTATTATTTGATGTTACCAGCTTTAAAGAATACGGTCAGTTAAGTGGTCAAAACCTTAAACAATTGCAAGCTGGCTCGCGTGTTGAAGTAGATGATACCAAACGCAACCCGCTTGATTTCGTATTGTGGAAAATGGCAAAACCAGGTGAGCCAAGCTGGACGTCGCCATGGGGTGAAGGTCGCCCAGGCTGGCATATCGAATGTTCAGCAATGAACGCAAAAGAGCTAGGTGCCCATTTTGATATTCACGGTGGTGGCTCTGACTTAGCCTTTCCACACCATGAAAATGAAGTAGCACAAAGCTGTTGTGCACTTGATACGCCATACGTGAATTACTGGATCCACACGGGCATGGTACAGGTTGATCAAGAAAAAATGTCTAAGTCATTAGGTAATTTCTTTACCATTCGCGAGGTATTACAAAAATACGATGCGGAAACGACGCGTTATTTCTTAACCTCTGGTCAATACCGTAGCCAGCTGAACTACTCAACAGATAATTTAGATCAGGCTAAATCATCGTTAGAGCGCATTTATACCGCGTTACGTGATGTCGAAGTTGCAGAAGATTTTGCTTTAGATAAAGAAAACCCATTTGTTGTTGAGTTTTGTAAAGCAATGGATGACGATTTCAACACACCACAAGCTTTATCTGTCTTGTTTGAGGTTGCTAAACAGCTCAATGTTGCCAAACAAGAACAAACAGACAATATCGCTGAACTTGCCGGTACACTAAAAGCACTAGGTGGCTTATTAGGGCTGTTACAACAATCACCTGAGAGCTTTTTACAAGGCGCTGGCGATAGTGATGAAGTTGCCGAAATTGAAGCGTTAATAGCACAACGTAACCAAGCACGCGCAGATAAAAACTGGGCGCTAGCTGATGAAGCCCGTGATAAGTTAAACGCGATGAATATTGTTTTAGAAGACAGCGCTGGCAAAACAACCTGGCGTAAGAAGTAAGTTCTCCGCTTTGGAACGAGTAAGGGCTAAGTCTAACTTAGCCCTTTTTTTATCCTTGAAAATTAACCTCAGTGACGCCATCAATTAATTAATACCAAAGTTAACCATAGTCATGGATCGATTATTGTGAATCGAATAGTTCTCAACGTTATTTTATCAATTTATTTCCTCTGGCAAGGCGTTGCGTTAGCGATTGCAGACGAGCTTACACTAAGTAAAACCGAGATAAATAATACCGTAATGCAAATTGCTCAAACCATTGAGCAACAATATTACGACGAGGATAAAGCCACTGTTATTGCGAGAAATCTATTAAATACCCTAGATAAGGGGGATTTCTACGCGAGCTATCGACAAGATGAATTGATAACTCTGATAAATAGCGTATTTGCCTCACCTGATGGCGATGGCTTTATCAGTTTAAATGAGCAGGCATTAGATGATAGTTTTACGCTGTCTAGTGGGCAAAGTGCTGATGTTGGTTATCAAATTGAATACCAAAAACTAGATAACAATATTGGCTATATTCACTTTTCAGGTAATTTTCAAAATATCTCAAGCATTGAACAGTTAACACTGATCTTAGCAAAACTTGACGGCTCAAGTGCTTATATAATAGATACGCTAGATGCAAGCGACGCCAGTTTTACCGTCATTCATCACTTTATCAGTTGTTTTGTTAAACCAGATATCCACCTTGCCAATTTAAAACGTACCGATAGTGAAAACTTAACGCCTGTATTGTCCCTAAGTTCACCGCAAACACCTCAAACTATCAATAGCAACTCTATCAGCACTAAATCGCTTGTGATTTTACAATCTGCATTTGCTCAACAAGCATGGGAGTTTTTTAATCTTGCCTTGCAGCAACAAGGCGCTTTGATCATTGGCGAAGAATCAATTGGTAATGCAAGTTTGAACAAGACATTTATTATCGATAAATATTTTGAATTAAGTGTCCCGTTCGCGTTATTTCAAGCACCGGATAGTGATAGAAGTTGGAAAAATAGTGGAATTACACCTGACTATTTTGCATCGGAGGCTGATGCGTTAGCGCTGGCGAAAGAAAAGATTCAGTTATTGAAAACAGGTCACTATCAGTTGAAAAATTAAATTATTGCTGACCTTTTACTTATATTTAGTGGTATAAAAATCAAACATAAGAACAATAATTAAGGTGAATATGTGGCTGAACTTTATATCGAGTATGAGTATGCCATCGCAGCATTTCAGTTAATTTGTGCGATGTTGGGTATGGGAGCAACACTAACGCTTGATGATTTCAAAGATCTTGCACGAGAGCCTAAGGCGGTATTTACGGGAACTTGTATACAGTTTTTACTACCACCATTACTTGCTTATTTTTTTATTACAGCGTTAGCGCTCAATATCGGAGTTGCCATCGGCCTTGCGTTAATTGCTGCTATTCCTGGCGGTACAACCTCTAATGTTTTTACCCATTTTGCTAAAGGCAATGTACCTTTGTCGATTTCAATAACTGGAGTAACAACAATCGCGTGTCTATTCTTTACCCCTTTTATTCTTGGTCTACTTATTATTGATTATTTACCGGAAGATTTTGTCATGCCAACAGCTAGGATCATTAGTGACATTAGCTTCACGCTATTACTGCCACTGATTATTGGTATGCTGCTCCACAAGTATTTATCTCAGATTGCTCAGGTGTTATCTGCGTGGTTTATCCGCGCGTCACTTGTCGGTATTTTGCTCATCGTCATTGGTAGTGCGAGTGCTGGGCGTTTAGATATCGCCGCGTTTGGTCAAGATAATCTGGTTATTGTGCTGGCGTTTATTATCAGTTTATGGGCTCTAACGGCATTAATTACTGAAGTATTGAAGTTAAAGAAAGCAGATAAAACTGCCATAGAAATCGAAGTGGTGGTGAGAAACATAAATTTAGCTGTACTGATCAAAGTTTCGTTATTTCCGGCAGCACTAGGTGTTAATCAATCGATTGGCGATATGGTGTTATTTTGCGCCCTGTTATTTGGAGGGGTTCAGATGTTGATTGCCTTTTTCATTATTTCTTTCAGAAGAAAGACTACAAAGAGCGTTGTGGTATAGCAATAAAAAAGCCCTCAACAATGAGGGCTTAATGAGGTAGTGCTTAATCGTTAAATATCGTTAAACTCTTCACAAGCAATTAACGTATTTTCAATTAAACTTGCTACTGTCATTGGGCCTACACCACCTGGAACGGGTGTAATGTAGCTGGCTCTGTCTTTTGCGATGTCAAATTCAACGTCACCGACAAGCTTGCCCGTGTCTAAGCGATTAATACCTACATCAATCACAATCGCACCTTCTTTAATCCACTCACCCGGAATAAATTCTGGTTTACCAACCGCAACGACAATTAAGTCTGCTTGGCGCACTTTACTCTCTAGGTCTTTAGTGAAGCGATGTGTTGTAGTCGTTGTACAACCGGCAAGTAATAGCTCTAAAGTCATTGGTCGGCCAACGATATTTGATGCGCCAACAACAAGCGCATCTAAGCCATGAGTTTTTACACCGGTTGACTCGATTAACGAGATAATACCTTTAGGCGTGCAAGGGCGTAACCCCGGTTGACGCAGTGCGAGCTTACCAACGTTTGAAGGATGAAAGCCATCAACGTCTTTATTCGGGTTGATGTGCTCGATCACAAGATTGGCATTTAACCCTTCAGGCAAAGGTAGTTGCACTAAAATACCATCAACGTCGTTGTCGTTGTTTAACTCATCGATAAGTTCAAGCAGTTGTTGTTCGGTAGTATCTGCTGGCAAATCGTATGATTTAGAGATGAAGCCGACTTCTTCACAGGCTTTTCTTTTACTACCGACATAAACTTGTGAAGCCGGATCACTGCCGACTAATACTACGGCTAATCCCGGTGCTCTTTTACCTGCTTCAATGCGTTTTGCAACGCGCTCTTTTACTGAGTTACGGATCTGTTGGGCGATTGCTTTACCATCAATAAGTTGTGCTGTCATAATCTCGTGAAATGTTGTCAATGAATCGCGGCTATTTTCTCACAAATAAAACTTAGCTTGTAGCTTTTATCACGTAATCTTGGTAAAAATAATGAAATTGAGGTGATCTAAATTCACTTGGTTTACCTACTGATAGATAAGCAAGCCATAGATGATGTTCAAACGGCTGATTTTTACCCGAAAGTGCGCTAATTTGAGCAAGGTGGTGTAAAAGTGAGCGAACAAACATTTTTTTATAAAAAAGGTTTGACGAGTAGGGTGCAACTCGGTAATATCCGCATCCGTTGAAACGACGCACTGTTTCAACATTTGTGTCGGTGATTAGCGCAGCTTGGTAGCGCACTTGGTTTGGGTCCAAGGGGTCGTAGGTTCAAATCCTACATCACCGACCACTTTCTTTCTAGTTTGAAAGAAGCACCTTGTAGGTAATGTGCGCCCTTAGCTCAGCTGGATAGAGCAACGGCCTTCTAAGCCGTGGGTCGCAGGTTCAAATCCTGCAGGGCGTGCCATTTCTGTGGTGGCTATAGCTCAGTTGGTAGAGCCCCGGATTGTGATTCCGGTTGTCGTGGGTTCAAGTCCCATTAGCCACCCCATCTTTCGTCGGTGATTAGCGCAGCTTGGTAGCGCACTTGGTTTGGGTCCAAGGGGTCGTAGGTTCAAATCCTACATCACCGACCACTTTCTCTAAAAATATATGCTACAAAGCTATAACGATTTAATGCTAGAACGTTGTCACAATTAATGTGAAGGCGAAGGATGCTTCGTCATTCCCGAATGTTTCTATCGGGAATCTCCTGATATCTACTGATGACTTGTTGACTTGAAGAAAATACTTGGCAACCATCTTACAGCATTACAGCATTACAGCATTACAGCATTACAGCATTACAGCATTACAGCATTACAGCATTACAGCATTACAGCATTACAGCATTACAGCATTACAGCATTACAGCATTACAGCATTACAGCATTACAGCATTACAGCATTACAGCATTACAGCATTACAGCATTACAGCATTACAGCATTACAGCATTACAGCATTACAGCATTACAGCCTTCATCCCCAACCCCTCATAAAACCCATTAAAACTAACGCACCCAAGCAAATTTTCTTTTATTCCATTTTTATACTCGACTCTTGTCCAAAGCATGGCTATAATTCGGCGTCATTATTTTAAACTAACCATCGTTTTATGGTTTTTATATGTACAAAAATAATGCGCTGAACGGGCTTGAAAGTTGGTTTTAGTGTCCCTATCTAGGTTGTACATATAAAGCATAAGTATTAGATGCGTTAATCGACGCGTATAAACGCAAATTTTTGAGGTATATAAATGCAAGTTTCAGTTGAGACTACAGAAGGTTTGGAACGTCGCCTTACAATTACAGTTCCTGCCGAAACTGTTGACGTAGAAGTTAAGAACCGTTTACGCCAAATTGGTAAAACGCAACGTATTAATGGTTTCCGCCCGGGTAAAGTTCCACCAACAGTTCTTCAAAAGCGTTATGGCAAGTCTGTACGTCAAGAAGTTGCTGGCGAATTAATGCAACGCAACTTCTTCGAAGCGATTATGGCTGAGAAATTAAATCCAGCAGGTCGCCCTGAATTCATCGCAAAAAGCAATGAAGAAGGTAAAGAGTTAGAGTTTGAAGCCGTTTTCGAAATCTACCCTGAAGTAGAAGTAAAAGACATCGAAAAAATTACGGTTGAAGCGCCAAAAGCTGAAGTAACAGAAGCTGACTTAGACGAAATGTTTGTTACTTTACAAAACCAACACAAAACGTGGAAAGAGAACAAGCGTAAGACCAAGAAAGGCGATAAGTTAACAATCGATTTCTTAGGCCGTGTTGATGGCGAAGAATTCGAAGGCGGCAAAGCTGAAGGTTTCGAATTAGAGCTTGGTTCTGGTCGCATGATCCCTGGTTTCGAAAAAGAAATTACAGGCATGAAAGTTGGTGAAGAGAAAACTATTACAGTAACTTTCCCTGAAGACTACCACGCAGAAAACCTTAAAGGTAAAGAAGCTGAGTTCGACATTAAAGTGCACAAAACTGAAGGTCCAGTATTGCCAGAAATCGATGAAGAATTCGCTAAATTATTCGGTATCGAAGAAGGCGGTGTTGACGCACTACGTGAAGAAGTAAGCAAAAACATGAGCCGTGAGTTAAACCAAGCGGTTAAAGCTAAGATCAAAGATCAAGTTATCGAAGCGTTATTAGAAGCTAACGAAGTTGATTTACCTAAAGCGTTAATCAGCCAAGAAGTTGATGTATTACGTCAACAAGCGCTACAGCGCTTTGGTGGTCAAATTGATCCGAAGAACATGCCTAACCTGCCTGCAGAAATGTTCGAAGAGCAAGCTAAGCGTCGCGTAAAAGTTGGTTTATTACTTGGTGAAGTGATCAAAGTAAACGAAATCAAAGTTGACGATGCAAAAGTTCAAGAGTTAATTGAAACAGCTGCTTCTGCTTATGAAGATCCACAAGAAGTGATCAATTACTACAACAGCAACAAAGAAATGCTTCAACAAATGCAAAACGTTGCATTAGAAGAGCAAGCTGTTGAGTTTGTTTTAGACAAAGCAAAAGTTAAAAACAAAAAAGCTAGCTTTAAAGAAATCATGAATCCAGAAGCTAAGTAAGCTTTTTGATTGACATTAACTAGTTCAGTAGCTTAAATGGCTTATATGTTTTCATATAAGCCATTTTTATTTTAAAAGGAACCGCTGTTGTTTAATTCTCATCCAAAAATGTCAGATATTACCAGTATGACTGAAAATGCGTTAGTACCTATGGTTGTTGAGCAAACTGCTAAAGGTGAGCGCTCATACGATATTTATTCTCGTTTACTTAAAGAGCGTGTTATTTTCTTATGCGGTCAAGTTGAAGACCATATGGCGAACTTGATTGTTGCTCAAATGCTATTTTTAGAATCAGAGAACCCAGAAAAAGATATTTATCTTTATATCAATTCTCCAGGCGGTTCAGTAACAGCTGGTATGGCAATTTACGATACCATGAAATTTATCAAGCCAAATGTAAGTACTGTTTGTATTGGCCAAGCGGCAAGTATGGGCGCGTTCTTATTATCAGGTGGCGAAAAGGGTAAGCGCTACTGTTTGCCTAACGCTCGTGTGATGATCCATCAACCATTAGGTGGTTTCCAAGGTCAAGCATCAGACTTTGAAATTCACGCTAAAGAAATTTTACATATTAAAGAAAAACTTAATACCTTGATTGCTGAACACACGGGTCAGCCAATTGAAAAGGTCACTGAAGATACTGATCGCGATAACTTCTTGAGTGCACAAGCTGCCGTGGAATATGGTTTAGTCGACTCAATTTTAGAGAAACGTGTCGATCAATAAGCTATAGTTATCATAGATTGACTTAGCGAAGGCGTTAATCGCCTTCCATTGCCAGAAAAAGCTTTTGCTCTAAGAGTGAAAATTAAGTTTAAAAGATAGTTAGAGGTACCCTATGACCGATATTACAAAGGGTGACGGCGATAACGGCAAATTACTATATTGCTCGTTTTGCGGTAAAAGCCAGCACGAAGTGCGCAAGTTAATTGCTGGCCCTTCGGTTTATGTATGTGACGAATGTGTTGAGCTATGTAACGACATTATTCGCGAAGAAATCAAAGAGATTTCACCAAAAGAAGAAAAAGAAGCGCTACCAACACCTATCGAAATTCGCGAGAGTTTAGATGATTACGTTATTGGCCAAGAGCATGCCAAAAAGGTGTTGTCGGTAGCGGTTTACAATCACTACAAGCGTTTGCGAAATGGCGACTCTCACAACGGTGTTGAATTAAGTAAAAGTAACATTTTGCTCATTGGCCCAACGGGTAGTGGTAAAACCTTACTTGCGGAAACGTTAGCCCGTCTATTAGATGTGCCATTTACCATGGCTGATGCCACAACATTAACTGAAGCCGGTTATGTTGGTGAAGACGTTGAAAACATTATTCAAAAGTTACTGCAAAAATGTGATTACGACGTAGAAAAAGCACAACGCGGTATTGTTTATATTGATGAGATTGACAAGATTTCACGTAAATCTGATAACCCATCAATTACGCGTGATGTATCAGGTGAAGGTGTACAGCAAGCACTATTAAAGTTGATTGAAGGTACTGTCGCGTCAGTGCCACCTCAAGGTGGACGTAAGCACCCGCAACAAGAATTTTTGCAAGTAGATACGTCAAAAATCTTATTCATTTGTGGTGGTGCATTCGCAGGTTTAGATAAAGTTATTGAGCAACGCTGTGCAACAGGTACAGGCATTGGTTTTGGCGCAGAAGTGCGTTCAGACGAGTCAAATAAATCATTAACGGAGCGCTTCCAAGAAGTTGAACCTGAAGATTTAGTGAAATACGGCTTAATCCCTGAATTCATTGGTCGTTTACCTGTAGTGGCAACACTAAGTGAGCTTGATGAGTCAGCACTTATTCAGATCTTGCAAGAGCCTAAAAATGCATTGACTAAGCAATTTACGGCATTGTTTGATATGGAAGGCGTTGAACTAGAGTTTAGGGAAGATGCATTAATCGCAATCGCCAAGAAGGCGATGGAGCGTAAAACGGGTGCCCGTGGCTTGCGTTCAATCGTTGAAGCTGTGTTACTTGATACCATGTACGAATTACCATCGATGGAAAATGTAGCCAAAGTGGTGATTGACGAAACAGTGATCAAAGGCGAATCTAAGCCGATTATTATTTATCAAGCGACCAGTGATAAAGCGGCTTCTGAAGGCTAGTTAGCAACAGATAAAGCTAAAGTGAAGTTAGCTTTATATAGCGTTAAAATCGCTAAAGTGCTAATTGAATACCGAGCAAAATACCGACGTAATGTCGGTATTTTTTTGTCCGTATGTTGGATGAATATCATTATGCTTGAGCTTTAAATAGAACGTCATATCCGAAAAGGAGATTCCCGCTAACAACATGCGGGAATGACGGGAAAAACCGAGCACTAAATAATAAATCGTCATACCCGATTAGTCAGGTATCTATCAATAGTAACGTCATACCCGAGCAGTCGGGTATCTCTATGCCGCATATCCCCCACAGGGAGATTCCCGCTAACAGCATGCGGGAATGACGGGAAAAACCGAGCACTAAATAATAAATCGTCATACCCGAGTAGTCGGGTATCTCTATGCCGTATATCCCCCGCAGGGAGATTCCCGCTAACAGCATGCGGGAATGACGCGAAAAACCGAGCACTACATAATAAATCGTCATACCCGAGTAGTCGGGTATCTTTAACATAGCATCTCAATCAGTTGTTTAAAAAAGAGCCGATTAAGCTCTTTTTTTGATCCCTTTGTTGAATCCTAAACTATTATCCCCATATACTTTTTAAATACATAATGACAACAGCTCATTTGAAGTTGTTCGCATGTCCCATTGATTCGAATTCATGAAGAGAGTACCTATGAGCAAAACGCTATCTGGTGTTGTTGAGATCCCGGTTCTTGCCTTAAGAGATGTCGTAGTTTATCCGCAAATGGTTATTCCATTATTTGTTGGTCGTGAAAAGTCTATCCGTTGTTTAGACATCGCCATGGAGCAAGACAAACAAATATTTTTAGTCGCCCAAAAAGATGCTGCGGTTGATGATCCAACGGCTGAAGATGTTTATCAAACAGGTACCGTTGCTACCATCTTACAAATGCTCAAACTACCCGACGGTACAGTTAAAGTACTTGTTGAAGGTGTCCAGCGGGCAAATATTAAAGAGTTTGTTGAAACCGATCCGCAATTTATCGCTAGTATTGAGTACTTATCATCACTGCCAGCTGATCAAGACAGTGAAGAAGTCTTGGTGCGCTCTGCGATTTCTCAATTTGAAGGCTACGTTAAACTCAACAAAAAAATCCCGCCAGAGGTATTAACCTCAGTATCGGGCATCGATGATGCGGAGCAACTTGCTGATACTATGGCTGCTCATATGCCATTAAAGCTTGTTGATAAGCAAAAAGTACTCGAGATAAACGATATTACTGAGCGTTTAGAGTTTTTAATGGCACAAATGGAAGGCGAGATTGACCTACTTCAGGTCGAGAAGAAAATCCGTGGCCGTGTTAAAAAGCAAATGGAAAAAAGCCAACGCGAATACTATTTGAATGAGCAAATGAAAGCCATTCAAAAAGAATTGGGTGAAATGGATGAAGTGCCAGATGAAGCTGAGCAAATCACCAAAAAGATTGAAGACGCTAAAATGCCTGCTGAGGCTAAAGAAAAGACCTTGGCTGAGTTGCAAAAATTAAAAATGATGTCGCCAATGTCGGCTGAAGCAACGGTTGTTCGCTCATACATCGATTGGATGACGAGTGTACCGTGGAAAAAACGCAGCAAGTTAAAGAAAAACTTGAAATTAGCCGAAGAAGTACTGAACAAAGATCACTACGGCTTAGACAAAGTCAAAGAGCGCATTATTGAATACCTCGCAGTACAACAACGAGTAAGCCAATTAAAAGGGCCGATCCTTTGTTTAGTTGGGCCTCCTGGTGTGGGTAAAACCTCTCTTGGTCAGTCAATAGCTAAATCAACCGGTCGTAAGTACGTCCGTATGGCACTTGGTGGCGTGCGTGATGAAGCTGAAATTCGCGGTCATCGCCGTACTTATATCGGCTCATTGCCGGGTAAGCTGATTCAGAAAATGGCGAAAGTGGGTGTTAAAAACCCATTATTCCTATTAGATGAAATCGACAAAATGTCGTCAGATATGCGTGGTGATCCAGCATCGGCATTACTTGAAGTACTCGACCCTGAGCAAAATACTAGCTTTAACGATCACTACTTAGAAGTCGATTACGATTTATCAGATGTGATGTTCGTTGCTACGTCAAACTCAATGGATATTCCTGGACCGTTATTAGACCGTATGGAAGTGATCCGCTTATCGGGCTATACCGAAGATGAAAAGCTAAACATCGCTAAGCAACATTTAGTGACCAAGCAAATTGGTCGCAATGGCTTAAAAGAGCATGAGATAGAAATCGACGATAGCGCCATTATCGGTATTATTCGTTACTACACACGTGAAGCTGGTGTTCGTGGTTTAGAGCGTGAAATTTCTAAACTGTGCCGCAAAGCCGTGAAAGCGATTTTACTCGATAAAGATCTCAAGAAAGTCGTGATCAACCAAGATAACTTATCAGAATACTTAGGTGTTCAGCGCCATGACTACGGTAAAGCTGATGATGAAAATCGCGTTGGTTTAGTTACTGGCCTTGCTTGGACGCAAGTCGGTGGTGAATTGCTCACCATTGAAACAGCATCAGTGCCAGGCAAAGGCAAGTTAACTTATACCGGCTCACTCGGTGATGTGATGCAAGAGTCAATACAAGCAGCGATGACTGTTGTTCGCAGTCGCACGGAAAAATTGCGTATTAATGATGATTTTCATGAAAAACGCGATATTCATGTACACGTGCCAGAAGGCGCGACACCAAAAGACGGCCCAAGTGCCGGTATTGGGATGTGTACAGCGCTAGTATCGAGCTTAACGGGTAACCCGGTCAAAGCTGATGTGGCAATGACAGGTGAAATTACCTTAAGAGGTGAAGTATTGGCTATTGGTGGTTTAAAAGAAAAACTACTAGCGGCCCATCGAGGTGGTATTAAAACTGTCGTTATTCCAAAAGACAACGAACGTGATTTAGCCGAAATCCCTGATAATGTGAAAGCAGATTTAGCGATTCATCCGGTCAAGTGGATTGATGAAGTACTACAAATCGCCCTCGAACATCCGTTTGAAAAATGGTCAATTACCAAGTAAAACCGGCTTTTAGCGGAAAAATATCAAAAAAAAGCAAAAAATTCGCAAAAAAGTGAATTTTTTGCTTTTCAAACGCTGAAACTGTGGTAAGTTAAGTACGACTAAAGCGCTAGAGCTCAATATAAATAGGGCTTCTAGTAAAGATAAGAATAATTATCTTAATTTATTTTTCTTAACAACAGCGCTTGATGTTCTAAAAGAAGCTTGATATAAAAATGTTTCCAAGGAACGCTAACAAATAATAAATGATAGCGCTGAATAATAACAAATGAAGGGGAAGACACTGTGAATAAGTCTCAACTAATCGAGAAAATTGCTGCTGGTGCTGATATTTCTAAAGCTGCTGCTGGTCGCGCATTAGATTCATTCATCGAAGCTGTAACTGAAGAATTAAAAGCTGGTGAGCAAGTTGCGTTAGTTGGTTTTGGTACATTCTCTGTACGTGACCGTGCTGCACGCACTGGCCGTAACCCACAAACTGGTGCCACAATCGAAATCGCTGCTGCAAAGATCCCATCTTTCAAAGCAGGTAAAGCATTAAAAGACGCTTGTAACTAATCACAGTTTAAGTAGTTTTGTAAAAAGCCACCTTAGGGTGGTTTTTTTGTTATCAAATCTGCCATTTTACGATTTGATAACTATCATCAACGAGTCTATTTCTGGTAGAATCGCGCGTAAGGAAAACCTATTAACAAACAAATAGGGTAAAATACGTAATCGTGTTAAAGAGAATAAGATGTTAGAAAGAATTAGAGAAAACGCTCAAGGAATGACAGCGAAGATTATCCTTGGCTTCATTATCTTAACCTTTGCTATTGCCGGTATTGGTAGTTACACCAATAACGTAGATACTTCGGTAGCAGAAGTTAACGGTGAAAAGATTTCGCTACAAGAATTTGAGCAAGCCTATCAAGCTCAACGCAACAGAATGGCACAACAATTTGGTGATATGTTTGATACCTTGGCATCAAATCCAGCCTACCTTGCTAACCTGAGAAACGGCGTTTTAGATAACTTAATTAATGAAAAGTTATTAGATCAAGCTGCACGTGATTTGGCGATTCGTATTTCAGATGAAAAGCTCAAAGAAACTATCCGTAATATGACCGAATTCCAAGTCGACGGTCAGTTTGATAACAACCGATATTTAGCCGTTATCAACCAAAGCGGTTTCTACCAATCAAGTGACTTTCGCGATTATTTGCGCGTAGAAATGGCCCGTCGTCAATTAGGTATGGCATTGGTCTCTGGTGAGTTTGGCTTGCCATACCAAGCCGAGCAACAAGAAAAGCTTCGCAACCAAACACGTGACATTAAATACGCGATTGTTGATACCGAGCAGTTTAAGTCGCAAGTAGAAGTTACTGATGAAGAGATTACTGCGTTCTATCAAGACAACGAAGATCGCTTCCAAACACAAGAAAAAGTTAAAGTAGATTACGTGCTACTTGACGTTTTCGATATCGCACGCGAAATCGAAGTGACGGAAGCAGACGCTAAAGCTTACTACGATGAAAACATCGCTAGCTTCACAAAAGACGAGCAACGCCGTATTTCACATATCTTAATTGAATTTGGTGATGACAAAGGTGCTGCCGAACAAGAAATTCGCACGTTAGCAAACCGTATTGCCGGTGGTGATGACTTTGCTGAGTTAGCAAAAGAGTTTTCAGCTGACACCTTCAGTGGTGAAAATGGCGGTGATCTTGAGTACCTTGAGTTAGGTGTAATGGATGAAGCGTTTGAAGAAGCTGCACTAGCACTTGAAAATGTTAATGACGTGACTGATGTGGTTGAGTCAGAGTTTGGTTATCACTTAATCAAATTAACCGAATTAAAAGCGGCTGAAACACAAGCCTTTGACGATGTTAAAGAAGAGTTGATGGCGCAAGTAAGTGAAAGCGAAGCACAAAACAAGTTCTATGAGCTTCAACAAGAACTTGCGCGCTTGAGCTTTGAATTTCCTGATTCTCTAGAAGATGCGGCGGGTGCGGTAAACGCACAAGTGAAAACGTCTGACTGGTTAGGTCGTAATAATCAACAGCCTCCTTTCAATGAAGCGAGTGTTATTGACGCGATGTTCTCAGATATCGTGTTAAAAGAGAATTTAAACTCAGACATTATCGAAGTAAACGAAAACTTAGCTATGGTTGTTCGTTTGAACGAGTACCAAGAAGCTAAAACTCGCCCGTTAGCTGAGGTTTCTGAAACGATCAAAGCACAACTTGTTGCTCAAAAAGCCTCTGAAAAAGCAGAAGAAGCTGTAGCTGCAATTTTAGCAAGTTACAAATCAGGTGAAGATGTTACTGAGCAAGCAACGGCATTAGGCGCAAGCTTTATTGAAAAAGAGGCTATCACACGCTTTAGCGCTGATGTTGATAGCGCGATTTCTCGTTTAGCCTTTACTTTACCTCATCCTGTTGAAGGTAAAGTTTCTGCTGACACAGTAGCATTGCGCAATGGTCAAGTAGCGGTTGTTGAGGTTACAGGTGTTTATGAAGGCCTAGTTAGCCCAGCATTAGACAATATGATTGAACAACAAGGCGCGAGCTTATCACAAGCATCGTATATCGCTTATGTTGAATCGTTACGAGCGAAAGCAAAAATTACGCGTAAAACGCTGACTGAGCCAGCCAACGTATTCTAATCGCTGGTTAATGGTATATTAAAACGCCGCTTTTAAAGCGGCGTTTTTTTTAGCTAAATTACGTTGTTATTTAATATCTAACGGGGTCAAATTTAGTTAAAGCTACCCCAATTATAATGCCATTGAGCGTCATTCATAGAAGCAGTTAAAAAAGTGGAATAGGGAATGGAAAGATAACCTAATATCTAGTGTTAATCCTGATTGGCGTGATTTATATCTAGATATTCTGTAGATACTTCCTAGAGATACCCGACTGCTCGGGTATGACGCGTTCAATTTACAGTCATTACCGCGTATGCCTACATGGATGTAGGTAAGTAAAATAATGCAGGAGCAATTATCGAGGCGGCAATCTCTGACCCTTCACCGTCATTGCCGCGAAGGCGGTAATCTCTGTGTTGGTATAACGTAACCTTAAAAAAGATACCCGACTTCTCGGGTATGACGCGTTCAATTTACAGTCATTATCGCGTATGCCTACATGGATGTAGGTAAGTAGAATAATGCAGGAGCAATTATCGAGGCGGCAATCTCTGACCTATTAACAGTTCGATTATGCTTCTTTATTCAACGCGCTTTGTCTTTCAAATTGCTTGATCGCTCCATCTAAGTGCTTATCAATAAACCAGAAAGAAACGGGGCGCATAATGAAAAAGTAACCTATTAATAACGCGAATACCGGTAGTAGTAACCACCAACTATCGATACGGGCGAGGGCGATAAACGGAGGAATTAAGATAAGTAATTTTAAGAGGTTAATAACCAGCTTTTCTGGGGCTTGCAGTTTGTTATTAGCCATTTCAATAATCATGCGTCGCTCTGCTAAGGTATAAGGCTGTAGTTTTTCAATTTGTGCAGTTGAGAAATAGATGGTCATGAATAAAATTGTATCAAGGTTAAAGGTACACAGTTTAAAGGAGGTAGTTGTTGACGTGTTGAGTTTGATCCTTACAACGTTACCACATTCCAACCTTAAAACTTTTTTCATATCATACCGAAAAAAACGACTAATATTAACTTTTAACCGCAGTTATTGAATTAAATGATTATTAACTATGGTATTACTTGCGTTTTATTTTGATAAACGTGTATCGAAAATCACAACTCTTTGGTAGAATTGCGGCAATTTTTTTTATAGGTATTTTACACATGAAAGTCATTGAAGGTTCATTTGTTGCCACTGGCAAAAAGTTTGCAATCGTAGTTTCTCGCTTTAACAGCTTTATCGTAGAAAGCTTATTAGAAGGCGCAGTTGATGCATTAAAACGCCATGGTAACGTATCTGAAGACGACATCACGGTAATTCGTGTTCCAGGTGCATATGAATTACCTGTAGCGGCTAAACGCATCGCACAAAAAGGCGAGTACGATGCAATTATTGCCATTGGTGCTGTTATTCGCGGTGGTACACCTCACTTTGATTTTGTTGCTGGCGAATGTAACAAAGGCTTAGCGCAAGTAGCTATGGAATACACAACACCCGTTGCTTTTGGTGTGATCACAACAGACTCTATCGAACAAGCAATTGAGCGTGCAGGCACGAAAGCAGGCAATAAAGGCGGTGAAGCTGCACTTAGTGCCTTAGAAATGGTTAATGTATTAGACCAACTATAATCAGGAATTTTTTGTGAAACCATCTGCAAGAAGAAAAGCTCGTGAATTTGCTACACAGGCAATTTATTCATGGCAAATCAGCGGCAACAATGTCGCTGATATTGAAGCACACTTTTTAACTGAGAATGCGAAGCGCCGCTTCGATATAGAATATTTTCAAACGCTATTTCGCGGCGTAACCGCTTCTGTGGCAGAGCTCGACCTAGCGATTGAGCCGCATGTTGATCGCCCTCTAGACGATATTGATCAAGTCGAAAAGGCGATTTTACGCATGGCAATGTTTGAATTAAGCCACAATCAGGAAGTGCCTTACAAAGTTGTTATTAACGAAGCAATTGAACTTGGTAAAGCATTTGGCGCAGATGACAGCCACAAATTTATCAATGGCGTACTTGATAAAGCGGTTAAATTAATTCGTCCACAAGATTAAGCGACTCCAATGAAAGAGTTTGAATTAATCAAACGCTACTTTACCGAGCAAGTAGTCAAACGCAAAGAGGTGACACTAGGGATAGGCGACGATTGTGCGCTTATCCTGCCACCTCAAAATCAAGAAATTGCGATAACCACAGACACCCTTGTTAGTGGCGTTCACTTCCCTGAAAATACTTCTCCTCGTGCTATTGGCCATAAAGCGATAGCAGTAAATTTATCTGATCTTGCTGCGATGGGCGCAGAGCCTAGTTGGGTTTCGATTGCTATCACCTTGCCGACAATTGACCAAGCTTGGGTTGAAGAGTTCTGTCAAGGC
Source organism: Thalassotalea sp. LPB0316 (assembly GCF_014898095.1). Lineage (NCBI taxonomy): Bacteria > Pseudomonadati > Pseudomonadota > Gammaproteobacteria > Alteromonadales > Colwelliaceae > Thalassotalea > Thalassotalea sp. LPB0316. The sequence continues at coordinate 1,890,584 of NZ_CP062946.1, forward strand.
GTGTTTGAGTTATGTGAATATTTCAACGTGCAACTTATCGGCGGGGATACCACCCAAGGACCATTGAGTATTACAGTAACAGCACAAGGGCTATGCCCAGAAGGCAATGCGTTAAAAAGAAGTGGAGCAGCGCCTGGGCAGTGGATATATGTAACAGGTCAAATTGGTGATGCCGCATTAGCACTTAAGCATATAAAGGGTGAAGTCGTCATTGAACCAGCTTTTAGAGAAAGTATTTTAGAACGCTTAGAGTACCCAAAACCTCGTGTGTTAGCAGGTCAAACAATTAGACTTTACGCCTCAGCGGCCATTGATATTTCTGATGGTTTACTTGCTGATTTAACCCATATCTGCGAACAATCAAATGTTGGTGCAAATATCGTTTTAGAAAACATACCTTTATCCAAAGGGATGCTAGCAACTATGGGCGATGAAGCCGCTAATCTTGCGCTTAATGGCGGTGATGATTATGAACTGCTATTTGTTGTCGCTGAAGCAAACAAGGGCGGGATGGAAACTGCCTTGCAGCAACTTGGTATCCCTTTTAGCTGTATTGGCCAAACTAATCACACTAATAAAGTAACAACAACAATCAATGAGCAAGCGATAGATATTAAATCGGCTGGCTTCGAGCATTTTAGTTAATTTGAGGGAATGTTATGTCAGGTAAGTTCAAAATAAGTGATCCCGTACAATTCCTCGCTTTGGGGTTTGGCACTGGCTTAGCGCCTAAAGCGCCTGGTACGTTCGGTACGCTCGCGGCTATTCCTATATTTATCTTAATTGCCGATTTACCTTTGTCACAATATTTAGCTGTACTATCGGTGATGGCACTATTTGGCGTTCATATTTGTGGTTATGCAGCTAAAGCAGTAGGTGTTAAAGATCACCCAGCAATCGTTTGGGATGAGATCGTGGGTTACATGATCACCATGATTATGATGCCGATTAATGCTACTACGATTATTGTTGGCTTTTTACTGTTTAGATTCTTTGATGTCTTAAAACCTTGGCCTATCTCTGCAGTTGATAAAAAGCTTCACAGCGGCCTTGGCATTATGCTCGATGATATGATTGCCGGGCTAATGGCATTTGCGGTAATGCAGCTTATCTTTAACGTAAACTGGTAATATACCTATTGGAAAATCAAAAGCCGTCGTTTCCAGAGTTTACGTCATTACCGCGAATACCTACATGGATGTAGCTAAGTAGAATCATGCAGGGAGCAATTATCGAGGCGGTAATATCTGACCCTTCACCGTCATTACCGCGGAGGCGGTAATCTCAAAACAAGGCACTAAACGCTTAAAGATACCCGACTTCTCGGGTATGACGTGTTTAATTTCCCGTCATTACCGCGGAGGCGGTAATCTCAAAACAAGGCACTAAACGCTTAAAAATACCCGACTTCTCGGGTATGACGTGTTTAATTTCCCGTCATTACCGCGGAGGCGGTAATCTCAAAAGCAAGGCGCTAAACGCATAAAGATACCCGACTTCTCGGGTATGACGTGTTTAATTTCCCGTCATTACCGCGGAGGCGGTAATCTCAAAAGCAAGGCGCTAAACGCATAAAGATACCCGACTTCTCGATGTATGGACTCCCTCCCTCTGGGGGAGTAACGTAATAAGTGCCTAAACTTTTACCTTGGAGTCCATACAAATGAATAATAACGTTATTGCCATCGATTTAGCAAAGTCTTCTTTTCATGCCTGTGTTATAACAGATAAAAACAAAGTGCTCACAGATAGAAGTTTTACTAGGGCATCATTAACTAATTGGTTAATTAAGCAGAAACCAGCGACCGTTGTCATGGAAGCCTGTGGCTCTTCACATTACTGGGCTAGATTTGCAGAGCAACACGGTCACAAGGCAAAAATCATCCCGACCAAATCCGTTACCCCCTTTCGCCAGGGCCATAAAACCGATAAGAACGACGCCTTGGCAATAGGCGTAGCTTCAAAACAACCGAGAGTAAAGTCTGTAGCCATCAAAACCGTTGAGCAACAAGGTTTACAGTCGATAGAAAGAATGCGTCAACATCTGAGTGACCAGTTAACAGCAATGAGTAATATGCTTAGGGCGTTAATATCTGAATTTGGCATCACCATCCCCAAAGGTATTTCGGCATTTAAAAAGCGCATTCCTGAAATACTCGAGGATGGAGAAAACGAGCTGCCTTTTGCTTTTCGAGAGCAAATAAGCAATATGTATCAACTGTATTTAGTTATCGAAGCGCAAGAGCAACACATTGAAAAACAACTAGGCTTACTGATTAAACAGCAAGCGCAATGCCAGTCTCTAATGGCACTAGAAGGTGTCGGGCCGGTTAATGCGCTTGGCCTTTATATTGCCCTTGGAAATCAAGGTAGTAGTTTTAAAAATGGGCGAGAAGCCTCGGCTTGTATAGGCCTTACACCGAAGCAATATAGTACCGGAGGAAATATTGTACTCGGTACCATAGGTAAAAAGTGTGGTAACAAACGGCTACGCTCAACGTTAATCCAAGGTGCTTTGGCTTATGTGAAAGTCGTGGATAAACGGCAACCTAAAAACAACAAAGAAATATGGATTAAACAGTTGATAGCAAAAGGTAGTCTTAAAAAAGCGGCGGTAGCATTAGCCAACAAAACGGTTCGAACCGCTTGGGCGATGTTAAGCCATGATAGTCAATATCAAAAACCAGCTGAGCTACACCACTAAATTAGACAACCCATCAATTAAGTTATAGGAAATTACATCTTTATTTAATGCGATTAAAAAATAGGTAAGACCGACCTCCAAGAGCCTGCTCATTCCCTCGGTATAAAATACCGTCACCTCGATGAGGCATGGAGGTGCGAATACATCAGGGGCCAGAGTTCGCTACTCAAATAGAGCCCGAATATACGGACGCACCTTTCCTACTTAACATTGCAAAAAATAGGTTGTAATTATCCGGGAGTCCATATACGGGAATGACGTGTTTAATTTCCCGTTATTACCGCGGAGGCGGTAATCTCAAAAACAAGGCACTAAAGGCTTAAAGATACCCGATTGCTCGGGTATGACTCACAAATAGGAAAGATACCCGACCTCTCGGGTATAACACCGGGCTTACTCAGGCGGTAACTAGTGCAAAATACGAGCGCGAATAGTGCCGTCGATTTGTTTTAACTTAGCCAGTGCTTTTTCACTGTTTTCGGTTTCTACATCAATAACAACATAACCAATTTTATCGTCTGTTTGTAGATACTGAGCAGCAATGTTGACATCATTCTCAGCAAAGATGGTATTGATTTGCGTAATAATACCTGGTCTGTTGGCGTGGATGTGTAACAGGCGGCTTGTGCCAGCGTGTTCCGGTAAAGATACTTCAGGGAAGTTTACTGCAGATAACGTAGAGCCGTTATCTGAGTATTTGGCCATTTTACTAGCGACTTCCAGGCCGATATTTTCTTGTGCTTCTTTAGTAGAGCCGCCAATGTGTGGTGTCAAAATCACATTGTCAAAGGCGCGAAGTGGTGACGTGAACTCTTCATCATTACTCTTAGGCTCTACAGGGAATACGTCAATGGCAGCACCACCAACTTTCTTACTCTCTAATGCACCTGCTAAAGCATCGATATCTACTACCGTGCCGCGAGATGCATTAATAAATATGGCGCCGTCTTTCATTGCATCAAATTCAGCAACGCCAATCATGTTTTGTGTTTGAGCAGTTTCAGGTACATGCAGGCTGATAACATCGGCTTCTTTGAAAAGTTGGCTCAAGCTATCTGCTTGGCTAGCGTTACCTAGTGGTAGCTTTGTTTCGATATCGTAAAAGCGAATTTTCATACCGATGGTTTCAGCTAGAATTCCTAGTTGAGTCCCAATATGGCCGTAGCCAATAATACCAAGGGTTTTACCACGAGCTTCTACACTGCCAGCTGCTGATTTGTTCCAGACGCCTCTGTGTGCCTGAGCGTTTTTTTCAGGAATACCACGTAACAATAATAAGATTTCACCTAAAACTAGTTCAGCAACTGAACGGGTATTTGAAAACGGTGCATTAAATACTGGAATACCTAGAACTTGTGCGGCAGGTAATTCGACTTGGTTAGTTCCAATACAAAAACAGCCTATGGCAACGAGCTTCGATGCATGTGCTAGCACACGCTCAGTTAATTGAGTACGAGAGCGGATACCAATAAAGTGAACATCTTTGATTTTTTTGATCAAATCTTGCTCACTCAAAGAGGTTTTTAAATACTCAATATTGGTATAGCCTTTTGACTTTAACTCTTCTACTGCGCTTTGATGAACGCCTTCAAGCAATAAGATTTTAATTTTTTCTTTTGCCAGTGATACTTTGCTCATGTTTTGACTAACTTCTTGTTTGGATGGCTAGAATGCTAACTTAGCATATAGTGTTAAAACTCTAAAGTTGTTTTTTTACACGATTGTAAAAAATAAACCTAGTGCAGAGTTATAGTCGAAATTTAAACAATTGAGAATTACTAGTTACTACAAGATTGCGGCCTTCGCCGCAATGACGGGAGGTAGGTATGGATTCTACCGTCATTAACGCGTATACCTATATGGCTATAGGTAAGTAGAATAATGCAGGAGCAATTATCGAGGCGGCAATCTCCAGACCTTACCGTCATTACCGCGTAGGCGGTAATCTCCTCTTTTACAGCACAAAGATACCCGACTACTCGGGTATGACTCACTTATCAGCGCACAAAGATACCCGACTACTCGGGTATGACTCATTTATCAGCGCACAAAGATACCCGACTACTCGGGTATGACTCACTTATCAGCGCACAAAGATACCCGACTACTCGGGTATGACTCACTTTTTAGGGCACAAAGATACCCGACTACTCGGGTATGACTCATTTATCAGCGCACAAAGATACCCGACTACTCGGGTATGACTCACTTATCAGCGCACAAAGATACCCGACTACTCGGGTATGACTCACTTTTTAGGGCACAAAGATACCCGACTACTCGGGTATGACTCACTTATCAGCGCACAAAGATACCCGACTACTCGGGTATGACTCACTTTTTTGGATACAAAGATACCCGACTACTCGGGTACGACTCACTTTTTAGGACACAAAAATACCCGATTGCTCGGGTATGACTAAAATATTATTACCAGCGAATACCTGTATGAATGCAGGGAAGTAAAACAATCTAGGAGCAACTGTCGAGGCGGGTATCTATTGCTTAAGTTATTTAGGAACTAGCTAATAACCTTTGCGCCTTCTGGCGTACCTAATATCAATACGTCTGCACCACGGCAGGCGAATAAACCATTAGTTACCACGCCAACAATGGCGTTAATATCAATTTCAAGTTGTTTCGGGTTGAGGATCTTTAAATTGTGAACATCTAAAATTACATTGCCGTTATCAGTAATAACCCCTTCTCGATAGACCGGATCACCACCTAGTTTTACTAACTCTCGGGCAACATAGCTTCGCGCCATAGGGATCACTTCGACAGGGAGCGGGAAGTCACCTAATACGCCAACTTGTTTCGAACTGTCAGCGATACAAATAAACTCTTTCGCCACCGCTGCGACAATTTTTTCACGCGTTAATGCCGCACCACCGCCTTTGATCATTGCAAAATGCTCGGTAATTTCATCGGCGCCGTCAACATATACATCAAGGCTATCAACTGAGTTTAAATCAAATACCTCGATACCGTGCGCTTCTAGGCGCTTAGTCGACGCATCAGAGCTTGAAACTGCACCAACAATTTGATGTTTAATCGTCGCTAGTGCATCGATAAAGTGGTTAACAGTCGAGCCAGTGCCAACACCAACAATTGTATCAGGCTTGATAAATTCCAGTGCTTTGAGCGCCGCGGCTTTTTTCATTTCATCTTGAGTCATAGGAAGTCCTGTCGCAAATCTTTCTGTAATCTTGTATTGGGCGCTATTATAGCCATAGATTGGATGTTAAACGAGCCCAATTTACTGGCAATTTATTCGCTGAGTTGGTGTGATAATTTGCGATAAAGGAATATCCCATGGCTCAGTCGGAATCGACTCTACTTGCTGGCAATCGTGTGCCAAACCAATCACTTGTGTATGAGCATTGTTCAGATGTGCAAGCGTTCTATCGTAAAAGCCTCCGCCCATACCCATGCGATTGCCCATGGCATCAAAGGCGACTAATGGTGTAAACAATACATCTAATTGCGTTGGCGCTATCACTTGCTGTACGTTAAGCATCGGTTCGCGAATGCCGAACCTATTAGTTTGCATTTCGGTTTCAGGACTATAGTGTAAAAACAATAAATGATGTTTGCTAAATGGGTGGATAACCGGCAAGTAAACATTAACGTTATGTTGCCAACACCACGAGATAAATGCATCGGTTTGCAACTCTCCGTCATTAGCCAAATAAATAGCCACTGATTTAACTTGATGTTGAGTACAGTAGGATGAAAGTTGCGAGAGTAATTGTTGTTCAGCTTTTATTTGAAAAGCTCTTGAGAGGTCGTTACGACGTTGCCTTATCGAGCTGCGCAATTTTTGTCGTTGTTGTGTTTGATAAAGGCTCATAGGCTCAAATAAAAATGGGGTCAGAGTAAATTTACTCTGACCCCATTTATTAAATCAAGTACTAATTACTTAGTACGCTCTTCTTGCATACCTTCGTGAGTACCCGTAACTGCCATTTCTTCTTCTAAACGGCCGTCCAAATCTTGTGGGTGTGAATCTTCAGCGCCGTGCATCCAGTCAACTAGCTTGTCGCTCATTAACCATAAAATGATACCTGCGATAAACGCCATAATTGCTACACCACCAAATGTTGATAGTGGGCCTGCTTCACCTACTAACTTGCCGATTTCAGCCGCTGCTTTGTTACCTAAACCTGAGAATAGGAACCAAACACCCATCAGTAATGAAGAGTATTTCAATGGTGCTAGCTTAGATACCATAGATAAACCGATTGGCGATAAACATAATTCACCCATCGTATGGAAAATATAGGCCATTACTAACCAAATGACGTGTGCTTTAAGGTTAGGATCGTCACCGATTTGAAGTGCCGCACCAACCATAGACACGAAGCCTAGGCCCAAGAAGAACATACCTAAGGCAAACTTCTTCGGCGAATTAGGCTCAGCCTCACCCATACGTAACCAAAGCGCAGCAAACATTGGCGCCATGATAATAATAAATAATGGGTTTACTGATTGTAACCAAGATGCCGGCATTTCCCAGCCAAAGAACACTAAGTCAGTTTTGTACTTAGCGAATAAGTTCATTGAACCCGCCGCTTGTTCAAAACCAGCCCAGAATACAATCGTGAAGAACGACATAATTAAAATAACTTTAACGCGGTCGCGCTCTTCTGGCGTTAGCGGCTTATTAGAAGCAATTTCGTCACCAGACTGTTGCTTGGCAGAAGGCTCAACACCGATGTCACCTAAGTATTTGTTTGACATCGCAAGTTGTAAAATAACACCTGCTAGCATACCAACACCTGCGGCTAAGAAACCGTATTGGTAATCAACTTTCTCACCAATGGTACCAACAACCATGTAGCCCAAGATTGAACCTAAGTTGATACCCATGTAGAAGATGGTAAATGCCGCATCACGACGTTTGTCACCGTCTTCGTATAAGTCACCAACCATCGTTGAAATGTTTGGCTTGAAGAAACCGTTACCCACAATCATTAGGCCTAAACCTAACCATAAGAAAGTAACTTCTAGGCCTTTGATCATGTCATGCGGTGTACCTAGGGCAAATTGACCTAGCATCATTAATACACCACCAACGATAATTGATTTACGCTGGCCCCAGTAGTTGTCAGCTACCCAACCACCAATGACTGGTGTGATATAAACTAACATTGCATAAGTACCTAAAATACCTAATGCGTTTGATTGTAGTGCTTTTGAGTAATCGTCAGCAGCAGTTGGTGACGTAGGGTCAATACCGAAGTACGACATATCCCAACCAAAATTGCTTGCAAAGGCTACTAAGTAAAGAACGAAAATACCACGCATACCGTAGTAACTCATACGTTCCCACATTTCAGTACCAAATAAGAGGAAGAGTCCTTTCGGGTGACCAAGCATGGTTCCCGTCGCAGGTTTATTCATGTAATTATCCTTTCCAGTATTCTTGAAAATTGTAGTTAAATTTTTTTTACCACCCGTGTTATACCTGCGCCATTAGGTAAAGGCAAGCTAATTGCGGTTAGGATATGTAATTGCGCGCCCAAGTGCGTGTAAATTAATCAGTGCATTTTACTTAAATTGAATTATTTTTGAGCAACGAAAGAAATAGCACAGGTTTAAGTGGTTAATATGTTGCAAAACTGTAATTTAGACGGTTAAATAGTGACATTATTTAAATATTATCACCTAATTGGAACTTCATTAGCATGCACGCTTCGTTAACAAATTTAAAAATAGGTATTATTGGCTTAGGCTACGTTGGTTTGCCACTTGCAGTTGAATTTGGAAAGAAATATAAAACACTAGGCTTTGACATCAATCAAAAAAGGGTTGAAGAACTTAAAGCCGGTGAGGACTTCACCCTTGAAGTTTCGAAAGAAGAACTCGCAGATTCTCCGTTAATTGAATATTCATGTAATGTTGACGACTTAAAGTCGTGTAATTTTTATATCGTTACTGTGCCAACACCAATTGATGAATATAAGCAGCCTGATTTAACACCGCTGATTAAAGCAAGCCAAATGTTAGGTAGTGTGGTTTCACAAGGTGATATTATCGTTTACGAGTCAACGGTTTACCCAGGTGCAACAGAAGAAGCTTGTTTACCAGAAGTTGAAAAAGTATCTGGCTTAACGTTTAACCAAGACTTTTTTGCAGGTTACAGCCCTGAACGAATTAACCCAGGTGATAAAGAGCACAGAGTAACGAATATTTTAAAAGTAACCTCTGGCTCAAATGAAGAAATCGCTGAATTTATTGACTCAGTGTATGCGTCAATTATTACAGCAGGTACCTACAAAGCCTCATCAATTAAGGTAGCAGAGGCTGCCAAAGTCATTGAAAATACCCAACGTGATTTAAATATTGCACTCGTTAACGAATTAGCCGTAATTTTCAATAAACTGGGTATAGATACCGAAGAAGTATTAAAAGCGGCAGGTACTAAATGGAATTTCTTGCCATTCCGCCCTGGCTTAGTTGGTGGCCACTGTATTGGTGTTGACCCATACTATTTAACCCATAAAGCGCAAGCCATTGGTTACAACCCTGAAGTTATTTTAGCGGGTCGCCGTATCAATGACGCCATGGGCGAATATGTGGTATCGCAGCTCACCAAAGCGATGATCAAGAAAAAGATTCAGGTAAACGACGCCAACGTACTGGTTATGGGATTAACCTTTAAAGAAAACTGCCCTGATGTTCGCAACACTAAAGTTGTGGATATTTTAACTGAACTTGCCGATTACGATATCAATGCTCACGTTTACGATCCTTGGGTAAACCCAGAAGAGGCGATGCATGAGTATGGTGTATCACTTATTGAAAAGCCTGAAGTAAATAAGTACGACGCAGTGATTTTTGCCGTTGCTCATAACGAATTTAAAGCAATGACTATTGAAGAAATCAAAGCATTGATGAAACCACAACATGTTATTTATGATTTGAAATACATGTTAGATCAAAGCGCGGCTGATATTCGGTTGTAAACTCTGAATCTATTGTCATTCCCGCGAATGCCTACATGGATGTAGGTAAGTAGAATAATGCAGGAGCAATTATCGAGGCGGGAATCTCTGAACCCTTATCGTCATTGCCGCGCAGGCGGGAATCTCTGACCCCTTGTCGTCATTGCCGCGCAGGCGGTAATCTCCTCTTTCACAATATAAAGATACCCGACTACTAGGGTATGACTCGTAACATCATTACCACGTATTCATCCACGACTGTCATTACCGCGAAGGCGGTAATCTCCTCTTTCACAATATAAAGATACCCGACTACTCGGGTATGACTCACTTATCAGCGCACAAAGATACCCGACTACTCAGGTGCGGCTCGTAACGTTAGTTCAACAAAATGTTAATACGGTCATTGACCTAAGCAAATCCTAGCCATTAAACTAATAAACACCGTATGGATATCAAGTCCAATTGTCTGACAATTATTTAACCGAAGCATTTACAATGACCCGTTACCAAGAAGTAAAACAACAACTTTTATCGACTCAATATACATGGCTTGTTACAGGCTGCGCTGGCTTTATCGGCTCAAATTTACTTGAACATTTATTAAAGCTAAATCAAAAGGTTATCGGGCTTGATAACTTCGCTACAGGGTATCAAAAAAACCTTGACGAAGTGCAAGGTGAAGTCACTGGCGAGCAATGGAATAACTTCACCTTTTATCAAGGTGATATTCGCAACTACGATGATTGTGTTAAAGCCATCGCAGGCGTTGATTTTATTTTACATCAAGCGGCTTTGGGTAGTGTGCCGCGTTCAATCGCTGATCCCATTACCTCAAACAGTGCTAACGTTACAGGCTTTTTAAATATGTTAACGGCCGCGAAAGAAGCACAAGTTAAAACCTTTGTTTATGCGGCTTCTAGCTCTACTTATGGCGATCATCCTGCGCTGCCCAAAGTAGAAGAAAACATTGGTAAACCATTATCACCCTATGCGGTAACAAAATACGTTAACGAATTATACGCCGATGTGTTTGCTAAAACCTATGGTATGAAATCAGTTGGTTTACGTTACTTTAATGTCTTTGGTAAACGACAAGATCCAGACGGCGCTTACGCTGCAGTAATTCCTAAGTGGACAGCTGCAATGATCAAAAATGAAGATTTATTCATTAACGGAGACGGTGAAACGAGCCGAGATTTTTGCTTTATTGAAAATGCAGTACAAGCCAATATTTTAGCTGCAATGGCCGATGAAGATGCCAAAAACAACGTTTTCAATGTTGCAGTAGGTGACAGAACAACCTTAAATACGTTGTTTTCAAGTATTCAATCAGCCCTTGCTGAAAATGTTATTGAATATAGTAAAGAAGCTATTTATCGCGACTTTAGAGCTGGTGATGTTAGACACTCACAAGCCGATATCTCAAAGATAAACTCATTACTCGGTTATGAACCTGAATACCGAATCCTTGATGGTATCTCTAAAGCTATGCCTTGGTATGTCAACTCGTTAAACAACTAAACAAGAGTTCTCTGTAATAATAATGTAATTTAATTACGCTTTTTTTCGTACAAACTGTTCATTTGGTTATAAAAACGGGCTATAATAAGGCCCGTTAACCTATACAACTGATATTTTATCACTAAAGCATGCTCAAAGGAGTTGAAGTAATGGCTTTAAAAATAACTGATTATTTTTCTGCTCAAGATACATCTCAGGTTGTTATTTTCCCAAGTTTATTTTGTATTTAAGGTGTAGTTAAGATGGAGCTTAATCAGCTTTTACCAATAGTCTTTACCTCTTTTATCTGTGCCCTTTTGTCGATCAAAATTATGGAGCCTCTGGCTGAAGGCTTTGGCTTAGTTGATAAACCGTGTTCGCGCAAAAAACACAGTGGTCATATTCCCCTTATCGGTGGTCTTTCAATTTATGTTGCCGTACTTGTTTGTAGCTCTGTTTGGTTACAAGAATCTAGAACACTTCAACTTTATTTAATCGCCTCTACGCTCACCGTTTTTATCGGCATGATTGATGATAAATACGATCTAAGCGTTAGAGTGCGTATTTTTGGTCAAGTGATCATCGCTAGTATTATTGTTAACGGGGCAGGGGTGAATATATCTCAGCTCGGGAATTTATTTGGTTGGGGTGATATTGAACTTGGTGTACTTGGTATTTTATTTACCTACCTAGCCGTTATGGTATTAATGAACGCCTTTAACATGATCGACGGCATAGATGGCTTATTAGGGATGTTATCGCTTAATACGTTTTTAGCTATTGCTATATTGTTTTATTTAAATGGGCAATATCAAAACGTTACTTTCCCTCTTATTGTTTGTGTTGCTCTATTACCGTATTTAGCGTTTAACATGAAATTGTTAAAACACAAAGCCAATAAAATATACATGGGCGATGCTGGCAGCATGTTTATAGGCCTTACCATTATCGTTTTATTATCTTTAGGAACACAAGAGCCAGGCGCAGCATTTCACCCTGTTACAGCATTATGGATAGTCGCAGTACCGCTTATGGATATGCTAGCGATTATCATTCGTCGCGTTAAAAAAGGTAACTCACCCTTTAAACCTGATAGAGATCATTTACACCATATTTTATTAAAAGCCGGGTTATCATCAACCCAAGCGCTCGTTACTATTACGCTAATCTCAGTTGTATTTTGTATTATTGGCATACTCGGCCAGGTAAATCAGTGGCCAGAGTCAGTTATGTTGTGGGCTTTCATTTTTCTCTTCATCGTTTATAGTAGAGTGTTGAAGTTTGTCAGCCCTAAAGTTAATAAGCGCCGAGTTAATCTGAAAAAATAATAATGAGCAAAATTAAATTTTTATCGACTATTTGTACGGCTATTTTAATCAGTGCCTGTTCAAGTAAACCTCCGGTAGTATATTCATCACAACCTTTAGTCTCCGAAATCAAGACAGAGCCTAATGTTATCTCAAAACAACAAGCTTCAGTGCTAGATGGCTTAAACATAGGTGATTCGCGAACAGTTAATAATTACAGTTTTGTGGTAGAAGCTAAGTATTTATCGGCCTTAGGTGAAGAGTGCATGAGGTTGAGTATCAATCACTCGAACGTCAATAAACGCATCGTATGTAAAGCGCCGCTTGATGGTTGGAAGTTAGTGCCTCATATTGTGGTTGAGCAGTCACCTAGCGTTTTATTCGAAACGGAGGCTCAATATGCGCAATAAAGCTTACTTGTTTATTCTCTCAACATTGTTTTGTGGCGCTGTAAATGGCCAAAGCGTTGAAGAGCTGCTTCAACTGCAGGAACAGCAAAAAGCAAATGAACAGGCTGGAAGACAAATTAATGTACCTCAGTCTCAAATATTTGCTAATGCCGATGCCAATGTCATAGGTAGTCAACAAGCTAGTGGCTTGCCTTCACAAGGGCAGTACAATTTGCAAGCAAGACAAGGCATTTTATTACCGGGTGAAGCGGATATTCGCCAACTACTTCCTCAGATTGACGACGAATTGTCTCCTCCTTATGGTGCTAATATTTTTGCCGGCGGTTATGAAACGGAGCGCAGCGATGGCTTGAACGACAATTACCTCATTGCTGCGGGCGATAAAATAAATATCTGGATGTGGGGGGCGGTTAGTTTCTCAAATGTGGTAACCGTTGATAATCAGGGCAATATATTTATCCCCAATATTGGCCCTGTTAATGTACTCAATGTACCGGCAAGCCAAGTTAATGCCTTAGTTACCTCAAAAATTAAATCGGTTTATAAGAAAAACGTACAAGTTTACGTTAACTTACTTACTGCAACACCTGTTTCGGTGTTTATTGCTGGCTCAGTCATAAGACCTGGTCAGTATGCAGGCATGGCTTCCGACAGTATTCTTTACTATTTAAAACGCGCTGGCGGTATTGACTCAGATCGCGGCAGTTACCGTGAAATCAATGTGATCAGAAACGGTGAAACAATCCATAGTGTTGATTTATACGATTTTGTAAAAAATGGCCGACTAGCTAACATCAGTTTTAAAGATCAAGACGTGATTTTTGTCTCTGAACAAAAGGCGGTGATCAGCGTGTCGGGTAAAGTTCGCAACCCGTTTAGGTTCGAATTTGGTGATAACACTATCACCGGTGAGCAACTCATCGACTACGCTAAGCCACTCACTATAACGAGTCACGTAGCGGTAATGGGTAAACGCAACAACGAGCCATTTTCAATATATTTACCATTAGCTGATTTTACTAATTACCAATTAGCAGATGGCGACAAACTATTTTTTAACGATGATCTACACGCTCAAATTTACGACATTGAAATTATGGGCAGTTATTTAGGGCCATCATATTTTGCCGTTAATAAATCAACAAAACTTCACGATTTGCTGAGCCATGTAGAAATAGATGAAGCATTAGCTGATTTTGAAAACATTTATATCTTGCGTGAAAGCGTAAAGCTAGAGCAAAAAGAAATCTTAGATAAGTCGCTTGATAGACTAGAGCGTTCAGTATTTTTCGCACCAACAGGATCAACAGGTGAAGCAAGTATCCGCACCCAAGAAGCGCGACTAGTTTCAGAGTTTGTTGAGCGCGCGCGTGAAGTTGAGCCACTAGGGCGGGTAGTTGTTGCCGACAATGGCAAAATCGCCAATATCGCACTTGAGCAGGGCGATAAAATCGTTATTCCGGCAAAAACAGACTTAATTCAAATCGGTGGTGAAGTATTAATGCCACAAGCGGTAGTTTACAACGCACAAGCAACGTTAGAAGATTATATTGCCTGGGCAGGTGGCTATTCAGATAGAGCCGATTATGAAAAGCTGGTTGTTATTCACGCCAATGGTTTGTCAGAGTTTATCGACTTAGAAAGCAACTGGTATGGCTCTTCAGGAGAAACAAAACTGGTTGCTGGTGATAAAATTCTCGTACTACCGAAAATAGAAACCAAAACCATGCAAACGGTTAAAGACATCACTCAGATATTATACCAAATTGCAGTAACGGCAAACGCGATTAACTAATGGCTTCGGTTCAGCGCAGAAATAACTTCCAAATATGGTGTGATGTTGTTTTCGCTTTATTTGTTCGAGAAATAAAAAGTCAATTTAATGACAAAGTGGGTATTAGTTGGGCGGTGATAAACCCATTAATATTTATTTTCTTTTTATCTTACTTTCGAAGCTTAATTAGTGGAAATATTACCCATTACATGCCAACACTGGTGTTTATGATTTATGGCATGTTAATGGTGAGGATGTTCTTATCAGTTTTTGATAGTACAGCAAGTGCAATAAATAAAAATAAGGCTCTATTTGCGTTTAGACAAGTCCAACCTATCAGCACTATTATTGCAACAGCTGTTTTTGAACTGTTAACAATCGTCTTTGTTGTAATCGTCTTAATGTTAATATTGTACTTATTAAATATTGGTATTCACATATCAGATCCGATAACTATTTTGCTCTGTATAGTAAATGTATGGTTGTTAGCAGTAGGTTTAGGTTTGGCTTTTGCTGTAGCAAGAGCCTTTGTTCCTGAAATAGAAAAGTTGAGAGCATTAATTCAACGACCGTTATTCTTTATGTCAGGTATTTTCTTTAGCTTAAAAGACATCCCCAAAGAATATTGGTATATCTTTGATTGGAATCCAATTTTACATGCGGTTGAATTATCTCGTGATGCCGCATATCCGATGTTTAATGCACAAGGTGTTTCTCTGAGTTATATGTACTTATGTACGCTCGTCTTAGTAGCTTTTTCACTGTTTGCCTACCAAGCCTGCTGGAAAAGGGTGCTAAGTAGATGATTAGGTTGAATAATATTACTAAATATTACCCTTCTAAACTCGGTAATCAGTATGTATTTGAAAACCTTTCTTTTGATATACCATCTAAAAGAAATATCGCTATTCTTGGTAAAAACGGAGCCGGTAAGTCGACACTTTTTCGTCTCATCGCTGGCAGTGAATATCCAGAAAAGGGCAACATTATTTCAGAAGTTAGTATTTCATGGCCTGTAGCTTTAGCTACTGGTATTCATCCTGAAATGACAGGTAGAGAAAACACGCGGTTTATTGGGCGTGTTAATGGTGTTAAAGAACTGGCACGCTATGAGCGCAAAGTAGAGTTGTTCTCAGAGCTCGGTATTAAGTTTAACTTACCGGTAAAGAGTTACTCGAGTGGGATGCGTTCTCGTTTAGCGTTTGCTTGCTGTATGGCTATTGATTTTGATATCTACTTAATTGATGAGGTCACTTCCGTTGGTGACCCTAAGTTTAAAAGAAAAGCCAAACAAGCACTCACGGAAAAGAGCCAAAGTGCTAATGTGATTATGGTGAGCCATGATATGATAGAAATTCGAGAGTTTTGCGACAGTGCGATTATTCTGGATAATGGCCAACTTAGCTATATCGATGACATTGAAGAAGCGATTAAAGTTTACCAAGAATTATAAAAATGACAGATAAAAAAGCTGAATTAATAGAACAAAAGTTTAACCGCATAAAGGCGGGGTTAACGGCTAGCCAAATCAAAGATCCGTATTACTTTATTGAATTGTCGAAAACCTATGAAGGCGATGACCTTGATTTAGCCTATAGGTTGGCTCTTCATGCATATCGCTTAGATAACAAATCTGTATCAATCAAAGCAAGAATGACTCAATTAAGAAGACTAATTAATGATGGAGATAACCAGCTATCGCTTTCAAAAATTGACTCTATTATTGAACAAGAAGAGCAACAAAATTCGACTGAAGAGCTTATCGTTAAAACTAACGTTACAGAAGCTGATAAAAGCGATAACAGTATACTGGATACGCTAAAGGCATATAGTAAACAACCCATATTCCTCTTTGTTTTTTTTCCATGGCTCTTATATGCTTTTTACTTAAGTGTATGGGCTAGCCCTAGGTATGAGAGTCATGCAAAAGTAATAATCGAGCAACCTAATGGTATGGCGACAATGGATCCAGCTATGGCTATGCTAACAGGGTTAGGAGTTCCAGGGGGAAGTACAGATAATCATTTGGTGAGAGCATATATATTATCTGCTGATATGCTCAATTATTTAGATGAAAACCTAAGGTTAAGGGAACATTATACGTCTACCAATGTTGATATATTTAGTCGCTTGGCAAGTGACAATACAGCAGAAGAATTTTTAGAGTACTATCAAAACCATGTAAGCGTTGAGGTTGATGATCTCTCCACTATTATTAGTATCAATATTCAGGCTTTCGAACCACAGTACGCACAACAATTGAGTACGTTACTCATTAAACGTTCAGAGTGGTTTATTAACAGTATTGGGCATAAATTAGCCAAAGAACAAATGGCTTTTATTAACGGTGAGCACGATATAGTTGTCACTAAATTACAAGATGCAAAGAAAAACTTGCTTGATTTTCAGCGCGAAAATAAGTTACTTGACCCTGCCGCTGAAGGGGCTGCCTTACAACAAATAGCCTATTCATTAGAAAGTAATATTTCGGTAAAAAAAGCTGAGCTAAAATCGTTGCAACTTACAATGGCAGAAAACTCACCAGAGATTATCGCCACAAAAGATATGATTGCAGCACTAGAGAAGCAACTGGTCGAAGAAAACAAAAGAATATCAGGTGATTATAGTGCAGATAATGTCGCCACTAAATTAGCTGCGTTTTCTGATTATAAGATAGAGCTAGAGCTTGCTTTACAAGCTTATAGTTCTTCTTTAATATCCCTCGAAAAATCACGGATAGAGGCCTATAGAAAGCTACAGTATTTAGTAACTGTCGAGTCGTCGACACTGCCCGATGATAATCAGTATCCCAAGGTTGTGTACAACCTAACATTATTTGCGATTATCTTATTACTACTTTTCGGTATTGTTAAAATATTAATCGCTACCATTAAAGAATTAAATTAATTTTAGGACTTATTTAAATGAAAGTACTTAGTGTATTTGGTACTAGACCAGAAGCCATTAAAATGGCGCCATTAGCTATTGCTCTTAACAATGACGAGCGCTTTGAACATAAAGTTTGTGTAACAGGCCAGCATAGAGAGATGCTTGATCAAGTTCTAGAGTTATTTAAATTAACACCTGATTTTGATTTGAATATTATGAAAGCAGGGCAAGATCTATACGATGTTACTAGCCGTATTTTACTAGGGTTACGCGATGTATTTAATGAGTTCACCCCAGATATGGTGCTCGTGCATGGCGATACAGCAACAACGATCTCTACAAGTTTGGCCGCATATTACAAGCAAGTACCTGTTGGCCATGTTGAAGCTGGATTGCGTACTGGTAATTTACTCTCTCCTTGGCCAGAAGAAGGCAACCGCAAACTAACAGGAGCGATTGCAAACTTGCACTTTGCACCCACACAAACATCAGCCAACAACTTGTTACAAGAAAATGTAGCACAAAGCTCTATTGTTATTACAGGTAATACAGTCATCGATGCATTGCTTAACGTTGTTGACTCAATAAGTAATAACGATGAACTTAGTGCTGAAATTTCTAAAAAATTCGAATTCCTTTCACCACACCGAAAAATTGTGCTGGTAACAGGCCATAGACGAGAAAGTTTTGGTGGTGGTTTTGAACGCATTTGTGAAGCTTTAGCAAAAGTTGCGAGAGAATTCCCTGATATTGATGTGGTTTACCCTGTTCACCTTAACCCTAATGTAAGGGAGCCAGTTGAAAGGTTATTGTCAGAAACCTTAAACGTACATTTAATTGAACCACTTGAGTACTTACCATTTGTTTATTTAATGAATCGCTCAAATATTATCTTAACTGATTCTGGTGGCATTCAAGAAGAAGCACCATCATTAGGTAAGCCAGTACTTGTTATGAGGAATACAACCGAGCGACCTGAAGCATTAGAAGCCGGTACGGTTAAGCTCGTTGGCACAGATGTTGAAGTTATTTTTAATGAAATATCAACATTATTAACGAACCAAGAGGCATATGATGCAATGAGTTTTGCACATAACCCTTATGGTGACGGTAATGCTTGTCAGCGTATTATCGACGCACTTATCCGGTTTAATAAGTAAGTTTTAAAAGTTTAGTAGGAAAGAAAATGAGTTTTAACACTATATCTGTAGTTGGTTTAGGTTATATAGGCTTACCAACGGCCGCTGTATTTGCATCGCGCAAAGTTAACGTAATAGGCGTGGATGTAAATGAACATGCAGTAAAAACGATTAATAATGGTGATATTCATATCGTTGAGCCTGAATTGGATATTGTTGTACATGCTGCTGTTACCGAAGGGTATTTAAAAGCAACGACCACACCAGAACCTGCAGACGCATTTTTAATTGCCGTTCCTACCCCCTTTAAAGGCGATAATCATGAGCCTGACTTGTCTTATATTCAAGCCGCTTCAAATGCAATAGCACCCGTATTAAAAAAAGGCGATTTAGTTATTCTTGAATCTACATCACCTGTTGGTGCAACAGAGCAAATGGCTGAATGGTTAGCGCAAGCTCGGACAGATTTAACATTCCCACAAAATGCTGGTGAAGAATCAGATATTCGTATAGCACACTGTCCGGAGCGAGTGTTGCCGGGCCATGTTATTCGTGAGTTGGTTGAAAATGACCGCATCATTGGTGGCATGACGGTTAAATGTTCTCAAGCTGCTGTTGAGCTTTATAAAATCTTTGTTGAAGGTGAGTGTGTTATTACGAATGCTCGCACGGCTGAAATGGCTAAACTTACAGAAAATAGCTCTCGTGATGTCAGTATTGCTTTTGCTAATGAGCTATCTGTTATTTGTGATAAATTAGACATTAATGTTTGGGAGCTGATTCGACTAGCTAACCGCCATCCTAGAGTTAATATTCTTGAACCTGGTTGTGGTGTTGGTGGTCACTGTATCGCGGTTGATCCTTGGTTTATCGTGAGTAAAACACCCGAAGAAGCACGCATTATTCGCACTGCGCGAGAAGTGAATGATAACAAGCCGAAATGGGTGGTTGAACAAGTTAAGCTAAAACTTGCTGAATACTTGTTAGCACATCCTGAAAAGTCAGCTTCGGATGTCACCATTGCTTGTTTTGGTATCGCCTTTAAGCCTGATATCGACGATTTACGAGAAAGCCCAGCATTGCAAATTGCGAAAGATATTGAAACGCTGCATGCAGGCAATTTGCTCATCGTTGAGCCAAATATTGAAGCATTGCCAACTAACGTTCTTAAAAAAAGTGATTTAGTCTCTTTTGATAGTGCAATTATGCAGGCAGATATTTTAGTGCAGTTAGTAAACCATAAAGAATTTGCCAGTAACGTAGTTACAGACAACCCGAGTAAGTTGGTTATTGATACCAAAGGTACTTGGGGCTAAGTCCCCCTCAATACTTTAAAAACTTCTGTATTAAATTTGTTATTGATGCAGGAGTTTTTGTTCTGCTTTGAGGAGGAAAAGTAGTAACACTCTCCTTAAATTAATTTAGATTACAAAACAAAAAAAGCACAAAGATAGAAGAATTGCAAACCTTATGAAATCTTTACTCAACAAGCCTAATTTGGCTTCAGTTCGAATGGCAGTAATAATGGACGACTTTACTTACCATTCATATTCTCCTGAATGTCGTTTAATGCAGTTATCCCCAGAAAACTGGCAGAAAGAGCTTGAGGATTTTGAGCCCGATTTATTATTTATAGAATCAGCTTGGCGCGGTAAAGATGAAAAGTGGAAAAATAAAATTGGCCATATTTCTAGAGAGTTAGTCGGGATTGTTAATTGGTGCAAAAATAATAGTATCCCCACGTGCTTTTGGAATAAAGAAGATCCTGTTCATTTCTCTACTTTTTTGAATGTAGCGACACTGTTTGACTTTATTTTTACAACAGATATCGATTGTGTTTCTCAATATAAAAAGCAATTAAAGCATGATAACGTGTTTCTTCTCCCGTTTGCATGTCAACCACTCGTAAATAATCCTATTGAACTTCCTGATGAACGAAAAGATGCTGTGTGTTTCGCAGGGGCATATTACGAGCAATACCCAGAGAGAAATGCTAACTTCAATAGCATGATTGACAATTTACAGTCGTTCAAATCTATCGATATTTTTGATCGTAATTTTGGCAAAGATATGCCCGGTTACATGTTTCCAGATGAATATTCTCACCTTATTAGAGGTACATTGCCGTTCGATCAAATCGATAAAGCTTATAAGGGATATTATTATTCTATCAACCTTAATTCAGTTAAAAACTCTCAATCTATGTTTGCTCGAAGAGCATATGAATTAATGGCGTCAAACACCTTAGTATTGAGCAACTTCTCTAAAGGATTAAGGCTGATGTTCGGTGATATAGTGGTTTGCTCCGATAGTGGTGAAGGTATTGCTGATAAGGTCAAGTCTTTTGATCGTGATTCTGATTATAGGGATAAAGTAAGATTGCTTGGATTGCGCAAAGCCATAGAGCAACATACATATAAAGAAAGATTACGGTTTATCGTTGAAAAACTAACTAATAAAGCCTGTGAAATAGAAAAGCCTGAGGTTGTTGTTATCTCAGTTACAAGTAATGAGCTAGAGACAAGAACTATAATGGATATGTTTGCGGCTCAAGTTTATCGAGACAAAAAGCTCATTATATTTGCAAACTATCGCTCTACAATTCCCAATACCGATAGAGTTTCAATAATATCTAAAGGTCGTTTTTCACTTAAAAATCATGATACTAAGCTAATAGCAAACTACGTTAATCAAGAGCAATGGCTTGCAATTTTTGATGTGAATGATTTTTATGGGGGTAATTATCTAAGAGATCTGATGAATGCGACACATTATTCGAGCGCTAATGTCATTGGAAAGGGGACAATGTATCAATATGATAATGGTACGCTAGCGTTGTCAAACACTGGGCTTGAATATCGATATATCAATTCAATTTCATTACGTCAGGCTATCGTTAAATGCAGTTATTTAAGTGCTAACAATTTAAAGGAGCTACTTTTACTTCCTCAGTATTTATCTGAAAATAAACAAGATATACTTTCGATTGATCGGTTCAATTATTGCCAAAACGGTCGCTTAGCAGCCCCTGAAAAATTAGCAAAAATACAAGACCCTCAACAATATAATATTGGTCTTTCTTTAGATGAAATCTTAAGTATTGACTGCCCAGGTGGAGATGCAAATAAACACTCAATAAGCGCAAAAAATCTATGTAGTTCGTTTGCACACCATCGTACAGGTGCGCTTAGGACGCAGAAAACAAATAAAGCATTAATTCTAAACTCAACACTTGACAAAAACAGTTACAAATATATTCACGCCGACAAGCCGTATTTGATCTCTGAATTTGCTCTTCAGCAAAATACTCTAAATAAGGTGTTGTTAAATGGAGCAAGTCAAGGAGACTGTAGAGTTGTAATTTCGCTTTTAAACAAAGAAGAACAAGAAATTTCTAAAAGTATTATAGTGTTAAATGAGGAATCTACTATAGATATCCCTTTTGGGACTGAATATATTGATTTAAGTATACGAGTAAGGCACCCAGGTAAGACTACAATTTTTTCTATTGACTTTGAGCCTCTTTTTAATCGCACATTAGAGTCAGAGGATAGTAAAAATGAAATCAGTTTGGCAACTTTGTTTAAAAGTAAAAAAGAAGGTGAGCTTTCTCTTTCGTCATGTGATGGAGTAGTTTATTTAAAATCGACACTACCAAGTGATAAACATCAATACATATATTCAAATGAACTAATTAAACGCTCTGAATTTTTTGCTAAAAATAAACAAACCCATTGCGTATTTGTTAAAGCTTCAGAAGCAAGTGATAACGCAAACTTAGTGCTGATTTATTTAGACGATGATAATAATCGTTTAGACCATGACATTTTAACTTGTAACCAAAATAATTCGATTAGTATACCTGAATATACAGAGAATATTCGACTAGGTTATAGAATGAGAGGCCCTGGTGGCGCTAGTTTTGAATATATCAGAACGAAAGTTAAACAAACTTATAATAAGTCATCCGAAGCGATTATCGATATTTCGGCATTAAAGAACATGTTTGCTAAATGCAAAACGACCAATGTAGAGCTATATTTTGAGGATGATAAACTGCGATTAGTGTCTTCATTGTCAGATCAAAAACATGAATATGTAAACTCTCCTATAAAACAAGACATTTCGTTATTAAAAGATAATTGTTTGCAAGATTCAAACGAACTTGATATTTACCTTCAAACAACTTCTGGACTCTACCTTAATCTAGTTGTTTATTATTACGCTAGTGACAATGCCAGAATTGCACATGATATGGTACCGACAAACAAAAACTTCAAATTAACAATTCCCGATAGCGCATCGAGTTTCTCCTTAGGTTTTAGAGCTTTAAATAGCGGAAATTGTACAATTGAAGAGATCGCTTTTGCTAAACGAATCCTGCTTCCTTCCAAAATTATTGGCAGATCAGATACGTTAGTACTGACAAATCATTACCCTTCATACGACAATCTTTACCGAAACGGATTTGTACACAGTCGAGTGAACTCGTATAGAGAAAAAAATGTTAATGTTGATGTCTTTAGGTTTTGGCCTGATACTAATATATCACATCATGAATATGACAATGTTGACGTAGTGACTGGTGGTGGGGATGTTTTAGAACACTTATTGAAGTATCACAAATACAGCAATGTTTTAGTCCATTTTTTAGATGCAAAAATGTGGGAAGTACTTAAAAATTTTCCTGATATTAACGTTACGGTATGGGTTCATGGTGCTGAAATTCAGCCTTGGTGGAGGAGGCTTTATAATTATAGTGATGAAGCTTCTTTAGAAATTGGTAAACGTGAAAGCGCCGAACGTATGGCTTTTTGGCAACCATTGTTCAAGGACCTACCTAAAAACTTGAAGTTTGTTTTTGTATCTCAATATTTTGCTAATGAAGTTATGGAAGATGTAGGTATATCGTTGCCTTCGAAATCCTATGTAATAATTCACAACCCTGTAGACACTCAGCTTTTCTCGTATCAAGAAAAAGGTGAAGATCAGAGGCTGAAAGTATTATCCATTAGACCATATGCATCAGCGAAATATGCGAATGATCTGAGTGTGAAAGCTGTTGAATTGTTGTCTAGAAAGTCATATTTTTCTGAGTTTGAATTTCATTTTGTTGGTGACGGTATACTATTTGATGAGCTGCTGGCTCCACTTAAGAAGTTTAACAACGTAAAGATTTCAAAGGGGTTCTTGAAGCAAAAAGAAATAGCCCAGATGCACAAACAATATGGTGTATTCTTGTGTCCAACTAGAATGGATGCACAAGGCGTTTCAAAGGACGAAGCGATGTCATCTGGCTTGGTAGTTATTTCCAATGCTGTAACCGCTATACCTGAGTTTGTCGACGAAAAATCAGGGATGTTAGTTGAAGGAGAGGATTACCAAGGAATGGCTGATTGTTTAAGTAAACTTTACGAAGAAAAAGCTTTATTTAATACACTTTCAAAAAATGCGTCACAAAGAGTTAGGCGTCAAACAGATTTAAATATTATTGTTGAACAAGAGCTTGCTCTTTTTTCACATAAGTAACTGTATTTTGGTTCAATATGACATTATTCTTTTCTGACACCAACTCTTATCTAACGGATAACTACTGCTATCAGTTATGGGGTTATGCAAAGCAAAACAATACAGAAACGAATACCTTTCAAGGGGGAAAATACTTTGATAGGTCAAATTTTATTGGTCATTACGTAACGACCTCACTAGAAGATTCTCTATGCTTTCAGTTTTCAGGGGAGCTGGGCTCTTATCAAATTAATTTTGATTTAAATAAAGCATATTTGGTTCAAGGACTTTTATTTAACTTGAGGTTAGATGATTGGGAGGAGATCAGTTATTTAGCTTTAGGTTTTACAGATGAACATGGGTTTGCTCATGTCAAGGTTGAAAATCCATCGCAAGGACTTCAAATCCCCGTTGATCTAAATTTTGAGTCTTTAGCTTGGAAATTATATCAAACGCACAATGTTGCAAATATTAATGACATTCGTATTTACTTAAGGGGTAAACCTGGACTAAAAGGTGCATCTATAAAACTATATGAAATTGGGTATATAGAGTCGATTAAAGTTCTGGAAACAGCAGAAAACACTCATTTAAGTGATAGTACTTCTACCTCATTATTCGAGTATTTAAAGTATATTTTTCCTAATTATCACAATCAAGCAAAGATTTTTCTGGCGAGTGGGAAATGCCCATTAATAAATAATGTAAATATAGAATGGGATGAACAGCATGTTAAGCCCATTTTTGAAGACGAAAACAACACCCTAAGGTATTCCTGGTTTGCCTTACATCCCGCTCTGATTTTATTGTTAGATTACCATTACCATGACAACAACAATGCTCTGCAAGCTGCTTTTGATATTTTTCTTCACTGGTATAATGAAAGCTTTATCAAACCAGAGTTAGATATTAAGTATAATTGGTATGATCACGGTGTCTCGGAACGCCAAATTGCCACAATTTTATTGAAACAAGCACTGATTAGAGCGGATCAATTACCGACTAATCGGCTCAAAAAACTTGATTATGTTATTCGTCAGCAGGGTGAGTTACTCGCGAGTGAAGTTTTTTACTGTAGAGATCAAGTCGATAGATATCATAATCATGGCTGTTTTCAAGACTTAGCGTTATTAATAAGCTCTGCGCTAAATATTAAAGGCAAAAAAGAGCTTTTTTGGTCAAAGGTGGCATTAACTAGGCTAGAAGATCAAATAACAAATATTGTCTATCAAGTACCTAATTACGCTATTTCACTAGAAAACTCTCTCGGTTATCAATATGTTTTGTATCGCATTTTAGATATGTTTGCTGGTATTTTGTTTGACAATAAAAAATTCTCTGAAATACCTCTTATTGCAAGAGGTATGAAAAACTTTTTAAGGTTGTACAAATATCCAAATGGTGAACTTCCAGCCTTTGGAGACACCTTCAAGTATCACATGGATGATATAGAACCATTACCGTTTAATTCTGGAGTATACAACTTTACAGAAGCTGGTTATGTTCTGTTAAAAGAACTTTTCTATCAAAAAGAATTCTATTTCGCATTTTTTGCAACTAGCTTAGGTAAAGTGCATAAGCACCAAGACAATCTTTCATTTACGCTGTTTTTTGATGGGGTAGAATGGTTTAATGACCCTAGCTTTTATTCTCATGAGTATAGTGACGATGTACCAAAATACTTAAGAAGTGCAAATGCTCATAATAATGTAGTTGTGTTAGATCGTGACTACGACTTAAGTGCTGGTACAGCGAGTATTTCCAATGTTCACTCTGGTGATGCAAAGTTTCATGTATCGGCTTCTCATTCTTGTTACAAACATATTGAAGTAAAACGCGATGTTGATGTGTGTTACAACAATGCATCGCTATTAATTTCAGATGTAGTGAAACGCCTAAAGCGCTCTATTAAAAATCAACCATATATAGTTTTTCAATTAGGTATAGGTGTAGAAGCTAGCCATCAGAATAGAGAAATCAAATTAACTCATCCTAGCACTAATTTCACATTAGTGATTGAGATGAATAGCGAAAATTTCCAAATTGTTAAGGGGCGTGAAAAAAGTTCGCCTTTTCATGGTATATCTGGAGAACGTTTTTTACAGACTAAGGATACCATTTGTATTGTCCATCCCATTCAATTTGAGAAAAAAATTGAAACAAAAATTTCGATAAGGTAACGCTTTGAATAATACAGACTTTAATTCGCTTAAATTACAACACTTTTCAGGGAACTGTAAATGTGAGATCTACAGTGACAATGTTTTAGTGAGTTTTTCTGGTGAGGCAGGGGTTCACTCTTTTACTTATAATTTTACTGAATCTAACATTGTTAATCGGTTTAATATTGAACTAGAGCTAATTGACTGGGAAAGTATCGATTATTTAGCTGTAGGAGTAGAACTTGATGGTAAATTTGAACATATAAAAATTAATCATGTTAGACAGGAAACAAAGTTTAATGTTTCTTTTTCAACAAGCGACCTGTTCTTTTTAATCCAAAATAAAAAACAAAAAAGTGCATTCGAACTGAGCAAACTTAAAGTTTTTGTTAAGGGAAAGCTATCTAAACAGGGTAGTCAAATAGTTTGGTCAAATCTAACTGTTTTTGAAAAAGCGCCACATACTCTAACGGTCGACCAGTTTGATATGTCAGGGCCTGTAGAAGAGTTTCTTTTTGAGCATATGAAGAAATGCTTCAGAGACTATACAGATTATGCTGAAACTTTATTAACACATGGTTGTTATCCAATGCCAGGAGGAAAAAAGCTGAACTGGAAGATCAATGAAAAGTATCCTGAAGGAATCAGTGATGTTAATACGTTTCGCTTTTCTTGGCATGCAATGCACGCAGCCATTTGTCTAATGATTTATGCACGTGAAAACAGGGATACAGAGGCGCTATATTTAGCCAAGTCTTTGATTACCTCTTGGCTTAACGACCATTACTTTCAACAAACTGACGATGTGAAGTTTGCATGGTACGACCATGGGACTTCTGAAAGATTAATCAGCTTTTTAATGCTTTTGTCTTTCGGTTCTGCGGTAAGGTTTGATAAAAGATTTAACGATCAGTTGTTAGATGCGATTTCACAACATTGTGAGTTATTGGCCCATGAAGGCTTTTATGCATACAATCAAAGAGAAATTTACCATAATCACGCATGGTTTCAAGACATCGCGTTAATGCTTTCTTCATTATGCTTTGCTTCAATAAAACAGAGTGAGCACTGGGAAAAGGTAGCTGTTTTTCGTCTTCAAGATCAAATAGATAAGTTGATAGTTCGCGATAATGGATATTCGATTTTCGTGGAAAACTCTATTGGTTATCATCAAGGAATACAGCGTATTTGCTTGTTTGCAGGTCAGTTAGCAAGCCTCTCGAAAATCAAAAATGATATTGCTGATGTGTCGGTGGAACTTGATAAATGGTCGGCATTCTTAAGATACCCTAATGGAAGAAGTCCATCACAAGGGGATACATTTCGACTTGATTCCCTAATCGGAGAAAATATTTTCCAAGGTAAAGCTTACCCTGAAGTAAAAGAAGTAGTTCTACAAAAAGCTGGTTACGCTGTTTCGAAAGGGAATATTGATGAGATACCATATATGTTCTGTTTCTTTTCAACGGCCTTATCCCAAACTCATAAACATGAGGACAATCTTTCGTTTACTTTTTTCTTTGATGGTATTGAATGGTTTATCGATCCAAGCTTTTATTCTCATGAATATGAACAACCTATCCCTAAATTTTTAAGAAGTGCTTGGGCACATAATACCGTGGCAATTGAGAATGAAGAGTTTTCTATTGCTCCAGGTAAAACTGCAATAACTAAGTTTGTTAACAAAGAACAAGTATTGAAAATAAATGCGTTTAGTGATGGTTATCCTACAAGAGTGGAACGAAGAGTTGAATTAAAATTACAGCAATCTAAATTTAATCTAGTTGATAAAGTAGATAATAAAGACTGTAATGCTTTTCAGATGTTTCATTTAGGCCATAAAGTCAACTCGGTAGTTGACGGGAAAAAAATAACTTTGTCTCATCCAGACTCTAAATACTGTATCGTTATGACAGTTGATAGCATTTCAAAAATTGAAAAAGTTATAGATTTTGATGAAGAACGACTTATCAATGCCATTTCTGGTCTTGGTTTTATGGCTACTGAAGAAACTTCAGTTCTAGCAATACCAATAAATGGCACCGAAGCCAAAGTTGAGTTTGAAATCATAGCCAACGTTAACTTATAGATTATTAATACTAACCTACTGCTCATAAATTAATGGATAAATCTGTTTTACTGATGCAGATGGGTATTCAAGTAAAAAACAATGACAGACAAAAAACAAGAAACTAGCAAAGAGCAGCTTGAGCAAGAAATTAAACAACTTAAGCTAGAAAACGCTAAATTACGGCACAGTATTAGGTATCAAATTGGATATCATATTGTTAATGCGAAAACATTAAAGGGCTTTATACGCTTACCTTTAGCTCTATTTCGTGTATACAAACAATATAAAGCGAAACCGAATCAACATGACAACAAACAGTCTAAAAAGTTGTCACCAGTTAAGAACACTATTAATCTGAAAACTGTAGGTGAGCTTGCAGTTTTGGATAGCGATAAAGAATGTTTAAGAATAAAAACGCTGCAAAGTTTATTTAAACAAGCAGGAAAAAAACTGCAAAGTAAATTAAAAGTTGCAGGGGTTATGGATGAATTTACCTTTCATTCATATGCCCCAGAATGCGAGCTTTTAGCTTTAGAACCAAAAAACTTAGCACGCCAATTGAAAACATTTTCACCTGATTTTGTTTTTATAGAGTCTGCTTGGAAGGGCAAAGATGACTTATGGAAAACAAAAGTTAGTAACTTATCAAGCGAAGTGATCGAACTTATTGAATGGTGTCGAAAAAATAACGTTCCAAGTGTTTTTTGGAACAAAGAAGATCCTGTACACTTTTCTACGTTTTTGCCTTTGGCTAAGCTTGTTGACTATGTATTTACGACTGATATTGATTGTATTGCGAAATACAAAAAAGAAATAGGCCATGAGCGTGCCTATTTATTGCCTTTTGCTGCTCAACCTAAAAAACATAATCCAATCGAAATTTTTGAAAGAAAAGACAAATTCTGTTTTGCCGGCTCGTATTACCTGAGGTACCCTGAAAGACAAAGAGACTTTGCTTCAATCATTAACGCGTGCAACGAATTTAAACCTGTAGATATTTACGATAGAAATCATAATAACCCTCACCCTCACTATATTTTCCCTGAGCAGTATAAGGACTTTATCTTAGGAGCTTTGCCATTTTCTGAAATTGATAAGGCATATAAAGGTTATAACTTTGGTATTAACATGAATACCATTAAGCAATCTCAAACAATGTTTGCTAGGCGTGTTTATGAATTATTAGCATCGAATACTGTTGTCGTTAGCAATTATTCGCGCGGTGTTAAGTCTACATTTGGGGACTTGGTTGTTTGCTCTGATTCAGAGCAGGAAATAAAGAAGCAGTTAGCATCAATATGTTCAAGTGAGCAACGATATAAAAAATATAGATTACTTGGGCTACGTAAAGTAATGCTAGAGCACACCTATGCTCATAGGTTGTCCTTTATCGCAAGTGTTTTATCTGATAAGGAATATAAATCTCATTCGCCTAACTTACTTGTATTAGCGTCTGTTAAAAACGGTAATGAGCTTGAAAATGTAATTGAAAACTTTGGCCGTCAGTCCTTTGTTAATCAATCTTTAGTTATACTATGTGAGGAAAAAATTGATAACTGTTCTGTTAAAGGAGTTACGCTTTGTTTATCACATACCGATTTTATTAAAGAAGTAAAAAAACAGGCCGAGCATAATGACTTTATTAGTGTAATGTCGAGCAAAGATTTTTATGGGAAGCAATATTTTACGGACTTGTTGTTGGCAACTAACTACTCAAGCTATCATGGTTTTGGAAAAAAGAGCTTTTATTTGGCTGAGGAAAAGAGCGTTAAGCTTATAAGTAACGGTAAACAATACAAACAGACATCATCATTGATGCTACGACAGGCTGTTATAAGGTTGTCGGAAGATATTTTGAATTATGTCATATCAAACTTGAGTGAACTAGATGAATTGTCGATAGCTAGGCCTACCATGTTAGCTATTGATGAGTTTAATTACTGCCGAAATGGAATGAAGCACTTTGATAGTTCTTTAGTAGAAGAAGTTTCTGATACCCCTCTTACAACAAAAGGTGTTCACTACATTAAAAATTTGGCCTTGTTATCGAAGAGGATAGAACCTAGCAGTCCAGAGTTTAAAGATAGTGACTCAGTAGTTACTATATCAGCAAAGTCCTTTTTCGAATTATTTGAGCAACCAAAAACATCAAAAGTAGATATTTCATTTGATAATAATAAATACCTACTAACCTCAAAATATGCGCCTGATGAATATGCATATTTTTATGCTCGAAAGGCCTTTAATCGAGCAGAACTAAACCTTGAATTGAATAGCTTAGTCAAATTTGTAGCTTATAGTAACTTGGCCGATGTTCGCACTGTATTTGAATTTCAGGATAAATCAGGTAAAAAAATCTCTCATGCAATGCCAAAAGGGGTTGGTGAGCAACATAGTTTGGCAATACCTGAAAATTGCTACTTTATAAGAATTGGTTTGCGTATTCAGGGTAAAGGCAGGTTGGTCATTAATAGAGTGACCTTTGGAGCGCAGGTAGAATTGCCAACGACTGTAATTGGGCAATCTGATACGCTAGTTTTAACAAAACAGTATCCTTCTTATGCTGATTTATACAAATATGGATTTTTGCACAGCAGAATAAGAGCTTATAGAGATCAGGGTACGCAGGTTGATGTATTTCGAATTACAAACGAACCTGGCTGGAATTACAGGGAGTTTGAAGGCGTTGATATTGCTCAAGGTAATGCCGCTTTACTTGATAGAACATTATCAACAGGTCAATATCGCCACGTTCTTGTGCACTTGCTAGACAAAAATATGTGGCAAGTTCTGAATAAATACCTAGACACGGTAAAAGTGACTATATGGGCTCATGGTGCCGAGATTCAATTGTGGCAACGACGAACCTTTGAATTCGAGCTCATGGAAGATAAAGAAGTTGAACGCCAAAAAAGGTTGAGCGATCAACGAAAGACATTTTGGCAAGACGTTCTAGAAAAACCACATAAAAACCTGCATATGGTCTTTGTTTCTAAATACTTTAGGGACGAGGTATTTGAGGACTTTGGTATAACCCTGGCTCCTGAACAATACAGTATTATTCCAAACATAATCGACAGTAATGTTTTTCCATATGTTGAAAAACAGCCGGAAAAACGCCTCAAAATCTTGTCTATAAGACCATATGCAAGTCGAAAATATGCTAACGACTTAACGGTTAAAGCTATCTTGGCATTAAAAGATAAAGCATTTTTCAATGAGCTCGAGTTTACCTTGGTTGGCGATGGTGTTTTGTTTGAAGAAATTACCAAACCACTATTAGGATTGAAAAACATCAAACTCGTTCGAGGGTTTAAGTCTCAGAAGGAAATAGCAGAGCTTCATAAAGAGCATGGAATTTTTCTTACGCCCACAAGAATGGACTCTCAAGGTGTTTCTAGAGACGAAGCGATGTCTTCTGGTTTGGTACCAATAACAACTAATGTTGCAGCTATACCTGAGTTTGTAGATAACTCATGTGGTTATGTTTCCCCAGCTGAAGATTTTGAAGCAATGGCAAGCTCAATTGAGGAATTGTATTATTCACCTGAAAAGTTCCTATCTCTATCAAAAGCAGCATCGGCTCGTGTTAAAGCAACACTTTCTTTTGAACACACGATTAATAAAGAGTTAAGTCTTATCATGAACGGACTAGGTAATGAAGAGTAAGGTTTTAGTTTTTGGTAGTAATGTATCTGCAGATATTGTTAATCATCATTCAGGTGAAGGAAAGTTTGAATTAGTTGAGCACTATACTCGCTCTTCTCTTGCCTCAGTTACAAGTGAGCCTATTAGGAAAAAACCGTCTTTAGAGGGGCTCAGCTCATCGCAAAAACGAGCACTTAAAAGAGACTTCTCTAAGGAGTTTATTCAGCAAGCGGTTTCAAAAGCTAGTTATCATTTATTACTTATCGACTTTCTTGATGAAAGGTTTCACCTTTTGGAAAACAATGATTTTATTGCAACTAGAACTGTTGAGTTTGTTTCCTCTAAGTCACGATTAAATGGCTTTAAACTCATCGAAGCCTATAGTGAAGAGTACTTTCAAATGTGGCTTAAGGGGTGGCATAAGTTTTTAGAAACTATGAAACGTTTAAAGCTTTTAAACCGAATAAGGTTAAATAAAATCTTTAGGGTTTTGCCAGAAACGAAAGTTGATGAAGAAAAATCTGCAGTTGTTAAGCATAATCAATTTCTAGCTCGTCTTTATAAAGAGGCTGAGAAGTCTCTTAATGCCAATCAAGTTTATAATTATCCTGAGAAATTCTTTGATAGAAAAAGCTACGCAAGTGAAAGTCAACTTGGGGATTATTCGGAAGAGTTTTACTTAAAAGGAAATAGGCAGTTAGTTCACGATAAAGGTTTAGCGGATTTGTTGGATAATATTATTACGTCAACACCTAAATTGAAAATGTCGTTTAAAGAAAAAGTCTTAAAGTACATATCACAGGATCTTCCATTTACTCTGTTAAAAAAAAATGCGATAAAAAAACTAAAAACAAGTCACAAAAAAGAGATTGCTACTTTTGTAAAGAGCGAAATATTTAACCCTGGAGTTAATTCACTGTCGTTTGGAACCGGTCAAGTAATAGAGTTTTTGTACAATAATCCCAACAAACTTAATACAAAAGATAGAAAACTACTGGTTTGTTTTAATGCTGCAGTTGGTCAAAGAGATGTTAAGTGTGGACCTTTTTTTTCAGGTATAGGTTTATCTGATGAATTAGGATTGCCTATCTTGAGTATTGCTGACCCTTTAGTATCTCAAAATGAGAATATTGGTCTAGCATGGTATGCCGGAGGAGAGAACTCAAATGGTCTACAATTACAACTGACCGAGTTACTTGAGCAGGTTTATAAGCAACACGGCTTAGAGCTTATTATTTTTGGTGGCTCTGGTGGTGGTTTTGCGTCATTAGTTCAAGCTACTAGATTAACTATTCCAGCCACTATTGTAGTTTGGAATCCACAGACGTCAATTCTTAATTATTTAAAAGAGCCTGTTAGCGATTATGTAAATACAGCATTTAGAGAATTTAGGGCAAAAGCTGATTTTTCCTACAAGCAAACTCTCGATTGGTTTGGTATTCAGCATGAAGTATTTGCTGATCAAGTAAAAGAACAAATAAAATTGGTCTATTTACAAAATCAGAGTGATAACCATAGGAATATACACGCTATTCCGTTTATGAAAGCTGAATGTTGGACTCGAATTGGAAGTGCATCTTTTGAAAGCTCGAATCAAAAGCTTTTGATGTGTTTTGGGAATTGGGGAAGAGGACATGTAGCTCCGAGTAAACCATTACTTACTGCTCTGTTTAATGGTATTGTTTTTGACAAACATCAAAGCCATGTTATCCATAGCTTAGCTGATATAGGTCCATTAATTGATGATCGTTTAGTGCCATATATAAATGTATCTGAATTTTCTCCTAACGTTAAAATAAAATTAAATACATGTAGGAGCGGTGAAACGATTAAATGTTGGGCCGATATAGCAGGAAATGAACTAGATATAAAGTTGCTCAAATACTCTTTCAGATTGCATGTAAATGGTAAACCTATATTGGGATGTGAATATCAAAGTGACTCTAATTATAGTTTTGAATATGACAAAGATTTGAAGAACCTTAGAGTTGAACTTCGAATACAAGATAAGCTTGGTACTATTTTAAGGCTTTATGCTGACGTTAAATAGATATAGTACTCTAGTATATATTAACAAAAAAATTGAGAAAAGAAGTATATTAATATGGTTAAATCATTAGCAATATTAGGTAGTTGTGTTTCTAGAGATGCATATGAGCTAGTAAAAGGGTTAGCTCGACTAGATTTTTATGCTGCTAGATCATCGCTTGCAAGTATTTACGGTGGAAGTTCACTAAATATAAGCGAGGTAGATCTCGAGATTCCTGGTAAGGGAAAATTTGAAATTAGAATGCTTAGTTATGATATCAATAAATATTCAAAGAGATTGATCTTGGAGTCTGATACTCAGTATATCATGTATGACGGTATCGATGAGCGATTTGATTTATTAGAGGTTGGTAATACATTAATTACGAGATCAAATTATCTTGTAAACACTGATTTTGGTAAGTCACTGGAAAGTTCCAAAATAATAAAGAGGAATAGCCCAGATATTTTGTCTATTTGGAAGAGCGCGGCTGATAAATTTTGCCATGATGTAGCTGATAAAAAAGTTATTATTCATAAAGCATTGTGGTCCACTTCGTACAAAAATCATGATTCTAATGAAGTAATAGAGTTTGATGATGAAGAAAGACGTATGGCTGAACAGCAAAATTTAATATTGAACGATTACTATGATTATTTAGAAAGTAAGCTTGATAATGCTTTTGTTATTGATGTTCCTAAGGAACTCGTTTATTCAGATTATGCCCATAAATGGGGCCGTGATTTTTTCCATTATGGACAAGAATACTATGATTATGTTGCGAAAGAGTTAAAAAAAATATTGGGAGATTAGACTTTTTTAGGTTAGCTCTAAAATATAGTTGAATTTAAAAAGGTAATTAAATAAGTATGAGCTTTAATGATGTAAACCCACAAGAAGATAGGTTATTTAAATCTAAGAACCGATATTTAATTTATTCTATTAAAAAAAGAACAGCGTCTAACAAACTAGTTTTCGTTTTTTCTGGAGTAGACGCTACACCAGGGTTCTGTCGAATGTCATATTATTCTCTACACGAAGAATTAAATGAAAATACTGTACATGTAATGGATAATTACGGAACTCATGGCTGTTATCTGCTGAATGTTTCTGGTGATGCTCAAATTAGAAATGTGACTATAAGTTTAATAAAAGAACTACAACAAGAACTCAATATATCATTAGAGAATACGTATTTTGTAGGGACGTCTAAAGGCGGTACTACTGCGCTACTGTACTCGCTAATGTTAGGTGGTGGTAATGTGTTAGCTGGTGAACCACAAATCAAACTCGGAGAATTTATTTATGGTGATAGGTGGGAAGATCTAGAACAGTTTAGAGCGTTAGCTTATGCGATTTTAGGTAGAGTGGACGTTGATGACAAAGAAAAATTAAATCAACTAGTTTTCGAAATTATTGAAAGATATGGCCCTCGATATAAAGGTAAAATAGAGATTATTTACGGAAGTAATACCGGATATGGCCCAACTCATATTTTTCCTTTCTATGAGTTGTCTCAAAAAGTAGAAATTGATGGTCGTATTAAGCTTTTTGAGCAAGAGTTTTCTGATCATGGAGAAGTCGTTCAGCCATTCTTAGATAGACTAACAAAGATTTTTGACTAGCTTTACACTTTTTTCTATTTTTGAGTATAAAGTTTTATTTGCTATTAGGTTTATTGGTATCAATATGGCGAGAAAGCCTATTTATTACGATAATTTTCAATCTGAACTATCGACAAGTAGCTTTAATATTAGGGGACCATTGAGCTTATATATGAATGACTATTTTAAGCAGCCGAATAAACTGTTACTTTTTTCGAGCATTATGGTGAAACATCGTTATCGAAAGCTGAAGAATGTAAAAGAGGTTTTGATTGCTTTTTGTCACAACTTTAGTTTGTATACCAAGCAAATATTTATGAATTTTACTACTCTTTACAGCGTGACATCAAATTGAATGTAAATAACCAAACAGTGGAATGTGAAGATAACCAATCAGATCTTGAAGCTGAGCTAAGAGGTTTGCAAAACGAAAATGACTTTCTTACGCAAAGGCTCAAGGAGCTAAAACACAGTACTACTTATCAACTGAGTTACCACATTAATAAAGCGGGGACGCTTAGAGGCTTTTTACGATTTCCATTAGCTTTTTACAAAGTACTCAAGCAATACAAGCAAAAAGCGGATGCAAAGAAAGCTAAAGAACAAGCCGATAACGCACTATTTATCGAGTTTAAAGGAGATAAGCACGCTGAGCAACTCCGTATAGAGCAAGTAAGGGCAAAGTTTAAACAGTGTTTGGCTAGTGAAAATAAATTAAAGGTAGCCTCAATTCTTGATGAATTTTCATTTGGTTGTTTTGCGCCAGAATGTGAACTTTTTCAACTTTCTGCTGTTAATATTCAAGATCAGCTAGACGAATTTAAACCAGATTTAATTTTTATTGAGTCTGCATGGCAAGGCAAGAATGGTGAATGGTTTAAGAAGGTGCGCCATGTTTCAAAAGAGCTGATCGAAGTATTGAGGTGGGCAAGGGCAAACCATGTACCAACGGCTTTTTGGAATAAAGAAGATCCTGTACATTTTTCAGCATTTTTACCTATTGCTCGATTAGTTGATTTTGTTTTTACTACCGATAGCCGTTGTTTAGAACGGTATAAAGAGGCGCTTCAACATGAGCGGGTGAGTGTTTTACCGTTTGCAGCTCAACCACGTATACACAACCCGATAGAGCAATTCGAGCGTTGGGATAAGGTTTGCTTTGCCGGTTCGTATTATAAAAACTACCCACAAAGGCAGTTGGACTTTGAGTCATTATTCAATGGTGTAACTAAACTTAAGGGTATAGACATTTATGATAGAAATTTTAATGTCGAAAATTCACAAAACGTTTTTCCTGAAAAATTTCAAAAGTACATTAAAGGCAGTTTACCATTTGATCAGATAGCTAAAGCCTACAAAGGTTATAATTTTGGCCTTAATATGAATACTATCAAAGACTCACCAACAATGTTTGCGCGAAGAGTTTATGAGTTGATGGCTTCAAACACTATAGTCGTGAGTAATTACGCTAAGGGTATAGAGGAAGTGTTTGGTGATTTGGTTATAAATAGTGATGATGCAAATGAAATAGCCGATCAGTTAAGAGCTTCTTGTAATGATGTGAGCCAATACCGAAAAATGCGCCTGCGAGCACTGAGGGAAGTTATGAGTAATCACACTTATTTTCATCGCGTGTTATTGCTTCAATCATTGATCGCCGGCCAAGCTATAGAAAGTAAAATACCGTCGGTGATTGTTGTTTGTTTTGCTTCCAAGCAAGAAGAGTGTATGTCGGTAATAGAGCAATTTAGTCATCTTAGTTATAAAAATAAAAGACTTGTCTTTATAGCTACAAGTCATATTGAGCTCGAAGGGTATAATGTCATTAATATTGAGCACGGATGTGAACAATTATTATCGACTATTCAAGAGCACGATTATGTCGCTTTTATGAGTAAACAAGATTGGTATGGCAAAGCATATTTAACGGATCTTACTTTAGCTTTTCAGTATGCCGATATTTCCTGCTCAGGAAAGAACGCTCGGTATGTTAACGAAAACAACCATCTTTCTTTAGTAGAAGAGCATACACAGTATCGTCCTATTGAGCGACTACCTGCTCGATCATCAATGATTGACACAAAAAAGGTGTCATTAAATTGGCTCGACCAAAATATTCAACAAATCGAACAGGCAAGCTTCTCAACTGATCAGGCTCTTGCTATTGATGAATTTAATTATTGTCAACATGGGGCTGAAATTAGTAGCGTAAATGCACGCGATAATAATATCGTGGAGGCAATCAATGTTGAGTAAAAACGAACTAGCAAAAGAGATCAAGCGACTAGAGGCAAAAAATAAATCGCTAAAATCAGAAATATCAATGATTAAAATAAGCGCTAGTTACAAATTGGCTCAGCAAATTGTTGAACGCTGTAAGAGTAAAGTAGGGCTGCTTACGTTACCATTTTTTATTGTTAATCAATTTTTGGTTCGTAAACTGAAAAAATTCATTAAATTTAATGGCCATATACCTAAGCACTTTTCTGAAGAAGATTTGGGTATTGATATTACTACTCAAAGCTACAAACA
The DNA here is from genome assembly GCF_014898095.1 of Thalassotalea sp. LPB0316. Taxonomy (NCBI): domain Bacteria; kingdom Pseudomonadati; phylum Pseudomonadota; class Gammaproteobacteria; order Alteromonadales; family Colwelliaceae; genus Thalassotalea; species Thalassotalea sp. LPB0316. The sequence continues at coordinate 1,928,814 of NZ_CP062946.1, forward strand.
AGGTGTATCGGTATTAATTCCTTGTTACAACGGAGAGGTATTTGTTAATCGTTGCCTCGATTCATTGGCCAAACAAAGCTTACCTAAAGCGCTTGTTGAAGTGATTATTATCTTAAATGGTAGGTTAGATAACTCACTTAACATAATTAATTCTTTTCAGGAAGAGCACCCAGAGTTATTAATTCGCGTAGAGTCTCTTGAAGAAGCGAATGTCAGCCGAGCGAGAAATCAGGCAATTGAGTCTGCAACCAGAGAGTTCTCAATTTTTTTAGATATCGATGATGAAATATCCGCTAATTATCTCAAAAATTTGCTAGATATGGCGAAGTTAAATACCGTGGTTTTCGCAAATATAAAAGATGTATTAATTTATAGTGACGAAGCTAAAGGCGATTCGGGTAAACTTGAATTAAGTAACCAAAATCATAAGCTGAGCTTTGATGATGTCATGCCATTGGTTAGTAAAAACGCTTGTAAACTTATCCCAACCCAGTTACTAAAGCAGTTAAAATATAATAAGACATTAAAAAGTGGTGAAGACGTAGTATTTATGAGTGAGCTTTTTGCGAAACTAAAGCCACAAATAACTTTATGTAAACACTTTAATGAAACATTTTACATTCGTCATGTAACGGATAACTCAGTTAGTCGTAAAGCGAGTAGTTACGAGTTTTGTGTGAGTCAAAGGCTTGAGGTTATAGCGCAACTCGATAGCTTGTTATCACAACAAACTAATAAATTATCTAAATACTTGTTGCTAAATTTTATTAATTTTCAATTAAACTTTGTTGCTGATTATATTTTAAATAACCAGGAGTCATATAAAATATTGTTGCAAGATAAGCGACTCAATACCATTAACTTTGATATTGAAACGGCGATCAACAGGAAAATATAACGTGACGATGTTGTTTGTTTAAATATGTGTAAGTTAACCATTATTGCTCCTGTCCACAAAGCAACTGATATTAGAGTTGTTAAGAAGCAGTGCGTAACGGCGGTAAAAGCTGGCTTATCTGTCACATTATTCGCGCGAGGTGCGTTAGACCCTGCTTTAGTAGGAAAAGTTGAATACAATGAACTTAAATACAACTCTCGCTTTCAACGCTTTTTGCTACAACCCTCGTTATTTAGACATGCATTAAAAACAAACGCTGATATTTTTCATATTCACAACCCTGATACTTTACTTATAGGTTTGTTGTTAAAGCTCAGTGGTAAGAAGGTTGTTTATGATTCTCATGAGTTTTTTAAAGAAAAAATTATGCTCAGGCAATGGGTCCCTTTAATTGTTAGGCCTCTCTTGGCCTCATTTGTCGACTCTCTCGAAAGATTAAGCTCCAAGCTGTTCGATGCAACTATAGTTACCCAATTACGACAATTAAACCGTTTTCATAACACTGTATTAATTGGTAATGCGCCAATATATAGTGAAAAAGTTTTGCCCCCCAAGCCGCCTGTATCTTCTAAATTAGCATTAGTCTACTTGGGAGGAGTTAGTCAGGATAGGGGGGTCAATTATATGCTTGAGTTAGTAACGAACATGAACAAGCAACAACCGACTCATCTTTATATCATTGGCCCGATTATCAATGAAAAAAATAGCAGCCAAATTTTACATAGGATTCAACAAAATCAATATTCTGAATACTTGGGAGAGTTAGAGCAAAAACGTGCTTTTGACTATGTCCAAAAAAGTCATTTCGGCTTGGCAGTTTTAAAAGATGTGGCCGATTATAAATATTCTGACCCTAATAAGCTTTATGAATACATGATTAATGGTACGTTGTATATTGCTTCATCGTTTAAAAGCTGGAGAGAAAAATTAGAAAAAGATACCGATGGAATATTTGTCGATGTAGCGGATATTAATTCTGAACTTGTTAGTAAGTTGATTAATATTGCTGAATCAGAAGAGCAATATCGCTTAAGCGTTGAGAAAAACCAAAAGTTTATTAAAGATAAGTATAATTGGCAGCTAATTGAAGCCCCTAAATTAATAGCGTTATACGAAGAGTTAATATCACAATGACGAAGCAAGTTTTGTACGTCGCTACATTATTTCGCAAGAAAAACTGTTCTGCATCTATTAGGAACGTCGCATTGGTAAATGCATTACTGAATAGTGGGGTTGCGGTAACGGTTGTCACAGTAAAATACCCACGAGAAGTATTGGATGACTATTTAGTTGAGCAAGTTGATAAAAGAGTGACCTTAATCGAGCTTGATGCGGGCGCTCTTTCAAATTATATCCCCACTAACAGAGCTGTAATTACTACAAATAATAGTTTTAGTGCTCGCGTTAAATCGTTGTTAAAACAAATCTATTATTTCCCAAGTATAGATAAAGGAATATTAAAGCACCTAAATCAGGTTTCACTTGCGCAAATAGACTTGGTTATAAGCTCATCTGACTCAAAAACCTCACATGTTTTCGCTGCACGATTAATAAAAAGCTCTACTGTTGTATGGGCACAAATATGGGGTGATCCATGGGAGCATGACATAGCAATCAAGTCTAATTTTAATAAGTGGAGAATTAGGCTTTTAGAAAAAAAGCTACTTACGAAAGCTAACTATATTTTTTATGTTTCGTTGCCTACGTTAAAACAAATGCAAAAAAAGTATCGTGAGTTTGCTTCAAAAATGACTTTTCTACCACGAAGCTACTTTAAAGAAATTAACTCAGAGATTACCTATAAATGTGGCAATTTAAAACTACTTTATACGGGAGGTTTGAATGGTCGAAATATTATGCCAATTATTCAGTCGATAGTTAGACATAACACAAAGCATGACATAAAAATTGAGTTGACCATACTTGGTAAAGTCACTGATGAACAGCTACGCGAGTTTAAATTGCATCAATGTGTTCGTTATGGTGGTAGCGCCAGCTTGCAAACAACCCTAAAGGCTTATGAAGCAACGGATAGTTTGCTGTTTATCTCTAATTCATCAGGAGCAAATCAAATACCAGGGAAGCTATTTGACTATTTTGGTACCAATAAACCAATACTTGCACTTCTAGAAAATGATGCTGATGAGGTTGGTTGTTATATTAAATCGACTAAACGCTGTTTGGTGTTTAAAAATGATACGACTAGCATTGATTTAGTACAATTTATTGAGAGGTCTCGACTAAAACATGATATATTGACGCAATTCTCTCCAGAAACAGTTGCGCAAAAACTAATAGATATCGTTGATTTTTAATTGTCAGCGTTCAGCAGTTTACATTTTTACATGCATATCCTTTTTTTTACTGATAATTTCCCTCCAGAAAGTAACGCTCCAGCATCCAGAACTTTTGAGCATGCAAGAGAGTGGGTGAACTCAGGACATAAAGTTACCGTTATTACCGGTGTTCCTAACTTTCCTGAGGGCAAAGTCTATGAAAATTACCAAAACAAATGGTATCAAAAGGAGTATATTGAAGGGATAGAAGTACGCAGAGTAAAAACCTATATAGCTGCTAATGCCGGCTTTTTTCGTCGTATCTTAGATTTTACTTCATTCATGGTAACAAGCTTTATTGCTGGTTTCTTTGTTAAGAAAGTCGATGTGGTCGTGGGAACTTCGCCACAATTTTTTACCACTGTTAGTGCTTGGGGTTTGTCGGCGTTAACAAAAAAGCCGTTTGTCTTTGAATTAAGAGATATTTGGCCAGCTTCAATTAAAGCAGTTGGCGCGGTGAATCGTTCATGGGTTGTTAACTGGCTCGAAAAATTAGAATTATTTTTATACCGTAAAGCCGACTTAATTATTGCGGTAACAAATAGCTTCAAGGAAAATTTAATTAACCGTGGTATCGATGGTGAAAAAATAGAGGTTGTATTAAACGGCGTTGATGACAGTAAGTTCAAGCCAGTTAGTGAAAAAAATAGTTACTTTATTGATAAACTCAGCTTAGACGATAAGTTTGTCGTGGGGTATTTGGGCACTCACGGTATGGCTCACGGATTGCCGAGTGTAATAGATGCAGCTGAATTGTTAAAAGGCTATAAAAACATTCACTTTTTGTTTGTTGGTAGTGGTGTGGTAAAGCAACAGTTAATTGCCTTAGCAAAGGAAAAGGAACTAGAAAATATTACGTTTATTCCTAGGCAACGCAAAGAGATGATGCCACAGTTTTGGGGGTTATGTGATGTCTCTTTGATTAGTTTAAAAAAGGATGACTTGTTTACTACGGTAATACCTTCGAAAGTGTTTGAGTCGATGGGGATGGGGTTGCCTATGATAACCTCTGCACCTCCTGGGGAAGTTACTACATTAGTTAAGACCTCAGGATCGGGTATAGTTATTTCACCAGAAAATAGCGAGGAATTAGCGGCGGCTATCTCTAAACTGCACTCAAACAAATCGCTTACAACGAGCTACGCAAAAAGCAGTTATTTAGCATCTAAACTTTATTGCAGAAGAGCATTGGCGAAGGATATGCTTGAAGCTATGGTTAGGCTCATAAAATAAATAAGGCGATTAATAAACTAATTCTTTTCACCTATAAAACCCATGACATCTGAATAAACAACCAATACAATGAGGTAAAAAAGTTGTTAAAGGATGAATATGGTTAGTCAAATTAAAAAAGCAGTAATTCCCGTAGCTGGGCTAGGAACACGAATGTTACCAGCGACAAAAGCCATTCCCAAAGAAATGCTTCCGATCGTTGATAAGCCACTTATTCAATATATTGTCAATGAGTGTATTGATGCCGGTATTACTGAGATCGTTTTAGTAACCCACTCCTCAAAAAATGCGATTGAAAATCATTTTGATAAATCCTTTGAGTTAGAAACTACGCTTGAGAAGCGTGTTAAGCGTCAATTGTTGGAAGAGATCCAAGCGATAACCCCCAAAGATGTAACGATATTACATGTGCGTCAAGGGGAAGCTAAAGGCCTTGGCCATGCGGTATTAAAAGCCCGTCCAATTATTGGTAATGAGCCATTTGCAGTAGTTTTACCTGATGTAGTGTTAGATGATGCTTCTTCTGATCTTAAGTCTGAAAACTTGGCGGCAATGCTTGATCGTTACAGCGAAGTTGGTGGTTACAGTCAGATTATGGTTGAGCCAGTTCCGATGGAACAAGTAAGTAGCTATGGAGTTGTCGACTGTGGCGGTGAAGAGTTAGTTCCAGGTCAATCAACACCGATGACGGCTATTGTTGAAAAACCAGCTATTGAAGATGCTCCATCAAATTTGGCCGTTGTAGGGCGTTATGTTTTAACGGAAAAAATTTGGGATTTACTTGAGTTTACGCCACCGGGCGCAGGTGGTGAAATACAGTTAACTGATGCTATTGCCAGCTTAATGAAGTTGGAAATGGTTGAAGCTTTTCATATGAGTGGTAAATCACATGACTGTGGCTCAAAACTCGGTTACATGAAGGCAAATGTAGAGTATGCATTACGTCATCCGCAATTGGGTGAGGAGTTTAGGGAGTATTTGAAAGGGATGGAACTATAAAGCGCTAGAAGGCTGTAATGCGATAAGGCGGTAATGAAGTTAGGACGACTGTTTTAGGTAAGTTATCGAGATTCCGGCCTAAGCCATCGCCGGAATGACGCCTCATTTATTTACCGCCGGAATGACTTAATTTTAGCTGCTCGTTTGGAGCTTTTAATTTTTAGTGAAAAAGTGTTTTAACGCGATAATGCTTTAATGAAGTTGCTATGGCTGTTTTGGGGTGGTTAATGATGTACAGGCCTAAGCCACCGCCGGAATGACGCCTGGAGCGAGCTCAGGATCTCCCCAGGTTAGAGTGAATAGTAGATAAGAGATTCCGGCCTAAAACACCACCGGAATGACGTCCAATATATTAATTGCCGGAATGACGATTACTATAACATTAGGTTTGTTGCAAACTTTACTCAATTTGTGTCTATTGAGGTTACATGAAAAAAGTTATCTTAGTGACAGGTGGAGCTGGTTTTATTGGTTCAAACGTAGTCCGATTTTTGATAAATGAAACCTCAAACATAGTTATTAACCTCGATAAACTTACCTATGCAGCTGATTTATCTTGGCTAGCAGAAGTAGAACAAAATGATCGATATCATTTTGTTCATGGTGATATTTGTGATCGTGAGCTTGTTAACCGTATATTTGTAAAATACCAACCTAATTATGTAATGCACCTTGCTGCTGAAAGCCACGTTGATCGATCTATTTCTAGCAGTGATGAGTTTATTAAAACCAATATTATCGGTACGCATAACCTACTTGAATGCAGTTTGGCTTATTTTTTAGCGCTTTCAACACAACAAAAATACGACTTTAGATTTCATCACGTATCTACTGATGAGGTTTTCGGTGATTTGGACGTTAATAGTAGCGCAAATGAAATGTTTCCTTATCGTCCTAGTTCACCGTATTCTGCTTCAAAAGCTTCAGCAGATCATTTGGTCAGGTCTTGGTATAGAACTTATGGTTTACCGATAATAGTCACCAATTGTTCAAATAACTTTGGGCCGAATCAATTGCCAGATAAGTTGGTTCCTAAAGTAATTACTCGTGCGCTAGAAGGTAGGGAAATTCCAATATATGGTAATGGATTACAAATTCGTGATTGGTTATATGTTGAAGATCATGTTCGAGCACTTTATTTGGTGATGTCCAAGGGAAAAGTAGGGCAAACTTATAACATTGGTGGTGATTGTGAAAAGCAAAATATTGAAGTGGTTAAGTTTATTTGTCATTACCTCGATGAGGTAATAACCTCAAAGCCTGAAAAACTTAAAAGCTTTTATGAGTTGGTGTCATTCGTTGATGATCGACCAGGTCATGACATAAGGTACGCAATTGATACGAGTAAAATTAAAAAAGAGCTTGGCTGGACCCCTGTAGAGTCATTTGAAACAGGCATGATAAAAACAATTGATGGGTATTTGGATTCCGGTCTAAGCCACCGCCGTAATGACGCCTGATTTATTAATCGCTTGAACGCATCACTTTTCGTCATCCTTAGGAGTAGAGCGAGCCTGGGTTCTCACTGGGATACAGTCATAGTCGATAAGAGACTCCGGCCTAAAACACCGCCGGAGTGACGTCTAGTTGATTCATCGCCGGAATGATGTCTCATATATTAATTGCCAGAATGATGCCTGATTTATTAATCGCTGAAATGACGTGCTATTTTTAATACCCCCATGAAGGTTTTGCTATTAGCTAGCAGTTGTACTTAATAATATTTAGCTACATAATGTCAGGCATTTAGTTTTATTGGTTCGTGAAAGTAATCAGACGCTCACTTAGCAATAAAATCTTCCTAATTTAAAGGTTTATGTATGTTAATTCCTGTGATCATGGCTGGTGGCTCAGGCACTCGTCTTTGGCCGCTTTCTCGTTCTTTATATCCTAAACAATTTTTAGCGCTAAACAGTAAACAAACCATGCTTCAAGAAACGCTAGCACGTTTAGCTGGGCTCGATACCTGTGAGCCTATTACGATATGTAATGAAGAGCATCGTTTTATTGTTGCCGAGCAGTTACGTGAACTTGATAATATTGGCTCTATTATTCTTGAGCCTGCTGGCAGAAATACTGCGCCTGCTATCGCGCTGGCGGCTGAGGTGGCATCACTGAACGCTGGCGGTGATCCGTTGATACTTGTACTTGCCGCTGATCATGTTATTCAAGATGAAGCTGCATTTGTTGAAGCTATTAACCGCGCAACGCCCCTTGCCGAGCAAGGTAAGTTGGTAACCTTCGGTATTGTGCCACAATCTGCCCACACTGGTTATGGCTATATCAAAAGAGGCGTTGAAAGAGGGGATGGTTTTGATGTGGCGAGTTTTGTTGAAAAGCCAGATGGAGAAACTGCTGCAACGTATATTGAAAGTGGTGAATATTATTGGAACAGTGGCATGTTTTTATTTAAAGCATCTCGCTATTTAGAAGAGCTTACGAAGCATCGTCCTGATATAGCGAGTGTTTGTAGTAGTGCGCTAGAAAATAGTTCACGCGATCTCAATTTTATCCGATTAAATGAAGAGGTATTTTTAACCTGTCCTGAAGACTCTATTGATTATGCGGTGATGGAAAAAACAACTGATGCGGTAGTTGTGCCGTTAGATGCTGGTTGGAATGATATTGGTTCTTGGTCGGCACTTTGGGAAATAGATCAAAAGGACGAGCAAGGTAATGCATTGCGCGGTGATGTAATAGCCTTAGATAGTAAAGGTTGTTTACTCCATGGCGGTGAACGCTTGATTGCAACGATTGGCCTTGAAGATATCGTTGTTGTTGATACTAAAGATGCTGTGCTTGTTGCTCATAAAGATAAAGTACAGGATGTTAAAAAAGTCGTAGGGCAACTTAAATCTCAAGGGCGCAGTGAACTGCAACTGCATCGTGAGGTTTATCGTCCGTGGGGTAAATATGACTCCATCGATAGTGGTGAGCGTTATCAAGTAAAACGCATTACAGTGAAACCTGGCGCAAAACTTAGTGTTCAAATGCATCATCACAGAGCTGAACACTGGATAGTGGTTTCAGGTACCGCGAAAGTAACCAATGGCGATAAGACGTTCTTAGTAACAGAAAATGAATCGACCTACATTCCTGTGGGTATTGTTCACGCACTTGAAAATCCAGGTAAGGTGCCACTTGAGTTAATTGAAGTGCAATCGGGCTCTTATTTAGGTGAAGACGATATTGTGCGTTTTGAAGATCGTTACGGTAGAGCAGGAGAATAAGCAATGCTCGTCAGCAATAAGGTAATTAACGCTAGTGGTGTCGCTTTTGGTACGAGTGGTGCTCGAGGGTTAGTGACTCAGTTTACTAACGATGTTTGTGCTGCTTTTACTCATGCTTTTATCGATGTCATGTTAACGCGCTTTTCTTTTGAGCGCGTAGCACTTGGTATTGATAATCGCCCAAGTAGCCTCGCCATGGCGAAGGCTTGTGCTACAGCGTTACAACAAAAAGGCATTGAACCCGTTTATTGTGGTGTACTACCTACGCCAGGGCTTGCCTATATGGCAATGCAACAAGCTATTCCATGTATCATGGTAACCGGCAGCCATATTCCTTTTGATCGCAATGGCTTAAAATTTTATCGCCCTGATGGTGAAATTAGTAAAGGCGATGAACAAGCGATATTAAATGCTCAAATAACTTTCGATAGCATCGAAGAGCTTGTTGAGTTAACAACGGATAGCTGTGCAGCGAACATGTATGTTCAGCGTTATACGTCAATGTTTGAAAATAATCTCTTGCAAGGTAAACGCATTGGTATTTATGAGCATTCAAGCGCTGGCCGAGAGCTTTATGCCGATCTTTTTTCTGCGTTAGGTGCAGAGGTTGTCTCGCTCGAGCGAAGCGATGAGTTTGTGCCGATTGATACCGAAGCTGTTGCAGAGGAAGATTTTGTAAAAGCAAGAAAGTGGGCTGGCGAATATAAACTCGATGCAATATTTTCAACAGACGGCGATGGTGACAGGCCGTTAATTTCAGACGAACATGGCGAATGGCTGCGTGGTGATGTTCTCGGCTTGTTATGCGCACAAGCACTAGGTATTGAAGCACTTGCTATACCGGTTAATTGTAATACTGTGATTGAAGCAAGTGGTAAGTTTACTCATGTTACGCGCACTCGAATTGGCTCACCATACGTTATTGCTGAATTTGATAAATTAACTGCCAAATACATTGCTGTTGCTGGCTTTGAGGCTAATGGCGGCTTTTTACTGGGTAGTGATGTTACTGTTAACGGCAAGGTGTTAAAGGCATTACCTACACGTGATGCGGTATTGCCCGCTATTATGTTACTTGCTTTAGCTGGTGATAAGTCAATATCAGCGGTAGTTGAAACCTTGCCTAAGCGCTTTACCAGTAGTGATCGTATTAAAAACTTTGCTACTGAGAAGAGTAAAAAAATCTTGGCAAGCGGTACTAATGAACCAGAAGTATTGCTTGCAAAATTAGGGTTTAACACTGAGCTACAAAGTGTTGATGTAACAGATGGACTACGAATGACTTTTATGGATGGGCGTATCATTCATTTGCGACCGTCGGGTAATGCGCCTGAGTTGCGTTGTTACGCTGAAGCTGATGAACTTTTGACAGCTCAACGATTGGTGAAACAATCGTTGGATAATGTTCAAAAGCTTGGTTAAGGCTTATACGCTTTAAGGCGTGTAAGCTCGATTGCTCGAAGGGTTTAGGAAAGAGCTGTTAGCTGGCATACTCATCTATACTTTCATTCCCGAGTAGTCAGGAATCTCTCTATAACCCTGTCATTCCCGAGCAGTCGGGAATCTGAAGTCTAAACACTGCTGTACATTTATGAGATTACCGCATTCGCGGCAATGACGTTAAGTGTTGGAGATTACCGCATTCGCGGCAACGACGTTACGGGTTCGAGATTACCGTCTCGATAATTGCTCCTGCATTATTCTACTTACCTATATCCATGTAGGAATACGCGGTAATGACGAGCAGCCTAATACGGGAATCTCTCTATAACCCGGTCATTCCCGAGCAGTCGGGAATCTCAAGTCTAAACACTGGTGTGTATTCATGAGATTACCGCCTACGCGGTAATGAGGTTAAGTACTGGAGATTAGCGCTTTCGCGGCAACGACGTTAAGTGTTGGAGATTACCGCTTTCGCGGTAATGACGAGTAGCCTAATACGGGAATCTCTCTATAACCCAGTCATTCCCGAGCAGTCGGGAATCTCAAGTTTAAACACTGCTGTACATTCATGAGATTACCGCCTACGCGGCAATGACGTTAAGTGCTGGAGATTACCGCTTTCGCGGCAATGACGAGTAGCCTAATACGGGAATCTCTCTATAACCCCGTCATTCCCGAGCAGTCGGGAATCTCAAGTCTAAACACTGCTGTGTATTCATGAGATTACCGCATTCGCGGCAATGACGTTAAGTGTTGGAGATTACCGCTTTCGCAGTAATGATGAGTAGCCTAATACGGAAATCTTTCTATAACTCGGTCATTCCCGAACAGTCGGGAATCTCAAGTTTAAACACTGCTGTATATTTATGAGATTACCGCCTACGCGGCAATGACGTTAAGTGCTGGAGATTAGCGCTTTCGCGGCAACGACGAGTATCCTAATACGGGAATCTCTTTATAACCCCGTCATTCCCGAGCAGTCGGGAATCTCAAGTTTAAACACTGCTGTATATTCATGAGATTACCGCTTTCGCGGCAATGACGTTAAGTGTTGGAGATTACCGCTTTCACGGCAACGACGTTAAGGGTTGGAGATTACCGCTTTCACGGCAACGACGTTAAGGGTTGGAGATTACCGTCTCGATAATTGCTCCTGCATTATTCTACTTACCTATATCCATGTAGGAATACGCGGTAATGACGAGCAGCCTAATACGGGAATCTCTCTATAACCCGGTCATTCCCGAGCAGTCGGGAATCTCAAGCCTAAACACTGCTGTACATTCATGAGATTACCGCTTTCGCGGCAATGACGTTAAATGTTGATGATTACCGCCTTTGCGGCAATGATGCTAAGTATTGGATATCTAAAAGTGGGGGGGGATAAAACAGAGGTGACCTTCCTTGCTCACTAACACTCCCTGTTTTAACCACAGCTCCCTGCCATAGTACGTTTTCCGTAACGTATCCCTAAGTTCACTTCCTGCGAACTGCTGTTGTCAGCAACCATAAAACTAGTAGACGTTTTTTAATTGTGCAAATTATTTTTTGTTTTTAATTTATTGACCGAAACAATTTTAGACAAAGTGGCGTTATAACGTAGAGATTTCTTGGTTGTGATTTGGAGTTAATGAAACAAGGTTTTCTTATTTTAAAATGTTATAACTAGGTTTTTTCTTATATGGAATTATCTTAATGGATGTGGCAAAATCGAGCTTAATTGTTAAACCTATGATGAAAATTAAGCATGAATCTTACGCATTTAAAACAGCTTGAAGCTGAGTCTATTCATATTTTTCGCGAGGTAGCTGCTGAGTTTGATAATCCGGTCATGCTTTACTCTGTTGGTAAAGATTCTGCCGTGTTATTGCACTTGGCGCGCAAAGCCTTTTATCCTGGTAAAATCCCGTTCCCACTACTGCATGTTGATACGACATGGAAATTCAAGGAAATGATTGAATTTCGCGATCGTATGGCGAAAGAGTACGGTTTTGATTTACTCGTTCATATTAACCAAGAAGGTGTTGATATGGGCGTAGGACCATTTACTCATGGCAGTGCTAAGCACACTGATATCATGAAAACCCAAGCGTTGAAGCAAGCGTTAAACAAATACGGTTTTGATGCTGCATTTGGTGGTGCTCGCCGTGATGAAGAGAAATCTCGTGCCAAAGAACGTGTGTACTCATTCCGTGATAAAAACCATCGTTGGGATCCTAAGAGCCAACGTCCTGAGTTATGGAACATATACAACGGTAAAGTGAATAAAGGTGAAAGCATTCGTGTGTTTCCACTGTCGAACTGGACAGAATTAGATATTTGGCAATATATTTACATGGAAAATATCGAAATCGTGCCATTATACCTTTCTGAAAAGCGCCCCGTAGTTGAGCGTGATGGCACGTTAATTATGGTTGATGACGAGCGTATGCCGCTAGAAGAAGGCGAAGAAGTGATGATGAAAGATGTTCGCTTCCGCACACTTGGCTGTTACCCGCTAACCGGTGCTGTTGAGTCAACAGCAAAAACACTCCCTGAAATTATTCAAGAAATGCTATTAACCAAAACATCTGAGCGCCAAGGTCGTGTGATTGACCACGATTCAGCCGGCTCTATGGAGAAGAAGAAGATGGAAGGTTATTTCTAAAGCGGAGCTTTAAAAACAACCTAGCCTTAAGGTTCGAATGCTTTAAGGCTCTAAGGCACTGAGTTTGATGCTACACTGAAGATCTTAAGTTATTTATCAGGGATTGATATGAATTTTGAAAAATTAAACGTATGGAAAGAATCTGTCACGTTATCTTCTCAAGTGTATATTTACTTTGCTCAGTGCCGAGACTTTGGTTTTAAGGACCAGATAACGCGCTCTAGCCTTTCTGTACCAAGTAATATCTCGGAAGGAATGGTTAGAGAAAGTGATAAAGAAAAGTGCCATTACATAAATATAGCCTTAGGGTCATGTGCTGAGTTACGCACACAAATTTATGTTGGTTTAAATATAAATTACATTGATGATACTCAAGCACAAATTTGGGTTAAGCATACAAAATATATTGCAGCGATGTTAATCGGTTTGCGCAAGTCCATAAGGGGAAATATGAATACCTTAAAGCATTCAAGCCATAAAGCCTTACAGCGCAGCATCAAACGGAGTTAATATGTCTCACCAATCAGAATTAATCGATACAGATATTATTGGTTACCTAAAACAACATGAAGAGAAAGAGCTCGTTCGCTTTTTAACTTGTGGTAGTGTAGATGATGGCAAAAGTACCTTAATTGGTCGATTATTGCATGACTCTAAAATGATTTTCGAAGATCAGCTAGCGGCTATTGAAAAAGACAGCGTTAAATCAGGCACTACAGGTGAAACCGTCGATTTAGCTTTACTTGTTGATGGTTTACAGTCTGAGCGAGAGCAAGGTATTACTATTGACGTTGCTTATCGTTATTTCTCAACAGAAAAGCGCAAATTTATTATTGCCGATACCCCAGGCCATGAGCAATACACGCGTAATATGGCAACAGGTGCATCGACTTGTGATTTAGCGATTATTCTCGTTGATGCTCGTCATGGTATTCAAACACAAACGCGTCGCCACTCGTTTATCTGTTCATTATTGGGCATAAAGCACGTGCTGGTTGCGGTTAATAAAATGGACTTAGTTGATTACAGTCAAGACGTATACCAGACGATCAAAAAAGAATACCGTGAATTTGCTGATTCTTTAAATTTTACCGATGTACGCTTTGTGCCTATTTCGGCATTAAAAGGTGACAATGTTGTAGAAGAAAGCAGCAACATGAGTTGGTATCCTGGTTCTACCTTAATGAAGCTTCTCAATGCGATTAATGTTGATGCTGAAGAAGAGTTTGCCGAATTTCGTCTGCCTGTGCAGTATGTAAATCGTCCTAATCTTAATTTCCGAGGTTTTGCCGGTACTGTTGCTTCTGGTCATGTTCGTGTTGGTGATACCATTGTTGCTCTTCCTTCCGGTAAAGAAAGTAAGGTGAAATCGATAGTTACCTTTGACGGCGAGGCAGAAACAGCTGATAAAGGCATGGCGATTACTTTAACCTTAGAAGATGAAATTGACATTAGTCGCGGTGAAATGATCGTGCGCAAAGATATGTTGCCGCATTCATCTAAAAATATATCCGCAACCGTCGTTTGGATGCATGAAGATGCATTAGAGCTCGGCCGTGAATACTATATTAAGCAAGGTTCAAAACTTACAACTGGCTTTGTGAGCAAGTTTAATCACAAGATTAATGTTAATACCCTTGAGACTTCAGATACTCAAGAATTAGGGCTTAATGAGATCGGCCAAGCATCTTTTGCGATGGCTGAAGAGTTACACTTTGACGCTTATCAGCAAAATCGCTTCACTGGCAGCTTTATCGTTATCGATCGCTTAACTAATATTACCGTTGGTGCAGGTATGATAGATACTATTGGTGAAGGTGCGAGTGAACAGCAAATATCTCAGTTCGAGTTAGAATTTAACGCGCTTGTTCGTAAGCACTTCCCGCACTGGGGAGCCAGAGATATTGGCAAATTGTTAGGTCAGTAGCATCTAACTGGTGTAAAACGCCTGCAATAGCAGGCGTTTTTAATATTGATAGTAGATCTGAAAAGAGTATGTATTTACGTTCAATAGTTTTACTATCAATGTTAAAAGATATGGAAAATAAAAATAAATGATGTCAAGCATTGCTAGTCAAAGCCATGTATTAATGCTGCTTATTTTTATTGGCACTTTTATCGGCTTAGTGAAGTATCAAAAAGCCCCTGAGAAGGTTTTTGCTAGCTCATGCTTAATCATGCTACTTTTTTCTTTAACAAACACGGAAAAGTTGTTTCAAAATGCCGTAAACCCTGGTTTAGTAACGCTGATCCTGCTTATTATATGTTCGTTTGCGCTTGAGCGAACAACCTTACTTGCTAAGCTATCTAGTCAATTATTTAACGGCTCTAAGATTAAGTCATCCGTTAAAACGTTAACATTAACGGCTTTGTCTTCTGCACTATTGAATAATACGGCTGTTGTCGCCGCATTATTAAATTCGATCAAAAACAACAAGGTGATAAACCCAGGTAAAATTTTATTACCGGTATCTTATGCCGCCATACTAGGTGGCACACTAACTTTGGTGGGTACATCAACCAACCTTATTGTTAATTCATTAGTTATTGAGCAGGGACTACCTTCTTTAAACTTTTTTGATTTCACTTTAGTTGGGCTGTTTGTCTTATCAACGTGCTTTGTCGTTATCGCATTAACCATGATGCGTTTACCTGATATGGCTAAAGTAGAAGTATCTACCAATGAATATTTTGTTGAAGCGAAAGTGTTGGAAGACTCCAAGCTTATCGGCAGAAGCGTAGAAGATAACGGTTTGCGAAACCTAGACTCGCTGTTTTTGGTTGAAGTTATTCGAAGGGGGCGATTAATTTCGCCGGTTGCTCCAGATGAAGTATTAGAGCAAGGCGATAAATTGATCTTCACCGGTGATGTTTCGAAAGTTTTAACCCTGAAACAATTTGATGGTTTGTCTACGTTCGCTGAAATTGATGGATTATTACAAAACAACCTAACTGAGGTGATGATAAAGCCTGGTGCTACTGTTATTGGTAAAACGCTGAAATCAGCTGGTTTTCGGGCAAGATTTGATGCCGCTGTCGTTGCGATAAGAAGAGACGGTGAAAGGTTGTCGGGCAAGTTAGGTGAGGTGGTTATTAAAGAAGGCGACTTCTTTGTTTTAGCAGTAGGTAATGACTTTAGTTCTCGAACAAACTTGACTAAGAATTTCTATATTTTATCCGGCCACGAGGCTGATAATATGTTAGTTGGTAAGAAAAGTTGGTTAACTTTCATTGGTTTTGTTGGGGCAATTGCGATTTCTGTATTGACTGAAATTTCGTTATTAACCTGCCTCATTTTTTATTTGGCTGCGCTGATCTTTTCTAAGTCACTGGCATTAAACGAGATAAAAAGACGCTTTCCGATTGAAATATGGATCATCGTTTTGAGTGCGTTAACGCTAGCAGACGGGCTCAATAACTCGGGGTTATCAGACATTATTGCCAGTAATGTTGAAGCATTATTAAATGGCCATGATGTTTATTTCGCTTTTATTGCGATATTTATCATTACCTTAATTACCACAGAGTTAGTGACTAACAATGCCGCTGCTGCTTTAGTTTTTCCTATCGCCTATAACATCGCGATTGGTTTAGGCGTTAATCCTATGCCGTTTATTATGGCAGTAGCTTTTGGTGCCAGTGGTAGCTTTATTAGCCCATATGGCTATCAAACCAATGTTATGGTGTATAACGCAGGCAACTACAAATTAACTGATTTTGTTAAGTTTGGGTTACCTGTATCAATTGTTTATAGTGCGTCGGTGTTGTTTATGATACCGCGTGTATTCCCATTTTAAAGATGGGTTCAGAGTAAACATTATTGGAGGGGTCAGAGTCAATTGACTCTGACCCCATTAAAATTTAGCGGGGGGGCAGAGTTAAATGACTCTGACTCCAAAGTTTTTTGGAACGTAGAATGAAAACTGAAAATACGGTTTGGCATACGCAAGTTGTTTCGAAAGAGCAACGCAGTGCACAAAAGCAGCAAAAGCCTTGTTTGCTTTGGTACACGGGGTTAAGTGGTTCAGGTAAGTCAACTATTGCTAATGCGGTTGATGCTTTGTTGTTTGAAAAGGGGTGTCACTCTTATCTGCTTGATGGTGATAATGTTCGCCATGGCTTAAATGGCGATCTCGATTTCAGTGATGAAGCACGTGTTGAAAATATTCGCCGTATTTCTGAGGTTGCCAAGCTTTTTACTGATGCTGGACTTATTGTTTCAACCGCATTTATTTCGCCATTCGCTAGCGATCGTCAAATGGCAAAAGATAAACTTGCCGAAGGCGAGTTTATTGAAGTGTTTATCGATACACCGATTGAGGTTTGCGAATCGCGTGATCCTAAGGGGTTATACAAAAAAGCGCGAGCGGGTGAAATAAAGCATTTTACCGGCATAGACTCAGCTTACGATGTTCCTCAATCACCGAACCTCCATGTGAAAACGGCTGAACAAAGTATTGCAGCGTGCGCAGAGCAAATTGTTGGATATTTAGTTGAACACGGCTTTATTAAGGAAAGTAAATAATGCATTTTGATGTGTTTAACGGTGATGCTGACGGCATTTTAGCCCTTGTTCAATTGAGATTAGCTCAACCAATGCATAGTGAATTGATCACCGGCGTGAAACGCGATATCTCTTTAGTTAAACGAGTCGATATTGATACAGCAACGAGTGTTACCGTGTTAGATGTGTCGATGGAGAAGAATATCGAAGGATTAAACGCACTATTGGCCAAAGGTATTTCAGTTGACTATATCGATCATCACCGCCCTGGTGATATTCCTCAAGCTGAAAACTTAAGTGTGACCATAGATATCGACCCAAATACCTGTACTAGCTTACTGGTTAATGAAAGACTTAACGAACAGTATGTCTACTGGGCTATTGCCGCGGCTTACGGTGATAACATGACCGCTTCAGCTGATACCTTGGTAGCAAAGCATGGCTTGTCTTCTAAGCAAGCTGAGCAGTTGAAGTCTTTTGGTATTTATATTAATTACAACGGCTATGGCCGTGATGTTGAAGATTTACACTTTGCCCCAGATCAATTGTTCAAGTTGTTAGTTCAATTTGACAATCCATTTGATTTAATTAATCAGCCGGATTCGGTATATCATCAATTAGCGAAGGCATATCAAGAAGATATGGCTAAAGCGAAGGCATCTCCGGTGTTATTTGATTCTGATATTTTGTCGGTTGTCGAGCTTATTGATGAGCCTTGGTCACGTCGAGTTAGTGGTGTTTATGGTAATGAATTGGCAAACCAAGCACCGCATAAAGCGCATGCCGTATTCACGTTAAATGCTGATGACACTTACACGGTAAGCTTGAGGGCGCCATTAAATAACAAACAAGGTGCCGGCGATATTTGTGCTCAGTTTGAAACAGGTGGTGGGCGAGCTGCAGCGGCTGGAATTAATAATTTACCAAAAGATCAGTTAGGTAAATTTATTGACGTTGTTGCTGAGTATTACCGCTAAAAAGTTGTAAGGTGTTAAGGCGGAAAGGCTAGAAGGTTGGAAGGTTGGAAGGCGTTAATGTATTCGTTAATAACCTAGTCAAAAATATCACGCCGTCATACCGGTGAATCTCTACATGGATGCAGGTAATTAGAACAATGCAGGAGCAATTGTCGAGGCCGGTATCTCCTGAACAAGTTCTGCAACTACCAAATTCTCAATAAAAACATTTGGGAAAGTCGGTAAAACGCACAGCGATTAAAGTACTCGCAAGGCCAGATAAAACGATAATGATTAAAAAAATGAGATCAGGGTAGGGAACTACTGCTGATCTCCAATCATTAGTTCAAGGACTATGGAAAAAGAGAAAAGCAGAGATAATCATCCATGATTTGTACTACTCCCTGTACGCTTCTTCCCTAAGTAGCATCATGCTACTGTGACTACATTAGCTTAAGCTCCCTGCCTAAAATGTTGGTCACGCGAGTAATAATAGAATACAATTTTGAAAATGCTAAATATAAGATATAACTATTGCTTATAACTTATTCTCTATAGTTGTAAAGTGTTCTGCTTTACAGTCAAACGTGAAATAAAAAGGACTCTTCATGAGCTTATTAATTACTGGTGGAACGGGCTATATTGGCAGCCATACTGTCGTGGAACTTCTGAATTTGGGCGAAGAAGTTGTGATTGTTGATAATCTTTCAAATTCATCAACCAAAGTACTTGATCGTATTAAAACCATCACCGGTAAAATGCCTACTTTTATCAAAGCTGATATTTGTGATGAGCAGGCGATGAATGACGTTTTCGAGCAACACGATATTAGTGCCGTTGTTCACTTCGCTGGCTTAAAGGCGGTAGGTGAGTCTAATGAAATACCACTGAGTTATTATCACAATAACGTATCAGGCTCGGTCACCTTATTTCAAGTGATGGCTAATCACGGCGTCAAGAACCTTGTCTTTAGCTCTTCAGCTACGGTTTACGGCGATAAAAATACATCGCCGCTTGACGAATCAATGCCGACATCGGCAACTAATCCCTATGGCCAAACTAAGTTAATGATTGAGCACATTTTGTTTGATTTAGCTAAAAGTGATAGTGAATGGTCAATAGCTTGTTTGCGTTACTTTAACCCAATTGGCGCGCATCACTCAGGTTTAATTGGTGAAAACCCTAATGGTATTCCAAATAACTTATTACCTTATGTTGCTCAAGTTGCTGTCGGCCGATTAAAGCAACTACAAGTGTTTGGTGATGATTATGATACACCAGATGGTACAGGTGTGCGCGATTACATCCACGTGGTTGATTTAGCGCTTGGCCATGTAAAGGCGTTACAAAAAATTGACGCGATAAAAGGTTGCCAGCCGATCAACTTAGGTACGGGAAATGGCACCTCAGTATTAGAGATTGTGAACACGTTTAAATCGATTAGTGGTCAAGACATTCCATTTGCAATTGCACCGCGCCGTGCCGGTGATATCGCAACAGTTTATGCGAATGCTGACATTGCCAATAACTTGCTAGATTGGCAAGCCGAGCGTGACTTAACGGCGATGATAGAAGACACATGGCGTTGGCAGTCTCAAAACCCTAATGGGTTTGAGTAGGCTTATTTAATATTTTTCGTCATTCCCGCCGAGGCGGTAATCTGTTGTTGTGAGATACCCGACGACTCGGGCATGACGACTTACTTTTCTCTTTCGGTTTTTTCGTCATTCAACCGCTCAAGAATATCCGTCACTCCCGCGGAGGCGGTAATCTGTTGTTGTGAGATACCCGACAGCTCGGGTATGGCGACTTACTTTCTCTTTCGTTTTTTTCGTAATTCAACCGCTCAAGAACATCCGTCATTCCCGCGGAGGCGGGAATCTATTGTTGTGAGATACCCGACAGCTCGGGTATGACGACTTACTTTTCTCTTTCGGTTTTTTCGTCATTCAACCGCTCAAGAACATCTGTCATTCCCGTATATGGACTCCCGGATAATTACAACCTATTTTTTGCAATGTTAAGTAGGAAAGGTGCGTCCGTATATTCGGGCTCTATTTGAGTAGCGAACTCTGGCCCCTGATGTATTCGCACCTCCATGCCTCATCGAGGTGACGGTATTTTATACCGAGGGAATGAGCAGGCTCTTGGAGGTCGGTCTTACCTATTTTTTAATCGCATTAAATAAAGATGTAATTTCCTATAACTTAATTGATGGGTTGTCTAATTTAGTGGTGTAGCTCAGCTGGTTTTTGATATTGACTATCATGGCTTAACATCGCCCAAGCGGTTCGAACCGTTTTGTTGGCTAATGCTACCGCCGCTTTTTTAAGACTACCTTTTGCTATCAACTGTTTAATCCATATTTCTTTGTTGTTTTTAGGTTGCCGTTTATCCACGACTTTCACATAAGCCAAAGCACCTTGGATTAACGTTGAGCGTAGCCGTTTGTTACCACACTTTTTACCTATGGTACCGAGTACAATATTTCCTCCGGTACTATATTGCTTCGGTGTAAGGCCTATACAAGCCGAGGCTTCTCGCCCATTTTTAAAACTACTACCTTGATTTCCAAGGGCAATATAAAGGCCAAGCGCATTAACCGGCCCGACACCTTCTAGTGCCATTAGAGACTGGCATTGCGCTTGCTGTTTAATCAGTAAGCCTAGTTGTTTTTCAATGTGTTGCTCTTGCGCTTCGATAACTAAATACAGTTGATACATATTGCTTATTTGCTCTCGAAAAGCAAAAGGCAGCTCGTTTTCTCCATCCTCGAGTATTTCAGGAATGCGCTTTTTAAATGCCGAAATACCTTTGGGGATGGTGATGCCAAATTCAGATATTAACGCCCTAAGCATATTACTCATTGCTGTTAACTGGTCACTCAGATGTTGACGCATTCTTTCTATCGACTGTAAACCTTGTTGCTCAACGGTTTTGATGGCTACAGACTTTACTCTCGGTTGTTTTGAAGCTACGCCTATTGCCAAGGCGTCGTTCTTATCGGTTTTATGGCCCTGGCGAAAGGGGGTAACGGATTTGGTCGGGATGATTTTTGCCTTGTGACCGTGTTGCTCTGCAAATCTAGCCCAGTAATGTGAAGAGCCACAGGCTTCCATGACAACGGTCGCTGGTTTCTGCTTAATTAACCAATTAGTTAATGATGCCCTAGTAAAACTTCTATCTGTGAGCACTTTGTTTTTATCTGTTATAACACAGGCATGAAAAGAAGACTTTGCTAAATCGATGGCAATAACGTTATTATTCATTTGTATGGACTCCAAGGTAAAAGTTTAGGCACTTATTACGTTACTCCCCCAGAGGGAGGGAGTCCATACATCGCGGAGGCGGGAATCTATTGTTGTGAGATACCCGACAGCTCGGGTATGACGACTTACTTTTCTCTTTCGGTTTTTTCGTCATTCAACCGCTCAAGAACATCTGTCATTCCCGCGGAGGCGGGAATCTATTGTTGTGAGATACCCGACTGCTCGGGTATGACGACTTTCTTTTCTCTTTAGGCTTTTTCGTCATTCAACCGCTCAAGAACATCCGTCATTCCCGCGGAGGCGGGAATCTATTGTTGACAGGCATCAGTTATGGGCACAAAGGGGATCTTTTCCGACTTCGGCGAAATAGCGGGTTAAAGAGGTTTGGGGTCAGAGTTCGCTAACTCTGACCCCGATTAGTACGATTGCTCGGGCATGACGACTTACTTTTCTCTTTCGGTTTTTTCGTGATTCAACTGCTCAATAACATCCGTCATTCCCGCGAAGGCGGGAATCTATTGTTGTGAGATACCCGACAGCTCGGCTATGAATCGTACTGGGTAATCCTTTGCTTTTTCCTTCCTTTGATAAAAATTTGTCATAAAATGAAAATTATCAGAAATTTTTTCTAATGCGCTCAGGTCTATTTCAGCATGACGACAAAACAACACAGATACGAAGCTTTAGTACAGGCTTGGAGTGGTGATTTATATCGCTATGCCTACTGGCTTTGCAAAGACAAACACGTTGCTGAAGATGTCGTGCAAGAAACGTTTTTGCGCGCATGGCGTTCGCTCGACTCGTTAAAAGACGAAAAGGCGGCCAAATCTTGGTTGATTACGATTTTACGTCGAGAGAATGCGAGGCGCTTTGAGCGCAAGCAATTTGATATGGGTGAATATGAAGAATCAGCCATTGATGATACCCGTGCAACATCGAATGAGCAGCAAATAGAAAATCACTGGCTACGAGAAAAAATAGCCTCATTACCCGAAGAGTATCGCGAACCTTTAGTATTGCAAGTACTCGGTGGATTTAGTGGTGATGAAATCGCAAGTATTTTGTCATTAAATAAAAATACGGTAATGACTCGGCTTTTTAGAGCCCGTAATCAGTTAAAAGAATTAGTAGATGAAGAGCCAAAATCAAGAGGTTTTTACAATGGATGATTTGCAATTTAGACGTAATGTATATGCAGATCCGTCTAACCTAGATGAAGAAACACGCCAGGCGATCAAAGAAGATGCTTCACGAGAGCAGTTTGTTAATGAATTAACTGATCTTGATCGCGATATTAAGCAGGCGTTAGCGATTGATGTACCCAGTGACTTAACGCAAAAGCTCATTTTAAAGCAGACTTTTGTCAGTCACAGGCAGCAACAAAAGAAAAAGCGCGTGCATCTTGCCTTAGCAGCATCTGTGGCGTTTGCGCTTGGTCTTAGCCTGAATGTCTTACAGTTTTCTTCGGCGTATAATTCATTGTCGGATCATGCGCTTGCTCACATTCATCACGAAGATGGTGAATTCGCCAATACTATGCCCGCTAATGTCACGCTAGCGTCGTTAAATAACAAAATGGCGACCTTTAACGGCAGCTTTTCAGACCATATTGGTGAATTAATTTCAGCGGAGTATTGCCGGTTTGACGGTATGAAAAGCCTACATTTAGTCTTTAAAGGTGAAACTAGTCCAGTAACTGTGTTTGTTATTCCGCAAAATGACAAACTTACCATTGAATCACAATTTGCTGATGAAAAGTTCAGAGGCCGCGCCGTTGCTTATCAACGTTCAAATATTGTCATTATTGGTGATGAAAATGAAGAATTAACAAAGTGGCAAGAAAGTGTTGAAACGAGTGTGCGTTGGTCAACTTAGCTGAAAATTACCGCAAACCATCTAATAACACTAGAGAGTACAAGCTAAGTTCATTATGATAAATTAACACAAATTATTATAATTAACTTAGCGGTATGACATTCGAACTTCCTACAATTATTACCTTTATCGGTTACCTTTTCGTTACCCTCGGTATTGGCTTCTTTGCCTATAAAGCGACCGATACTTTAAGTGATTACATTCTTGGTGGCCGTCAATTAGGGCCTGCTGTTACCGCTTTGAGTGTCGGTGCGTCAGACATGAGCGGCTGGTTGTTACTTGGCTTACCCGGTGCAGTCTATTTATCTGGGGTCAGTGAGGTATGGATTGGTGTTGGCCTAGTTGTTGGTGCCTTTTTTAACTGGTTGTTAGTTGCGCCAAAATTAAGAAGCTTTACTGAAAAAGCAAGTGACTCCTTAACTATTCCTGAGTTTTTAGAGCGTCGCTTTAACGATACATCACACACACTGCGATTTGTTTCAGCGCTGACCATTTTAGTGTTTTTCACCTTTTATGTTTCGTCTGGCTTAGTTGGCGGAGCTATTTTATTTGAAGAGGTTTTCGGGCTTGATTACTTAAATGCCTTGTTTATTGGTGCGCTAGTCATTGTGTCTTACACCTTTTTAGGCGGCTTTTTAGCCGTGAGTTGGACGGACTTTTTCCAAGGTTGTTTGATGTTACTTGCGCTGATCATTCTTCCGATTGTTGCGATCAACGATTTAGGTGGTCTCGATAACACCACTGCGATTTTAAATGAAATTAACCCCGATTATGCTTCACTGACCAAAGGTTTTACTTGGTTAGGCTTTATTTCGTTATTGGCATGGGGATTGGGGTATTTTGGTCAACCGCACATACTTTCGCGTTTTATGGCTATTCGCTCAACTAAAGATATTCCTAAATCTCGTAATATAGCGATGAGTTGGATGATTATCTCACTTATTGGTGCATTAGGTGTCGGCCTTGTTGGTTCGGCTTATTTTGCTCAAGCGCCGTTAGCTAATCCTGAAACCGTATTTATATTCCTCACACAGGCGGTATTGAACCCTTGGGTAGCAGGTGTGCTAATCGCTGCTATTTTATCTGCGATCATGAGTACAATCGACTCACAATTATTGGTTTGCTCCAGTGTTATTGTGGAAGATTTTTACAAAAATATCGTTAAAAAACCGGCGAGTGATAATCAACTTGTTTGGTTAACGCGCTTTTCTTTATTAGCGATTGCACTAATCGCAACATGGGTGGCAACTAACCCTGACAGTTCGGTACTTGATCTTGTCAGTTATGCGTGGGCTGGTTTTGGGGCTGCGTTTGGCCCAGCCATTTTATTTAGCTTATACTGGCCGAAGTATACAAAACAGGGCGCATTAGCAACAATTGTTAACGGCGCGTTAATCGTTATTATTTGGAAACAGTTATCAGGCGGCATTTTCGATTTATATGAAATAGTTCCTGCATTTATCATGGCAAGTATTGCTGGTTATGTAGTAAGCTTGTTAACACAAGGTGATAATCCAGCGGAAGCGGTTTATCATCAATTAAACGAAAAACAAGAATAAATAGTGTATTTGCAGCAGCTCTAATTAGGCTGTTGCAACTTAAACTTTAATGTAGTACTTGTTCAATGTAGATAAGTTTTAAGGTCAATAGGTTTAACAATTCATGTATTTTTACGCTGCCAGGCAACCCATTTTAAATAAAGAGAAAGAGCTTTATGCCTATGAGTTGCTATTTCGTGAAGGCTTAGACAATGTGTTTCCTGAGCACATCGACGGTGATGAAGCCACCACTAAAATGATTGAAGCGAGTCGTTTTAACGCTGGCGTTGTTGAGTTTACCCATGGTAAACCTGCTTTTATCAACTTCACTTTAGATACCATTTTAAAAGGTTATGCGACTATGCTCGCTACCGATGAAGTGGTGATAGAAATTTTAGAAACGGTTAAACCTGGTAAACGCTTGTTGGCTGAATGTCAAAAATTAAAAGAGCTCGGTTATACCTTAGTACTCGATGACTATAAGCACCAAAAAGTTTGGGCGCATTTCTACCCTTATGTCGACATTATCAAAGTTGATATGCTCGAAACTAGCGTTGAAGAAATTCACGAGATTAAAAATGCCATCCAATCATTCCCTCAAATTACCTTATTAGCTGAAAAAGTTGAAACACCAGAGCAATATCAACAGTGCGTTGACCTTGGCTTTGAGTTGTTCCAGGGCTACTTCTTTTCAAAACCTGAAGTGGTTAAAGCAAGAAATTTATCGCCATCTCAATTGGCTATGGCAGAGTTATTGTACGAAATGTCTAAGCCAGAGTTAGATCTCGTTGCCATTACATCGGTATTTGAACGCGACGTGACCTTATCGTATAAATTATTGCGTTACGTTAACTCGCCATTGTTTAGACGCAGAACAGAAATTTCAACAATTAAGCAGGCTCTGGTTATTTTGGGTATTGCAGAGCTGAAGAAGTTTCTGGGCTTGTTATTCGCATCAAATATGAACCCAGACAAACCATCTGAGTTAGTCAAATTATCAATGGCGCGAGCTAAGTTCTGTGAGAATATTGGTGCGATAATGCCTGATAAAGTGGATACGTCTACTACCTTTTTAATTGGCTTGTTGTCATTGATTGATGCCATCCTTGACGAAGAGATAGGGGTTGTACTCGATAAATTACCACTTGCACAAGAAATCAAAGCGCCATTGATTACGGGCAAAGGTGTTATGGCTGCATTGATTTTATTATCTGAAAAAATCGAAAAAGCGGAATTTGACGCGGTGCAAACGATTATCGATAAATTAGGGCTTAACAAAGAAGATGTGGTTAAAGCGTATCACGATGCTGTAGTTTGGGCAGATGAACAAACACAAATGGCAAATGGATAAGCTAACACGCTTCAATAAGTTGAAATAACAAGCCTTGTATGGAAAAAAATCAACAATCAGCCATCAAGTTTGGTTTGGCGGCTGTGCTACTTTGGTCAACGGTTGCTACCGCGTTTAAGCTGGCATTAGCCCATTTAAGTCCAACCCAGTTACTATTTTATGCTTCGCTGACAACATGGCTGTTATTGTCTTTAATCTTGCTTAAACAAAACAAGTTAAACCAAATACTGCCAAGTTTTAAGTCTGCCCCATGGCGCTTTACTCAACTAGGTCTAATCAATCCAGCGCTGTACTATATGGTGTTGTTTGAAGCTTATGATTTATTACCCGCCCAACAAGCACAAACCCTTAATTATACGTGGGCAATTACCCTGAGTTTATTGGCGGTACCGTTGCTTGGTCAACGTTTAACTAAGTTTGATGGGTTAGCACTCGTGTTAGCTTATTTTGGCGCGGCCGTAATCTCAACGCAAGGCAACTTTACCGAATTGAATTTTACCAGTGGTTTAGGTGTTTGTTTGGCCCTTGCCTCAACCGTACTGTGGTCGTTTTATTGGATTATTAATACTAAAAACAATGCTGATCCCATTGTTAGCTTGTTTTTGTGTTTTAGTATTGGCTTACCGGTTATTGCGGTGATCATGACAGTACAAAACCAATGGCAAATGCCTTCGACGTATGGTTTATTGAGTGCGATATACGTTGGTTTGTTTGAGATGGGCATCACGTTTGTATTGTGGTTATTTGCCCTGAAAAAGGCGACAAATACCTCACAAATAAGTATGTTGATATTCATCTCGCCATTTCTTTCTTTGTGTTTTATTTATCTATTTCTCGGTGAAGCGATTCACCCAGCAACTATTGTCGGCTTGTGCTTCATTGTTATTGGTTTGGTTAGCCAACAAGTGATGAATAAGAAACTACAACGCTAGCAAAAGGTTAACAGGACTTGAATGCTAAAAGGTTGAAAGGCTAGAAGGCTCGAAAGTTTGACGCTCGAAGTTAGCTAGCATTACAGCTTTCGAGCCATACCGCGTACAGCCTGCCTGCTCTCCCGCTTTCCAACCCTACAGCATTAAGACCTTAAAACCTTTAAACCTTGTAACCCTGCAGGGGGCAGCTATGGATTCAAGCTGATCTTTGACTTGGCATTAACACCTAACTTCGTTTTTTGAACCTGTTGTATTGCGCCAAACAATGCTTTGCCATTCCATGGCTTTTGCGTTTTGCTGTAATAACTTTCTTGGAGCTCGTTAAACGCTTTAGTAAAGCGATCATCGTTAATTAATTCACACGCTTGAGCGGTATTACTAATCGTTGCGTGTTGATACCCTTCGTGTGTTATTTTGAGGTTTAACCAAGGCACAAGTAAAGTTTGAACTTTCGCCCCGTCGCCTTGCTTACATGCTGATAAGAGTTGTAAGTAGTATTCATTAACTGTGCTAGCTTGGCTGTTTTCAACCTTGTTTTTGCGTTTACCTAGGTAAGTTGTTAAAGCCCACAGTGCCATCGTCAGTAGCCATAAACCTAAGAATAGCCATTGCAACCACGGCGTCTTTTCTACGGTGACAATTTGCGTTTCAACAGCTGGCGCTGGCATTGGTTGGGTTAATTGCGTGTTATCAGTAATCGCTGGAGCGGCGGGCAGGCTAGCGCTAGCATTTGGATTGGGTTTTACCGTGATAGTTTGGCTAGCAATTTTTGCAACTTCTTGACGATTAGTGACCGTATTCCACCATGGAATTTCAAACGCAGGAATTGTATATTCACCGGGTTTTGACGCTACAACTGCAAAGCTCTGAACTTTTTGTGAAACCAAGCGCGATTGCTTCAGTGACGTATGTAAATTCGCCTGATCTGGATAAAGCTTGAGATCAGCAATTTCAGCTAATTCGATTATTGGCAATTGTTCTTGGCTCAAACCTGCTGCCGTAATAGTGATAGTTCGGGTAATCGGTTCGCCAACAACAAACGCTTGCGGATCAGGTTGCCATTCGTCATGGACTGTCAATAATTCAGCGGGTAACCATGCACCGTAAACCCCCTCTGGAATCGGTTTAACCGCTAGATTGATGTCTTCACCTATCACACTAACCGATTTCGTTTCGCCAAACGAGAAAAAGCTTGAGCGGCCACCGGACGTTTGCAACTGGATTTCACCTGAAAAGAGGGGGGACTTTAACGTAAAGTTGCCACTTTCTTGCGGGCTGATGGTATAGGTGCGCTCAATTACCCGAAAACGTCGGCCGTTGATAATGGCGTCAGACTCTTGATCTTGGCCAATTTGTTTGATGATTGCATTTTCTAACTGCGGTTCAGATAAACTGCCGCGTTTGAGGTTGGCAGCAAAGTGTAATTTAACCGTTAACGTGATATTTTGCTGAACATAAAGCTCGGTATTAGATATTTCATTGGTAATAAACAAGTCGCGATTGTTACTCGCTGAGCTATCTTGCGGCGAATGTACTTTTATCGTAATTGGCTGAGTGTACTTGTCTTCAATTTTTAACGCAGGGATCACAAATTCGCCGGTTCGCTTGGCGATTAACACCGTACTCCATCTGGTTGAACGGGATGTTTTAAAGTTGATCATGCTAGTTTGCGAGCTTACTGACGTTCTGCCAACAATAAAGTCAGTTAATAGGGCTGAAGTGTCCAGGGCATCTGAGTCAACCTCGTCATCGGCAACGACTTCTAAAATAAAAGATTCACCTTTAAATACAGGGTTGCGATCAACGGTTGCTGTAACATTATCGAGTGCATAGCTCGCTATGCAGGTAAACGTAAAAAGAAACGCTGTTAAAAACCTTACCACTTTTTCTTCGCTCCTGAGTTTTGATGACGTCGTTTTTGATATTCCAGTTGCATTTTATTGCGCAACAATAAGTGAGGATCGTCGGTAACTTTATTGAGTAATTGCATGTGCTTTTGCTCGAGCTCTTTTTGTTTTTGCTCGTCAAGTTGAGCTTGTGCCTGACTCATTTGTTGAGCTTTCTGCTCTTGCTCGTTTTGCTGAGCTTGAGCGTTTTGCTCTTGCTGCTCTTGTTGTTTGTCTTGCTGGCTCTGCGACTCTTGATTTTGGTTATTTTGCTGTTGATCTTGTTTGTCGTTCTCTTGCTGTTCTTGGCTTTGCTGGTCTTGTTGCTGACTGCCTTGCTGATCTTCTCTTTGGTCACTATTTTGCTCAGACTGCTCTTGATCACCTTGCTGTTGACCTTGTTGGTCTTGTTGCTGGTTATTCTGGTTGCCTTGCTGCTGAGACTGATCTTGTTGTTGATTCTGCTGCTCTTGTTGATCTTTTAATTGCTCCAACAACTTTTTGTTATTGCTGGCTTGCTCAAAATCGGGTTGTTGTTCCAATGCTTGTTCGTAAGCTGCTATGGCATCATCAAATTTACCTAACTTGGCTAAGGCATTGCCTTTGTTATACAGTGCGCTAGGGTTATTAAGCCCCTCGAGAGCATCGACAGACGCTTGATAGTTACCCGCGCGATAGTGGGCACTGGCTTGCCACATCGGATCTTCAAATTGTTGAGCTGCTTGCGCAAATTGTTGGTTGTTATATTTTTGCTGTGCTTGTTGATTTTGCGTTTGCCACAGGTTTTGCCAGCTTTGTTCTATAGCTGAAGGCTGCTGTGGTGCTGTTGCTTGTGTTGATTGTTCCGGCGCATTTTGCGCAATTGCAGGGGCATTTGGCATAATCAAAAACGCGAGCGGCGCTAAGCTGAGAATAACGCCACGTCGAAAATAACTCAGTACTAAAGGTAAAATTAATAACACGAGATAAGGGCCAAGTTCTTGCCAGCTATCGCCAAGCTGGGATTGCTCTTCATCTTGCTCTTTGGAATCACTTGGCAGCTGATAGCTTGTTAACGCTTCAATATCGCTATTGTTATGACTTATTGTTCGATACTGCCCGCCACTTTGGCTGGCTAGGCCGTTAAGTTTTCCTACAGGTAACTTAGGGATAACGATTTGGCCGCTATCGTCTTTTAATAATTCACCATTTGGCAGGGTGATTGGTGCTCCTTCGGTGCTGCCAATCCCTAAAATATTCAAGCGATGTGGATAATCTTTAATGAATTCTTGGATAGCTTCAAGATCAAAGCGATCAACATCGTCGGTTAGCCAATAAATATCGCCCTTTAAATGGCCGGCATTCACTAACATATCGTTTGCTGTTAATAGGGCAGGAAACGGGTCGCTGCCTACTTCGGGCATGATTTCTGGCGTTAAGCTTGGCAGTAACAGTTTGATATTATTAATATCTTGTGTGAGTGGGCTAATAATAAACGCTGCACCGGCATAGGCCACTAAGCCGATATCACCTTCGTTAATGTTATCGAGAATATCGATGGCTTTAAAACGAGCTCGGGTGAGTCGATTTGGCGCGATATCGGTTGAATACATTGAATAAGACATATCCATTACGATCACTGAGCCGCGCTCTACGTTAAATACTGGTTGCGGCAATTTTTGATAGGTTGGCCCTGCAAGTGCCGTGATCACGAGTAGATAGATAACAACCGGCAAAACCGCAGAGGTTTGCTGTTTGTTGCTATTGTTTGCCATAAGCACTTGTTGTAAGTGCGCTGGAATAACTTGCTGCCAGCCAGAGTATTGATAGCTGAGCTTTTTTAGCAACCAAATGATCAGTGGCAGGGCGAGTAGGGCAATAAACCACAGCGGACGTAAAAAGTGAAAATCAGCCATTGCTCTGCTCCTTTGTTTGGTAGCCGAAACTTGGCAGTGCTTTTAGGATAAGTGCAAGCATAGCAATCGCTAAGGCGGCTGCTAATGAGTAGAAGAATAGTGCAGTACGCGGACGCATTTGCTGCTGCTCTTGCTCGACCGGTTCAAGGTTGTCTAATTGCTGATAAATTTCATTCATGCTTTGGCTATCGCGGGCGCGAAAATATTGGCCACCGGTTTGCTCAGCAATATTTTTCAGTGACTTTTCATCAAGCTCTGCCGATGGGTTAACTTTACGGGTACCGAAAATGGTGCGCTGGAGCATTTCATCAGCGCCAATCCCTATGGTGTAAATTGTCACATTTTGCGCAACCGCTAATTCGAGTGCTTGCTCGGGTGTTATTTTACCTGCGGTATTTTGCCCGTCAGTGACTAATAACAAGACGCGGTTTGACTGATCCTTTTGATTGAAGCGCTTTACTGCCAGTGCCATAGCATCGCCGATTGCTGTTTTCTTACCGACTAGGCCAATCACTGCTTCGTCAAGCATTTGGGCTACCGTTGCTCGGTCAAATGTCATCGGGGTTTGCATGTAAGCGTCATCGGCAAAGAGGATCAAACCTAACCTATCGCCCACGCGACGTTTAATAAAGTCGCCTAACACTTCTTTTAGCATGTCTAAACGATTGACGTTAGCACCGTGTAGTGACATGTCTTCAATTTGCATTGAGCCCGATAAATCAACGGCGATCATCATTTCCCGTGATTGGTTAGGAATATTAATCGGCTCTCCTAACCATTGTGGCCTTGCGGCTGAAACAACTAATAACAGCCAAATAATTATTAGCGTGAAAAGTGATACTTTTGAGCGACTTGGCGCTGTGGTTTGGGTATTCAAGCCATCGAGCTTGATCGGTACTCTTAATGCACTTTGCGTACGAGTGCCTTTACTCGGCAACCAATAAACCAATAGCGGGAGTACACTAAGCGTGAGTAACCATGGCCATTCAAAGCTAAACATCGCTCACTCCTTTAGCTGGCAACGCATGTTTTAACCAAAATGTGGCAGCTGCTTGAAGCGAATTGTCGTCTTGGTTATTGCGTTGGTAAAGGGTTTCAAAGTTGTTTTTAGCTAAGCTTTTAAACTGGCTTTGCTTGTTCGCCGGTAATGTTTTACTGAGAAACTCAAACAAGGCATGGCCGTATAGTTTCGCGACTTGTTGACGAGGAAAATAGGCCAGGGCTGCCCACTTTATTATTTCAATAACCTCTTGATTATTGTTAGTTTGTGCTAGCGCAAGCATGGCTTGTTTTTGCTGTTTACGACGTTTTCTTGCCAGCCAAATAACGCGGGTAATCGCCACTACAGCAACAATCGCTAGTACGATTAGAATATACCAACCGATTGCTAGCGGAAAGCTACCAATGGGCTCTGGTGTTTGAATATCGTGTAACTGTGCTAACGGGTCCACGCGTTAACCTCTGCTTTTATTTGTTCTTCGAGTAATTGCGCCGCCGAAATATTAAGCACGCGCCCGCCCGATCTTTTTAATAGTGCTAATCGCTGTTGGTATAAATTACTCGCCATTGCGTGATATTGCTTGGCTGACGCTTGATCGCCTAACACCATTTGTTGTTGGTTCTCGCCATCAGATAGGGTAACCGCTTGCTTGTTATTCGTTTGCGGCAGCTCTAACTCTAACGGATCTGAAATCAAACAGATCACTAATTCGCAGTGGCGAGAGATCATCATTAAATCGTTAATGTTATCTTGATTTAACTGATGGCCATCGGTGATCAAATAAACGAGTGCCCCAGGCTTAGCTAATTGCCGTAAACGGCGGCAGTTGTCTTGGAAATGGTTTTCTAAGTGAGGTGAAGATAGTGGTTGCTGGATTTCACACAGCGCATGTAAATAATGTAAAACACCTTGTTGACGCGAGCGAGGTTTTAGCTCGATATGCTGTGCTTCATTAAAGACAATACCACCGATGCGATCACCACGTGATTTGGCATGCCAAGCAAGCAATGCGGCTAAATGGCCAGCCTGGACTGATTTAAACAATAATTGACTACCAAAATGCATACTTTGGCTAAAGTCGGTGGCAATCAGTACTGGTCGCTCAACTTCTTCGCGAAATAATTTGGTATGGGTTTCACCAGTGCGAGCGGTTACGCGCCAATCAATGGTCCGAATATCGTCACCGGTTTGATAGTGACGAACTTCATCAAACTCCATGCCACGCCCTTTACTGCGCGCGAGGTAGTTACCTGACATTTTGCCATGTAATTGTTGACGCGGCGCTAAATTTATCAGCGCAGACTTGGCTTGATAAGCGATCAGCTCGTCAATTGATAACGCAATACCATTGGTGTTGGCTGCTTTTAGTTGTTGCTCAACACTTTGTATATTACCGGCAGATGCTTTTTTGTTAAACCACATCAGACTCACCTTTAGCACTCACTCGGTGTTTATCCAACCGCGACTAATGATAATAAGTGATCGAGAATTTGGTTGGCTGTTAGGCCTTCAGCTTCAGCTTGGTAGCTCAATAAAATGCGGTGGCGCAAAACATTGTGAAAAACAGCTTGAACGTCTTCTGGGCTGACGAAGTCACGACCGTGTAACCAAGCTCTAGCACGGGCACAGCGATCGAGGGCAATGGTTGCACGCGGGCTAGCGCCAAAGGCGATCCATTGTTTTAGTTTGTCGTCGTATTTCTCAGGGGTTCGCGTGGCGATAATTAAATCAACAATGTATTTTTCTACTGCATCGGCCATGTGAATACTGAGCACTTGCTCACGCGCTGAAAAGATATCGGCTTGAGTTATTTCTTTAACCGGCGCGGCGGTTTTGTTTAATGCTTCACCACGGTTAAGCTTTAAAATTTCTAATTCACTGGCTGCATCTGGGTAGTTGATATCAAGGTGCATGAGAAAACGGTCAAGTTGGGCTTCTGGTAACGGGTAAGTTCCTTCTTGCTCAATGGGGTTTTGGGTTGCCATGACAAGGAATAAGTCGGGTAATTTATAGGTGTTTCTACCGACAGTAATTTGCCCTTCGGCCATTGCCTCTAATAACGCAGATTGTACTTTAGCTGGCGCACGGTTAATTTCATCGGCTAAGACGAGGTTGCGAAATAGTGGGCCTGCTTGAAATTTGAAACTGCCATCTTCTGGACGATAAATATCGGTACCTGTTAAGTCGGCAGGAAGTAAGTCAGGGGTGAACTGAACGCGGTGGAAGTCAGCTTCTAACCCTTTAGCTAGTTCGTTAACCGCACGGGTTTTGGCTAAGCCCGGAGGACCTTCAACGATAAGGTGGCCATCAGCAAGTAAGGCAATAAGTAAATTTTCAACGAGAGATGATTGGCCAATGATTTGGCTTGCTAAATGCTGTTGCAAGGTATTAAAAGCTTGTAATGACATATCTATTTTAAATCTTATTATTTGTTAATGGCTACGTTACCATTTTATATGGGGCAATTGCGTTTAAACACAAGTATTTGAGCATATTTTTTGGTTAATTTGTAAAGAAAAATGAATCGATTACGTTTTATTTGTAAGTGAAGTGGAATATATCAGCTACCCGATTACTCGGTATGACGAAGTTGGTGTTACTTCCGCTTAATACATTTCGTCATTCCCGAATGTTGTTATCGGGAATCTCTTGGATGGGGGCTATTGTTTTGAGATACCCGACGACTCGGGTATGACGGTGTTTTTTATTTGGTAATGACGGTGTCCATACAATACATTTCGTCATTCCCGAATGTTGTTATCGGGAATCTCTTAGATGGGGGCTATTGTTTTGAGATACCCGACGACTCGGGTATGACGGTGTTTTTTATTTGGTAATGACGGTGTCCATACAATACATTTCGTCATTCCCGAATGTTGTTATCGGGAATCTCTTAGATGGGGGCTATTGTTTTGAGATACCCGACGACTCGGGTATGACGGCGTTTTTTATTTGGTAATGACGGTGTCCATAAAATACATTTCGTCATTCCCGAATGTTGTTATCGGGAATCTCTTGAATGGGGGCCGTTGTTTTGAGATACCCGACGACTCGGGTATGACGGCGTTTTTTATTTGGGTATGAGGGTGTCCATAAAATACATTTCGTCATTCCCGAATGTTCTTATCGGGAATCTCTTGAATAGGAGGCTATTGTTTTGAGATACCCGACGACTCGGGTATGACGGTGTTTTTTATTTGGGTATGACGGTGTCCATACAATACATTTCGTCATTCCCGAACGTTGTTATCGGGAATCTATTGGATGGGGGCTATTGTTTTGAGATACCCGACGACTCGGGTATGACGGTGTCCATAAAATACATTTCGTCATTCCCGAATGTTGTTATCGGGAATCTCTTGAATAGGAGGCTATTGTTTTGAGATACCCGACGACTCGGGTATGACGGTGTTTTTTATTTGGGTATGACGGTGTCCATACAATACATTTCGTCATTCCCGAATGTTGTTATCGGGAATCTCTTGGATGGGGGCTATTGTTTTGAGATACCCGACGACTCGGGTATGACGGTGTTTTTTATTTAAGTATGACGTTGTTTTTTATATGAAGATTGCATTGGCTATTTCAAAGGTTTTGCTTGCTTGACCAGATATTGACTATGCTTGAATGTTAGCTAGTCACTATTGTGTTGTAACAACGAGATTGAAAATTTTTCTCAAGTAAGTAGAATCAAGCTATCTCGACAGAGGTCAGACCTCTTTATTAAGGAATGAGTATGACAAAAAATACATTAACAACTCGCAATGGTGAGCGTATCGCAATTGTTGCCGGTTTGCGTACACCTTTTGCTAAACAGGCAACGGCTTATCACGGCGTACCTGCTGTAGACTTAGGTAAGATCGTCGTTAACGAATTAATTAAAAAACACGACTTAGACCCTAAAATTGTTGATCAATTAGTGTTTGGTCAGGTTGTGCAAATGCCAGAAGCACCAAACATTGCGCGTGAAATAGTCTTAGGTACGGGAATGAGTGTCCACACTGATGCCTATAGTGTTTCTCGTGCCTGTGCTACAAGCTTTCAGTCAACCGTTAACGTTGCAGAGTCTATTATGGCGGGTACGGTTGATGTGGGTATTGCTGGTGGTGCTGATTCATCATCGGTTGCGCCAATTGGTGTCTCTAAAAAGCTTGCTAAAACATTACTTGATTTATCGAAAGCGAAAACGTTTGGTCAAAAGTTTGGCCTAATCAAGCAGTTAGGCTTGAAAGATTTGTTACCTGTACCGCCGGCGGTTGCAGAGTACTCAACAGGATTATCAATGGGCCAAACAGCTGAGCAAATGGCGAAAACCCATAATATTTCTCGCGCTGATCAAGATGAATTAGCCCATCGCTCTCATACTTTAGCGACAGAAAACTGGGCTAAAGGTAATTTAGACGGTGAAGTGATGACCGCGCACCCTGAACCTTACAAATTATTTATCGATAAAGATAACTGCATTCGCGAAAACTCAGTACTTGAAGGTTACGCTAAATTGCGCCCGGTATTTGATCGCAAGCACGGCTCTGTTACGGCGGCTAACTCAACACCATTAACCGATGGCGCGGCGGCGATTTTATTAATGCGTGAAGGCCGTGCAAAAGAGCTTGGTTATCAACCGCTTGGTTATATTAAGAGCTTTGGATTTGCCGCTATTGACGTATGGGAAGATATGCTCATGGGGCCAAGTTATGCGACACCGTTAGCACTTAAACGCGCGGGTATGGAGCTTAAAGATTTAGATCTCATTGAAATGCACGAAGCATTTGCCGCACAAGCATTGGCGAATATGAAGATGTTTGGTTCGAAAAAGTTTGCCAATGAGAAATTAGGCCAAGATCACGCGATTGGTGATATCGATATGAGCAAGTTTAACGTGATGGGCGGCTCACTAGCTTATGGTCACCCATTTGCCGCGACCGGCGCGCGTTTAATTACTCAAACACTTAACGAATTAAATCGCCGTGGTGGCGGTGTTGGTTTAACCACAGCATGTGCAGCAGGTGGTTTAGGTGCAGCTATGATTGTGGAGACAGCATAATGACAGAACAAAAACAAAGTGCATTTGAGTTAATCAAACAAGACTCCGGTATTGCGCATCTCGTTATGGATGTGAAAGGCGATACGATGAATACGCTAAAAGCTGAATTTGGCGATGAAATTTCACAAGTATTAGCCGATATTAAAGCCGATACTTCACTAAAAGGTATTGTCCTTGTTAGTGGCAAGCCTGATTCGTTTGTCGCTGGCGCCGATGTCAACATGCTTGCAGGTTGTCAGTCAAAAGAAGAGGTGTTAGAAATTGCCCTTCAAGGCCACGCCATTTTTGATCAGTTAGTTAATTTACCTATTCCAATTGTAGCTGCTGTCCACGGTGCATGTTTAGGCGGTGGCTTAGAGCTTGCCTTGGCCTGTCATGGTCGTGTTGCTTCTGATAGCCCGAAAACAGTGATGGGCTTGCCTGAAGTTCAACTTGGTTTATTACCAGGTGGTGGCGGTACTCAGCGTTTACCTAAGTTAGTAGGGATCCAAAAAGCGCTTGATATGATGCTTACCGGTAAACAACTACGCGCAAAACAAGCGTTAAAAGCCGGTATCGTTAACGATGTAGTGCCTCAATCAATCTTGCTTCGCACGGCTGAAGAGATGATCTTATCAGGTAAAGTTAAACCTGCTCCGCGTAAAACATCATTGATGGATAAAGTACTTGAAGGCAATGCTTTAGGCCGTAAAGTTGTTTTTGATCAAGCTAAGAAAACGGTGTTAGCGAAAACTAAAGGTAATTACCCTGCGCCGCTTAAAATCATTGAGTGTATTCGTGCGGGCGTTGAGCAATCGCCGGCGAAAGGTTTTCAAGTGGAAGCGAATAACTTTGCTGAGCTTGTGATGACAGCTGAATCTGAGCAATTGCGCAACATTTTCTTTGCTACTACTGAAATGAAAAAAGAGCAGGGCGTTGAAGGTGTTGAACCCGCTAAAGTAAAACAAGCCGGTGTACTTGGCGGTGGCTTAATGGGCGGCGGTATTGCGTTTGTTACAGCAACTAAAGCTAAAGTACCGGTGCGTATAAAAGACATCAATCATCAAGGTATCAGCAATGCGCTTAAATACAGCTTTGATATTTTGAATAAGAAAGTAAAGCGACGCTTTATGCGTCATAGTGAAATGCAGAGCCAAATGGCTCAAATTACAGGTACACTGGATTATTCAGGCTTAAAGAACGCTGACATTATTGTTGAAGCGGTTTTTGAAGACTTATCATTGAAGCAGAAGATGGTTGCTGACGTTGAAGAAAATTGTAAAGCGTCGACAATTTTTGCTAGTAATACCTCGAGTTTACCGATCGGCCAAATTGCTGCAAATGCTAAGCGTCCTGAAAATGTTATCGGTTTACACTATTTTTCGCCGGTAGATAAAATGCCATTGGCTGAAATCATCGCCCATGAAGGGACGAGTGACGAGACGATTTCAACAACCGTTGCCTTCGCCAAAAAGCAAGGGAAAACACCGATTGTTGTTAAAGATAAAGCGGGCTTTTACGTTAACCGTATCTTAGCGCCTTATATGAACGAAGCGGCCATGTTACTGCTTGATGGTGAGCCTGTTGAGAAGTTGGATAAAGCCCTAGTAAAATTTGGTTTCCCTGTAGGGCCTATGCAGTTACTAGATGAAGTGGGTATTGACGTTGGTTCTAAAATTGGCCCTATCTTACAGGCTGAATTAGGCGATCGCTTTGCGCCACCTGCTGCTTTTGACAAGTTAATTGCCGATGGCCGTTTAGGTAAAAAAGCGAAGAAAGGCTTTTACCAATATGGCAGTGGTAAAAAAGGCAAGCAAGTAGATGAGTCTATCTACAACTTATTGGGCATTCAACCACAAGCGAAAATGGGTGAACTTGAAATGGCTAAACGCTGTGTGTACATGATGCTTAACGAAGCTGCGCGTTGTTTAGACGAAGGGATTGTTCGCAATGCACGCGATGGCGATATTGGTGCGATTTTCGGTATTGGCTTCCCGCCGTTCTTAGGTGGGCCATACCGCTATATAGACACCATTGGTGCTAAAAATTTAGTTGCTCAGTTAAACCAGTGGGCGGCAGCTCATGGCGAGCGATTTACGCCTTGTGACGCGTTAGTGAAAATGGCTGACGAAGGGAAAACCTACTATTAAGTTTTTACATTAAAGCGGCAATTTATTGCCGAGCGGTAAATCTTGTATAAAAAAGAGGCAATATTTGCCTCTTTTTTTATTGGGTAACTTTTAACCAGTTAAGACATTTGCTATTATACTCACCCCTTTGGTAGAGCTGTTGCTCTAATTTTTTTGTTGTTCGAAAAGGTTAAGTAGAAGTTATGTTGTTGCTTGTTGTTTTGGTTAGTCTTTTAAGTGCGAGTTATTTTTATGTTCAAGCGGTATGTAATGGCTTAGGTAAAAAGCGCTGGGCGTTCGCCGGCTTGGTTTTTGGTCCTTTATTACTACCCATGTTTAACATGCAAAAACGAATGAAAGCATACCGTCAATACGGCATTCCTGGACTTTTATTTAACGCATAGAGGTGATTGAGCCTTCCGTGATATAGAGGCGCTAACGTCCATGTAGCGTTTCTAGACTTTTGATTTTGGTTGCTTAATAGAGAGCTATTAAGTCTTTTGTTAGCTCCACCAAGTGGTAGCTGATACTTCTTTGATTTCAATTCGAGCTGCAATAGGATTTTCTTTAATCTCTGTTACAAATAAGCTTTTAATAAATTTAATCATAATACTGCCTTATGGATTAATTAAAACGACTTGATTTAAACTTTGATACCGCGACCTTTGGCCACTTTGATTCCACGGCCTTTAGCTGCTTCTTGAAAGTCATTAACTTTGATGCCACGACCTTTAGCTGCTTCTTGAAAGTCATTAACTTTGATACCACGACCTTTAGCTGCTTCTTGAAAGTCATTAACTTTGATGCCTCGACCTTTAGCTGCTTCTTGAAAGTCGTTAACTTTGATACCACGACCTTTGGCTGCTTGTTGAATGGTAGAAATAGTACCTGTATTTGCGATCTCACTTTGTTCTTGAATATCTGATACTGGAGAAGTTGCTAAACCAAGTGCTAATACTAGTGAACTGATCATTTTTATTATTCCTATTAATTGAAAGTCACAATCTATTAAGCAGAAATAATGCCAAAGTGTTAACGCTAGGTAAGTTAAGTGTTCTAGCGATGTTTGGATTGTTTTACATTTTTTTGACGCGGACAATTTTTAGTAAAAAAAAGCGCTGACAAAATATTGTCGGCGCTTTTTACTGGTCTGACTGTTGAAAACAATTAGCTAGTGAATTTAGTCGATTTATCAGTGATACGATACGATAGTAAATAGTTTTGGAAGTCTTTTTCTGATAACGGTTTACTGTATAAGTAACCTTGCATTTGCTCACAGCGTAAACCTGATAGGAAACTCAGCTGTGGCTCTGTTTCAACGCCTTCAGCTACAACGTTTAAGCCAAGGTTATGGGCAATAGTCACAATAGTGGCAACCATATTTCGTCCTTGATCTGAGTGTTCTATGTCGTCGACAAAGGCTTTATCGATTTTTAAGGTATTGAGTGGGAATTTCTTCAGGTAGGCAAGCGAAGAGTAACCGGTACCAAAGTCATCGAGTGATAAGTGAATGCCCATCGAGCGAATTTGTAACATCGTATCGATTGCTTCTTGCGGTGAATCCATAACCGTACCTTCAGTGATCTCGAGCTCTAAATATTTCGCCTCTAGTCCTGTTTCTTCTAGGATACCACTTATCATCTTCACTAAGTTAGGTTGAGTAAATTGCACCGCTGATAAATTGACGGCAATACGGCCTTTAAACAAACCAGCGTCAACCCACTTTTTAGTTGCAACACAAGATTTTCGTAATACAACTTCACCGATGTCAATGATTTGACCCGTCTCTTCTGATACTGGAATAAATACGCCAGGGCTAATTATCCCTTTGGTTGGCGTTTCAAAGCGGACAAGCGCCTCCATACCTGATACTTTGCCTGTACTAATTTCAATCTTGGGTTGATAAAAGACAGAGAAGAAATCTTCTTTTAGACCGTGGCGAATTAGGTTTTCAATTTGCAAGCGCTTAACCGCTTGTTTATTCATTGATTCACTGAAGAATTGGTATTTATTACCACCGAGGTCTTTGGCGTGATACATGGCTGTATCGGCATTTTTGAGCAGTTCCTGCGGCGATGCACCGTCTTCAGGGAACAAAACAATACCAATACTACTGTACAACACTAACTCTTGGTTTTTTAATTTGAGCGGCTGTGCAATGGTTTTTAGGATATCTTTTGCAATACTCGTAATGGTGTGAATATCGTTAGTATTCTCGATTATCAAACTGAATTCATCACCACCTAATCGGTATACCGAATCTTGTTTTCTGCCGATATTCAGAATTCTATCGGCAACTTTACAGAGTAAGACATCACCAACTTCATGTCCCATTGAGTCATTAATTTTTTTGAAGTTATCTAAGTCAAAAACGAGTAGGGCATGAGGGGTTTTGTTGTTAACTAACTTAGCTTGATGTGCCTGAAAATAAGAACGGTTTGGCAAGCCGGTCAAGGTATCTGAGTTGGCAAGCTTACGCAGTTCCGCTTCTGTTTGCTTACGCTCTGTAATATCTGAGAATACGCCAACAAAATGAGAGATGTTGTTGTTTTCGTCACGGATTACGTCAATATTTAAATCGGCTAAGTATAGCTCGTTGTTGTTGCGTAAACTTTCAACTTCACCGTGCCATGAGCCTTTGGTAATCAAATGCTTTTTAACGTTTTGGTTAAAAGCTTCAGAGTAACGAACAAACTTCATTGAGGTGCCAAGCATTGCTTGACGCGATGCCCCCGTAATCTTTTGGTACGCCTTGTTAACGTCGACGGTGATAAATTGACGATCGTAGATGATTACCGCATCTGATATGTTTTCAATACACTTGGCAAAGAGTTTCAGGCGTTCTTCTGCCGTTTTAATGTGGCTAATATCTTTTAATGTGCCCGTCATACGGGTTGGTTCATTATTTTTATCACGCTCAACTATCTTGCCTCTATCGAGGATCCACATCCATTTGTCGTTTTTCCCTTTGACTCGATAGGTTGCCTCAAAGTGTGTTGAGTCGTCGGCAAAATGCTCGTTAAGCGCATCTCTAACTCGCGGAATGTCTTGCGGGTGGATGTTTGTTTGGTCGGTCCCTAAGTTGCGTCGTCCATCTTGTGGAAAGTCTAATATTCCCCAAATATTCGAGCGATAAATTTTTCCTGTTGATATATTCCAGTCCCACATTTCATCGCCACTACCCCATAAAGAGATCTTTAATCGTTCTTCACTTTTTTTAATTTGTAAGTTGTATTGACGCTTGTAGCGAGCTTGCTGAATAAAGTAAGCAACAATGGCCATTGCCATAATCACATATACAAATATTGCTTTAGCTGATAACCACCATGGGGGAAGGATATTTAACTTTATGGAGTTAAATTGTCTAATTTCAGGGTGATATTTATCAAAAGCTTCAACTTTAAATGTGTATAAACCAGCACTTAAGTTTGTATAAGTTGCTCGTTTATTTGTTCGATCTGTCTCTATCCATTCTTCGTCAAGTCCTTCCAATTTGTATCTGTAAACTAACTGCTCTATCAGAGGGGCGTTTGGTGAAACAAACTCAAAAGTAAAGGGGGAATCTTTGTGGTTTAAAGTGAAGATATCTGTTTCACTTAACTGAAACTTTAAAATAGAGTTTGGTTTATTCGATGGCTTAATGTTTTTATTCAACACCCGCAAATTACTTAGAATAGGCTGTTTTATCTCCTGTTTAATCGATAAACCTAAGTCTGTATCCACTTTGTGGATTCCATTTAGCCCACCATAGTAAAACTGTTGGTCTGACGAGATGATGGCTGACGAGTACATTGCTTCATTTGTTTGCAACTTATAATCGGTATAAAAATTAAATATCTTACCATTAGCAGGGTGTAATATACTTACTCCTTTAGTTGTAGTTACCCAAGCATTATCTTTGTTGTCTAATACTAGGGAACTTATCATGTTATTGATCAAGCCAGTTTGAGTATTAAACTCAATACTTTGGCCATCTGTATGGATCAAAAGAACGCCAGTATCTGATGAAGTAAGCCAGATATGGCTATTACCAATAACGATTTTTTCGTAATCAGAGAGGGCGTTTGAAACCTTTGTGTTTAATGTTATCTCTTCAGGCACACTGCCTTTTACAGGTAGGGTATAGATCGCATTGTTATTTAGAACCCAAAGTCTATTCTCACTGTAATAAATGGACTTGCCCACAACAGGGTCTTGATAATAAATAGGCTCTTCTGTATCTAGGCTTATTGCGTTTAAGGTGTTTTCATTATCTAAATACCAAATGACTTCGTCATTCACCGCAATTTGGCTAGATGTTAAGTACGATGGTTGAACATTTATTTTTCCAAGCGATTTGTAAGAAAAGTTATTGGAATTGACTTTGAATAGTTCGCTTTGGTAGGTGACTGCTATAAAAAAATTGTCATCTACTCGTTTTAAAGTATTTATCTCAGATGCAAACGGTACATCTATTTTAGACACTCTATCACCTATTAGCCTATTCAAGCCCTCTGATTCAGAACTCAATAAAATCGAACCATCGGGTAGCTCAAGTAATTTCTCAATAGATGCCCCCCCTTCACTAAGACCAATCGGAACGTGTTCGAATAAAGCGTACATTGGACTAAACACTGAAAGGCCTTTGTATGTGCCAACATACATTTTACCTAAGCTACTTTTTAATACTTTCCTTGTGTTGTTGCTTGATAATGAGGAATTAACAGCAGAGGAACTTTGTAAACTCAATGACTGTGTATTGGCATTGAAGATTAATAATCCGTCAGCACTTGCAAGCCACAATGTGTTTTCGTCATATACAGATATTGATCGGATAGGAAAACCTGAGTTCAGTCGGTTTACTTCTGAGATTGGAGTCAAAACGGTTAACGCATTATTTAATTTAAATACACCTAAGTTTGTGGCTAACCAGTAGTGTTCATCAAAATATTTTATATCGAATAAACTATCTGCATTGAGATGAATACCATATTTATTCGAGTTATCATTCAGTGAAAAAGTAAAAGATAAGCTTTCATTCGAGATGAAAATTCCATTTCCATATGTACCAAACCAGTAATTACCTTTGTGGTCTTGGTATATGTTGATGACTTCTTTAAGTTTGTGCTCGAAACCTCTAATTCTTATTTTTCTGAAGTCATTATTCTCTTTGTCGTACTTGTGAATACCTTCAAGTGTAGACACCCAAATCTCGCCGTTGTTATCTTGATATATATCCCAAACTTCACTATCGATAAGCGAACTGGGTTCATCTTTTATATGATAGTAATTATCAAAGTTGTCGAATTTTCTGTTGTATCTACTTAATCCATTGCCAGTACCAACCCAAAGCGTATTAGTTTTATCAACTAATATTGTTCTAATAAGGTTATCGGCTATCGAATTTGGGTTGTTTTTGTCTTTTTTATAGACGTGAAAATTTTCACCATCGAATCTATTCAAGCCTTCTTCTGTTGCTAACCAGATAAAACCTTGTTGATCTTCAACGATATCTATTATTGTACTTTGTGAGAGTCCATGCTCAGTTAAAAAGCGATCAAACTTCAACTCTTGGGAAAATGTAGAGGCAAAACTCAGGGGTGATAAAACGAGTAACAACGAAAGTTGCAACAAAAAAACGAAACTCAAATTGTTTCTAAAACGGGAAAACAGCAC
This sequence comes from Thalassotalea sp. LPB0316, assembly GCF_014898095.1. NCBI lineage: Bacteria > Pseudomonadati > Pseudomonadota > Gammaproteobacteria > Alteromonadales > Colwelliaceae > Thalassotalea > Thalassotalea sp. LPB0316. The sequence continues at coordinate 1,973,613 of NZ_CP062946.1, forward strand.
TAATACTACCTTGCTAAACAACAGGAAATTGCAACATCACATCATTGTTATTTTTTTGTAAATGTATATGCCATTAAATGTGATGCGTCGACCTAAGTCAATAAAAATGGCCGATATTATCTTATCGGCCACCTAAAACTTTATTTTACCTGTTTTTTGGAGTTTTTTGCTAACTTCTTGTAAGTCTCTGTCAGTGTTAGATAATACTGATAAATCGAGGTCTTTTGCGGTCATCAAACAGATGTGATCTGCGGCAATGTTTTGTCCTGATTCATCGAGTAAACGTTCACTGACAAAGGCTTTTATTTCATCAAGTTCCATATTACTGATAGCATTTATCAGTTTTGCTTTATTGTTAAACTCGGTATCGTGGCTAGTGATTGAGCCCCAAAAGCGCTGACTTTTAATCCGCAGCGTTGCATCTTTTTCGAGTAACTGACCAGCTAGCCCTGAACGCAAAGCGTACCATTCTTGTTCCGTCAATTGGCTAATTAAACTGTTACTGGTGCTAACAAATTGCTCAATCGCTTCGAGTAATTTTATCGAGTTGGTATGCGGTGATTGAATATATAGCGCCATGCCGGGGTAATAACCCGTGGGTACGTAACCTACGCCTACGAGGTAGCCGAATTGCTTTTCAGTGCGCATTTGTTCAAAAAAGTGCGGTGACAACAACTGACTGACGATCATCGCATAGGCCATGGTCGTCACCGATTTGTCGGCAAAATTGAAGTAAACAATCGTTGCATGATCGTGCTCGTGCAACGTCAAGAAGTGGGTTAAGGTTCCAGCTCCTTGAGTATCAATAACTGGAATTTCTTGTTGCGCGTTATCATGTGTAGAACCATTAAACGCTGTTTTAACAACTGTTGTTATCTCTTCGGCGTGTGAGCGTTGCCAGTTGCCGTGAATAAATAATTCAAGATAGATTTTTTCAAACAAGCGTAGATAGAATTGTTGAAAGTGCTCAAAGGCAACGTTTTCTAAAGCCTTAATATAGGCTTCAGCATCTAGTTTTTGTGGTTGTAACAAGCTGCTGACAGCTGAAAATAGTTGCGATATTGATTTACTATCCTGCGTGTTTTTAATGTGTTTAATTAACTGTTGCTTGAACAAATTAAACTTGTCTTGGCAAAACACTTGATTGGTAAGCGAATGTAGTAGCTTCTCAAGTAATAATGGCTGCTTTTCACTTAAGCCGGAAATTTGCAACGTCATACCACTTTGGTGCGGATATAAGTGGTAGTGCATGCCGGCTAACTCAGCATTGTAATGAGCTTCTGTTACGTTGTCGGTAAATAAGTTGACGAATAGTCGGGTCATCGCGATGGTTTCGTCGCTACTGACACAATACGGGCTGTCTATGTTGAGATAAATATAACCCTTTGGAATGTTAAAGCTTTGGTCCTGTTTAAACCACACGGTTAAACCATTTTCTTTATTAATGATTTCCGGTTGGGTTTGCTCTTTTTCTTTAACGACGATTTCAGGCGCTTTGACAATGTAAGGGTTTTTCTCGGGCAAATGCAATGGTGCTAGCTCAGGCGGGTTTTGCCAAAGCGTCTTTTGCTGTTCGTTAAATGCGCTAACCTTGTATGGAACCTGATACCACTGGCTGGTTTTATCAAAGTTCAATTGTTTTGATACATGCATTACCCGTAGGTTATCAGGCGATAGATAAGCTAATATTTCAGATAAATACTGGTGATTCATGGCGGCCATTATATAGTCGCCGTATATATAATGCTCACTCGGGTAATAGTGCATATTCATTACCAGGTGACTCACCGACTCTATAGGCTTTACTTGCTCTTGAAAATTAAATGACAATGAAGCAATCGCCTTTTTTTCGTCGAAATAAATTTCATCAATTGGCTTTGCTTTTAACAGCTCGATATAACTAAAACAGGCAGCGATAATCTCATCGACATGCGCTTCTCCTTTCTCGGTCAAGGAGATTGAAATGTTAAAGTCTTTAAAATTTGAGCCGTGAATACCTGAGCCGGCACTTAATCTTAATGCCCAGTGTTGCTGTTTGAGGTATGACAATAAGCTACCAGGCCCTTCATGACCAAGTAAATAAGCAATGAGTGCTTCAGGCTTGTGCTGATAGTACCCGTCTAAACATGGCATCGCGAAGCTGACGATTAATTGTCTGTCATCTTTGACAGGGCAAACGTCAATTTTGATGCCCTGATGCTGCTTTTGATAGATTGGCTGTGCTATTTCGGCTTTTGGCGCGTTATTCGAAACAATAGGGCTAAAGTATTGCGTTGCAAGCCGCTCTAGCTCAGCTAGTGGTATTGGCCCCTCGAGCGCTAACGTCATATTTTGTGCATAGTAATGACGCTGATAAAAACTCACCAGCTCGTCGCGCACATTGCTGTTTTCTCTATCGGCTAAGGTGTCGATGTTGCCAACACTAAATTGAGAAAACGGGTGTTGTTGATTTATCGTTTCTTTGTGAACGTCGTAAAGCCTGCGAATATCGTCTTTTAATTTCAGCTTAAACTCGGCGTCGATATTCTGACGCTCTTTTTCGATAAAAGATTGCGATAACAATGGGTTGATAAAAAAGTCACTAAAGCGCTCAAGGGCTGCTTCAAACTGTTGATAAAAAATATCTAAGAAATAACAGGTGTGTTCTGTTGCGGTCCAAGCGTTATGATGGCCACCATTTTTAGCGATAAATTGCTGATACTCGTTGCCATCTGGAAAGTGCTTAGTACCGAGAAAAAGCATATGCTCGAGAAAATGTGCCATGCCTTGGCGGTCAATTGGATCGCTAAAGTGACCAACGTTGACGGCTAGGGCCGCAGCTGCCTTTTGGCTTTCGGTGTTTTCAATCAGCAAAACTCGTAAGCCATTAGCTAGCGTGAGCGAATGATAATTTTTATTGTCATTGGGGCTTTTTATCAAGCGTTTCTCCGAATTGAACTCTTCAATAACCGCTAACCAATTGGTATTAAATATAAAACTATACTAATTCTAGCTTAGTTCAAGCACTAATGTGTATCTAAATTGCTACTATTTGTTGAATAAAAAATTGACAAAAACTTCAAATAGACTTGAAACTACACGAAATCTGGTTACATTCAATTACACTATAGGTAATAATCGCAATTACCGAGCTAAAGCCTCTGGAAAACGCAGTTAGAGAGAAGTATGCATATATTCATCATGCGCCATGGTCACGCGATTGATCAAGCAGCATCAGATTCCCAACGACCGCTAAGTGAGAGTGGTCGTATTGAAGTGGCAAAAATGGCCGCGTTTTTACAAGAGCAGCAGCAATCTTTTGATGTGATTTATCAAAGCCCGTACACAAGGGCACAGCAAACGGCTGCCATTGTTGCTGAGCAGCTTGGTCTTACTGAAAAGTTACAAACGTTAGACATGATTACGCCAATGGGGCGGGCGAAAGATGTTCATGATTTTATCGACGGTACACTAAGTGAAGCGCCGTTCAAGAACATGCTTTTTGTTTGTCATATGCCAATCGTTAGTTACCTGGTTGAGTCGTTAAGTGCTGGTGCGAGCTCGCCGATTTTTCAAACGGCTGAAATTGCAAAAATAGCTTATGATCCCAGGGCTTGCTTAGGTGAGTTAGTCGCGACTTATTCGCCGTCGTCGAATCGTTAACCTAGCTCGGCCCAGTTAGCATTGGTGTTAGTGAAACTGACTAACGGACAAATTTATCTTTTAATTCCACTAGCACCAAAAGCGCGCCGTCACCGCCAAATTCGAGGGGCGCTTGATGGAAAGCCATAACATCAGGGTGTTGAACAAGCCAATGTGGTACTTTATTTTTAAGTATGCGAGAGCCAATACCGTGAACAATACATACACATTGGGCATGTTCTTTTTGGCAGGCGTAAAGTAGCGCTGCAATTTCTTTTTTCGCTTGGTGTTGGTCTAGCCCGTGCAAGTCTAAAATTAAGTCTGGCGGATATACGCCGCGACGCAAATTTTTAGCTTCAAAGCTATCAACATCTTCACGAACATACTTCATTGGCCCTTGTTGATTCAAATTGGGCTCAAATTCGTCGCTAAAGTGGAACTCAGCAAGCTGTTTTCTCGACTTATTTGTGCCGATTTGTGATTTGGGCTTGATGGTTCTTTTCGCTGGGTGTATCTTGTCTTGCACCATAGGCTTTATCTTGCCTATAGCGTCTTTAAACAACTGTTTTTCTTGTTCAGACAAAAGATCTTTAAATTTCATAGGCGCAGTCTAAATCATCTGGCTAAAATAACAAGAATTCAAACACAAGATATAACACAACGTATTTTCACAAGGGGTTTTCGGTGACAGACCAATTAAATGATCAACTACTCTCTGAGCTTTTTACGATCAATGATTTTGTAAGGTTTGGCGCAAGTGCGTTTAATCAGGCGGGGCTCTATTTTGGTCATGGTACCGACAACGCATGGGATGAAGCCGTTTTTCTGACCATGTTTACCTTAAATTTACCTGACAATTTATTTGCTCAAGTAGGTGATTGTAAATTAACCAAGCAAGAAAAGGTTGAGCTAGTTGCTATTTTTAAACGTCGCATTGATGAAGAAATTCCAGCGGCTTATCTCACCAATCAAGCTAACTTTGCTGGTTTGCCTTTTTATGTTGACGAGCGTGTTTTAGTGCCGCGTTCACCAATTGGCGAACTCATTCAGCAACAATTTAAGCAGCAATTACCTAAAGGTTTAAAACCTGAGCGTATTTTAGATTTATGTACCGGCAGCGGTTGTATTGCAATAGCTTGTGCTTATCAGTTTCCCGATGCTGAAGTCGATGCAGTTGACTTAAGTATTGATGCCTTAAACGTGTGTCAAATTAACATTGAAAGCCACGGTTTGATGGAACAAGTTATTCCAATTCAATCTGATATTTTCTCTGGGGTTGAAGGGCAGGTTTATGATTTAATTGTGACTAATCCACCTTATGTTGACCAAGAAGATGTCGATGCGCTTCCCAAAGAGTTTCTTCACGAGCCTGAAATGGGCTTGGGCAGTGGCAGTGATGGCTTAGACATCACCCGAAAAATACTGGCACAAGCGTCAGCGCATTTAACTGAGCAGGGCGTGTTGATTTGTGAAGTCGGTAATTCACAAGTCCACCTACAAGTTGAATATCCAGAGGTTGACTTTACTTGGTTAACTTTTGAAAAAGGTGGCCATGGGGTGTTTATGTTAACCAAAGCACAATTAGAACAACATTTAGCAATTTTTCGAGCAAGAGCGTAATTCATGTCAGGTAATACATTTGGAAAGTTATTCACCGTTACAACTTTTGGTGAGAGTCACGGCTTAGGTTTAGGCGCAATTATCGACGGTTGCCCGCCGGGGATTGAATTATCTGAAGCTGATTTACAACTTGATTTAGATCGCAGAAAACCCGGAACTTCAAGGTATACAACGGCGCGCCGTGAAGCAGACGAAGTTAAGATTATGTCTGGTGTTTTTGAAGGTAAAACCACAGGAACGCCAATTGGTTTAATCATTGAAAATACCGACCAACGCTCAAAGGATTACGGTAATATTGCCCAATCATTTCGCCCAGGGCACGCCGATTATACCTATAGCCAAAAATATGGCTTTAGAGATTATCGCGGCGGTGGCCGCTCGTCTGCCCGTGAAACGGCGATGCGCGTTGCAGCAGGCGCGGTCGCTAAAAAATATTTGAAACAAAAACTCGGTATTGAAATTCACGGTTGTGTCAGTCAAATTGCTGATATTAAAGCAGAGCAGTTCGATTGGCAGCAAGTTGAAGAAAATGCGTTTTTCTTCCCTGATGCAACGAAACTTGAGCAACTAGATGAGTTATTGCGCGGTATTATTCGCCAGAAAGACTCGATTGGTGCCAAAGTGACGGTTGTTGCTAAGCACGTACCTGTTGGCCTTGGTGAGCCTATATTTGATCGTTTAGATGCCGATATTGCTCATGCATTAATGGGGATCAATGCTGTTAAGGGCGTTGAAATTGGCGATGGCTTTGAGGTTGTTAATCAAAAGGGCTCTGAGCACAGAGATGAATTAACGCCCGATGGTTTTGCGACTAATCACGCCGGTGGCGTACTCGGTGGTATTTCGTCAGGCCAAGATATCGTTGCTCATATGGCACTAAAGCCAACGTCGAGTATTGGCGTGAGTGGCAAAACGATTGATGTCGATGGTAAAGAAATGGATATTGTTACCAAAGGGAGACACGATCCGTGTGTGGGTATTCGCGCAGTGCCAATTGCCGAAGCGATGCTAGCACTAACCTTAATGGATCACTTTATGCGCAACCGAGGACAAAATGCTGACGTAAATTGTCAGACACCGAAAATTTAAAGGTTAAAAGGTTGAAAGGTCGGAAAGAAAAAAGGTTAAAAACCTTTAAACCTTCCGACTTTTATCATTGAAACCTATTTCACTTCTTCGCCAGCAGCTTGTTTGTCGGCGTGGTAGCTCGAACGAACAAGTGGGCCACACGCTGCGTGTTCAAAGCCCATTTTTTCTGCTTCTCGTTTAAACATTTCAAATTCATCTGGGTGAACGTAACGTTCAACCGGCAAGTGATGCTTGCTCGGCTGTAAGTATTGGCCAATCGTTAACATGGTGACACCATGGGCACGCAGATCGCGCATTACTTCTAAAATTTCTTCATTGGTTTCACCTAAACCCACCATTAAACCCGACTTAGTTGGTACGTTAGGGTTAGCCTCACCAAATTTTTTCAATAAATCGAGTGACCATTGATAATTTGCCCCAGGGCGAGCCTTAGTATACAAACGCGGCGCTGTTTCAAGGTTATGGTTAAACACATGTGGTGGATGCTGGTTTAAAATCTCTAAGGCTTTATCCATACGACCACGAAAATCTGGCACTAAAATTTCAACCTTAGTATTTGGTGCGTGCTTATCAATTTCTTTGATACATTCTGCGAATTGGCTAGCACCACCATCACGTAAATCATCACGGTCTACTGACGTGATAACCACATATTTTAACGCCATGTCTTTTAGGGTTAATGCGAGTTTTTCTGGCTCATTGGCATCGGGTGCTAATGGGCGACCGTGACCAACATCACAAAACGGGCAACGACGAGTACAAATGTCACCTAAAATCATAAAGGTTGCTGTACCGTGGTTGAAACACTCGGAAAGGTTAGGGCACGAGGCTTCTTCACATACTGAGTGGAGGTTGTGTTTTCTCAAAGATTGCTTGATGTGATCAATACGCTCAGAGCTGCGCGGTAGTTTTATTCGTAACCAGTCGGGTTTACGTAACATGGTTTCGCGCTCAGAAGGCACAACTTTGATTGGGATATGTGCCATTTTGTCGGCATCACGTAATTTAGTACCCGGTGTAATGCGTGAAGATTTAGTTGTCATATTCTGCTTTTAACCCTGATTCATAGCTAACATCTGTAGCTTTAAATAATGTAATGAGTTCTTCAGTCAGTGCTGTGCCTGCCTCTGAAACGGTTTGTGGGCCGTTTAAATTCTTTGTTTGGATCATTTCTAAGCCAGCGTAACCGCATGGATTAATGCGCAAAAAAGGCTCTAGATCCATATCAATATTAAGTGCTAGGCCGTGGAATGAGCAGCCTTTTCTAACTCGAAGCCCGAGTGATGCGATTTTCTTCTCGTCAACGTAAACACCCGGCGCATCAGGTTTAGCGTAGGCGGTAATATCGTACTTTGCTAAACACGCGATAATGGCGTTTTCAATTAACGTGACAAGCTCACGGACCCCCATTTTGCGTCGGCGCAGATTGATCATAAAGTAGATAACTTGCTGTCCTGGGCCGTGATAAGTGACTTGACCACCGCGATCGACTTGCACTACCGGAATATCGCCAGGCATTAACAGGTGTTCTTCTTTACCGGCTTGGCCTTGAGTGAACACTGGCGGGTGCTCTACTAACCATAATTCATCAGTGACAGTCTCGTCACGTTCGTCAGTAAACTTTTGCATAGCATGCCAAACCCGAGTGTATTCCATATCGGCAAGCTGTCGAATAATTAACGAATTTTGCAAGTTTATCTCTCGTTTATTTGGTTTTTGCTGATTATAGCGAAACTTTATATCAATATCATGGTAATTGATGAAGTGTTTGCTGTTATAAAACGTATCTCACTTGTTCGATATCATTAAGTGTTTTATAGATCAGCTCTATGTGCTCTTTTGACGTCACTGTTACGGGTACAGAAACTGAGTGGTAATTACCTTTCGAGCTAGGCTTGATCGTTGTCGTGTAATCGCCAGGCGTGTGTTTTTGCAATTCGGCAATAATTAAGTCAGGCAACTCGTCACAAGCTACCCCCATCACTTTAAAGTTCAATACGGTAGGGAAGTCTAAAAGTTCATCAAACTTAGTTTTCATTGCAGTACTCTTAATCAATCAAGCGTTGTTTACCCTTATATGCAGGGTAAAAATTCGCGATATTTTAACATGGATTGATAGATGGGGCTATGAACAAGTTTTTTAAAGACTGGCGATTGGTTATAAGGCAAAAAAAATCCCAGCTAAGCTGGGATTTTTAGAAAAGTTTTGGCGATTAGTTTTCAAATTGCAGCTTAATATAGTCGACAAACTGCGAGAACATACTACCTTCGTCAACTTCTTTTAACGCTACCAGTGGGTATGAGGCGATATCTTCACCTTCTAACTGTAGGAATAATTTACCAACTACTTGGCCTTTTTGAATTGGGGCGATAAGTTGCTCATTTAACTCAAAATTTGCTTTCAAATTTTTTCGTTGGCCACGAGGAATGGTAATAGGTGTATCCGTTAAAATGCCTAAGCCGACAGTTTCGACATCACCCATCCATACGCGGTGATCAGCAAATTTGTCACCTGCTTTATAAGGTGTAAATGTTTCGAAGAATCTAAAACCGTAGTTGAGTAACTTTTTACTCTCAACTTTACGAGCTCGCTCGCTTTCCGTGCCCATAACCACACTGACTAATCGCATGTCGCCTTTGGTTGCAGAGGTCACCAAGCTATAGCCTGCTTGTGACGTGTGGCCGGTTTTAATGCCATCGACATTCATGCTTTTATCCCACAATAAGCTATTGCGGTTATATTGTTTAATATTGTTGTAGGTGAATGACTTTTGCTTGTAAAGCACATATTCACTTGGTACATCGCGAATTAGTGCGATAGCAAGCGTTGCCATGTCACGTGGTGTTGTAACATGCTCTTGGCTGTCTAAACCATGGCTGTTTTCAAAGAATGAGCTTGTCATGCCCAGCTGTGTAGCATAGCTGTTCATCATATCGGCAAAAGCACCTTCACTGCCGGCAATATGCTCAGCCATGGCGACACACGCATCGTTACCTGAGGCCACAATAATCCCTTGATTTAGCTCATCTACAGTGACTTCAGTGCCGACTTCAATAAACATTTTTGACGACTCAGGAAAGTTTTTTGCCCAAGCCGCTTCACTGATCATGACTTTGTCTGTGGGGCTGATATTACCGAGCGCAATCTCTTTACCAATAACGTAACTTGTCATCATTTTGGTTAAGCTCGCTGGCGCTAATTGACTATCGGCATTACCTTCGGCAATGACTTTACCCGTTGTGTAGTCAATTAATATATGACCTTTAGCATTTACTTGCGGTGGCTCGGGAATAATTGCAGCTTGTGCAATCGACATTGCTGATAAGGTAACTGCGCTGATAAGTGAGAAAAGTGTAAAACGAGATTTTGGTGATTTTCTAGAGGCCAAAGCTTTGGTCATAGTTTACCTTTTTATGTCTAATCTTATGAGGAGTCAAAATTGCCAAGTAGTATATCACTTTTAGACGACTTGGCTATGTGCGATCCAGCGCGAATTTTCTACATTGTGACTTTTTTACTAAAAGCTTCTGGGTAGCCGGAAGATTTTATCATCGCAAGCAGTTCATCGGCTTCATCTTGTGTAGCAATTGGACCAAGCTGAACCCGAAAAATTCCATTTATTTCATCTGTTTGAACTGGTTTTTGATACAGTGAGGTCAAAGCATTGACCAGTGAATCTGCCATTGTTGGATTTTTGGTGGCAAAAATTTGAATTATGTAAGCATCTGTTACGGGCTCGCTAACAGTGGCTGTAACTTCGTTCGACTGTGGGTTTAGGCTAGGCAGTTTTTCTTCACTCGCCTTAACTTGAGCCGTTTGAGAGCGCTCAATAATATCAACGCGGACGTTAGCCGTACCATTTTTTAGCATGTCTAACTTGTAGGCAGCGCTAAAGCTTAAATCGATAACGCGACCCGGATGAAAAGGTCCACGGTCATTGACCCGAACTACAACGGTTTTGTTGTTATCAAGGTTGGTCACTTTAACATAAGACGGCAGTGGCAGGTGTTTGTGAGCCGCACTCATCGCGTACATATTATAAATTTCACCATTTGAGGTTAAATGACCGTGAAATTTTTCGCCATAATAGGACGCGATACCTACTTCCGAGAAATCTTTAGACGACTTCATTACCTTGTAGTGTTTACCCCTGACCGTGTAATCACGGTTGCCACCACGAGAGGGAGGCTCAAAGGTAGGAATAGCATCTTCAAGTTCACTGTTGGTTGGCAAGCGAGACGGTGTGGTGTCGTGTTTCTGACTATAGCGAGAGGTGCTAACACAGCCAGAGAGTAAGCTAGCGACTAGACCAAGAACTAAGACGTTTTTTACGAGCATGGCAACCTTTATCACTGGATTTGAAATCTCGCCGAGGTTTCACTGTTTCTTTAAGCAATAAAGCGTCGGCGCGTACCTATCGCCATAAGCATGCCAAATCCTGCCATCAATGTCACCATTGATGTACCGCCATAACTAATTAATGGCAATGGCACACCAACCACCGGCAACAAGCCAGACACCATACCGATGTTGACAAATACGTAGACAAAAAAGGTGAGGGTAATACTACCGGCAAGCAGTTTAGTAAAGGCATTTTGGGCTTTGACCGCTATCCACAATCCGCGCATCACAATAGCCAAATAAACTAACAGTAAGCCGATCACTCCGATCAAACCAAACTCTTCACTAAAAACCGCGAAGATAAAGTCGGTATGGCGCTCAGGTAAAAACTCTAATTGCGATTGAGTACCTTGTAACCAACCTTTACCCCAGATACCGCCAGAGCCAATTGCGATTTTTGACTGGATAATGTGGTAACCGGAGCCCAAGGGATCTTGCTCAGGATTTAAAAAAGTTAATACGCGTTGTTTTTGATAATCTTTCATCAAAAACATCCACATAATTGGTGTAAATGCTGAAGCAAGGCCAACACAGCTGCCAATTAGCTTCCAACTCGCTCCGGCTAAAAAAATAACAAAAAGCCCTGAACTTGCGATTAGCAAGGACGTGCCCAAATCAGGTTGTCGGGCAATGAGCAAGGTCGGGATTAGCACCAAAATAAAAGCAATTAAAATGCGACTGAGTTTAGCGGGCAAATCGTATTGGCTGATATACCATGCGATCATTATTGGCACGATAAGCTTCATAATTTCTGATGGTTGAAATTTCATAAAACCTAAGTCTAACCAGCGTTGAGCTCCCTTGCCGACATGACCAACAAGCAGCACGGCAACTAACATCAAAGCACCAATAATAAAAAGTGGCACGGCCCACTTGCGATAAATCAGCGGATTGATTTGCGCAATGGCAAACATGACTACCAATGAGATACCTAGCCGAGTTACTTGGCGCTTAACTAAGCCAATATCCTGTCCACCTGCGCTATAGACAATAAATAGCCCAAGTGACATCAATACCAACAGGCCAATAAGTAGCGGTAAATCAATATGGATCTGTTGCCAAAAGGTTGGTTTTTTGGCTTGGTCGTGACCAATTCTTGATGACATTCTTGACGACACTAATGACCACCTTGTCTTGGGTTCATGTGATAATGCTCACTGTGATGCGGATGAATCGCAATGTTTTGGCTTTCGATAACGCGATTGCCAAAGTATTGGTCCATAATTTGGCGGGCTACTGGCGCTGCGTTCGCTCCACCACCGCCTTTGGCGACGTTTTCTATCGCTACAGCAACAACTATTTCAGGGTTTTCATAGGGAGCAAAAGCAATAAACATCGCATTATCGCGTTTGTTTTCTTGAATTTTTTCCGCTTCGTATTCTTCGTCTTCACCTAGGCTAGCAACCTGCGCTGAGCCCGTTTTACCTGCCGCATCATATTGAGTACCAACAAAAGCTGGGTGAGCTGTTGCGCCGACTTTTTGCACCGTATTGTGCATAGCATCTAACACTTCATTCCAGTGTTGATGATTTTTAAGTTGTACCGGTGGCTTATCTTCTATTTGATAAGGGGTTTGCTCGCTAGCTTGATGATCTGTTGCAAATCCCGCCTCAACCTCCGTTGTCGCTCTCAATAGGTGTGGGGTTTTGATTTCGCCTTGATTCACCAATATCGAGGTTGCTTGTGCGAGCTGTAGTGGTGTTACTGTCCAAAAGCTTTGGCCAATACCGACAGATACGGTTTCGCCAGCGTACCAAGGTTGGTTGAAACGGCCGCGTTTCCATTCTTCACTTGGCAGGATCCCGCGCGATTCTTCGTGTAAATCAATGCCCGTGTACTCACCAAAACCAAACTTTGCCATCATAGTACTGATTTTGGTGATCCCGAGTTTGTACGCTAGATCGTAGAAGTAAACGTTACACGACTGTTCAATTGCGGTCGTTAAATCAACCCAACCATGGCCCCAGCGCTTCCAATCGCGATACTTCTTTTCAACACCTTCTATCTGATACCAACCAATGTCGTTAATTTTGCTTTCAGGTGTAATGATTTCATGTTCTAGGCCAGCTATCGCGACAAAAGGCTTGATTGTTGAAGCTGGCGGGTAACCTTGCACTGTTCTGTTGATCAGGGGCAAGTCTTTCGAGTTGAGTAGTTTTTTGTAATTTTTTGAGCTGATCCCGTGCACAAACAGGTTACCGTCGTAGCTTGGGTTTGAATACATGGCTAACACGCCACCATCGCGTGGATCAATTGCAACTACTGCGCCTCGTTTACCTGATAATGCACGTTTGGCGATCATTTGTAGTTCAATATCTAAGGTCAGTGTCAGATCTTTGCCAGGGATCGGCGGTGTTGAACTTAGCGTGCGAATTACGCGGCCTTTGTTATTGACTTCTACTTCTTGGTGGCCGATGGTGCCATGCAGAATGTCCTCGTAATAACGCTCTAAACCTAATTTACCTATATTGCGCGTAGCGGCGTAATTTTCACTCTTACCGGCTTCTTCTAGTTTTATTTCATCACGAGAGTTGATACGGGCAACGTAGCCGAGTGAATGGGTAGTTAAATCGGCAAATGGATAGTAGCGCTTGAGATAGGCTTCAATGGTGGCACCTGGGTATTTGTGCTGGTTGACACTAAATAGTGCTACTTGGTGATCACTTAACCGCGCAAACAGTTCGACCGGTTTGAAACGGCGATTACTGCGTAACCGATTAAAAAACTTGGCTTGGTGCTCTGGTGAAATGTTAAGTAATTCAGATAGTTCAGCGACAGTCGCTTTAATATCGTCAGTTTGCTCCGGAATAATTTCTAACGAGTAAACGGGCTTATTTTCTGCCAGTAAAACGCCATTTCTATCGTAAATAAGGCCGCGATTGGGCGCGACGGGGAGTAGTTTTATGCGGTTTGAATTTGACCGCGTTTTGTATTTTTCGTAGGAGTTAACTTCTAAGTCGTAAATGTTACTAAATAGAATCAAGAGCATGATGATTACGCCAATCAGTGCAATAAATGCACGGCGGGCAAATAAGTTTGCCTCGGCGCTGTGATTTCTGATAGTTACGCGTTTACGACGAGCCATCTCACTCTCTGTGATAAGGATGGTTGTTGTTTAAGCTCCACGCACGGTAGAGACTTTCCGCTAGAAAAATTCTGACCATAGGGTGGGGAAGCGTCAGGTTTGACAGTGACCATTTTTGTTCAGAAGCGGCAATGCAAGCCGGCGCAAGACCTTCAGGCCCCCCAACTAACAGCGCGACATCTCGGCCATCGTTTTGCCACCTGTCGAGTTGCTTAGCGAGCTCTGGCGTATCCCAAGCCTTGCCTAATACTTCCAAAGTTACGATGCGAGAACCTTTGGGAATGGCTGCTAACATTTGCTCACCTTCTTTTTCAAGAATGCGGGCTATATCGGCATTTTTACCGCGTTTGCCCGGCGGTATCTCAACTAAGTGAAACGACATATCTCTTGGAAAGCGCCGGGTATACTCGTTAAATCCTTCAGTAACCCATTTCGGCATTTTGTTGCCGACAGCGTAGAGGGTAATGCGCATAGTTAACTAACAGCCTGTTAAATGAAATGAGTGAGAGGATAATCTACTACTATGACCACAACTGCTCAAGCTGATATCTGTCACGCATTTCGTCAGTCATCACATGAACGATGATATCGCCCAAGTCAACGAGTGACCATTCACCGACATCATTACCTTCAAGGCCAAGTGGTTCATGACCTTCAGCGCGACACTCGATAACTACGTGATCGGCAATCGATTTCACATGGCGATTCGAGTTGCCCGAACAAATAATCATTTGTGAGGCAAAGCTGGCTTTTTCTTCAATATCAATAACGGTTATATCACGGCCTTTCATATCGTCAATTTTGTCGACGACAAATGCACTTAATGCGTCTAATTGCAAAGTTTGTATCCTGTATCGGGGAAAATAAGCCAGAGTTTACCACTTTTCCCCTGTGTTCGTCATCACATTGCCATTAGTTTTGTTGGTACAGTTTATGGGTGTCGATATATTGCTCTATGCTAGGTGGTACGAGCGAGTTTATCGATTTGTTTTGTTCGACTAGTCGGCGAATATCTGATGATGCAATAGCTAAGTTAACTTCTGGTAACAAAATAATGTGGCCGGTTTCATGTTGGTGGTTGGCAAGATACGCTTGATAACTGATTAACCGAGGCTTTAGTTCATCAATAACCTGGCTTAATTGGTAACCTGGTCGGGTGCTAACAATGAGGTTGGTCATCGCCAAAATTTCTTGGTAATCACGCCATAAATGAAAGTTAACTAATGAATCCATGCCAATAAAAAAATACAAGCGCTGGTTTGGCTGATGTTGCTTGAACGCTTTTAAGGTGTTAACGGTATACGAGGTTTCTGTCTGCTCTAGTTCATAAGGCTCGAGGTAAAACCTAGGGTTGTCCTGACAGACCAAGTTGAGCATGTTAACTCTGTGGTGATTGGCGATTGTCGGCTTGTCCTTATGGGGCGGAATATTGGCCGGCATCAAGGCGACTTTGTCTAGTGCTAGTAATTTTGCCCCTTGCTCGACGGTGTCAATATGGCCTAAGTGAATTGGATTAAACGTGCCGCCAAATAGCCCTATTCGTTGAAGTTTTTTGGTCATTATGACTGACTTGAATAATCGAGTGGTAGCTTATTGGTCACATCGCCGTGAAAAACACTAATGCAGGCATCGGTGAGCAAGAGCATGTCATCAAAGTCACTTGACGATTTGATTTGTTGGTCGATGTCGGCCAGTCGACCAAGGGCAATGTAGAGATTGTTCAATGCGGTGTTTTGTAGCGCTTGTTGGTAGACAGGTTTACGTTTCTCCCAAATGCGAAAATCTTTGCATAACTGAGCAAACGCAACGCCTTGCGCGATTTGTTCGTGCATTTGCGCAAGCTGACTGATTTCTTTGTGTAATATCCAAACCAGTTGGCTCGCATGGACACCATCGTGAGCAAGGCTTTCTAGCATTAAAATCAGTTTTTTAAAGTTACCTGTTAGCAGGGTATCAACTAATTGAAAAGGGTTGAATTTAGCTTGCTTGATAGTTAAGGCTTCGACTTGTTCAATATCGAGTTGTTGATTTGGGTAGAGCAGGGCAAACTTTTCTAGCTCTTGTGACATCGCTAATAAGTTGCCTTCCAAAATCGTCACCATATAGTGGTTAGCTTCAGGTGTTAACGATAAACCCAATTGCCTTGCTTGCTGCGTAAGCCACTGGCTTAAGTGGCGACCTTCTACGTCGTAAATAGCGACATAAATCCCTTGCTTATCTAAATGAGTAAACCATTTTTGTTTGGTAATACGCGCTTCTAATTTACCACCGTGAATGATCAGTAAATTATCTGGGGTTAGATCATTGGCTAGTTCGGTGAGTAATTTATTGCCAGCCTCAGACACTTTGTTGTTGGTCAGCTCTACTTCGATAATCTTGCGGCCTGAAAACAAGCTCATCGCGTAATACTCTGCGTGTACTTCTTGCCAGTCAAAGTTTGTATCGGCACTGAATTGGATAGTTTCATCAAAACCTTGGGCTTTGGCGTGCTGTTTTATTTGGTTTAGGCTATCAATTTTTTGCCATGGCTCATCACCAAACACTAAACAAACTAACGGTAATCCTTGGCTTAGAGATTGTGATAGTTTGTTGTGGTAAACCCGCATCGCTAAGCTCCGCTAACGTCTACGGAAGCGAGCTCGCGCAAAATTCTTTCGGCAGCGCGTTTGCGCATTTCACTTAGTAGCAAATTTAACTCGCGTGATTTTGCTAGTGCGAAATTAGGATCGTCTTGATATTCTCGGTATAAATCAAAGCGGAAATTTTGCACCTCTTGCTCAGGCATAGTGATCTGGTAATTGACGGTATAAATCAACTCGTATTCCGCCACCTGACCATTGGGAAATACCGATAAGGTCCTGCGATTTAATTGATCGCGCAGTATTCTCAGCTCTGGCGTGTTACTGGTTGCGCTTTCTAATACGGTTACATCGTTGATGGTCAAATGCTGTTTAACAAGGCGAGTAAGCTCGCCAAAGTTATCTTCCGAGCTGACATAAAGCGTTTGCAACTCTTCGGGTAACAGGTATTGGCCGCGTAATTGAAAGCCGCAACTAGCAATTGAACAAGTTAGAAAAAGTGTAAAAAATAGCTTTTGTAACTGCTTTACAGGCAGTGAAAATATCGTTGGCATATTAGCGTCAATATCCTGAGCAAGTGCTTCCAAATAAAATAAAAAGGAGCGTAAATTACGCCCCTTGTATCTTAGCTTAGTTTTCGTTTAGTTTGCTACTATGTTTAATAACTTACCTGGCACGAAAATAACTTTGCGGATGGTTTTACCTTCGGTAAATTTCGATACGTTTTCGTCAGCCATCGCCAGCGCTTGAACCGCATCTTGCTGAGCATCAGCACTCACGGTGATTTTTGCACGTAATTTACCGTTTACTTGCACGATAATCAGCTTTTCGTCTTCAACGAGTGCTGACTCGTCAACCGTTGGCCATAAAGTGTCTTCGATTGCGTTGCCGTCGCCAATCGCATTCCATACTTCATGAGCAAAGTGCGGTACGATAGGCGTTAACATTAAGATAATACCACGCACAGCTTCTTGCATAACCGCTCTGTCTTCTGGGGTCTCCATCGACTGTTTAGTTACGTGGTTCATTAACTCCATCACGGCAGCAATAGCGGTGTTAAAGGTGTTACGACGACCAATATCATCAGATACTTTCGCAATGGTTTTGTGTAACTCACGGCGCGTTGCTTTTTGCGCTGCGTTTAACGATAAACCGTCAAGTGCTGGCGCATCACCTGATTCGCTAAAGTCATGTGCTAGCTTCCATACGCGTTTTAAAAAACGGTGTGCGCCTTCTACACCTGAATCAGACCATTCTAAGGTTTGCTCTGGTGGTGAGGTAAACATGATAAATAAACGCACCGTATCTGCGCCGTATTGGTCGATAACCGATTGCGGATCAATACCATTGTTTTTCGACTTTGACATTTTGCTCATACCAGCAGAAATTACTGGCTCGCCATCAATTTTTGATTTGGCGGCGATAATTTTGCCTTTGTCGTCGCGTTCCACTTCAACGTCAGTTGGTGAAATCCACTCTTGGGCACCGTTTTCAGCTTCGCGATAGTAGGTATCGGCTAACACCATACCTTGACATAACAAGCTCTTGAACGGCTCGTCTGATTCTACTAAACCAACATCACGTAATAGTTTGTGGAAGAAACGAGCATATAATAAGTGCAAAATAGCGTGTTCAATACCACCGATGTATTGATCAACCGGTAACCAATAGTTGGCTTTTTCTGGATCTAGCATTTGGCCATCGTCTGATGGGCTACAGTAACGTGCGTAGTACCAAGACGACTCCATAAAGGTGTCGAAGGTGTCTGTTTCACGAAATGCTGCTTCACCGTTGTAAGTGGTTTTTGCCCACTCTGGATCGTCTTTGATTGGTGAGGTAACACCGTTCATCACAACATCTTCTGGCAATTCAACCGGTAATTGGTCAGCAGGCACAGGTACCGATTCACCGTTTGCCAAATTAATCATTGGAATTGGTGTCCCCCAATAGCGCTGACGCGAAACGCCCCAGTCGCGTAAACGGTAGTTGACTTGAATTTGACCTTTGCCTTCTTGTGACAACTTCCAAGCAATTTGCTTAAATGCTTTTTTGAAGTTTAAACCGTCAAATTCGCCTGAGTTGATTAACTTACCTTTTTCAGTAATTGCAGCAACACTGATATCGTCGTTTTCTGTGCCTTCAATAACTTGCTTGATTGCTAAGCCGTATTTAGTGGCAAATTCGAAATCGCGTTGGTCGTGACCTGGTACAGACATAACCGCACCTGAACCGTAATCCATCAGGACAAAGTTCGCCGCCCAAACAGGCACTAACTCACCAGTTAAAGGGTGGATCGCTTTAAGACCAGTATCAACACCTTTTTTCTCGATGTTAGCCATATCGGCTTCGGTGGCATTTTGTGCTTTACATTCACTGATAAAGTCAGCTAACTCAGTGTTGTTTTCTGAGGCTTTAATCGACAGTGGGTGAGTTGCCGCTAACGCAACATAAGTAACACCCATAATGGTGTCTGGACGCGTGGTGTAAATTTCAAAGCTGTCGTCTGAATCGGCAACTTGGAAGGTCATCTCGACACCTTCAGAGCGACCAATCCAGTTTTTCTGCATGGTCTTAACTTGTTCAGGCCAACCTTCAAGTTGATCTAAATCGTTAAGTAATTCTTCTGCATAGTCGGTGATTTTGATGAACCATTGTGGGATTTCTTTTTTCTCGACAATGGCACCAGAGCGCCAACCGCGACCATCGATAACTTGCTCGTTGGCAAGTACGGTTTGGTCAACGGGATCCCAGTTAACCGTTGCATTTTTCTTGTAAACTAAGCCTTTTTCATACAGCTTTGTGAAGAACCACTGCTCCCAGCGGTAATACTCTTTTGAACAGGTCGCTAATTCGCGATCCCAGTCGTAACCAAAACCTAGTGATTTTAGCTGATTGCGCATGTAATCAATGTTTTGGTATGTCCATTTAGCTGGCGCCGAATTATTCTTGATCGCCGCATTTTCTGCCGGTAAACCAAAGGCGTCCCAACCCATAGGTTGCATAACGTTCTTGCCTTGCATGCGTTGGTAGCGAGAAATTACGTCGCCGAGTGAGTAGTTGCGCACATGGCCCATGTGTAATCGACCACTTGGGTACGGAAACATTGATAAACAGTAAAACTTCTCTTGACCAGGCTTTTCTTGAGCTTTAAACGTTTTGTTTTCAGCCCAATGCTTTTGCACTTGTGCTTCAATCGCTTGCGGGTTGTAAATGGATTCCATTAAGACTTTCTCGAAATTAATCATTAAATGTCGTATTTAGCATGGTTTAGTATGAAATTTAACCAGTAAATACGGAATAAAATTATCCCGATAGAATACCTTATCTCGACAACTAAAACCAAGCATATTCAGTGAGAGATTTACAAAGCACCAACAAAAATTGTTGAACTATACTCAAAGCAAGAATGATAACTGCAAATGGAGCGGCCATGGCTGACTATAAACAAAAGTTTGAGCAAATTAATCAAAAGCTTGCTGATTGGCTTGAAGATGTTAAAACCCACGAATTAAAAGATTTGGTCGAGGTTGTTGATAAGGCAAAGGAATACTTAAAAAAATCGGAAGAGATGTCAGAAGAAAAGGCTGAACAATTTGTTGAAAACTTAAAATACGACTTAAAAGAGTTTCAAGAAAAGCAAAAAGTTGATATTGAAAACTCACCATCAGTTGATGTTTTTAACGAATCCCTGTGGTTAGCACTAGAAAAAGTGACGGATAAATCACAGGTAGAGTGGGCTGAATTGCAAGAAGACTTTGATCACGATGGCGTATATCACAGCGGTGACTTTATAGGTTTTGGTGTACTTATTTGTCGAGAGTGTGGTCACCCGCATCATCATAGTCATTTTAGTGAAGTGATAGATTGTTTAGCGTGCGGGCATTCGTCATTTACTCGCCAACCTTTGATGCCGTAAAAAGCTATAAGGTAGCAACGCGGTAAGGCTTGAAGGTGGGAAGGTAGGAAGGTAGGAAGGTAGGAAAGAGCGAAGGTAAGAAGGTAGGAAAGAGCGAAGGTAAGAAGGTAAGAAGGTAGGAAAGTAGGAAGTAGAGTGACCCCGTTTTAGTGGACACCTTTTTAAATTTAATATTTAGAGGTGTCTATGCGATACAAATCTCGAAAACAATACAGTGAATGCTGTAAGATGGATGTTGTAAGACAATCTGTTGAAAGCATTGAAACTCTCCCAGAGTTTGCCAAGCGAGTTGGCATAAATGTTCACATGATACAGCGGTGGCGTAAAAAATACCTTTCATCAGATCCAATAGTTCCAGTGGAGTTAAAAAAATTGAAAGGTCCTGATAAAAGCTACAAACAACTTGAAAAAGAAAATGAACGTTTAAAGAAACAACTTGAACGTGCGAATGAAGATATTGAAATCCTAAAAAAGGCGGAAGAGTTCTTCAAGGAAAAACGGCAGAAAAATTCGAGTTCATAGAGCAAATTCGAACGCCTGGAGATACTCTTCACTTGTGTAAACTGCTAGATGTATCAAGCTCTGGTTTTTATGCGTACTTTAAGCGTGGCACATCGAAAAGAGATGCAAGCAACGCTGAGTTATTACGTGCAATAGACAAGATAATTCAAATATCTGAAGGGGCATTTGGCTACCGGCAGATTCATGAGCAATTACTTGCTGAAGGCTATCAAGCAAGCCCTAATAGGGTTCAACGCCTATTACAGGCACAGCACTATCGTGCTGTTATGTCTCGAAAACAAAAGCGCTACCCTAAGGTTAGCCGTATTAACACACGGCCCAATTTATTAAACCGAGAGTTTTTACCTAAATCAGTAAATCAAGTTTGGGCGACGGATATTACGCAAGTTTATTGTCGTGAAGGTTGGCTGTATGTTTGCGTCATTATCGATTTATATTCTCGAGCTGTGCTTGGTTACAGTCAAGGGCGCGCAGCAACTTCGGATTTAGTTAAAAAGGCGTATTTGAATGCAAAGCGTTTTAGTAAGCTCAGTAACTTAAATGGTGTTCTTTGTCATTCAGACCAAGGCTCTCAATATAAAAGTGACTTGATCGTTCGGTGGCTAAATGCTCAAGGTGCTATAATTAGTATGTCTCGTAAGGGAAACTGCTGGGATAATGCTTGTGTTGAAAGCTTTTTCTCACTCATGAAACAACAATGGCTACACCCACAAGGGGTACAGCCATTGAAATACATGAGTCAAAGGGTTACGGGTTATATTGAAAATATTTATAACCGATTTAGAGTGCATGGCACTCATGGAGAAGTACCATTAGCTCGATACTTACGAGAAAGTTAAATGTGTCCATTATTATGGGGTCACACCACATAGAGCCATAGAGCCTTAGAGCCTTAGAGCCTTAGAGCCTTAGAACCTTATAACCTTATAACCTTATAACCTTTGAACCTTAAAACCTTTGAACCTTAAAACCTTTGAACCTTTCAGTATTCAAGTTTTGCGTTTTTCCGTGCTTGCGCAGTACAATAGCGAAAAAACAAGTATTTGTAGTACCTTAAAAGAGTTTTATATGCCTCAAACTGCCCAGAATAACAGGCTAAGTGCCGATCAATTAACGGCTTCGATATCATCTTCGATTTTTGACACCATTGATAATGACTCTATCAATGAGCAGTCGTTTATCGGTCATGAGCGAGCTAAAGAGGCATTGGAATTTGGCTTGTCTATGCCGTCTGTTGGTTTTAACGTGTTTGCCATGGGTGAGCACGGTACGGGCCGCCAAACCTTAATCAAGCAAATGCTGAATCGCTTTGCCAAAGAGCAAGAAACACCAAGTGAGTGGTGTTATACCAACAATTTTGATGATGGCCATGCGCCATTTGCTCTCTATTTAAATCCCGGTGAGGGCAAGTTATTAGTTAGCCGATTGAACACCTTTATTGATGATTTAATTGGCTTGTTTCCTGAAATTTTTGATAACCCAGGTTATCAAAGACAAAAGTCGGCAATTGATCGCGCATTTAATAAGCAATACGACGAAGCTATTGATTTAGTTGAACAACACGCATTTGATATGGGCGTTGCACTCTATGAAGACAAAGGTGAAGTTGGCTTTTCACCTATGGTTGACGGCAAGCCAATCAATGACAAAGAGTTTGCTTTGCTTACCGAGCAACAACGCAGTGACTTTTACCAACAGCTCGCCGAACTTGAGCACTTTTTAGCGGAGCAATTATTAGAATTGCCGCTGTGGAAACGCACTTCAGCTGAGCAGCAACGCAAGCTGCGCTTTGATACCGCCAAACAAAGTATCAAGCCGTTAATTAAAGAGATGGAGCACGAATTTGCCAGTAACTTAGGTGTGCTCAAGTATTTCAAAACAATAAAAAAATATATTGTTGAAGAAGTCCTAGAAGTTTTGGCGAATGAATCGACCGAAACCCGTGATGACAAAGAAACCCGTAAAATCATGGTTGAGCGCTTTGTGCCAAATTTATTGGTTGATCGCAGTAATGACCAAGGCGCACCCGTGGTTTATGAGCAAAATCCAACCTTTCAAAATTTGTTTGGTCAAGTCGATTTTGCCTCGTTCCAAGGCACTACCTATACCAGTTATAAATTAATTAGAGCGGGTGCATTACACAAAGCCAACGGCGGTTATTTGTTGCTAGATGCTGAAAAACTACTCAATCAGCCTTTGGTTTGGTCACGCCTAAAACTCGCGTTAAAAACGGGTCAAATTACCATAGAAAACCCTTACAGTGAGTTTTCTCCACCCAGTGTTTATAGTCTGCAACCAGAAAAGATCCCGTTAAAGGTTAAAGTGGTATTGTTAGGAGAGCCCGATCTCTACTATATGCTACAAGAATACGATCAGGAGTTTACTGAACTATTTCGCGTGTTGGCTGATTTCGATCGTCATTTAAATCACGACGACGAAAACTTAAAAGCCTATGGCACGATTGTTAGGCAACGGGCTCATAAACTCGGCTACCCGCCAATCACCAATCAAGCCTTGGCTGAAATGGTGCGCTATGCCTTGAGAAAAGCTGAACATCAGTCAAAAATTTCTGCCAACATTGTCGTGGTTAATGATCTATTAGATGAAGCGGTTTATTTGTCGAAAAAATCAGGTGATACCGAAGAAATAACCGCAGATCATATTCAACAAGCGCTTTTAGCGAAAAAACGCAGAACCGGCCGAATTAGTGAGACTTGGCTCTCTGACATAAAAGAGCGCCAAGTACTTATTTCAACCCAAGGTAAAGAAGTTGGTAAGGTTAACGGCTTAACGGTACTTGAAATTGGCGAAAGTGTTTTTGGCACCCCAGCCCGAATTACCGCAACGGTTTATGCGGGCTCTAATGGGGTTACTGACATTGAGCGAGAGGTTGATCTAGGCAAAGCGATTCACTCAAAAGGAGTCATGCTATTAACGGGTTATTTAGGCCACAAGTACGGTCAAAACTTTCCAGTATCGATATCAGCCAATATTGCGATTGAGCAGTCTTATGGTCATATCGATGGCGATAGTGCTTCAATGGCTGAGTTATGTGCATTAATTTCAGCGATTACTCACCTGCCAATAGATCAAAGCCTAGCTATCACGGGTTCGATTAACCAACATGGGCAGGTTCAGTCAATTGGCGGGGTTAATGAAAAAATCGAAGGTTTCTATCAGTTGTGTAATGATCGCGGCTTAACCGGCACGCAAGGTGTCATCATTCCACGTACGAATGTCATGAACCTAATGCTTAATGATGATGTGATTAACGCAGTTAAACGCGGTGATTTTCATATATATGCGGTTGAAGATATCGATCAAGCATTGGCTATTTTAATGTCGACAATGGCAGGTGAGATGAACTCAACGGGTCGCTACCCTCGAAAATCTATTCACGGTTTAGCCCTAGATAAACTCAAACAGTTTGCTGATATTTTAGAAGGCGAAGATGAATAATTAACCAGTGCGTTAACATTTAATCGTTAAGGGGTAATTGTAAAGCCAGTGTTAATATGCTGGCTTTTTTCTGGTTTTTGACGCTAATTTGGCGGTTTTACTTGCAATATTTGTAAATGTCAGTATGATTCGCGCCTCACTAATTAGCGCTCAGCAAATAAGCAATTGTTGGCAAGATGTTAATTAGTTATTCGTTGGGGTTAAATCCGCCAAATAGACTGTTCTACTAATCAATTCGAGATTAGTTCTTATCCGCGTGGTCTTCAAGGTGGTTTCCTCTTAGGTTTACGCAGGAAAATCCTGCCTTGAGAAGACAATTTATGACTGAATCAAACAATGCTCAAGTGAGCTTTGACGCTTTAGGCTTGCCTGAAGTTTTATCATCTGCTTTAAAAACAATGGGTTTCGAGAACCCAACACCGATTCAAGCGATGACTATTCCACCGTTATTAGCAGGCAAAGACGTATTAGGTGAAGCACAAACGGGTACCGGTAAAACTGCCGCGTTTGGCTTGCCGGCATTAGCGAGTATCGATACCTCGATTCGCAAGCCGCAAATGCTAGTGATTGCACCTACACGTGAATTAGCGATTCAAGTATCTGAAGCGATTGAACAGTTTGCTAAAAATATGAAAGGCTTGCGCGTGGCAACGGTATACGGTGGTCAATCTTATGGCCCGCAGTTTGCGCAAATTGAGCGTGGTGCCCAAGTGATCGTTGGTACGCCTGGCCGTATGATGGATCACTTACGTCGTAAAAGCTTGAAACTAGAGCACGTTAAATTTTGTGCGTTAGACGAAGCTGATGAAATGCTCAACATGGGCTTTTTAGAAGATATTGAGTGGATCTTAGATCACTTAAGCGACGATACACAAATGGCATTGTTCTCAGCGACAATGCCACCGCAAATTCGCAAAATTGCTAACCGATTCTTAAAAGATCCTGAGCACTTACGCGTAGCGCCTGTTAAGAAAGTTAAGGCAAATATTACACAGTTAGTGTGGAAAGTCAGTGTACTTAACAAGAAAACGGCACTAGAGCGTGTCTCTGAAGTACTAGATTACAAAGCGATGATCGTGTTTGTTCGTACCCGCAACGACACCGTTGAAGTGGCAGAGCACCTTGAGTCGAGAGGATTTGCTGCCGCGGCGATTAATGGTGATATGAACCAAGCGCAGCGTGAACGCACCGTTGATCAATTGCGCAATGGCGCATTAAAAATCTTGGTAGCAACAGACGTCGTTGCCCGTGGTTTAGATATTCCAAGTATCGATCTAGTCGTCAACTACGATTTACCTGACGACAACGAAGTTTACGTTCACCGCATTGGTCGTACTGGCCGTGCTGGCCGTGAAGGTACGTCGATTTCATTTATGCGTCCACGCGAAATGTACCGCATTCGTCATTACGAGCGTTTAACATCGGGTAAAGTTGAAGATTTTGAATTACCAACAATTCAAGAAATTGGTAAAGCGCGTATTGACCGCACTAAGCAAGAATTAGTGGATGTATTAGCCAATAACGATATTAGCCAAATGATGGAAATCGTTGAGAAAATGGCTGAAGAGTCGGAGATGTCGGTTGAGCACTTAGCTGCAGCGTTATTGCACCTTAAGCAGTTAAAACAGCCATTATGTCCGAAAGAAGATCCTAAACCGCGCCGTGAAGCGCGTGATAGAGATGACAGAGGCGGTCGTCGTGACGCCCGTCGTGGTGATAGAGACAATCGTGGTGACCGTGGTGAACGCGCTCCGCGCAAACCAAAAGCTGTGCGCAGTGATGTTGATTGGCAAACATACCGTTTAGAAGTGGGTAAAGAGCACGGTGCTAAGCCTGGTGATATTGTTGGCGCAATTGCTAACGAAATCTCATTAGACAGTAGCTACATCGGTCAAATCAACTTGTTTGAACGTCATAGCTTTGTTCAGTTGCCGAAGAATATGCCTTCAAATATCTACAAGAAGTTAAAAGGTGTTCGCGTACGTCGCCAACAGTTAGATATTTCATTATCTGAAGCGCCAGTGGTTACGCAAAAACGCAAACCTCGTGGTGAGCGCAGCGAGAGACCACGCCGTTACAACTAATAGCTTAGTTAATGTACATAATGAAAAGGAGCCTTAGGCTCCTTTTTTATGCCTTGAAATAAGGCTAATACCACTACTTGTTAAGTCGTCATATTTTGGCTGATTAAAAGTAATGATTACCTTAAAATAATCTGTGTAACTTATTCTTTACGTCGGTTGTCTAGGCATTGTATAGCCTAGCGAGCACTTGATTAATTTTTCGATAAAGGGCTTGTAAATTTAGTTATACAATCCACTCATTAATTGGATTGGCTCTAAGGCTTTTGCTATCGAATTTTCCCGTTAATAATGCAGTCATAATTATTATTAGGAAAAAGATATGACGACAGTGAATAATCCTTTAAAACTTTGCGGTATCGAATTTACCGAATATGCAACTCCAGATAGCGATTATATGGAGCAAGTATTTTACGGTTTTGGTTTTTCAAAAACGAAAAAGTTAAAAGGCCGTGATGTAGAATACTTTGGTCAAAACGACATTCACTTCTTATTAAACAAAGAACAGAAAGGCTTTTCTCGCGAGTTTGCTAAATCTCATGGTCCAGCCATTTGTTCAATGGGTTGGCGCGTAGAAGATGCTCAGTTTGCCTTTGAGCAAGCAATCGAGCGTGGCGCCAAGTCAGCAATGGACGCGGAAAATAAATTACCATACCCTGCCATTTACGGTATTGGTGATAGCTTGATCTATTTCGTTGATAAATTTGGTGACAAAGGTTCAATTTACAACGACGATTTTGAAGATTTAGCTGAGCCTGTGATCAACAAAGATAAAGGCTTTTTACGCGTTGACCACCTAACAAATAATGTTTACCAAGGAACGATGGAGAAGTGGGCTAACTTCTACAAAGACGTTTTTGGTTTTACCGAAGTGCGTTACTTCGATATCAAAGGTGAGAAAACGGCACTTGTGTCTTACGCATTACAATCACCATGTGGCCTGTTCTCTATTCCAATTAATGAAGGTAAAGGTACTAACAACAACCAAATCGACGAATACCTAGACGAGTACAATGGTCCAGGTGTTCAGCACTTAGCGTTTATTACGGACGATTTAGTTGGCTCTTTAGATCAATTAGATAAAGGTATTATTGATACCTTGAATATTGTCCCTGAATACTATGATGATGTGTTTGATCGTATTCCTTGGGTTAAAGAAGATAAGAAGCGTATTCAAGAACACCAAATCTTGGTGGATAGCCAAAAAGAAAATAGCTACTTATTACAGATTTTCACGAAGAATATTTTTGGCCCGATCTTTATTGAGATGATCCAACGCGTTGACGACAAAGGTTTTGGTGAAGGTAACTTCACTGCGTTATTCAAGTCGATTGAATTGAACCAAATGGAGCGTGGCGTTTTATAATCCGCTTGGAAAGCTGGAAAGCTGGAAAGCTGGAAAGCTGGAAAGCTGGAAAGCTGGAAAGCTGGAAAGCTGGAAAGCTGGAAAGCTGGAAAGCTGGAAAGCTGGAAAGCTAGGAAGCAGGAAAGTTATAGCGTACAAAAAAGGCTAGAGATTAAATATCCTAGCCTTTTTTTGATTTTGCTATCAAGCGTTTAAGTATGAGATTCCCGATTCAAACACCTCGGGAATGACGTATTTTTCAGCGTTACAGCCTTATTGCCTTACAGCGAAATTGAAAAGTTTTGCTTTTAAGTATGAGATTCCCGATTTAAACACCTCGGGAATGACGTATTTTTCAGCGTTACAGCCTTATTGCCTTACAGCGAAATTGAAAAGTTCTGCTTTTAAGTATTAAATTCCCGACTAAGACACTTCGGGAAAGACGTATTCTTTTCACCTTTCAGCCTTAAAGCATTACAGCATTTAACTCCTGACTGACAGCTAACAGCTCAAAACTCCAAAGATTCCCTACTAAAACACCACGGGAATGACGCCGTTAAGGGCTTGAATGCTTTAACGCTAGAACGCTTTAATTTACCGCGTTAACGCTTGAAAGAAGGTTTATTGCTATTGCTAACCTCGGCCAGCGCAAGAGACTTCGAGATCTTTTAAAACACCGTCGCCTAAGTTGTACACTACACCGTGTACAGTAACGTTTTGACCACGTTGCCAAGCATTTCTCAATATAGTTGTATTTGAAACATTCGCGACTTGTTCGATAACATTGTACTCACATAACAGATTTACTTTTTCAGTGTGATCAGTAACTTGCGCAAGTTTTTCTTTGTGAAAGCGCTGCACGTCTTTAATGTGTCTTAACCAATTATCAATTAGGCCAAAGTCTTTGTCTTCAAGTGAGGCAGCAACACCACCACAACCGTAATGACCACAAACAATAATGTGCTCAACTTTGAGTACTTC
This sequence comes from Thalassotalea sp. LPB0316, assembly GCF_014898095.1. Taxonomy (NCBI): domain Bacteria; kingdom Pseudomonadati; phylum Pseudomonadota; class Gammaproteobacteria; order Alteromonadales; family Colwelliaceae; genus Thalassotalea; species Thalassotalea sp. LPB0316. The sequence continues at coordinate 2,002,313 of NZ_CP062946.1, forward strand.
AACAGCGTATTGCAAAACCGATAAGCAGTTTAGGTCTGTGTGGATGACTTGGTTAGCGATATTTCGGTGAACAAAAATTTCACCGGGTGCTAATCCTAACAGTTGGTTTGCCGGTACGCGTGAATCAGAACAACCAATCCACAAATACTTTGGCGATTGTTGTTGGGCAAGGTTGGAAAAAAAATCGGGATTATCTTGTTTGATATTTTCAGACCATTCACGGTTCTGATCAAATAGGTGGCCAATAGAAGACATGTTAACCTTTGGTTTTATGATAAAGCGGTCATTCTAGGTAAAAACGCCTTGAAGTAAAGCAAAACCTAATTGGTCGGAGCAATTAAGGTTTGATAAAATATACCGATTCTTATTCGATGCAGAGATAATTTCATGGCGACAGCATGTGCTCGACACATTTTAGTTAAAACCCAACAACAAGCCCTAGATATTAAAAAACAACTCGATAAAGGCGCTGATTTTGGCTCATTGGCGAAAAAGTTTTCTACTTGTCCGTCAAAGAAAAAAGGCGGTGACTTAGGTGAATTTCGCCGCGGGCAAATGGTCAAGACTTTTGATGATGTCGTATTTAAAAAAGAAGTACTTAAGGTTCATGGGCCGGTAAAAACCAAGTTTGGCTTTCACTTAATTCAAACAATTTATCGCAACTAAGGGGGCATGCGGTAACGCGGTAGGGTTTAAAGGTGTTAAGGCCCTAATGTTTGAAGGCAGAGATAGAGTAGAGTGACTTTAGCATTAGGGCCCTTAAGCATTCGAGCGTTAAAACTTCCAGCAATCTTGTATGCCAGCCTTTTAGCATTCAAGCGCTAAACGGCGTTATGCTCGAGGTGTTTTAGTCGAGAATCTCTGCAGCGTTAATAGCGCTGACTTACCGGGTTAACTATCGTCTTTTTCTTCTTCTGCCTCGAGTGCTTTTTTACGAGCAGCCACTTTAGCTTTTTGCTCATCGGTTAAATGAAATTTAGTCGCCGATTGTTTAAGTAATAATATACCGCTAACAACAGTTCCTAATACGATGACAATTAACAGAATTTCTTGCCAAGTCATGTTCACCCCTCGAGTGTGTTTGTTTTTTTTTATATGTTTGCAACACTGACTAGTCAAATCAAAAAAAACCGCAATCAATTACTAATTATTGATAGCAAAATATCAATATTGCGTGTAACTTAGTCGAATAACTAATAATGATTACCTGATTATACGTTTAAAACAGGTAACAAAGATATAAGTTTCAACAGGATGAATTATGCTAGAACGCTTGAACCTTAAGCTTCTTTTACCACAAGTGATTGTTGGTGTTTTACTTGTCTTACTACTCTCTCTCTTTACCGATGCTTCGGCACTGATTATCAGTTTACTCATTGTGATGTTAATTGTGCAGTTTGTCGCCAGCTATATCTGCTCAAATATTTGGCTTGCTGTTCGTTTAGAGCGGTTAAAAACTTACTTAGATCAAGTCACAAGCACAGAAGAAGCGCCACAAAAGCCCCTGCGCGACGGTATTAATGACGAATTGGGACGTATCATTAATCAGCTCAGTGCGTTTATCGGCAATTTGTCTGATGTGATTAAAGAGATTCGCCAAGAGTCTGAATTGTTGAGTTCGGGTTCTACTCAGTTAGCCGAGCAAATGAGCGTTTCTTCAAATTCAGTGAATACGACGAGTCAACAGATAGAGCAGATGGCAGATTCGATTACTGAAATCGCTAGCACTTCATCGGTGCTGTCGGAAAGCGCTTCGCAGGTAAGTGAAACCACCAGCCAAGTGATGGATATTTTAATGCAGGGCACGCAATCGTCTAATACCAGCCAGCACACCATTGAAGCATTTGCCTCAGAAGTTAATGGTATGGCAAATGATATTGCACTATTACAAGAAGAAAGCGCGCGTATAGGCTCTGTCTTAGATGTTATTCGCGGTATTGCTGAACAAACCAACTTGTTAGCGCTAAATGCCGCGATTGAAGCGGCTCGCGCTGGCGAGCAGGGGAGAGGCTTTGCGGTTGTTGCCGATGAAGTTCGTGCACTTGCCCACCGAACACAAGAATCAACCGTAGAAATTCAGTCGATGGTCGAAGGGCTGCAATCGAAATCAACCAATGCCGTTGATGCGATTTCTCGAGGTCAATCGCTAACTCAAGAGAGTTTAACGCACTCGCAAGAAGTGGTTAGTGCGTTAGCGAAAATTGGTGACGTTTTTGCCGAAGTTGACAACCTAACATCACAAATTGCTAGTGGCACTGAAGAGCAGCAACGCTCAACGGCTTCTATTAACGATAATATGGCGGCAATTGTCGAACTATCGCGTGAAATTAACCACGGGTTAAGCTCGGTTAGCCAGCACGCTGAAATGCAACAAGCAACTGCAGCGGATGTTGATAAAACATTGAACAGAATTTGTGTTTAGGCTTTACTGTCTCAGATCTAAATAACCGTAAAGGCCGCAATTGATGCGGCCTTTTTTGTGCTTAACGTTAATTAAAATAGCCCTTTGGCAACTGCATAGTCAAGCAATGCAAACTGCCGTATTGTTCAATGATCGGTAAGCAGTTAATCGCGATGATTTCGTGCTCTGGAAAAGCTTTTGCCATTTGGCTTACGGCCAATGTGTCATTGATATCTTGATAAACAGGCACAAGTACTGCGTTGTTAATGATCAAAAAGTTAGCGTAGGTTGCTGGTAGGCGATCACCGCTTGCGTCAAATTTTGCTTCAGGTAGCGGCAGTGGCACTAGCTTAAATGGTTGCCCGTTTATCTGTCGAAAGGTTTTTAACTCAGCTTCCATTTTCGCTAGGTCTTGATAGTGTGCGTCTTCTTGGCGGTCACACTGGGTGTAAACAATTTGATTGTTTGGCGCAAAACGGCACAGGGTGTCAATATGCGCATCGGTATCATCACCGATCAAATCGCCGTGATTAAGTATTAGCGCTTTATTTAATCCCAGCAGTGTTAATAAACGCGTGGTCAGCTCCTCTTTAGCTAACTGAGGGTTTCTATTTTGATTAAAAATACATTGGGCTGTGGTCAGTAAATGGCCTTGACCATCGCTTTCTATACCACCGCCCTCTAGCACTAAATCAATAGTTTTACGCTCAATATGATTAAACGACGGGCTCGAAAAAAGCGCACTGTTGATCTGGTTATCGAGCGCCGCATCAAATTTGTTACCCCAACCGTTAAAGGTAAAATCAAGCGCTTTGATTTGATTTCCTGAAGATAAGGTTATAGGCCCGTGATCTCGAGCCCACGTATCATTGGTTGGTGCGATAATAAAAGTCACACGGTTAGTGTCGGCATTTACTTGCTCAAGTAAATTGATAACATGTGCTTTAATTGCTTGGTTGTGGCAAACAATGACTAAGCGTTCAAAGCGTAAAATTGCTTGGCAAATTTCAACAAAAACGGGCTCTACTTTCGTTAGAATTGGTTGCCAATCGGTATCTGGGTGAGGCCATGTTAACATCACCGCGTCTTGCTCTGCCCACTCAGCAGGTAGTGAAAAGTGTCGTGAATTCATTAATGTTTTATTACTCTTTGGCCGACTCACGGCGTTGCTTTGCTAACATTTGTAGCTCTTTAGCTTGAATGTGGAGGCTGGCGCGAACCAAAATATCTTGATCGAGCTCTCTAATTTGCTGAAATATGACGGTGTAACAAGTTTGCTCTGCTTGGCTGCCTTTTTCGATAATTTCTGCATGGCTGTAGATTGCAACATTCTCAACATCGAGAAAAATTTTCAGCTCGACCAGTTGACCAATTTGATAATCTTGCTCACTTAAAAATCTGATCCCGGAACCGCCAAACAGCACACCACTTGCTCGAGTTGATTCGTCGTCGTGTTGCTTGAGAATGTAACCCACAAGTAAGTCGATTTTTCTCGATTGGTGTTGTAAATAATCCGTGAGCTGATTCGACACGCCGCGCATTGACTGAATTGAGCGCAAGGCGCTTTGATCAATCGATGCATTATCTGATGACAGCAGAAAAGGCACGGGAATTAAGCTTTCAAAGGTCTCTTCACTGACGGCTTTTGCTAGTGGTATAACATTGACACTAAACTCGTGAGCGATGGCAAAAAACTCTTCAAATTGCGCTAGCTTTTCGGTTTGGCTTAACTGATTCATAACTGTCCTGCTGATGTTTTTGTTTATTATAATTAAGTATTAAAACAATCCTAGTATTTGTTTTAATTGAGTGGCGGGGAAACAGGTAGTACCGAGATAAAAATCTATGATAAGCTTGCTAAACAATAATAATACTCATTGATATAAGCTAGCATAGTAGTACAGCGCTAGTGAACACTGATAAATCGAGTCTGTTTAATTTCATGTTACAACCCGTAAGTTTATTCATCGGTTTACGATACAGTAAAGCGCGCGCTAAAAGTGGTTTTGTCTCGTTTATCACGTTTTTTTCTATTATTGGTATCCTGCTCGGTGTGAGCGCGTTGATCACCGTCGTATCTGTGATGAATGGCTTTGAAGGCGAGCTGAAAAAACGGGTTTTAGGTATCGTTCCGCATGTTGTTGTAAGCAGTGATCAAGCGATTGACAACTACCCAACACTCATCAACCAAGCTCACCAACACCCTCGGGTAAAAAGCGTCTCACCGATTGTAGAAAGCGAAGCGCTTATTCAATCGCCATCAAGCCTAAAAGGAATTTTGCTGACCGGTATCTTACCTGATTATGAAACAACAAATATGATCAGCGAACACACCGAATACGGCGATTTTAACGCGCTTAACAAAAATGCCTATCACATAGTTATCGGCCGCTCTCTAGCCCGTCAACTCAGTGTCAACTTGGGTGACGAAGTCAGGGTCGTCTTGCCCAATAAAACACGCTTTACGCCGATGGGGCGCGTACCTGTGCAACGCGTATTTAAAGTTGTCGGATTGTTTAACGTTGGCTCGCAAATTGATGATAGTGTCGCTTATATTCATCTTGCCAAAGCAAATAGATTACTAGGCCACCCAACAAGTCGGGTAAGCCAGTTGCGCTTTTACTTAGATGATGCCTTTGTTGCTCAGCAAGTGGTCGATGATTTTGCTGAGCAACTAAGTGACTATCAGGTTAAATATTGGCAGCAATCACAAGGCGCATTGTTTAATGCGGTGAAAATGGAAAAACGCATGATGTGGTTAATGCTAAGTTTGATCGTCGCGGTTGCCGCTTTTAATATTGTTTCGGCACTTGTGATGGTCGTTATCGATAAACAAGGCGAGATCAGTATCTTGCAAACACTTGGCTTAAACCGCCTCGATATTTTAAAGATTTTTATTACTCAAGGTATGGTTAATGGTCTTTGGGGCACGTTTTTTGGTACCTTACTTGGCTTACTCGTAACTTTTAATATCAATGATCTATTAGCTGTGATGAATATCAATTTGTTCGGCGCTGCTTATGGCGACCAACAGTTGCCCATCCTTTTTCAACTTAACGATTTAGCGACGATCATTGTTGGTGCTCTCGCACTGACCTTGCTCGCTACTTTATATCCCGCGTATCGCGCATCACGCACGATGCCAGCACAGGTACTAAAACATGAATAACGTATTAACTTGTCGAGCTTTGTCGAAAGACTATGTGCAAGGGCAAAATGTCACCTCGGTTTTAAAAGATCTCGATTTAACGGTATCGGCAGGTGAAATGGTTGCCGTTGTTGGTCGCTCGGGTTGTGGTAAAAGTACGTTTCTACATATAGCTGGTGCACTCGATAAGCCTACGAGTGGAACAGTGCAAATAAATGATGTTGATATTCATCAGTTAAGTGAAAAACAACAAGCAAAATTTCGCAATCAGCACATAGGTTTTATTTATCAATTCCATCACTTAATGATGGAGTTTAGCGCCGAAGAAAACGTGGCTATGCCGCTGTTGATCAAAGGACTATCGGTACAACAAGCCAGTGCTAAAGCTCGTGACATGCTAACCAAAGTGGGTTTGTCGCATCGGGTTAGCCATCGTCCAGCGCAATTATCGGGCGGTGAACGCCAACGGGTCGCTATTGCACGAGCCTTGGTCAATGAGCCTGCATTAGTCTTGGCGGATGAACCAACCGGTAATCTAGACGCTGAAAGTGCTGAACAAATTTATCAATTACTGCTGAGCTTGAATGAATCGCTTAAAACCAGTTTTGTTATTGTTACCCACGATTTATCGCTTGCCGGTAAAATGCATCGCCAATTAAGTCTCGAGCACGGTAAGTTAGCGCCGCTAACCTTATCTCAGGACTAACGCTATGGCGAGCTCGTTAAGTTTATTTTTAGCTAAGCGTTACTTATTTAGCCGCCACCAAAGTGGTTTTGCTGCGTTTATTTCTGCTTCATCTACCTTGGGTATTATGCTCGGTGTTTGCGTGTTAATTGTCGCGCTCTCTGCGATGAATGGCTTTGAGCGCGTGCTTGCTCAAAAGCTGCTATCGATAGTACCTCATGGTGAGTTAATCAATGTTGAAAGGCCGATGATCCAGTGGCAAGACAACATTAACCAAGCGCTTGAGCATCCGAGGGTATTAGCGGGCGCACCAGTCGTTAAATCGCAAGCGATGTTACAGAAAAAAGGCCAGTTAAAAGGCGTAGAGTTGCGCGGTGTTGATATCCGTCTAGAGCAACAAGTATCAGATATTGCACAGTACGTTAATTCGGGGAGTTGGCAGGATTTAAGCCAAGAAAATGCAATTATTATTGGCCAGGGCATTGCCAATAAACTTAGCCTATCGGTCGGTGATAAAGTACAGCTACTGTTACCTAAAATAGCTAAGCAGCAGTTTGGTCAATCCTTTCCTGCACCACAAGTGTTTAACTTAACGGTAGCCGGTACCTTTAAATTTGGTGGTGTTATTGATGATAGCCTGATTTACTTAAATTTATCGCAAGCCCAAACAATGCTTAATTTGTCATCGGAGCAAGTACAAGGCATTCGATTAAAAGTTGATAGTATTTTTTCAGCGCCACAAATTATGCGTGAAGTGGCTAATCAAATGACGCGAGATTACGTTTATATTTACGATTGGACACGTACGCAAGGTCATTTGTTTTCAGATATTCAGCTCGTGCGCGCAGTGATGTACCTAGCCTTGTCTATGGTGATAGCGGTGGCGAGCTTTAATATAGTGTCAACGTTAATTATGGTGGTTAATGAAAAGCGCAGTGACATTGCGATTTTATTGACCATGGGCGCAAGCCCTGCAACCATTATGAGTTGCTTTATCTTGCAAGGCTTAAGTAATGGTATTTTAGGGACACTACTCGGCACTGGGGTAGGGCTGTATTTGGCGGATAATTTAACTGAAATTGTGCGTTTGCTAGAGTCATTGTTTAACACCCAATTTTTATCGGGTGATGTCTATTTTATTAACTACATTCCTAGCCATATCGTTTCATCAGATATCATTTTTACCGTTGTTATCGCGCTTGTCATGAGTTTGATTGCGACAATTTATCCGGCGTGGCGAGCGACAAAAGTTCAACCTGCGCAGGTGTTAGGGCAGGCTTAACACCATTACTTCTTGCGAGTTGTCTGGCGTTTTTTCCACTCTTTTGATACCGAATGACGCCATAAACTGTGAATACCAAAATAACCAATCAAACTGAATAGCACTGCTAGGGCAGCACAGCCAACCAAAAAGGAAGGGCCAATTGTCGATAGGCTATCAATCACCCATTGCCACGATGCTTCGAATTTAAACGCTTGTTTGGGGGTGTTCAGTAACCAAGCGCCAACCACATAACAGGCGTAGAAAATGGCAGGCATGGTAATCGGGTTGGTGATCCAAACAATAGCGACGGATAACGGTAAATTTCCGTGTACTATAATGGCAGTACCCGCGGCTAAAATCATTTGAAATGGCACTGGGATAAACGCAAAAAATAAACCAATAGCAAATGCCCGAGCAACTGAACGACGATTTAAATGCCATAAGTTGGGGTTGTGTAAAAAGTCACCAAACACCTGCAAGTGTTTATTGTTGCGAATGGTTTGATGATCTGGCATGTAGCGCTTAATAGTCTTTTTGGGCATAAATAAAATGGATTTAAATCACTATGGATAGGTGGTTATTTTGTTTCATACAGGGAGCGTTATTCTCCCTATTTTTTACCGGACAACCAAGTGTTTTTTCACTTAGCTTTGTAATTATACTCAGTTTACTGTGTTTTTGTTTAAAAAAACTGCGGATATTTGGCGTGTTCGGCTTGGGCGTGTTTTGGCTTTGCCTACATGGCTATAGTTACCATGCGATCTTTGATGATAACCAGATTGATCGATTCACTATTCATCAAAGTAAAAGGCTCATTGAATTTGATGTCGTGGAAATTAGCCAACAAAAAGCCAGTCAACTCAAGATCACCGCTAACATTGTTAAGCTTGATGGCCGCCCTCTAGTCAAACCTTTCACTGCTCGATTAAATTATCGAATAACATCAGAAAATAACACTGTCCAGCCAACTTTTTTTCAAGGCCAGCGTTGGCAGGCTTGCGTTAAATTAAAGCCCGCTTATGGTTTTGCTAACCCCGTTGGTTTTGCTTATCAGCGTTGGCTAAGAGAAAAAAATATTCACCTTACTGGTTATATCTATAACAAAACACCAAATACGCTAAAAGCAATAAGTACAGGGCAAACCGTTCGCCAAAAGTTGTTTACCGATGTTGCCAGCTCTATGGCAGGTTCTGCGTATCAATCAATAGTGATGGCGCTAAGCTTTGGTGAACGCTATCAAATATCTCAGGCTCAATGGCAGGTATTTCAATTAACCAACACGAGTCACCTCATTGCCATCTCTGGATTGCATATTGGCTTAGTGTTTTGGTTGCTTGTCTGGTTATTGAGTAACAGTTTTCGGATCGTCAACCATATAGTGTCCTGCTGCTTTGCTAAAAGCTATCTCACTATCAATACTCGGTGGACTGTTTATCCTGTTGTTTTACTGCTCTCGCTTTTAGGCGCTGTATTTTACGCTTATTTGGCAAATTTCTCGATGCCGACAATTCGCGCACTTATCATGCTAGCCATTTATGTATTAGCCTTGGTGATGGCTATACACTTGAGTAAAACACGGCTTATCTTACTCACGGTGGCGGTGATTCTCTTGATTGAGCCGATGGCACTGATCAGCCCCAGTTTTTGGCTGTCGTTCTGTGCAGTGAGCTGTATCTTTTTTGTCTTGTGGCGAACGCAAGCCTGGCGAAACCGTACCAGTAAGTCGCTGCTGCTAAAATTTAATCAATTTGTCGGGTGGCGGTTAACCGATAAACAACAAGCCTATTGGCAAGTAAAACTCCACAGTGTGGTTACCTTAGTAGTGATCCAGTGTGCGCTTAGTACATTACTCGTTCCGATTACTGCGTTGTTATCACAACAAGTTTCTTTAAGTTCAGTTGCGGCTAATTTAGTCGCCGTGCCGTGGATGAGTTTTGTCGTGATCCCCTTGATTTTATTTAATGTTGTCTTGGTTATGTTAAATAGCCAGTGGCTTAATAAATGGGTTAGCCAATGGATCAGCGATACGCTCGATTTGCTTTGGCACTACCTAAGTTGGTTAGCTCAGCAAACGAGTTTAGTGTGGTCAATAAGTAATCTTCAGTGGTTATTGATCCTTAGCGCATTATTGATTTTGTTGGCAATAAGTGTGTTTTCATATAAACGCTGGCTGTTGGTTAGCTTGGTTGTGGTTGCCTCTTTACCTTTGTTATTGACCGAGTTAACACCATGGCATAAAGGTGATTGGCAAGTAAGAGTGTTTGATGTTGGGCATGGGCTAAGTGTGCTTGTCGAACAACAGTACGGGCAAGAGCGAAGAGCGGTGTTATATGATACCGGTGCGGGTAAACCGAATGGTTTTAGCTTTGCGCAAAGTTTTATTTTGCCCTATTTGAAATCGCGAGGGATAAAGCAACTCGATTATTTGGTATTAAGCCATAATGACAATGATCACAATGGCGGTTTTGCAGCGCTCATCTCTGGCATTAGCGTTCAGCAAGTGATTGCCTCTTATCCTGAAAAGTTGAGCTTTGCAGTGCTTGACCAAACAAAGTTAATTACCTGTGATAAAAATAAGCAGTTTGCGTGGCACGCGTTAAACATAGAGATGATCAGCCTTGCACCTAAACCTACAACAAACCCAACACTAACATCGAAAAATAAAAAGCGTAGTGACAATGACAAATCTTGTGTCATCAAAATAGGTGATGGTGAAAAGTCGATCTTATTGCCCGGTGATATTTCGAAAACGGTTGAGCTTGCGCTAGTCGAACAATATCACAATCAAGGCTTGTTAACTGCCAATGTCCTTATTGCGCCGCATCACGGCTCTAAAACCTCATCAACAACGGCATTTATCGAAGCTGTTACGCCAAATATTGTAATTTTTAGTACTGGCTATTTAAATCGCTGGAATATGCCCAATAAAGAAGTTATTAGCCGATATCAAATGTTCGACGTGGCGACATACAATACCGCTGAACTAGGAAGCATATTACTTGAGTTCGACACTCAGGCATACGCAACTAAGGTTAAGGTTAGTACGATGAAGCAAAACCTGCGGCCATATTGGCTTTTTAATTAGTTGGTATCGTTAGGATTTAACGTTAAAATAGCGCCGTATCGAAAAATTGAGAGTGTAAATGCGAACAACGTCAAAAGCTGCGCCCGACGCAGTTGAGCAATTAAACAGCAAAAGTAAACAAGTGCCCAAAGGAACCTTTAAACGCTTATTAGGCTATATGAAGGTCTATAAAAAAGGCTTTATCGCGGCGATTATTGGGATGATTGGTTACGCGTCGGTGGATAGCTTTGTCTTCTCTCAATTACAACCGTTAATCGACGATGGTTTAACAGGCAATAACCCTGACTTTATGAAATGGGCGCCGCTGTTTGTTGTGGTTATGTTTATTTTGCGTGGTAGCTTTCATTTTATCGGCAACTATTGTCTTGCATGGGTGGGTAATCACGTGGTTACCGATTTGCGACAAGAACTATTTCAGCACATTATCAAAATGCCAGTGAGCTATCACGATAAGCACTCTGCTGGTACGCTTATTTCTAAAATTACTTATGACACTGAACAGGTATTAACAGCTTCAAGTAAGGCTTTGTTAACGCTCGTTCAGCAAGGCGCTTTTGTTACCGGCTTATTGATTGTGATGTTTTATAACTCATGGCAATTATCGGCTATTTTTCTGTTGCTAACGCCGGTAATTGCGGTTGTAGTTAGTGCAGTATCTAAGCGTTTTCGCACCATTAGTAAAAACATGCAAGACACCATGGGGGAAGTTACAACCGCGTCAGAGCAAACCATTAATGGTCATAAAGTGGTGTTAACATTCGATGGTCACCAGCGAGAAAGTGAGCGTTTTGCTGAGGTTAATAAGCGCAATCGCCAGCAACGCATGAAAATGGTGGCAACCAAGTCGTCAAGTGTGCCGGTTATTCAAATCATTGCTTCATTTGGTTTAGCTTTTGTTTTGTACATGGCTAATTCTGAGATGATGCGTGAATCATTAACGCCGGGTAGTTTTACTACGGTTATTACCTGTATGGCGATGTTGTTGCGTCCCTTGAAGTTATTAACAACGGTCAATAGTGAATTTCAGCGAGGCATTGCAGCCTGTGCCAGTATTTTTGAAGTACTTGATAGAGAAACCGAAAAAGATACTGGGACAAAAGCACTGGTTCGTGCTCAAGGCAATATCGCCTTTGACCAAGTCAATTTCACCTATGATGGCGAAGAAAGGCCAGCGCTTAATAATATTTCATTCTCCGTTTCGACAGGCCAAACCATTGCTTTAGTTGGGCGCTCAGGTTCAGGAAAATCCACCTTGAGTTCATTATTGTTGCGTTTCTATCACGCCGACAGCGGTAAAGTGTTGATTGATGGCGAAGATATTAATCAATACAAGTTACACGATCTACGCCATCAGTTTGCTTATGTATCTCAGCAAGTGGTGCTATTTAACGACACAATCGCCAATAACATCGCTTATGGTAAACCAGATGCTAGCGAGGAAGAGATCATCGCAGCGGCGAAAAGCGCCCATGTTTGGGAGTTCGCTGAACAATTACCTGACGGTATTCACAGCAATGTTGGTGAAAACGGTGCTTTGCTCTCGGGCGGGCAACGCCAACGTGTCGCGATTGCACGAGCGATTTTATGTGATGCGCCATTCTTAATTTTAGATGAAGCAACGTCTGCTTTGGATACCGAGTCTGAGCGTCATATCCAAGACGCACTAAACACCTTACAACAAAACCGTACGTGTTTAGTTATCGCCCATCGTTTATCGACGATTGAAAATGCCGATAACATTTTAGTCCTAGAACAAGGTGAAATAATCGAGCAAGGCAATCACCAAACGCTAATAGCGCAAGACGGTGCCTATGCGCAATTACACAAATTGCAATTTGGATAATCTTAATGCGATTAATTGAACGGGTATGGTTTGATAAGCATCCAGCGCGCTTTGTGTTAGTGCCGTTATTATTGCCGTTCAGTGCGCTTTTTTATGTGATAAGCCGATTGAGAAAGTTTGCTTTTGATTGCGGACTAAAAGATAGTTTTAAGGCGAAAGTGCCGATTGTTGTCGTTGGTAATATCGGCGTTGGCGGTAATGGTAAAACCCCGATAGTCTTGTGGCTAGTCGAGTTATTGAGAGCACAAGGCTATCAGCCGGGCGTGATCTCACGCGGTTATGGCGGTAAAGCGCCACAATACCCGTATTTACTCGATGAAAACTCGCAAGTGCAATTCAGTGGTGACGAGCCGTTTTTGATTTATCAGCGAACAAAAGTGCCTGTTTGTGTTGGCGCAAATAGACGCGCGAGTGTCGAAAAATTACAACAGCTTGGCTGCGATATTATTGTCGCCGATGATGGTATGCAGCACTATAAACTTGGCCGAGATATCGAAGTCGCAGTTGTTGATGGCAAGCGGCGATTTGGCAATGGCTTACTTTTACCGGCAGGGCCACTTCGCGAATTACCGGCTCGTTTAACCTCTGTTGATATGGTGATTTGTAATTCAGGTCAGCCGCAAGCCGGTGAAATCGCGATGGACTTGCTCCCTAGCCAATTTGTTAACTTAGTAACAGGTGAAAAATGCTCGGTCGCTGAGTTTCTCGCAAAGCATAAAGCGGTTAATGCCATTGCCGGTATTGGCTCACCAGCGCGTTTTTTTAATACCTTAACCGCGTTAGGTTTAACCTTAAATCACAGCCAAGGCTTTGTTGATCATCACCATTATCAAATGGCTGATTTCGACCAATTACCTGAGCCACAGTTACCACTATTGATGACCGAAAAAGACGCAGTTAAATGCCAAGATTTTAATCTAGCACATGCTTGGTATCTGACGGTTGAGGCAAAATTAGATGAGCAGTGTGAACAATTGTTACTCAGCAAAATCAGCGATATTATGGCTAAAAAGGCATGATACTGTTTAACTAGAATTTAGTTGGCTTTACACCCAATAAGTCAATCGATTGTAAAAAGAGAAAGAGAAAATTATGGCATTTGATACACAACTAATGGATATTCTTGCTTGCCCCGTGTGTAAGGGCAAACTTGACTACGATAAAGAAAACCAAGAGTTGATTTGTAAGTTTGATCGACTAGCATATCCGATTGAAAAAGATATTCCCGTACTTTTAGAAAACGAAGCCCGACGCGTAAACCAAGAGGCTTAATTATGTCATTTATTGTTGTTATTCCTGCGCGCTATCAATCGAGCCGTTTACCGGGCAAGGTGCTTGCAGAAATTGCGGGCAAACCGATGATCCAATGGGTTGTTGAAAAAGCCAAGGCCAGTGGTGCACAGCAAGTGATTGTTGCCACCGATAACGACCAAGTCGCCAGCGTTGTTGAAGGTTTTGGCGCCGAAGTTTGCCGCACGCGAGCGGATCATCAATCAGGCACTGAGCGCCTTGCTGAAGTCGTAGAAACCTATCAGTTTAGTGATGATCAAGTGATCGTTAACGTGCAAGGTGATGAGCCGTTTATCCCTGTGGAAAATATCGCTCAAGTTGCTAATAATTTAGCTAATCAGTCGCAAGCGAGAATGGCAACACTTGCCATGCCAATAGATGCCGTTGACGAAGCCTTTAACCCGAATGCGGTAAAAGTGGTTACTGACAAAGACGGCTATGCCCTGTATTTTTCTCGCTCAACCATTCCCTATGATCGCAGTGCCTTTCTCGGCAAAGATACGGTTGAAAGCATTGGTGATTTTTATCTTCGCCATATCGGTATTTATGCTTATCGGGCTGGATTTATTAAAGATTATGTCAGTTGGCCAGCGAGTGAATTAGAACAAATTGAGTCGCTTGAGCAGCTAAGAGTACTATGGCAAGGCGAAAAAATTCATGTCGCGCCCGCGGCAAAACGCTTACCCGTTGAAGGTGTTGACACCCCAGAAGATTTAGAAAAAGCTAGAACGTTTGCCAAAACACTGAACTTATAAAGTCGTTAACAGTAAATAAGGGAAATATTATGACCAAGCACGTTGTTATCACTGGCGCCAATCGCGGTATTGGCTTAGCCATGGTGAGCTGTTTTAAATCACTGGGCTATCGGGTGACTGGCGTTTGTCGCCAAACCAGTGCTGAGCTCGCAAGTGCGGCAGATCAAGTCATTGAGCAGATTGATGTTGCTAAAACCGAAGATGTAGTAAAACTTGCCAACAGCTTAACCGGCCTGCCAATTGATGTCTTAGTGTGTAACGCCGGTATTTTGCGCGATGAAAGTTTAGGGGATTTAAATCTAGCCACTATTCGCGATCAATTTGAAGTCAATGCGTTAGCACCATTAAATATTGTTGATAAATTACAAGCATTGCTTGTGGATGGCGGCAAGGTTGCCATGATCACCTCGAGAATGGGCTCAATCGCCGACAATGGCTCAGGCGGACGCTATGGTTATCGCATGAGTAAAGCAGCATTAAATGCTGCGTCTATGTCACTTGCTCATGATTTAGCGCCACGTGAAATTGCCGTTGGCATTTATCATCCCGGTTATGTGCAAACCGATATGGTCGGTGGCCGAGGTGATATTCCAGCTAGTGAAGCGGCGATGCGTTTAGTCGGGTTAATTGATGGTTTAACTATGGCTGAAACTGGTGTATTTAAGCACTCTAACGGTCAGGTTCTACCTTGGTAAAATGAAAGAAAGTTATCAGCGCATCTGGCAAACCGTGCAAGCTATTCCACGAGGATGTGTTGCTAGCTATGGCCAAATCGCTGATTTAGCGGGGCTCCCCGGCCGTGCGCGCTTAGTGGGTAAAGCATTAAAAAGCAGTGACGATGGCTATTATCAAGGGCAGGTTATTCCTTGGCAACGGGTGGTTAACTCACAAGGCAAGATTTCATTGCCAAAACATTCACCGGAATTCGAGCAACAAGTTGCTTTACTACAAGAAGAACAAGTCGTGGTTATTAACGGCAAAATTAACTTGGCAGCGTTTGGCTGGCAGCCAGATTTGAGCACGTTGTTGTTTGCCTTAAAATTTTAAATGTTAAGTTTTTAGTTTTTCTTAACATTTTTTTAACTTGTTTTTTTAGTGTATCATCTCAAGCGTTTTTACACACACTATAAATTTATATACAAGAACAATTCATTACAGTGGATGTTTATCTAGGAAAATAATATGTTAAACAATAAGTTGTTTAAGGCAGTGTCCTTAACATCGTTGTTATTTGCCGGCGCAGTACAAGCTGACGAAGGTATGTGGCAACCACATCAATTACAAGAAATTAGCACTAAGCTAAAAAGCGCAGGACTTGAGTTAGATCCAAGCCAAATGGAAAACTTAAATCAGTTTCCAATGAATGCCATTATTAGCTTAGGTGGCTGTACGGCGTCTTTCTTATCAAATCAAGGCTTAGTGGTGACCAATCACCACTGTGCTTATGGTTCGATTCAGTACAACTCAACAGAGCAAAACAATTTACTTGAGCAAGGTTTTGTTGCCAAAACAAAAGCTGACGAATTACAAGCAGCGCCGGGCTCTCGTGTTTACGTGACAGAGTCGTTAACTAATGTGACGGACAAAATTACCGGCGCTATTAGTAGCAGTGTTAAAGGCCAAGATTATTTCAAAGCAATTGAAAAAAATGAAAAAGCCTTAGTCGCTGAGTGTGAGAGTTCACAAGATTACCGCTGTGAAGTTTACAGCTTTCACGGCGGTTTAGAGTACTTCTTAATTAAGCAATTAGCACTGCGCGATGTTCGCTTAGTTTATGCGCCACCATCGAGCATTGGTAAGTTCGGCGGCGATACTGATAACTGGATGTGGCCTCGTCATACCGGTGATTGGGCATTTTACCGCGCGTATGTTAACAAAGACGGCAAGCCAGCAGATTACTCGGAAGACAATGTACCGTTTGAACCAAAAGCTTTCTTAAAAGTTAATGCTAGTGGCGTTGAAGAAAATGATTACGTCATGGTGTTAGGTTACCCAGGGCGCACTAATCGCTATCGCATCGCACAAGAAGTGGAAAATCAATTTACTTGGGCGTACCCAACGGCTAAGCGCTACCGTGAAGAATACATTGATGTGATTAAAACAACGGCGCCTGCCGGCAGTGAAGCGCGGATTAAATATGAGAGCACGTTAGCCGGTTTAGCCAATTACGCGAAAAACTATGGCTCAATGATCGAAAGCTTTAACAAAGGCGATATGCTCGAGCGCAAACAGCAAGAGTTGAAAGGTTTGCAGGCATGGATCAATTCATCAAATAAGCGCAAGCAAAAATACGGCCGAGCGCTTGTTAAGCTCAATGAGTTAGTTGCGCAAAGCCAAGAGCACCAACAGCGCGACATGATCTTAGCTTATATTGGCCGTACAAGTATGATGGGCGTTTCCAAGCGCTTATACCGCCTCGCACACGAAAAAACTAAGCCTGATGCTGAACGCAAACAAGGCTATCAAGAACGTGATATGAATCGCTTCACTCAGGGTATGAAACGCGTAAACCGCCGTTACGATGCGCAAGTCGACAAAGCGGTATTAATGCACTTCTTAGCGCAGTACGCTCAATTTCCAGCATCTGAGCGCAATACAACCTTTGATCAGTTCTTTGGTTTAGACAAAGGCTTTGATGCCGATAAGCTTGCGGCAAAACTTGATATGATGCACGAAAAAACATCACTAGATGAAGAAGCTGTTCGCTTAGCTTGGATGGATAAGTCAGTAGAGGACTTTAGAAAGAGTGACGATCCATACATTCAATTTGCCGTTTCACAATATGACAACGATCGCAAATTAGAAGAGCAAGCCGAAGCACTTGCTGGACAGTTGGCGCAAGCGCGCCCAGCATTTATGGCTGCGATGATCGCCTACAAGAAAAGCAAAGGTGAGCCGGTATATGCTGATGCCAATAGCTCGTTGCGTATTACTTACGGTAACGTTAAAGGCTATTCACCACAAGATGGCTTAACTGCTACGCCGTTCACCACGCTTGAAGGTATGTTGGCAAAATACGTAGCTGGCGATGAAGAATTTGATCTGTTTGACAATATTCGCAGTGCAATTGCCAATAAAGATTATGGTAAATACAAGCGTGAGAGCTTAGGCTCAGTGCCAGTTAACTACTTGTCTACGTTAGATATTACTGGCGGTAACTCTGGCTCGCCAACACTTAATAGCAAAGGTGAGTTTGTCGGCCTAGTGTTTGATGGTGTTTATGAGTCGATTATCGGTGATTGGGATTACGATACTAAGCTAAATCGCGCGATTCACACGAGTGTGCCATTTATGCTTTGGACAATGGAAAAAATTGATGGTGCACAAAACATCGTCGATGAAATGACCATTGTCGAATAGATAAGTCGAATAGCTAATTCAAATAGCAAAACCAAAAGAGCAACTTATTAGTTGCTCTTTTTTTTGGCGAATCTAAGCGCATATTGAGGGAGAATATTTGTAAAAATAGTCCTTTCTTATATTGCTACGAAAATATCACGAGCCTTTGATTACACACCATTCCCATGCGCAATAGATTAATTTTTCACTTGCATGTTTATTGCTGGGCGAGGCAGGACGCCGAGCACTGATGTCATACAGGACGTATCTTCTTCAGGAACAGCTAATAAACACAAGTGAAAAATTAATGTTGTCTATTGCGTGGGCGCCGAGGGAGATTAAAGAGGGAATCAGGCGCTTTTTCCCTCTTTAGTGCTGTCGGCACACCGACAATATAACGAGAACGGTTCACAATACTTGAAAGTATTTTTACTGCAAAGCTAACCCATATTTGATGGTTTAGCTCTGATGTTGTCCTAGTTAGCTCATTAAACCAAATTCGCGCAAAAACCTTTGGCCATCTGCTTGAGTTAACGTATTGCCTTGTTGTTGCCAATCATCAATTTTTCGTAATAGCGCTTTATGGGTTTCACCAATACGTTGCGCCTGCGCGTAGGGTAATTCACCAAACATCACCATAGCGTAACGTGGGGTAAAGTGCTCAGGAAACCAGCTTTGAAGTTGTCGAGCTATCTCTTTTTGTCTTAAAAATGTCGGCTCGGCGACGCTTGCGCGCATTTCAATGTAGTTTTCTAAAGCCATATCGGCAATGGCATTGGCGTTGGGCTTGCGCAGCGTTTGCGTGTTGCTAAAAATCTCAAGCCAGTTTGACTCCGCCCCAGCTGGGGGGATTTGGTTGAGCAAATCATAACAGTCCTCAAAGCCACAGTTCATACCTTGGCCGTGAAATGGCACAATGGCGTGCGCGGCATCACCGAGTAACAAGGCAATATCTTGATAGTGCCATTGTTGGCAACGCACGGTGGCTAAATTCCCGGTAGGGTTTTCGTTAAAGTCACGCGCTAGCGAATCGATTAATGGGTAAACATCAGGAAATTGTTGTTTGAAAAACGTCATGATTTGCTCATTTGACGTTAATTGCTCAAAACTCGTTTCACCGGTTTTGGCTAAAAACAACGTCAGGGTAAAACTACCATCTAAGTTAGGCAGGGCGATCAGCATAAAATCTTGGCGCGGCCAAATATGCAGTGCGTTAACCTCGATCTGATGTTTGCCGTTACTATCGGGTAAAATGGCGAGCTCTTTATAACCGTGAGACAGGGTATCTATGGTGACTTGTGTTGGCGTTTGGCTATGCTCAGCAATAGCCTCTCGCAATACCGAATTTGCACCATCAGTGCCGATAACGCGATCAAATAGGTGATTTTGCTGTTGCTCGTCCTTAAAACTAAGTTGTTTGTTATCTAGATCAACGCCAGTTACTCGATGGTTAAAATTGAGGGTAACATTGGGCAATTTCTCTGCTTCATCAAGTAGTAGGGCATTCAGGCCACCGCGTGAAATCGAGTAAATCACCTCATGTTCATTGATGCCATAGGTTTGAAATTGGGCTTGTTGGTCGGTTAAATGGACCATTCTGCCTTTCATTTCGATTAATAAGGGCTTAACTTGATCAAAAATCCCTTGCTGCTCAAGTGCGCGAATACCGCGATTGGCCAACGCGAGGTTAATTGATTTCCCTGCTGAAATATCATTTTTACGCAGATCGGGTCGCGATTCAAAAACATGCACTCGATAGCCTTTTTTTGCTAGGCCTAGCGCGAGTAAAGAGCCGACGAGTCCGGCGCCAATAATACTAATCGACGAGGTTTGTGTCATGGTTACTTCTCCAAACAGCGTTTTAAAATGGCGACGAATTGGTAGACGTCTTCAAAACTATTGTATAGCGGTACTGGCGCAAAGCGCATGACATTGGGCTCGCGCCAATCGAGTACCACACCATTTTCATCTAGGGCATTGAATAGGGCTTTGCCATCTAAGCCTGCTTTGGTCACCATCAGTGATAATTGACAGCCACGCGCCTCTGGCTCCATCGGTGTGATGATCTGAATGTCGCCAGCTAATTCGTGCTGCAATAAATCAACCGCGTATTGGGTAAGTTTTACTGACTTTTCTCTTAAGGGTTTGATACCGCCTGCCATCGCAAAGGTTTCAAGCGAACCGCGAATTGCCGCCAGTGAAAGCACTGGTGGATTAGATAATTGCCAACCTTCGGCGGTTGGAATAGGTGAAAATTGATTATCCATTTTAAAACGGGTTGCTTTATCGTGCCCCCACCAACCGGCAAAGCGGTTAAGCTCGGTATTTTGGCAATGTTTTTTATGAATAAAACAGCCAGCAACAGAGCCAGCACCACTGTTTAAATATTTATAACTACACCAACAGGCGAAATCGACCTGCCAGTCGTGGAGCGCTAATTCAACGTTACCCACAGCATGGGCTAAATCTAAACCAATGGTAATGCCGTATTGATGAGCTAGCTCGGTTAAACGCTGCATCGGCAATACTTGGCCCGTGTAATATTGCACGCCAGGTAATAATATCAGACTAATTTCTTGATGGTGCTTTGCCAGTATTGCTTCAAAGTCTTCAAGGTGTAATAACTCATCGGCTCTTGGCTGCCACAATAAAAGATCGCTTTCATCAAAGCCGTGGTGCTTGAGCTGTGAGCAAACAGCGTAATGATCCGATGGAAAGGCGTGATCTTCAATCAGAATTTTTCGTTTGTCTGAGCTTGGCTGATAAAAACTCACCATCATTAAATGTAAGTTGGCAGTGAGAGAGTTCATCATCACTACTTCATTTGCCTGCGCACCAACCAGCTCGGCACTGTGCTCGGTTAAAAACTCGTGGTAAGGCATCCATGGATAATCGCCTTCAAAATGGCCTTTAACACCATATGTTTGCCAAGCATCGAGCATTTCGATGACGTTTTCTCTGGCTTTTTTCGGCTGTAAGCCCAATGAATTTCCCGTGAAATAAAGGGTGTTTTCACCAGTAGTGTGCTTTGGCAGGCTAAATTGATCGCGCAGGTGTTTTAAGGGGTCTTGGCTATCAAGTGATTGGGCATAGGCTAGGGTTGGTTTAAACATGCTGTTACTCCTTAAAAACGGCGATGTCTTCTTGCTTAATTGGGGTATATAACACCGGATTTGATGGCGCAGCATCGTTAACAAAAGCAGGAAGTTGAAGGTTGAGAAAATAAAAACCATCAGCAATCTCATTACTGATGTAAGCAAGTTCGGTGACAGTGGCATTGACCCGACTTTGTTGTGCGACTTTTCGTGAATTAGGGATTACGTCCCAAAAAATATGATGATTGTTGAGTAAGCCATCGTCATTCATTTTATCAATTGAAGGCATATCAACGACCAAGTGGTTTACACCGCGTTCGAACAAGTAGCGAATTGCTTGTGTGGTGAAAAAAGCATTAGGTGTTTGCTCGCAATAAGCGAGGTGCTTTTTACTCACCGGGTTATCGAGTGTCCGAATGACCAAGCCATGGAGCTGGGCATCTGAATAATCTTGTAACTGCTCGCTTAATGCGGCTTTTGTGATCACGCGATCGTTACTGGCTAATGCCACAGCGTAGCTTTCGCTTTGTTCACAGGCATTAACTGGCGTTACGCTAATCAGCACTGTCGGGATCAGCGCCGGTATATCGAGCTGATCGATAGTCAAAGTATCACGCTCGTCCAAGTGGCAAATATGGCCCAAGGTTTCTGTGTGTGTCCCGTTACAATGCGGGTTAAAGCTAAGCTCATTAACATTGCAACTGCCGTTCTTGCGGGTATTGCCGATAAAGCCGCCAGCTTGCATCGGCCGTTTAGTCGCTTGAGCGGCACCAAAGTGATTGGGTTGCGGTTGATTGAAGTTCAGCTCAATCGCCAAACTTTGACCTTGGCTAATATCGAGTTGATATTGCTGTGATTGATGATTAACTAGCACGTCCATAGGCGTTACTTTTTATATTTGTCAGGAATTTCAAAGCTAAAACCACAGGCTTTACATTGCGCGTGATCGGTAAAAAAGCGCTCAAACACTTTAGGTAAGTCTGTTTCAATATTGGCTAAGGCAAACGCCTCGCGGTACATCAAAGCGTGGCAATCACGGCAGTACCAATGGAGTTCATCGAGTTGCTGCTCGCCGCGTTTTTGCTCAACCACCATACCGATAGTGTTTTCAAAGCGCTGTGGCGAATGCAGTACTTTCGGTGGTAGGAGAAATAATTCGCCTTGTTTTATTGTTATATCTTTAAATATCGGCTGATTGTTATCATCGTGTTCGATAACCTGTAAGATCATATCGCCTTCAATTTGATAAAACAGCTCAGGCGTTTCGTTGTAGTGGTAGTCGCTGCGGTTGTTTGGTCCGCCGACGATCATCACAATAAAGTCATCTTGTTCAAATACTTGCTTATTACAAACGGGCGGTTTTAATTGCTCGCGATGATCTTCAATCCACTGGCTAATATTGATTGGCATGCTATATAACATCAGTTACTCCTTAATATGGGCGATACATTTGAGCTCTATCGCAATTGGCGTGGGGAGTTTGTTTATTTCAACGGTTGTTCGACAGGGCTGATTATCTTTGAAGTACTCAGCATAGATCTTGTTGTAGGTGGCAAAATCATCATCCATATTGGTTAAAAAGACGGTGACATCAACCAAATCCATCCAACTGGCATTAGACGCTTCTAAAATGGTGCGAACATTTTGAAATACGCTGTGGCATTGCGCTTCGATATCGTAGCTCTTTATCTTGCCGTTACTGTCTAGCTCAACACCTGGAATATCGCTTGATGTTGCACTTCTCGGGCCAACGCCTGAGAGGAATAACAAGTTGCCAACGCGTTTAGCATGAGGGTATAAGCCCACTGGTTTTGGGGCTTTATTGGTATTAAAGGTAGTATTTTCTGTCATAATAATTCTCGTTTTTAGACAACGATAAAAGCACCACTTAACAAGTGATGACGAAAGAAGATGGCCTATACAAAGGTTAGGCTAAAGATAGGTAGCTGTTAAGCAGGGCTCCACTTACAGCCTAAGGGGCTAGCAAATATCGCCCCTGAAGATTTGAATTTGTAACAAGTAACGCTCATTTTTTATTATTGGTATAAGTTGTGTTGTTGGTTAATTGTTCGTTATGTGTATTTTATACACACGTTTTTAGCTTCCGTAAAGAAGCGCATAGCTTCTTCACCACCTTCACGGCCTAAGCCCGATTGTTTCATACCGCCAAACGGGGTTCTCAAATCGCGGTGTAGCCAACAGTTGACCCAAACAATCCCGGTTTGTAATTGTTCGGCAATATCGTGAGCATTCGCCAAGTTTTTGGTCCAAACCGTGGCGGCTAGGCCGTAATCACTATCGTTTGCTAGTGTTATCGCTTCATCAATCGAGTCAAACGGCGTTAAGGTCACTACCGGGCCAAATATTTCTTGCTGATTACACTCATGCTCGTTGGCTAAGCCTTCAATAATTGTCGGCTGTAGGTAGTAACCATCAGCTAGTCGGCCTGCTAATTTAACTTGTTCACCACCTGTGAGAATAGTTGCGCCCGATTGCTTGGCTCGCTCAATAAAGCCTAAAACTTTATTGAGATGAGGTTTTGAAACAATCGCGCCCATGGCCGTTTGTTCATTGGCTGGATCGGCGGGCATTAACGCTTTTGCTTTTTCGACTAAGGCACGTTTGAAGTCTTGATAAATTTCTCGCTGAACATAAATACGCGATGCACATAAACAAATCTGCCCTTGATTGGCAAAGCTAGCGCGAAAGATTTCATTTAAGGTGAGTTCCATGTCACAATCGTTTAATACGATAGCGGGGTTTTTACCACCAAGCTCAAGCGATAGCTTTTTAAATTGCGGGGCGAGTTGAGTTGCGATATAAGCGCCGGTTTGCGTGCCTCCGGTAAACGAAATCGCTTTGATGTCTCGATGCTGACAAATTAAATTACCAATGGTTTTGCCTTCGCCGTGTAAGATAGCTAATACACCTTCGGGTAACCCCGCTTGTTGGCATATTTTACCTAGCATACTCGCCGTTTTGGGCGTTACTTCTGACGGCTTTGCAATCACACAATTACCAGCTGCCAGCGCTGGTGCAATCTTCCAAGTAAATAAATACAAGGGTAAATTCCACGGGCTGATACAGCCGACAATACCAACAGGTTGCCTAAGCGTATAATTAATGGCGTTATTGGGCATATGGTGGGCTTGGCTAGCAAATTGTGACGCCGCTGCGGCAAAAAATTTAAAATTACTCGCCGCTCTTGGAATATCAACTGAGCGTGCAAGGCTAATCGGTTTACCATTATCTAGCGACTCAGCTTGGGCGAGCTCTTCAAGGTTTTGCTCAATTAATTGAGCAATCTTGATCAAGATATCACTGCGCTGCTCACTGGGCATTTGCGCCCAAGATTTTTGTGCCCGTTTTGCTGCCACAATAGCCAACTCAAGATCAGCCTCATCACTATTGGGGATACTACCGTAGACTTGGCCCGTTGCCGGGCAAATATTGTCGAGATAATTTTTTGATACCGGCGCAAGGTGCTGATTGCCGATAAAGTTATCAATGTTATCCATTTTACACCTACAAACAGCTAGTTCGGCCACCATCGACTGGTAGGTTGATACCCGTAATGTAACCTGCACTTGGCGACGCTAAAAAGGTCACGGCATTGGCAAACTCTTCTGGTTCGGCAAATCGGTTCATTGGAATAGTGGCTTTCTCATTGATTGTTGCTTGTTCAACGGAGATATTTTGCTTTTTCGCTTTGCCTTCGATAATGGCATCGAGCCTTGCGGTGGCCGTTGCGCCTGGTAACACGTTGTTTACCGTAATGTTATATGGGCCTAATTCATTAGCTAGTGTTTTTGCCCAGCTGGCGACGGCGCCGCGAATAGTATTTGACACACCTAAACCATTAATCGGCTGTTTAACTGATGTCGATATCACGTTGATAATACGACCATAGCCTTTTTCTTTCATTTTAGGGGTGACTAATTGGGCAATATTTTGATTGTTGATCAGGTGTTGCTCAAAAGCTTTGACAAACAGCATAGGATCGCTTTGGCTAGCTAATCCGGGGGCAGGGCCACCGGTATTGTTAATGACAATGTCGATTGAAGGCACTTTTGTTAAATGCTCCTCGAGGGCTTTTTTAACTTGCTCAGGATCGGAAAAATCAGCAACTAAAATGTGGTGCTGCTGTTCAAATGAAGTATCGAGCTGCGCTTTGACTTGCGCCAAGCTTTCAGGATTTCGAGCAAATAGGGTAACGTTTGCGCCGTGAGCGGCAAGGGCAATAGCGCAGGCTTTGCCAATACCTTGGCTAGCCCCGCAAACTAAGGCGTTTTGTTGTGTCATGTTAAGATTCATATAGCCAACTTTTATCTTTTTTCTTATGTGGTTATGATCTTTTTAACACAGCTGATTAAAAAATGTCAGTGTTTTGTGCCAATAATATTTTGTGTTTCTATGGATTGTTTTTCTGTTGGTTAATATTTTGACTTTGTCTCGATAATCAGTAAATTGTTAGTTTGTTAAATTTTATTCAGCGGTTCTATCAGCAGCTCTATGGTTCAGTTTTCAGGTGTTCAGTTACTCGGCGATTTCTCGACAAACCACCCAGTTATTGTACTTTTACACAGTTCGTTAAGTTCTTCAAAACAATGGTGGGCCTTAACATCTCATACTAAATCGGCTTACCGAGTTATCAATGTTGATTTGCTCAGTTATGGCCAGGCAGATAAAGTACAAGATGAAAAAAACTATAGTTTTGAAGTAGAAAAACAAAGGATTACTCAAGTACTTAGGCATTATAATATTGATCGCTTTCACCTAGTTGGTCACTCATTTGGTGGTGCACTGGCATTAAAGCTTGCCGTTGAGCAGCCCAGATCTGTGTTGTCGTTGAGCCTTTTTGAACCCGTCGCATTTCATCTTCTGCCGAAAGATAGCGCTGATTATGATGAGGCGGTCACTTTTTCAACCAATGTGCTCAATAGTGAGCCTTATCAAGCCGCTGAAGTCTTTACCAATTACTGGAATACGCCAGGCTTTTTTGTCGGTTTACCTCAAAAAATGCAAGATTTAATGGCTGCTGATATGCCCAAGGTAAACCTTGATTTTCAGGCTTTAATGGCGGAAAGATATAGTGTCGAAGATGTTAACGTGATTCAAGCACCCGTGCTATTGATGAAAGGCTCCTTGAGCACACATTTGGCACACCAAATCATTAAATTGCTTTTACAATCCTTGCCTCATGCTACACTAAAAACCTTTAAAGCAGGTCACATGGCACCTGTGAGTCATGCACAAGAAGTGCAAGCTGAGATTTATCAATTTATAACTAGTACTTAACGAGATGAAAAAGCACCTTCTTTATGCCTCTTTGATAACTTTAACCGCGTATAGTGGGTTTTTCCCAGCTGTTGCGGCGCAAAGTCAGACTATTCAAGAAGTTTGTATCTCATCACAATTAAAGTGTCTAACTGAAATTGACCAACGCCAACCACTAACTCGACCACAGTCGTTTGAATGGTATCAAATGGAAATGCTCAGGCAGCAAAGTCTGTTTGAATTAGAGCGTTTTGATGAATTGATCGCCGTGTTAGCACCATGGCAAAACTACGATAACTTGCCACATTCATTTGCTTTGTCGGTGGCTATTCACAAGGCAAAAATGCAACTTATGCTAGGCGATAAAGTATCTGCGCATAACGAGCTTAATTACGCTGTTAATGTATTGAGTGAAATTACTAATTTTAACGGTAATCCTATGCTGATCGTGATGATGGCTAACGCACTGTTGGTGATGGACGAGTACGACAAAGGGTATCAAACATTAGTTGCCTTGGAGGCCAAATACCAGCGTTCCCCCGATCCTCTACTCAAGCGAGAAATGTATGCTAATTTAGGTCATTTAGCTTCTCGGTTAAAAAAGCACGAAGAAAGTATTGCTTATCGTAAACTGTCGTTAGAAGGTGCTGAAGGGGTTGGCAATACTCAACAAGTCGGCGTTGCTCACTTTAATTTAGCGGCAGCTTATGCCGAAACCGAGCAGTATTTTGAAGCGATTACGCATTATCAACATGCAATCGACTCGGCCCGCCAGTCATTTGATCAGCAAATGGGCACCAAAGCGAAAATAAGGCTAATTGAGTGTTACTTGGCAATCGGTAACTATGCTAATGCTAAAGAGGTCATAGCTACGATCAACCTATACAATATTGCTAAGTATGACGAGCAACGTTACCAAGCGTTATTAGAGCAATTAAACAAAAAAAGCCCTACTAAGTAGTAGGGCAAAAGTAACACGTTGGGAGGTTGTCAATGAGGCGACCTTGTTGTTCAAGGCCGCAACTAATCGTTAATTTTCGATTAGTTTACTACCGTTAATCGCTATTTTTCTCGGCTTAAGTGCTTCTGGAATCTCTCTTTCTAGTTCGATATGTAATAAACCGTTTTCCAGTTGGGCGCTGATGACTTTGACGTGATCCCCTAATTGGAATTTACGTTCAAAGTTGCGCTCGGCAATACCTTGGTGAAGGAAAGTACGTTGTACTTTTTCGTCAGATGGCGCTTTAGTGCCAGTAACTATCAAAGTGTTTTGTTTTGATTCGATATCTAGTTCATCTTCAACAAAACCAGCGATAGCCATAGTAATTCTGTATTTGTCTTCTGCAATCAATTCTATGTTGTACGGAGGGTACGAAGATTGTTTTTCTTGACGAGAAGCTTTGTCAATTAAGCCAGCTAGGTGGTCAAAACCAATAAAAGAACGGTATAAAGGGCTTAAGTCTGTATTTGTACGCATGTGCATATCCTATCTATTTAGCAATATGTAAAACATTGACACGAGCAATGGGTGATATTCGGTTACACCATAGCAACTCATGCCAACAAGAGGCCTTTCATAAAGAACAGGCGGTTAAATGTGTCCCATTACGGCGACTACAATTAAGATATGTGTATCGGCCAAATAGATTTCAAGGGAAAAATTAAAAAAATAAATACCCTTGGTTTAAGTTGTTGAAATTTAAGTTTTTATTTTTTTTGTTTTTTTGCGCGGTTGTGATCGAACGCGATCAGGAGAGCTGCATTAAAGAGATGAAAAAGGCAGTATCAACTGCCTTTTGTAGGAATATTTGAAAGACAACTATTTCGTCGCGCTGGTATTGCTTTCTTGAGCTGGGCTAGGGCTCTGCACTGGCTCTTCCGATTTCGGCGTCGATAATGCTTTTAACGTTGATAACGCCATATCGTAGTCTGGGTGACTTGAGATATTTTCCACTAATTCTTTATAAGCAATGGTGCCGTTTGATTCGACAATGAAGATCGCACGGGTCAATAGCCCCATATCTTTGATCAATAAGCCATATTTTTGGCCAAAATCACGCCAAACAGCATCTGATAATACCTTGACACTATCGATGTTTTCCATTTTACAAAAACGCTTTTGGGCAAAGGGTAAATCGTTGCTTATGGTCAGCATAACAATATCATCTGGCAAGTTCTGCACTTCTTCATTAAAGCGTTTGGTTTGAATAGAACAAACCCCAGTATCTAAGCTTGGAACGACTGAAATTAATACCGTTTTGTTGGTAAATGAAGTTAATTCAACGGGCGAAAAGTTTTCATTAACAACCTTGAAGTTTGGCGCCTTTTCGCCAACGTTGACTTGAGTACCTAGCAAGGTGACATACTTAGTACCCGCTTTTACTAGATCTGTGGTTTCGGTTAACTGCGCTTCTTCTTGTGCTAAGCTGTAACTATGGCTACTTAAACATAGCAAGGTAAATAAAGCAGCTTTGGTAAAATTTTTCATTTGATACTCTCTTTTCGTGTTGTGAAATTAACTTGCTGATCGTTGCGCTGTTTTTAACAAGCTATTTTTTAAGGTTTTTTTAATTTTACCTTATTCAACTTATGGTATTATTATTGTAATAAATTTGTCCATTTGGAAGCTAGTAAAATGACAACCCAATTATTAATTTGTGACGACTCTAACATGGCTCGCAAACAGGTAGCGAGAAGTTTACCTGATGGATGGGAGGTAGATATTAGCTTTGCGACCAATGGCCAAGAAGCTGTTGAAGCAATTAAGGCAGGTAAGGGCGATGTCTTATTACTTGATTTAAACATGCCTGTTATGGACGGCTACGAAACGCTAGAGGCGATAGTTAAGGAAGATTTACCAACCTTAACCGTCGTTATTTCAGGCGATATTCAACCAGAAGCCCATGAGCGAGTAAAAAAACTGGGGGCATTAGATTTTATTCAAAAACCGGTGAATAAAAAGATACTGACCAAGTTACTCGCCGATTACGGTATCTATTCTCAAGAAAGTGAGCAATCGGTTCCTTCTGCGCCAGTTACAAGCGAGCCAGCGCCAACGAGCGTTGCGACAGAACCGAAAAAACAGCCAAACATTACGCTTACCCAAGATCAGCGAGACTGTTACCAAGAAATCGCCAATGTTGCGATGGGTCGAGCGGGTGATTTACTCGCGCGCTTACTCAATGTGTTTGTTGAACTGCCCATTCCCAACGTCAACTTGATTGAAGTTAGTGAGCTGAGCATGGCGCTGTCGGCGGTAGAGCGCGAAGAGAGTACCTCGGGTATTTGTCAGGGGTTTATCAGTGGGGGGATTTCTGGTGAGGCCTTGTTGATTTTAAACGACTCAAGCTTTCAAGATATTGCGCGCCTGATGAAATACGATGCTGCGATAGATCAGGACGCAGAGTTGGAGTTGTTAATGGATATGGCCAATGTATTAATTGGCGCTTGTTTAAAGGGCTTATCTGAGCAACTCGACTTATCATTTAGCCAAGGTCACCCTGTGGTACTTGGTTTGCACCGAAAAATCTCTGATCTAATCGCCTCAAATAGTGACCGTTGGCAGCGTACGTTAGCAATAGAAATTAGTTATGGTATTGAAAATTATCCAATAAAATGTGATTTGTTATTGTTATTTACTGAAGACTCAATTGTTACCCTCAATAATAAACTTGCTTATTTACTCGACGAATAGCCCATTAGCGTTAAACAGGATTACTGGAAGAAGTTATGTCATTAGAAACAGAACAAATAAATGAAATCCATTGGTTAATGGAAATGCTACACACGATTGATGTCGGTCTTGTGGTGTTAGATCGAGATTACAACGTGCAGATTTGGAATGGCTTTATGGAGCATCATTCTGGCCTATTACCAAGACAGGTTAAGAATAAAAACCTGTTTACCCTGTTCGACGACATTGATGAGCAGTGGTTTACACGTAAAGCAGAAGCGGTGTTTTTATTGAAAAATAAAGCGTTTACCATTTGGGAGCAACGCCCGTATTTATTCAAGTTTCAAAACTACCGTCCGATCACTGGTTCAGCCGATTTCATGTACCAAAATACCACTTTTATTCCGTTGATATCTGCTTCTGGTGAGGTAACCCATTTATGTGTTCTGGTTTACGACGTAACCGATACAGCGATTAATAAATTAAATTTAGAGCAGTTAAATGAAAAGCTTGCTCGCATTAGCCAAATCGACGGCTTAACTAATTTGTTTAATCGCAGTCACTGGGAGCGCTGTTTTCAGCTTGAGTACAAGCGTTGGATTCGCAGTCAACACAAGAGTTGCTTGGTGATGCTCGATATCGACCACTTTAAGCGAGTAAATGATAGCTATGGTCATGTCGTGGGTGATGAGGTTATTCGCGATTTAGCTGAAAACGTGATCAAAGAAGTGCGCGAAACCGATATTACGGGGCGTTATGGTGGCGAGGAATTTGCAGTGCTACTCGTTGATACGCCACTTGAAAATGCCTTGGTGTTTGCTGAGCGATTGCGCAAAAAAATCAGTGAAAGCAAAGTAGAGTATAAGGGCAATACGATTCAATATACCGTTAGCCTGGGGGTTGCAGAGGTCAGCGAAGAAATGAAAACTTATGAGTCGTGGATTGAAGCAGCTGATAATGCACTTTATAAGTCGAAAGAAAACGGTAGAAATCAGGTCAACTTATACAAAGCATCTGCGTAGCAATAGAGTGATAACGCTTGAAGGTCTAAAGGTTTTAAGGTTTTGAGTTTTAAGGTTTTAGAGCCTTCCAGCACTCACGCCTTCCAACCTTTAAACCTTCCAACCTTCAAGCCTTGCACGTTAATAAACCTGCTTACCACCCACCCAAGTTTTTAGCACCTTGGTTTGCCACAGTGTGGTTTCATCTGCGTTGAAGAAGTCTTTATCAACTAAAATAAAGTCGGCCATTTTACCTACTTCGATTGAGCCTAACGCTGTTTCCTGATGGCCGGCATAGGCAGCATCAATACTAAAACTGCGCAAGGCTTCAGCGCGGGTCATTTTTTCTTTTTCTAACCAACCACCTAGCGGTTGGTTATTGTGATCTTGGCGAGTCACTGCCGCGTGTAAGCCAAAAAATGGGTTGGCGTATTCAACTGGGAAATCTGAGCCATTGGCTATTTTAACGCCGGTTGACAGAAGTTTTCGCCAAGCATAAGCGCCGGCCAATCGATCTTTGCCTAACCTGTCTTGTGCCATGTTTTTATCGCTCGTAGCGTGGGTTGCTTGCATTGACGGAATAACGCCGAGCTCTGCAAATCTCGGGATATCTTCTAGTAGCAAAATTTGGGCATGTTCAACGCGATGACGCAGCGCTTTACTTTGATGTTTGGCGATTAATACTTCGTAGTTATCAAGTACTAGCGTGTTGGCTTTATCACCGATAGCGTGAGTATTCACTTGAAAGCCGGCTTGCATCGATTTGTCGATAAGTGCGCTGAGCTCTTTGGGTTTGTGTAAGAGTAAGCCGTGATGGTTTTCTTTATCGCTGTAGCTTTTGTGTAGGGCAGCGCCTCGGCTACCTAGCGCACCATCGGCTGAAATTTTAACGCTGCGCAAGACAAAGCTTTGTTGGTTGTCGGTAACAATGCCGTTTGCGAGTGTTTTATCAAAGGCTTTATCTGTGGCATCTGCCATCGCATAGATTCGAATAGGCATTTCGTCATTTTTTGCTAATAGTTGATAAGCAGCAATCGTCTGGTTTGAAATACCGGCGTCGTGAACACTGGTCAGCCCTTGCTCGGCAAGGGATTGCATGGCCTTTTTCAGTACCTTGGCTTCTTGTTCAATAGTCAGTGGTGCAATCGCTTGATCAATTAAGTACATGGCGTTATCGATAAACACACCCGTTGGTTCGCCGAATTGATCTTTAATGATCTCACCACCATCCGGTGATTTTGTTGCTTTGGTAATGCCTGAAAGTGCTAATGCTTTCGAGTTTGCCCAACCAGCGTGGCCATCAACGCGCTTTAGCCAGACCGCTTGGTCGGGAAATGCCTTGTCTAAGCTTGCTTTAGTCGGGAAACTATTACTTGGCCAGATCACTTGGTTCCAACCGCGCCCCAAGATCCAACCTTGGCTGTTGTTTTCTTGGCTAAAGCGTTTTATTTTCTCAACAGCGGCTTGCTCTGATTCAATTCCCATTAAATTCACGCGTGAAATACCTAGGCCGTAACCCAGCACGTGGCCGTGTGCGTCAATTAAACCCGGTAATAAGGTTTTACCTTGGCCGTCTATTAACTTGACTTTATCGCTTTTAGGAACAGTTTCACCGTCTTGATAGACCTTAGTGATTTTATCGCCTTCGAAGGCGACCGCATTAAATGATGCGATCTTATCACCAAGCGGTGTATAGCCATTTACGTTGTATATGATTTGTGTTTGCGCAATCGCTAAACTCGGTAACAGGGCGAGGGTTGTGAGGCATATTTTTTTCATTATTGACGCTCTAATTGAGGATTATTTCATCATCTTAAAGCTATTTTGTTGACCAAGTAAATGGATAACGCGATGAATTGCTGAGTTTTTGGCTTAGGTCGCTTGGCTTAAGTTAGTAGGTTTAGCTTGCTCGGCTAACGTTTGCGTTGCGTTAGGCTAATGGCAATAAAGCTCAGTAGTGCCACGATAAAAACTGGCACATTACCTAATCGACTATAAGGCGTGAACCCTTGAACTAGCGCAACCTCTGTCTTGAGTACGGCTTGTTCAAACTGAGGTAGTTTATCAATGAATTGGCCTTGATGATCAACAGCAGCGGTCACGCCGGTATTAGTTGAGCGCACTAATGGGCGGCCAAATTCTAGCGCGCGCATTCGAGCAATTTCCATATGCTGATGTGGACCATGCGACGTACCAAACCATGCATCGTTACTCACGGTCAGTAAAAGTTGCGTTTGATTAGTGAAATTGGCGGCAAGTTGGTTTGGAAAGGCAATTTCAAAACAAATGAGCGGCAGAATATCAATACCTTTGGCTTTGAGGTTTTGCTGAACATAGTCACCACGAGAAAACGACGACATCGGCAGATTAAAAAATGGCGCTAGTGGGCGCAACAGATCGCCAAACGGTACGAATTCACCAATAGGTAATAGGTGGTGCTTGTAAAACCGGTTGCTGTGATTGTAAAAATAATCGCCGGTTGTTTTACTTTCAGTTTGGCTGTTGCCAAGTGTAATCAGGGCGTTGTAATAAGATTTAGTTTCAAAGTTGTAATCTAGAATGCCGGTTATAATCGCTGAGTCATTCATCCCTGCAGATTGATTGACTAAATCTAGGTAATCTTGTGCCATTGGCTCTAACGTTGGAATCGCCGACTCCGGCCACACGATAATATCAGCATCGTAGTTGGCTCTTGCCATATCAAGATACATCAACATGGTTGGCCACTCTTGCTCATCATCCCATTTGATCGATTGCGCGATATTACCTTGTGCTAGCGCCACTTTTACGCTGTTACCTGTCGGTTTAACCCACTGTAGCGCACTTGCACTAATTAAGCAGACAGAAAACACTATTAAGCTAACTGCCCATGGTAACTTGTTGCTCGACCTAATTACCCGAACCAATATATAGCTAAGCGCTAACAAATAGGCGGTAATGCCAATTTCGCCGATAACGGGTGCTAGAACAGCAAGAGGTGAGTCAATTTGGCTATAGCCTAATGATAGCCACGGAAAACCTGTTAATACGATACTGCGCAAGTATTCACAGACGAGCCATGTACTAACAAATAAGCCTAAGTGGAGCGTTTTTGTTGCTGATAACTTGCTGGCGAGATAACCGGCGAGCATGGGGTAGAGTGCTAGGTAGAGGCAGAGCAGCAACATTAACAGTAGCGACACGACAAGTGGCATACCACCAAATTGGTCTATTGAAACATGCACCCAGCTAATACCGGCACTAAACCAACCCAAACCAAAGCTAAAACACGCTTGAGTTGCATGCTTAATTGATTTGCCATCAATCAAGGCTAAAAACATGGGTAGGATAATAAGGGGAAGCCACCAATGGCTATAAGGTGCGTAGGCAAAAACTAAAATGAGCCCAGCGACAAAGCTGAGCCCATTGGTTTTGGTGAAAAGTGATTTAACTGCCGCTACCATCCGTTATTATTCAACTAATCAAGGATTTTACCAGTAACTTCGTGCTCTTTCGGCACCGTTAGTTGAATTGTTTGGATCCGGCGGTTATCGGCAGAGACAATCTTGAAGGCAAAATCGCCAATTTCAATTTCTTCGCCTTTTTGTGGCATGTGGCCAAATTCGTGCAGTACGATACCACCAATGGTATCGGCGTCTTCTTCGTCGAATTCGCAGTTAAAGTATTCGTTAAAGTCGGCAAGTTCAGTTAAGGCCTTTAACTGATAGACTTGGCCAGCTAAGTGTTTGATATCTTCTTCAATCTCAGTATCGGTTTCGTCTTCAATTTCACCGACGATCAATTCGAGAATGTCTTCAATCGTTACTAAGCCTGAAACGCCGCCGTATTCATCAACAACAATTGCCATGTGATAACGTTCAGAGCGGAACTCTTTTAACAGCGGCTCTACTTTTTTACTTTCGGGGATAATAATTGCAGGGCGAATAACATCAGACAACGTGAAAGGTTCGTCAGTGCGATTAAAGCCGTAAGAGAGTAAATCTTTTGCTAATAAAATACCTTCAACGTGATCTTTGTCATCGTTGACAACAGGGAAACGCGAGTGGGCAGACTCCAAAATCTTCGGTAAGAACTCTTCTAATGACATGTTGATGTCGAGTGTCACCATTTGCGAGCGCGGGATCATGATGTCTCTAACGCGCATCTCAGATACACCTAACACGCCTTCAATCATGAGTTTGGTTTCAGGATTGATCAGTTCACGGTCTTCAGCATCGTTTAATACTTCAACCAATTCTTCTTTATTTTGCGGCTCTCCGGTAAATGCTTGAACTATTTTATCCAAAAACGATTTGTTCGAGGAGCCGTTGGTAGACTGGGGGTTGTCATCGCTCATAGAGCAGTGTGTTTCCTGTGTTATTAAAAAATATTAGCGTTCATTTAGCTTTCAATATAGGGGTTAGAAAACCCTAATTGCGCTAAAATGTCAATTTCTAAACTTTCCATTTCTTGCGCTTCATCATCACTTATATGATCAAAGCCCAACAAATGCAAGCATCCGTGGATCACCATATGAGCCCAATGTGCGCTCAATATTTTGTTTTGTTCTGTTGCTTCACGTTCAACCACTTGTTTGCAAATAATTAAATCGCCGAGTAAATCGAGCTCAATGCCATCGGGGACTTCAAACGGAAAAGATAGTACATTGGTTGGTTTATCTTTTCCGCGATACTGGTGATTGAGCGTTTGTGACTCTGCGCTATCGACAATACGAATGGTTAACTCAAAGGGTTTACTGTAGCGACTCAGGGCAGCTTCAACCCAGCTCTGAAAGTCACTGGTATTTGGCAAGTTGTCGCTAGATTCGCTAGCAATTTGTAAATCGAGCACGATAGTCACAAGTTTACTCGCGATCCTGAGATGGTGCTGCATTAACGCTACTGATAGTTTGCTGGGCAGCTTCAAGTTGTGCTTTTTCTAGCGCTATCTTTTCTTGTTTTTTCTGCTCTTTAATGCGGCTTACTTTGGCTTCGTGTTTTTCGTAGGCATCAACAATACGCGCAACCACTGGGTGGCGAACAACATCTTTAGATTGGAAAAAGTTAAAGCTAACACCTGGGATATCGTCTAATACTTCAATGGCGTGGCGCAAACCTGATTTTTGGCCTCGTGGCAAGTCAACTTGGGTAACATCACCTGTGATCACCGCGCGCGAGTTAAAGCCGATACGGGTTAGGAACATTTTCATTTGTTCAACCGTAGTGTTTTGGCTTTCATCGAGAATGATAAAGGCATCATTTAATGTACGACCGCGCATATAGGCCAGTGGCGCGATTTCGATAACACTGCGTTCAATGAGTTTTTCAACTTTTTCAAAACCGAGCATTTCAAATAAGGCGTCGTAGAGCGGGCGTAAATAGGGATCGACCTTTTGTGATAAATCGCCCGGTAAGAAACCTAACTTTTCACCAGCTTCAACGGCAGGGCGGGTCAATAAGATACGGCGCACTTCTTGTCGCTCTAATGCTTCTACCGCACACGCGACTGCCAAATAGGTTTTACCTGTACCAGCAGGGCCAATACCAAAGCTGATATCGTTGGTTAACACGTTTTGCACGTAAGTCGACTGATTGCCATTACGCGGCTTGACTAAACCGCGCTTGGTTTTAATGGTGACCATTTTAGCAAAGTCAGCGTCGTGCTCGGTCGGTGCTTGCTCAAGGACATCGGCCTCAAGAATGTTGATATGCACCATCTCTGGTGTTATCGCTTGCTGTTTGCCTTTAACGGTTTGTGTTTCAACGTAAAGGCTTTTTAGCATTTTTTCGACGGCTAAACAGTTTAGTTCTTGGCCAACAATTTTAAATTCGTGGCCGCGATAACTAATTTCTACCCCTAAACGGCGTTCAATGGTTTTGAGGTTATCGTCCATTGGACCACATAAATTAGCTTGTCTGGTATTGTCTACCGGTGCTAATTCAAAGGTAATACTGTGTTGTTTGCTCAATGAATTATTCCATTAAATTAATTGGTTTTAAATTAGTTAAGGCGTAAATGTCGCAACGCCTAATTCGTCAGCATTGCTTGGCTTAGCACCGTGATGGTTATTAGCTAAGATATCGGCTGGTGAATGGGCAATACGCAAGCCCATGTCTTTTTCTTCACGCACTAGCTCGCCGCGCAATGAATTGGCGTAGACGTCGGTAATTTTAACATCAACAAATTGACCAATCACGTGATGTGGCGCAACAAAGTTTACAATGCGGTTGTTTTCAGTACGGCCACGTAGCTCCATTGGATTCTTTTTCGACGGGCCCTCAACCAAGATGCGTTGCTCGGTGTCTAACATTTGGCGAGCAATGCGCAATGCTTGTTGGTTAATTCTGTCTTGTAAAATTTGTAGGCGTTGTTTTTTAACGCTTTCATCGATGTCGTCAACGATATCGGCAGCGGGTGTGCCCGGACGTGCTGAGTAGATAAAGCTAAAGCTCAAGTCAAAGTCGATGGCTTGGATTAAATCCATAGTGGCTTCGAAATCGGCATCAGTTTCACCTGGGAAGCCAACAATAAAGTCAGATGACATACATAAATCTGGGCGCGCTTTTTTCAATTTGCGAATTTTTGATTTGTACTCTAACGCCGTATGACCGCGCTTCATCATGGTTAAAATGCGATCTGAACCACTTTGAACAGGCAAGTGTAGGTGGCTAACGAGCTCAGGTACGTCTTTGTAAACTTCAATGATATCGTCGGTAAACTCAACGGGGTGAGAAGTGGTGTAACGAATGCGGTCGATACCGTCAATGGTAGCCACTAAACGTAATAACTCAGAAAAACGGCAGATGTCGCCATCGTGCGTTGCACCGCGGTAAGCGTTAACGTTTTGGCCTAATAAATTAACTTCACGAACACCTTGCTCAGCGAGTTGAGCAATTTCGTATAACACGTCATCTAATGGGCGTGATACTTCTTCACCACGAGTATAAGGTACAACACAGAATGTACAGTACTTGCTACAACCTTCCATAATAGAAACGAAAGCGGTTGCACCTTCCGCTTTTGGCTCAGGTAAACGGTCAAACTTTTCAATTTCAGGGAAGCTGACATCAACCACGGCTTCTTTGTTTTCACCGCTAGCTTTTTTGATCATCTCAGGTAAGCGGTGCAAGGTTTGCGGGCCAAATACCATATCAACATACGGCGCGCGTTGGCGAATCGCGTCACCTTCTTGTGAGGCAACACAGCCACCCACACCGATAATTAAATCAGGATTTTCATTTTTTAGGTTTTTCCAACGACCTAGCTGATGGAAAACTTTTTCTTGAGCTTTTTCGCGAATTGAGCAGGTGTTTAACAGGATCACGTCTGCTTCTTCAGCTTCTTGTGCTAACTCTAAACCATGCGTTGTGTCGAGAAGTTCTGCCATTTTCTGCGAGTCGTACTCGTTCATTTGACAGCCCCAAGTTTTAATATAAAGCTTTTTGGTCATTGATTACTTGCCTAAATTTTAATCAAAATATACGTGTTGGTATAAAAAGGACACGCATTTTACTCTTTCTTTCGCCAATGTGCCACAGGCTTTGACGGTTGAATGAGTAAATAACCTGAACTTTGGGATAAGAAGTTAGCTAACTTATTGAAAGTAGCAATTTACTACCACTGTTTACACTTCTAGCGAGGGATTTTTTCTTAGTACTAGACAAATTTGTTTGGAATACCCGCTATTGCACACAAATTTAACGACGTAATAAGGAAAAATAACCGCTAGAAAGCAATTTTTTATCCTAAGTTCAGGTTAAATAGTAATCAGGTTAAATATTGTTGGCGATATCGTTTTCTATAAACTCATCGACATGTTCGTCTAGGTTAAAGCTAATACCTAGCTGACTGGTGTTGTCACTGGTTCTATAGGTATTAATTTTTGCCTGATGACGCGCGGCAATCTTGCGAATGGTGTACATTGCCATGTTGAAGTCGATTTTACTGTCAAAGCCGTCAAAATAATCGTTGTCGTCTTCAATCCGCAGCCACAACTTTTGATTAAAGCGCTTGATTGACACCATAAAGTTATTACTTTTGCTGTGAGCAATGGCACTGTCGATAGCGCTATAGATAATTCGATAGATACTTTGCTGAAGTTGCTGTTCTAGATTGTCGATATCAAAATCAATCTGAGTACGCACTTTTACACTGTATTTTTCTTGCCAAAAATCAACCAAGTATTCGATACCGCCCGATAAAGACTGATGATTTAAACTACTCGGCGCTACGTTCGTTTTGTTGTCGGCAATGATACTAGCCGCTTCAGAAAGTAGCTTGCTGGCTTTGGTTTGCTCGCCTTGGTTTAATAGCCTTATCGCAACATTGATATTGCGCTCGAGATGATCAGATAGCAGGCCACGGTTTTTTAGGTCTTCATCCAGTACTTTATAGACAGAACTAATCGAGCGTGCTCGCGTGTAAATTAACCACAAAGATAACACCATTAAAGCTAGCAATAAGAGTAAGTAAATGATCCTGATTTGCGGTGTCCAGTACCAAGGGTAAGCCATATGAATATTGGTATAGGCAACATAATTGCTCCATTGGCCAAGGCTATTCGTGCCCATCACTTCGAGTGTGTAATCACCTGAAGATAAACCGGCAAGGGTAATTTGATTGCCACTGACTTTGGTCCAAACATTATCATTTAATCGATACTTAAATTGTTTATTGGTGTTAGCCCGATAATCTAAGCTGGCCAAATCAAGGGTAATGACATCTTTATTTGAGCCAACGTTAATCACACTGCTGTTAAGGCTCTGCTGACCCGATACGGCTGTTTTACTGATTTTTATTTTGGCGTTATAAAAATTTTTTTGCTTGTGATCAACTTCAATCAAACCTTTGGTGTGCCATGCGAATATTTTTTCGCCCATTAACACCGGCGCTGAACTGAAGTTTTTATCTTCGGTGCCCAAAACAACGGAGAGTTTGTAATTAGCAGGGTCTAACCTATATAGCCCAGGAGTAGCTGCTACCCAAACTTCATTGCCTACCACTAAGTTATAATGAAAGGATGTAGCAGGCCTTAGACGGGCTAACAAAATCCCTTGTAAATCGTAAACGTAAATGCCGCTACCAATTGTAAAAGCAAATATTTTGTTATCGATATGAGCAAGTGAAACGACCTTGTTACTGGTAAACTCACCTATTTGCTGCACAGTGTCGGTTTGGCTCTTATAAAGCTGAACACTATCAGATGTCGCGAGCCAGAGATCACCATTTGCCATTGTAACAATGTCGATAACTTCTAAATTGTGTAGACCATTTGCTTTATCGATAGTTTTGACAATCTTTTGTTGATTCAAATCATATTTTTTCACACCCGCATAGTTGGTACCTATGTACAATAAACTGTCTTTGATATGCAAGGTTAAAACTATCTTAATACTGTCGGTGTTTTTAAGCCGAGAGGCGCTTGAATCGCCTAGTTTATAGTGCCATAGGCCATCGAGTGTCCCGAAAATAATACTATTACCATGTTGGACCATTGTAGTTGTGTATTTGGCTCTATTTGGCAGTGAGATGTTTAATTCTGGATTTAGCCAAGGTGTAGGCTTTAAGGTTGCTAGTCCCTTGCCAAACGTGCCGATAAGTAAATCATCATTTACCGCCAGTAGTTCATTAGTATTGTGCTGGATATCGTAGGCTATTGGCGTGTTCTTAACGATGATTTCGGCAACATATTTGACCCCTTGATTAGTTAGCGCCCATAGGGTTTTTGAATTGTCGTGAAACAGTTTGAGTATTTTACTATTTGAAAACTTAGGGTAGTTAGCGGCAATAGGCTCAAGCGTTTGGCTGTTAAATTGATAAACGCTACCATCATCGCCGGTTGCTAAAATTGCTGTTTTGTCATGACTTGTGGTGATCGCTGTAATGTTTTTGGCAAGTGTTTGTTGGCTAATAACTTGTTTACCTTTTATCGTGATTAGCTT
Organism: Thalassotalea sp. LPB0316; assembly: GCF_014898095.1. Lineage (NCBI taxonomy): Bacteria > Pseudomonadati > Pseudomonadota > Gammaproteobacteria > Alteromonadales > Colwelliaceae > Thalassotalea > Thalassotalea sp. LPB0316. Next base: position 2,043,089 of record NZ_CP062946.1, read on the forward strand.
TTTTTCATCTTTAATGACCAAAGAGTCGCCAAGGGTTGCTGAAGACTTGATATCACCACTATAAATGGTGGAAAAGCCATTAGATGTATTTAATTGGATACTCCTATCTGAGATAACATAAAGTGCACCTTTGGTCGCTATAATCTCGCGAACATTGATGTTTTCTATTAATTTCGTGGTTGTCTGGGTGTTTAAGTCAAAGCTATAAAGCGTGCTTTTATCGGTAAAATAAATTTGGTTTCGACAGTAAGTCGCTAAATAAGGTGATTTTATATGGCTCGGCAAGGCGAGCCTTTCATAGTTCCCTGTTTTCGGATCTAAAGAATATAGGCCGTTGACTTGCGTGGAAACGAGGAGCTTACCTTGATAGGGAGATATACTTCTAACCCAAGTAAAAGGCACATGCCAGTCGTCACTATTGTTGGCAAATCGCAGGACATTAAAGCCGTCATACCGATAAAGGCCTTGTTGACCACTCAACCAAATAAAATCATCACGATCTTGGTAGATGCCAGTAATGTTATCTAAATCTTCAATCTCTGTGGCGTTAACACTTTGGTGTGTAATGAGCGCTAAGAAAGGTAAGCACAAGACTGTGCTTACCACAAAAGAGTTAAATAATGCTTTCCGGTGCCTCTTTTGGTGGGTGTACTCTGTTACCACAAACCATATAAACTTGAGGCAAGTCATCATCACTTGCAGGCTTTTGTACCAAAATGTAGGTTGGTTTTCTCGGATCATTAGGTTCTTGTTTTTCTTGCCACGCCTTGGTAATTGAGTCAGCGTATTTTTGTCCGTATTTTGTAGCAAAGGCGGTGGTTAACATTTCAACGCCAAAGTCGTCCATGATCATCATGGTGTTGTCATGGTAGCCACTTGTGGTATCAAAATCTATATCTACCGTTAAAATCTTGTTATTGGGTAAAATTAAATCGGCACGTAGCTTGGCTACTACCGCACGATCGGGTGCTGATTTTAATTGAGTGAGGTTGGGCTTTTCAGTAAAGTCATAGACTAAATTAATGTCTTTGGTAATGCGTTTACTTTCTTTTAATTGCGCCGACATAATGTCTCCTTGCATTTGCTCTTTTTATACTGCTAGGGTTAATTCTCTTGGTATAATACCAATTGAAATAAATATTTGACCGACTCAGAGCTACGTCAGGGAAGTTATAATAAAGCAAATTTATGCAGGTGTAGTCATTCTACATCAAGTAAATTTGTGAAATTATCACTTTTCTGACGAGCTCCCAAGGGCGAGTTTAAAAGGCTTTTATACTTCGTTACTGATTTTGATAAGGGAATAACCATTATCGGCAATCAAAGCCTTGTCTAAAAGCCTTTTAAATCTCGCTGAGTGACCAAATATTTAATTCACTTGGTATAAGTAAAGTTTATCGAAATTGCTATGTAGCAAGTTTTATTAGTAGCATAAAGCGCTTAACATGGAAATAGACAAAGACATAGGAAAGAAACCGATTGATTTCTAGTTGGAATTTTATATTTGTTAATAAAAAAGAATCAAATAGGCACCATGGTGCCACCTATTAAGTGGCATGAACAACTCAGTGATAAAGGTTTTGCCGTTATCGATAACTTCCTGCCTGAAGTAAGCGCTAATGCTTTGCGTAATAACATACTCAAACAACGACATCATCGCGCGTGGTGTTTACTGACAACGCCTTATCGCCCCCTTGCAAGCATCAAAGATGACATTAACAAACCGTATATCGACAAGCTAAGGCACAAACAAGCCGCTGTTGCGTATCGGCGAAAACAGTTTTCTTTCTCATTTTATCGCAGTGCCAACAAGCATCAGAAAAGTCATGACAACCAAAAGATTATGGCCCCCTTTTTAACCCAATTAAAACAGCGAGCACGAGCTGAACTAGGCGTTAGTGGCGAGTTAACTGATGCGTTTTTTGCCTCATTTGTCAAAGGACAATTTATTAGTTACCACACCGATGGCAAAGCAGGGCAGTTTGCTTTTATCTATCAGCTTTCCAAAGGCTGGCAACGCAAAAATGGCGGCCAATTGGTGTTATATCCCAAACAGGGCTCGCGATTTTATCAAAAAATAATTGAGCCGCGCTTTAACACGCTGGTGTTATTGAAGTTAGATCATCCAATGCCACATAAAGTTATACCTTTAAACACCAAATCATACCAACACCGCATCACGATTTCTGGTTGGTTAAAATAATTTTCTTCAGACAAGCAAAACTTGATATTCAGCAACCTTATTTGATTTACCCGTGTTAAGATAGCTGAAAAAATAACAGTGAGATAACTCGTGACAACATATGATTGCGCTATTGTTGGCGGTGGTATGATTGGCGCGGCAACGGCCGTTGCCTTAGCTGATTTAGGTTTGAAAATTGCGTTAATTGAAAGGTTTCAACCCGCTGCTTTTGAGGTAAATGGCACTGAGCCATTTGATCTTCGTATCTCGGCTATTTCGTTAAACTCACAGCAGTTATTAGAAACCCTTGGCGCATGGCCCTATATCGACCAAAGCAGAATATGCCAGTATAAACGCCTTGGGGTTTGGGAGGACGATTTCGCCTATACCGAATTTAATGCCCAAGAAATTGGCCGAGCGCATTTAGGCTATATGATGGAAAATCGCCAAATCCAGCTCGCGCTTTGGCAAGTGATCCAACAACATGCCAGTATTAGTTTGTTAGCGCCTGAACAAGTTAAACAATTTACCAATAAAGCCGATCAAGTGACTATTGAATTAGGTGAGCAAAACATCACGGCTAAGTTATTGATTGCTGCCGATGGTGCCAATTCACAAATTCGTCAGCTAGCCAATATTGGCGTAACGGGTTGGGATTACGCGCAATCAGCGATGTTGATTAACGTGGCAACATCGATTGAACAACAAGACATTACTTGGCAAAAATTTTATCCAACGGGGCCCGTCGCCTTTTTGCCAATGCCTGGCAATAATGCATCACTCGTGTGGTATCACAATAAGGCTGAAATTAATCGCTTAGCTGCATTATCGAATGAACAGTTGGCAGTTGAAATAGCGAACAGTTTCCCTGAAAAATTAGGTGAAGTGAACGTTTTAGGTAAAGGTGCATTTAACTTAACTCGTCGTCATGCTAATCATTATGTGAGTGGCCGAGTTGTCTTGCTAGGTGACGCCGCACATACGATCAACCCGTTGGCAGGCCAAGGGGTTAATTTAGGTTTTAAAGACGTAAAAGCCCTGCAAATGGCAATGGCTAAAGCGATAGGCGAAGGCAAAGCATTTGATGATCCCGCAACCTTAGCGAGTTATGAGCGTGCACGTCGTAGCGATAATTTGATGATGATGTCGGGGATGGATGCGATTTATCAAACGTTTACTCATCAATCACCTGTGGTTAAGTTTGTCCGTAATCTAGGTTTGTTTGCCGCGCAACGCGCGGGCAAGTTGAAAAGTAAAGCACTGGCCTATGCCTGTGGGGTTTAGCGGTTGAAAGTGGGTCATTCCCGAGGTGTGTTAGTCGGGAATCTTGTATTAAAGGTTTAAAAGTTTAAAAGTTTAAAGGTATCAAGGTTTAAAACATTCCAACGTTCCAACATTCCAACGTTACCACTTTCCAGCCTAATACCGTTGATTTCCAACTCATACCACCGAGTAAACCGATTGTTTTTATAAAGCGATATAAAATGACTGAACGAGAAACAATAGAGTAGGGAGTAAGTGTATAGATAACAAGGAAGAAGTGGCTGGGGTATGAGGATTTGAACCTCAGAATGACGGGATCAAAACCCGCTGCCTTACCGCTTGGCTATACCCCAATTAAGGTATGATACTTGTCAACAAAGCAAAGCGATCACTTTGTTGTATTTGAATGGTACGGGAGGAGAGACTTGAACTCTCACATCTTGCGATACTGGAACCTAAATCCAGCGCGTCTACCAATTCCGCCACTCCCGCGTAATTCAATGGTGGCTACACCGGGATTTGAACCTGGGACCCCATCATTATGAGTGATGTGCTCTAACCAGCTGAGCTATGTAGCCTTATACTTCGTATAAAAGTTTACTTGCGTCACTCATAAAAAGCTTAGAGGAAATCAATGGAAGAAGTGGCTGGGGTATGAGGATTTGAACCTCAGAATGACGGGATCAAAACCCGCTGCCTTACCGCTTGGCTATACCCCAACAAGGTAACTTCTCAATAAACATTTGCCAGCATCATTATTAGGAATGAAGTGGCTGGGGTATGAGGATTTGAACCTCAGAATGACGGGATCAAAACCCGCTGCCTTACCGCTTGGCTATACCCCAGCAATGTTCATTTTGCGCAATATAAAATTGCTTTGAATAATGGTACGGGAAGAGAGACTTGAACTCTCACGCCTCGCGGCACTGGAACCTAAATCCAGCGCGTCTACCAATTCCGCCATTCCCGCATTATTCAAATGGTGGCTACACCGGGATTTGAACCTGGGACCCCATCATTATGAGTGATGTGCTCTAACCAGCTGAGCTATGTAGCCATTCCAATTCTTGCCTCTGAGCAAGTGGAGCGTATTTTGCAGATATCGCAGGCTTACGTCAACCGTTTTTTAATAAAAAATTGTAGTTTCGCGACTGTTAGCTCAAAAACTCAACAAAGTTATCATTTGGTGAGCTAAAACGGTAAAGATACAGATTAATATGGCTGAAAAATGTAGACAAAAAAGCCAGAAGTTGCCGCTGTGATGCTTTAATTTCTGGCTTCTTTACAACAGTTGTTTTAATTTACGCGTTTACTCGCCACTTCACCGAGGTGAGCTGATGCCGCTTTAATAGCGTCTAAACTCGCTTCGACATCTGATTTTGGGGTTTTGCCGATCAAAAACTCACCCACTTCTAGCGAATTGTTTTTTGCCGCGAAGACTAAAATATTATCACCGTCGCAACCGACGCTTTCAAAAATCACCTTGACCTTAATCTTTTGATCTTTTAAGTATGATCTTAAGCGTTTTTTATCATTTGCTTTAACGTACTCGCAAACTCGAACTGAAACATCGTTGGCTTGAGCTTTTGGTGCATTAATTAGGACAAATGTAGCGATTAAAATAGTTAAAAATACTTGTTTCATGTTTACCTCATGTTTTCATATTATCCACCCTAAGTATGGTAGATATTTAAAACTTTTCTCAAAAAGTAACAATTTATTTTTTGATAATAAAAAGGTCAGTATAAAAAATCATACTGACCTTGTTATTTTTAAAGGTTTACAGCCTTTGTTGAGCTTAAATCTTTAGTTAAATCTGTCGTTAACCGTTTAGCTAGACATTAAATCTAAAGTGCACGACATCACCATCTTTAACGATATAATCTTTACCTTCTAAACGCCATTTACCTGCTTCTTTCGCGCCAGACTCACCGTTGTATTGAACGAAGTCATCGTAACCAACCACTTCCGCACGGATAAAGCCTTTTTCAAAGTCGGTGTGAATAACACCTGCCGCTTGTGGCGCGGTCGCGTTTTGGCGCACCGTCCATGCGCGAACTTCTTTAACACCAGCGGTAAAGTAGGTGTGTAAGTGAAGCAAAGAATAACCGGCATTGATCACACGGTTTAAGCCTGGCTCTTCTAGGCCCATTTCTTCCATGAAGATCTCGCGATCGTCTTCGTCCATCTCAGAAAGCTCACCTTCAATTTCTGCACAAACGGCAACCACTACAGCATCTTCTGCGGCTGCAATCTCTTTGACTTGATCAAGGTAAGGGTTGTTTTCAAAACCATCGTCATTAACGTTGGCAATGTACATCGTTGGCTTGATGGTTAAGAAGTTTAAGTACTTAACGGCAGCTTTTTCTTCTTTAGATAAATCTAAAGAGCGGATCATGTTACCTTCTTCAACGTGTTTTAAGATTTTCTCTAACACAGGTAATTCGAATTTCGCGTCTTTGTCGCCGCCTTTGGCTTTCTTTTGTTGACGAACGATAGCGCGCTCTGCGGTGTCCATATCGGCAAGGGCTAATTCTGTGTTGATTACATCGATGTCATCAGCTGGGTTTACCCCACCTGCTACGTGAACAATGTTATCGTTTTCAAAACAGCGAACAACGTGGCCAATGGCATCTGTTTCACGGATGTTAGCCAAGAACTTGTTACCTAAGCCTTCACCTTTTGATGCGCCGGCAACAAGCCCGGCAATATCAACAAACTCCATAGTCGTTGCAATAACGCGCTCTGGGCCAACAATTTCTGCTAGCTTATCTAGGCGAGGATCGGGTACTGGCACGACACCTGTGTTTGGTTCAATAGTACAAAACGGGAAGTTAGCCGCTTCAATACCAGCTTTGGTGAGTGCGTTGAAAAGAGTTGATTTACCAACGTTTGGCAAGCCAACGATACCACATTTAAATCCCATGTCTGTATCCTATAAAGTTGTTACTGTGCTTTGAATGAATGTAGACGGTTTTGGGCTTTTTTGAGACCGTCTTTTTGCCAAATCTCAAAACATCGACTGGCTTCATCAACACATTGTTCAATTAAGTTTTGCTCTGTTGCAGGTGCTTTGCCTAGCACATGCCCGGTTACGCGATCTTTGTGGCCCGGGTGGCCAATACCAATGCGTAAACGATAGAAGTCTTTATTATTTGCCATGCGGGCGATGATATCGCGCAAACCATTGTGGCCACCGTGACCACCGCCTTGTTTTATCTTAATGATCCCCGGCTCCATATCGAGTTCGTCGTGAGCGACCAAGATGTTTTCAACAGGAATGCGATAAAAGTTGGCAAGGGGTGCTACCGCTTGGCCGCTTTTATTCATAAAGGTAGTTGGGATCAATAAATGGACAAGTTCTTCGCCAATATAGCCTTTGCCATAGTAGCCAAAGTATTTTTTTTCAGGGCGTAAGGAAATGTTATAGCGCGAGGCGAGTTCTTCTACGAACCAGACACCTGCATTGTGGCGTGTTTTAGCGTATTCGGGGCCGGGATTACCCAGCCCCACAACTAGCTGAATGTTAGTCGTCAAGGAATGTTCCTCGTCGATTATTCTTCAGTAGCTTCTTCTTCAGCTGCTTCGTCATCGCTGCCGCCTTTAGGAGCGTTAGCAGTAACAACAGCTTGGTCGTGATCTTCACCTTTCGCTAATTCATCAGACGTTACGCCTTTTGGTAATTTAACGTCAGATAAGTGTAGCGTTTGACCAACTTCTAAGTCTGCACAGTCAACTTCAATGAACTCTGGTAAGTCACCTGGTAAACAAGTAACAGCGATTTCATTGATGTGGTGAGCAATTACAGCACCTTTCTTAACAACAGCTTCTTCGTTGATGAAGTGAACTGGAACGTTAGTGTGTACTGCGTGAGTAGCGTCAACACGCATGAAGTCTAAGTGCATTACTAATGGCTTGTACGGGTGACGTTGCATGTCTTTTAATAAACACTCAACTTTCTCACCGCCAACGTTTAACGTTAACACTTGTGAGTAAAACGCTTCTTCTTCTTGTGCACGGAACACGTGACGGTGCTCTAATGTTAAAGAAATAGGGTCTTTGCCTTCACCGTAAAGGATCGCTGGAACTTTGTTCGCGTGACGTAGGCGGCGGCTCGCACCTTTCCCTAAGTCTGTACGTACTTCAGCATCCAAAGTCAAAATATCAGTCATGATTTTGTACTCAAATATTAGATTAAAATAAGTGTTGTTTTTTGCGACCAAAAACAACTATGTAGGCCCAATTACCGGCAAAATTGCTAATGCTTAGGTAAAAAAGGCGCGCAATGATAACACTTAGCGCATTGTATTGCCAATGGTTTAATCTAAAATATCCGCAGATTATTACAGGCCGTATTTACTGGCGATGGTTTGATAGCCGTCGTTGGCTTTGAGTGCTTTGATACAGGTATCTACCGCGTCTAAAAAAGCTTGTTTATCTTTAATCGCTGTTCCCTTTTTTGACACAGTCAAGTAATAAGCTTTAGTTTTAACCGTTAACGGATGGACGGTCACCTTGTCTGTAATACCGAGTTGCTTAGCGCGCCACTTAAACGTTTCTTTGGAGTTTGCCATCACTTGAAAGCGCGGTGGGGAGGTCATCATTTGGCCAAACATGGCGTCAATATCGTATCCTTCGGTTACTTCATCATGTAGTCGTTTTTCTTCGATGATTTTAAGAATTTCAGGTGTGTGGGAGATCCCAGATAAATTGCCAAATTGATAACGGTATAAATCATTGATTTGATTTATTTCAATGTTTTGGTCTTTGACGGAAACAAAGCCGTATTCACTCAAAAAAATTGGCTCCTTGCCATAGATAACAAATTGCTCTCGCGAGATTTTGTGCGAATAAACAGCGACATCGAGTTGTCCTGATTTCATATAAAGGTGGGTGCGCTTAACTGGCAAGGTAAGGTAGTTGAGCTGATATTGCTCGTTATTGATACAAGTCGTTAGTAACTCTTTGCCTAACCCCGGTAGTGAGCCTTCAAGATTGGGAAAGAAAAACGGTGGCCACTTTATATCATTTATTGTGACTTGCGTTGGCGCTGCCAAAAGGCGAGTACAAAACAACAGTAAAAGTATGAACGCAGAAATTGACACACGCATAACATCACCCTCATTTGTTGGTCTTTCTTAAGCATAGTAAACAACTTAAGTGTTGTCGCGTCATGTCAATCAATGTCGTTACTAAGTCAATATTTGTCAACTATGCTTGACTTATAGTGGTGAAAACTTGTGACAATCGGGCAGACAGATGGCGATAATCATAGCGGCGATACCTTTCTTTTTATTATTGATAGCAATTGAGCTTTGGTTTGATCACAAGCGCAAAACCCATTACTACCGATTTAACGATGCGATTAACTCGCTGAGCATTGGTATTTTGAGTCGCTTTACCGGGGTATTGAAATCACTGATCCCACTGTCGATTTATTGGCTGATTTATCAAAAATACGCGCTATTTGATTTACCGAAAGACAGTATTTGGGTATGGATTTTTGCTTTTGTTGTTTATGACTTGGCGTATTATTGGGCGCATCGGTTAAACCATCGTATTCACGTGATGTGGGGCTCACATGTTGTTCATCATTCGAGTGAAGAATACAACTTAACAACGGCGCTCAGGCAAACCAGCTCACCGAGCTTGTTGGCTTGGTTGGTTTATTTACCGATCGCGTTAATTGGCGTTGACCCTGTAGTATTTATTGCCTGTGCTTCATTGAATTTGGTTTATCAATTTTGGGTCCACACACGCCACGTTGATAAAATGCCAGCCTGGTTTGAAGCGATTATGGTAACGCCCAGTCATCATCGCGTGCATCATGCGTTAAACCGCGACTACATTGATAAAAACTACGCAGGTGTGTTTATTATTTGGGATAAACTATTTAACTCTTTTCAAGCAGAAAAAGACGAGGTAGACATTGTTTATGGTGTCAGTCATCAGCTTAAGAGTTGGAATCCGTTTTGGGCAAATCTGCAGGTATATTGGAATCTGATAAAAGATGCCTACTATGCTCGGTCGTGGAAAGATAAGTTCAAGGTGTTTTTTATGCCGCCTGGTTGGCGCCCAGAAGATGTCAATGCGGATCACCCGAGAAAATACGCAACCACAAAAACGCTGATAAAATATGAAGTCAGTTTACCTACCGTGATGAAAGTCTATATTTTGTGCCAATTTGTGCTGATTTTAGCGCTGACGATCACCTTCTTATTGACTATGACCCGTTTGAGTGTATTTGAACTCGCGATAGTGGGTGCTTTTGCCAGTATTAATTTGGTGCTTTTTAGTGGATTACAAGAATTGAAGTCATGGATTTTGTGGGTTGAACCTGTACGACTGATGTTTTTATCTCTCTTGTTTTACATTTTACTTGTGCCGTTGGTGAGTTGGCATTTAGAAAGCTTTTTAATCGGTATTACTTTGGTTGAGCTATTAGCTTTTTATAAAACTGTCAAGCTGACAATGGCCAGTGAAGCAACTAGTTAAGCATCAACGGGATGGGCTTTTGTCGATAGGCTTGTGGTGTTAGACCAAACCAGCGTTTAAAGGCGCGTTGAAAAGCGCTTTGCTCTGAATAACCAAGTATCGTCGAGATGTACAACAGTTTGTGGTTAGTTTGGCTCAAATAGCTAATCGCTAGTTGTTGCCTGATTGATTCGATAAGTTGGCTTAAATTGGTTTGCTCTTGTTGAAATTTACGTTGAAGTTGTCGGCTACTTAGTTCTAAATGTTGAGCAACATCATCTAAACTCGGTACGCCATTAGGTAACTGCTCGATAATATATTCACGAATTATATCGATTGAGGCTTTTTGACGTTTCGCTGCCAGTAATTGTTCAGCGTGACTTAATAAAAGCTTTAAGACGTCATCGTTAGCACTAACGATAGGGTGCAACAGTGAGTATTGTTTTATCTTCACGCCATTAAAGTTGTCACCAAAAACCACCTTGCAACGAAAATAATCTTGATACTCTTCAAGTTGTGAAGGGCACTCGTGGGTAAAGTGAACACTGACCGGTGCATCATCATTGCGGGTGTAACTAAAGGCATAAGTTAGCCACGCCGTTATAACATGCTCAATGTTATTGATACTCGCATCAGGGTGTGCGATATAACGCATGATGACACTATCACCGTCAGTTTCATGCTCTGCCTGACCAACGTTGCCAATTAAGCACTGATAGCGTTTTTGATACGCCAACGCGTCAAGTAAGTTGGGTGCCGCAACAACGATATGACCAAGGATCCCCCAAATACCTAAGTCAAATGCCTGGCCAAAATGAAAGCCTAGATTTTTAATTGGTAGGTGTGCTTGACCATAGCTAAACAGTGCCTCGTATTGTGCGAGTGAATAAACGCTTTGCGATTGTATAAATGATTGCTCGTCTGTAGCTAAGATATTGAGTAAAACTTGTTTATCCAGACCTTGCTGGCAAAGATAATTTACGAGCGACTTTACCCCGTATTGCGGCACTTGATATTGCATTTATTCACTCTGCACTTGGCGTTGGTGATAACGGAAAATACCACTGACAATAAAATATTGGGCGCTGTAATAGGTCAACATCACCCAAAGACTCGCTAACGGAATGGGGCTAACAAATAAGTTTAACGCCAATAGGGTATCTGATACCAAAAAGCAAAATACACCAAAGGTAAGTTGGTTATTTATTTGTTTATACAAGGCAATGATCGCCATGCAACTTATCACGATGAGGTAAATCAGCACAGGGACTAACAAACTGCTGGTGTGTGGCAGAATTTGTGAACCGGCGATTAAGCTAAATACGACAACCGCGAACACGGCAAATAAACGATAATCACTTGGCGATGATTTGAGTGAAATAAAATAGACACTATAAAAAATATGAGCAGATAAAAACGCCACTAAACCATATTGAAAGCTCAATGGAAAACTCAGCGCTAAGCAGATATCACCAATAAGACTTGCCAACAGTGCCAAGCTCATGAACCACTTGCTTTTGCCGGTTAATAATTGAAAGCAGGTTAACGCCAGTAGAAAAATAGGTAAGGCTTTGACACTAAACTGATAGGGATAAGGGGTAAAGGGCAAACTGAGTAAATATATCGTGGCCGTGATAATAAATAACAGTCGAATACGATGCTCAACACCACTAGCTGTTATTGGGGGACTCTGTAATTTATTCATATCATTATTATGTTATTTATTTTATTCGCTTTTTTATAGCATTTAATAGTGGCAAATAATAGCGGAGCAGGCCGGCAGGAGTCAGAAAAGGCTGTTTAAGGCTTGAGGGTGGGAAAGTTGGAAAGTTGGAAAGTTGGAAAGTTGGAGGGGGGAAGGTTTGAAGGTTGGAAGGTTGGAAGGTTGAAAGGAAGGGGAGTTGTCAGTTTGGAGCTGTTAGTTGGGAGCTATAAGGCGATAGGGCTTTAAGGTGTTACCGCTTTCCAGCATTACCGCCTTTCACTGAAGTGAGTCATTCCCGAGTGTTTTTATCGGGAATCTCAAGATTGTTACTCAGGTATTGTGTTGGCTAGCGAGTAATTTATCGAAATTGGTATAAGTAGTTAGAAAATAAAAACGGAGCACATGGCTCCGTTTTCTTTACGATCTTTTGCGGCGATTAGTCTTCGAACATCGCAGAGATTGAATCTTCGTTGCTCACGCGACGAATCGCTTCAGACAACATACCGCTCAACGTTAATTGACGTAAGTTAGGTAGTGCTTTTAACTCGTCTGATAATGGGATTGAATCAGTCACGATCACTTCGTCGATGACTGAATCTTTTAAGTTTTGCACGGCGTTACCAGAAAGCACTGGGTGAGTCGCATAAGCATAAACATTTTTAGCACCGTGATCTTTCAACGCAGCCGCCGCTTTAGCTAACGTACCACCTGTGTCGATCATATCGTCTACGATGATACAGTCGCGACCTTCAACGTCACCAATAATGTGCATAACTTGAGCAACATTGGCTTTCGGGCGACGTTTATCGATAATCGCTAAGTCAGCGTCATCTAATAACTTGGCAACAGCGCGTGCACGTACAACACCACCAATGTCAGGAGAAACAACAACTGGGTTGTCTAAGTTCTTCTCTACCATGTCTTCAAGTAAGATTGGTGTACCGAACACGTTATCTACTGGTACATCGAAGAAACCTTGAATTTGCTCAGCATGAAGGTCAACTGTTAATACGCGGTCAACCCCAACACTTGATAAAAAGTCAGCAACAACTTTTGCTGTAATTGGAACACGAGCACTGCGTACACGACGATCTTGACGCGCATAACCAAAATAAGGCATTACCGCCGTAATACGGCCAGCAGATGCACGGCGAAGTGCGTCTACCATGACGATTAATTCCATTAAGTTGTTGTTAGTTGGTGCGCAAGTTGATTGGATGATGAATACATCGGCACCGCGGACGTTTTCAGTGATTTCAACACTGATTTCACCGTCGCTGAAACTACCTACTTTTGCTTCGCCTAGGTTCATGTATAAGCGATCAGCAATTTTTTTAGCCAGTTCAGGGGTGGCGTTACCCGCAAAGATCTTCATGTCAGGCACTGTCAGTTCCTCAGAAACTTTTTTTGACATTAAAATTAACGCTCATCGTCATTAACCTTGAGTCAGTAACTATGAGCAATGAATTTACTTTTTGCCAATAATTGGCAACTTATACCAATTTGATTAAGAAGTTGTTAAGTCAGGCTTTAATCAACTTGGTCATCGCGCTATTTAGAATGACAATTTCTCTATAGCGTGTTTTAAAGGAGAAATATTAGCTCCTTTAGCTACAAACGATTCAATACCTGATGGCAATTTACTTTGAATGTAACGCGCCTCTTGTTCAGTAGCAAAGCTCGAAAAAATACAAGCGCCTGTTCCTGTCATTTGAGACGGCGCGTATTCTATCAACCAAGCCAGTAGCTTGGCAACCTCAGGATAGTGATTTATTACCCAATCTTGGCAATCGTTATGGCATTGTTCGAGTGAATAATTTGTTTTATCAATAACCGGCGTATTACGTGTTAAGTCTTTCGCACCAAAGACTTGCGCCGTTGAGATACTCAAATTTGGCTTAGTGACCAAGTACCAGTGCTCGGTCGGATTTTGTTTCGAAATAATTTCTCCAACTCCTTCGGCAAAAGCGGCATGACCATGCACAAAAATAGGTACGTCGGCGCCTAATTCGAGTCCTAAGTCGGCGAGTGTTTGTGCACTTAACTGCGTTTGCCACAAGGCGTTTAATGCGACCAATACCGTCGCTGCGTTTGACGAACCACCACCTAAGCCACCACCCATTGGCAATACTTTATCGATGGTAATTTTTACTCCTTGGCTAACTTGCCCAACGGCTTGTAATTTTTTGGCCGCTTTGAAGATGAGGTTGTCAGTTACCTCAACGCCTTCAAACGGGGTGAGTAAATCGATTTTGCCATCGTCGGTGAGTTCAAAATGCAGCGTGTCACCGTAATCAAGAAATTGAAACAGGGTTTGTAAATTGTGATAACCATTCGCGCGTTGGCCGGTAATATGAAGAAATAAATTGAGTTTTGCAGGTGCTGGAAAGCTAAAAATACGGCTCACAGGTTAGGTTTCCCATCGATTGATTTGTAGTTTTATCGTTAAATCACCTTGAGTGATATCAACTTTATGCGGCAACATCACATTGTTGACCATTTTAAATTGGCGGTATTTTACCTGCCATTGTTGTTGATTAAAATGGCTAGAAAGTTGATAAGGTAAAACTTGTTGTGCTTGGTAGCTCAGTTTATCTGACGGCAAATAGGGGCTAGCTTTGAGCCAGTGGCTCAAGGCATCAACCGGCAGGGTTAAACCGGTGAGTTGCCAGATGAGTAGGGCGAGATTGTTGCCTTGATGAGTTTCTCCGTCAGCGTGAATTAAATAATGCTCACTAGTTTGTTCGATATCAACAATATTAATGCCCAGAAAGGTCGATAGGCTGAGCTTTTCAACGGCGTGATCTTTTACTTGCCACAGCACATTGGCACTTTGGCGTTCATTCGGACTAATAAATGCCAATTTTCCTTTGATTTGCCAACTGGCTAACTGTGCAACATCAGCTTGATGTTGACTAGATGAACTAACCTGGGGGGATGATATTGGTTTGGTTGTACTACAGCCATAAAGGAAAATAAACAGCGGGAAAAGCAGATAAATTTTACAATTACTAGATAATTTCATTATTTTTAACGTTTTGTTGCGAACAACTTATTTGAACACAGTATGTAAGGTGCTTTCAATCATAAGCGTTTTTTCGTAAAATACCCCGAATTATTTTGTTGGCATTATGTTTTTGATAATTTCATTAAATGATTATCAAGATAACGTGTTTTATTGTTTAAATTTTATTACGGGTAAGTTGTTGCTTCTATGTCAATTGTCGCAGTAGGGATCAATCATAAAACCGCGCCGGTCTCGGTGAGGGAAAAGATTGCCTTTAGTCCTGATTCGCTTACCCACGCATTGCAAGAAATGCTGTCTCAAGTGCAGTGTCAAGAAGCGGCAATTCTCTCTACCTGTAATCGCACTGAATTATACCTTGTCAAGCCCGGTGAGCATGAGTTAACCCAAGAAAAAGTGGTCTTATGGCTTGAACAGCATCACAATATTCCGGCATCAACGCTAGTACCCAGTTTATATTGGCATCAAGACCAAAAAGCGGTTACCCACATGATGCGGGTGGCATGTGGCTTGGATTCACTGGTGTTAGGTGAGCCGCAAATATTGGGGCAAATGAAGCAGGCGTACAGTCAAGCCAAAGCGGCTGGCTCGATGGCCTTAGTGATGGACCGATTGTTCCAACGCACTTTTGGTGTCGCCAAACAGGTTCGAACCGAAACGGAAATTGGTGAAAATGCCGTTTCAGTGGCTTTTGCTTCAGTGAATTTGGCTAAACACATTTTCGGTAAACTCAATAAAGCGCGGGTGCTATTAGTTGGCGCAGGCGAAACTATCGAACTGGTTGCTAAACACTTGTACGACAATCAAGTTGGCCACATTACGGTAGCGAACCGAACCATCTCACGTGCTGAAGGCATGGCTAAGCAAATTGGCGCCGATGTCATAACTTTAGCGCAAATACCTGAGCAAATGGCCAAAGCCGATATCGTGATCAGCTCTACGGGCTCAACGTTGCCGATCATTGGTAAAGGTATGGTGGAAAAGGCGCTTGCTGAGCGCAAGCACAGACCCATGTTTATGGTCGATTTAGCGGTACCTCGTGATATCGAAGAGCAAGTCGCACAATTAGAAGATGCTTTCTTGTATACCGTTGATGACTTGCAAACAATTATTGCGCAAAATATTGAAAATCGTAGAAAAGCTGCAGTACAAGCCGAATCGATTGTTTCAAACCAAGCCGACAATTTTATGCAATGGTTGCGCGGGCTCAACACCCAAGATGCGGTGATCAGCTATCGCAATCAGTGTATGGCTGAACGCGATACATTATTAGAAAGAGCGCATAATCAATTATCAAATGGTAAAAACCCGGAAGCGGTTTTAAATGAATTAGCAACAAAATTAACTAATAAATTAATGCACGCACCAACCAATGCTTTACAAAAAGCAGCACAAGGCGGCGAGTTAGACAAACTTATCTATTTGCGTGATGTCTTTGATTTAGATATTGAAGATATCAGCAAGCAAAAATAGACCTCACAAAGAGAACCTGAATTTCCATGAATAAATCCGTTTATTTAAAACTTGAAGGCTTAGTTGAACGCTTTGAAGAAGTTCAAGCGTTGCTTTCTGATCCAGAAACCATCGCCGATCAAGATAAATTTTTAGCGCTGTCTAAAGAGTTCAAACAACTTGAAGTCGTTGTTAAAGCATTTAACGACTTTCGCGGCGCTGAAGATGATTTAGCCACTGCTGAAGAAATGCTAAAAGAAGACGATCCTGACATGCGCGAAATGGCGCAAGAAGAATTCAAAGCAGCGAAAAAAGCGATTGAAGAGCTTGAGCAAGAATTACAAATTCTGTTGTTGCCACGTGATCCAAACGACGATAACAACTGCTTTGTTGAGATTCGCGCCGGCGCAGGTGGTGATGAAGCGGCTATTTTTGCTGGTGACTTATTCCGCATGTATTCTCGCTATGCCGAGAAAAAAGGCTGGAAAGTTGAAGTAATGAACATGAATGAGTCAGAGCAGGGCGGCTATAAAGAAATCATCGCGAAAATCAACGGTGAAGGCGTTTATGGTGAAATGAAGTTTGAATCAGGTGGTCACCGGGTTCAACGCGTACCTGAAACTGAATCACAAGGCCGTGTTCACACTTCAGCTTGTACTGTGGTAGTGATGCCAGAAATTCCTGAGTCAGAAGCCATTGAAATTAACAAGGCTGATTTAAAAGTGGATACTTTCCGCGCCTCAGGTGCCGGTGGTCAGCACGTTAACAAAACCGATTCTGCGATTCGTATTACTCATATTCCAACGGGCATTGTGGTTGAGTGTCAAGATCAACGCTCACAACACAAAAACCGCGCTCAAGCAATGTCTGTTCTCGCTGCGCGATTGCAACAGGCAGAAGATGACAAACGCCGCGCTGAGGAAGAATCATCGCGCCGTAGCTTAGTCGCTAGTGGTGACCGCAGTGAGCGTATTCGCACCTATAACTTCCCTCAAGGCCGTATGTCTGATCACCGCATTAACTTAACCTTGTATCGCTTAAACGAAGTGATGGAAGGTAACTTACAGTTAGTGATGGAGCCTATTTTACAAGAGAACCAAGCGGACTTACTCGCGGCACTTTCTGAGCAAAACCAATAGGCAACATGTTTAACGCGCCGATTACCGTTAAACAATTAATTGGTCAAGCGAGCCAGTTACTTAACGATAAATCTGACAGTCAGCAACTCGATTGTCAGATTTTGCTTTGTTATGTCTTGGCGAAGCCGAAAAGTTACTTGTTAACCTGGCCCGATGCCGAGCTTACTTCTGAGCAACTCGCAACGTTTTCTCGCTTATTTGAGCGTCGGTTAGCCGGTGAACCCATTGCCTATATTGTCGGTGAACAAGAGTTTTGGTCATTACCGCTCAAAGTCTCGAGTGCTACGTTAATCCCAAGACCTGATACTGAAACCTTGGTAGAGTTGGTGTTAAATCATCATCAAGCTGAGGTTCTTAACGTGCTCGATTTAGGTACAGGTACTGGCGCTATCGCATTGGCATTGGCAAGTGAGCAGTCCCAATGGCAAATTGAAGCGGTTGATTTCAATTGTGACGCCGTTGCGCTGGCTAATGAGAATAAGATAAACAACGATTTAACGAACGTCGAGATATATCAAAGTGATTGGTTTAGTAACGTTAACGGTACATTTGACGTTATTGTTTCAAATCCACCCTATATTGATGAGCAAGATCCTCATTTGAGCCAAGGCGATGTTAGGTATGAGCCTAGCTCTGCACTGGTAGCACCTGAGCAAGGTTTAAAAGACTTGCGACATATTATCGACAATGCTCGCAAGTATTTTAAAGCAACCGGTGGTTGGCTTTACTTGGAGCACGGCTATGATCAAGCAGAGCAAGTTCGAGCGTTATTGAAAGCATATGGCTATCAAGCGCCCAAAACACAAAAAGATTTGGGTGATAACCCTCGTATCACGTATGCTAGCTTTTTGGCTTAGTTTTCTCTATTTAAAAAACAATAATCAATAAGGATAAATAATGAAACATTTACACATGACATTGGCCGCGCTAAGTATCGGATTATTTTTCTTGCGTTTTGTTTGGCTGATGATGGGTTCAGGTCAACTAGAAAAGAAATGGGTGAAAATCACGCCACATGTTATTGATACCGCTTTGTTAACCGTTGGTATTGTTATGGCGGTTAAACTTGCCTTAAACCCACTTGAATATATGTGGTTTGGCGAGAAAATTGTTGCTGTTTTTGCTTACATCTTTACTGGCTATTACACCTTAAAGCTCGCGCGCAACAAAACTATGCAAATTATTGGTTTTCTGGGCGCAATGGGCTGGGTAATGTTGATTGCTCGACTTGCTATCGATAAACAGCCGATATTTTTTATTTAATATTACTAAGCAGTTGAATATTGATGTTTAGGCCTTATATAGCCTGTAAATAATCAGTTTTTGAAGTACTAGATGAACGAATTATTATTAGCCGAACTTAAATCTGAACACATTAAATTGCTCGATACATTAGTATTGATCGAAGAGTTTATTTTCGGACCGGGAATAAAACCTATCCCACAAGTTCAAGCACTTGCCGATCACTGCCTGACTGAAATTGAGTCGATAGAAGGCGAGTTGGCGCAGGCTGAAAATCTAATTAATGAATTGTTCATCAATCAATTGTTTCTCGATAAGCATCACGTTTTATGGCCGGTCACGAGTCATCAAATCGTCCCGAGTTTGCTTTATCGCATTATGTCGCCGTCGCTTAAGTGCATTTTAATTGCACACATCATTCGTCACTGTGGCTTTGAAGCTAACATCGTTTATGTACCAGATAAAATGATGGTACAACTCATTTGTGATGAAGATTATACGATTATCTTCGATCCTATTGTTGGCGAGTCGTTAACTTGGGAAGATCTCAGTGACCGAATGGCCGATAGTGAGCACTTTGTCAGCTATCAACAAGTTGAAGCACTATCTGATAAAGACGTCTTGTTAAAACACCTCTCTAGCTTGAAAGCGGCACTGATCCGCGAGAATAACTATCGCCAAGCACTCAAGTGTATGGATGTTATTTTGGCACTACAGCCAGATGATCCATATCAGCGTCGAGACCGCGGCTTTTTGCTTCAGCAGCTTGATTGTTTTAAAGTGGCGTATGACGATTACCGCTTTTTTGTTGAACAATGTCCGCAAGATCCTGCGGCACAGTTATTAAAAAAACAATTAGAAAACATTACCATCTCAGATACCATTTTACATTAACACGGAGACTTCATGCCTCACACGCCTTTGATCACCAATGACGCAACCGTTCTTGGTTTACTCGTTATTTTACTTGGTGGTGTTTTTTATACTGCGCAGCATGCAAATACTTTTTGGCGAAAGTTTTACTCTGTTGTTCCTGCGGTCTTGCTTTGTTATTTCTTACCCTCTCTACTTAATACATTTGGCGTGATAAGCGGTAAAGAGTCGAATTTATATTACGTCGCTTCGCGTTATTTATTACCAGCGTGTTTAGTCTTACTGACATTGAGCGTTGACTTAAAAGCGATTGCCAAGCTTGGCTCAAAAGCCGTTATTCTATTTTTTACCGGTACTATCGGCATCATTATTGGCGGGCCTGTAGCCTTACTTCTTGTTGGTCAGTTTGCACCAGAGCTCATTGGTGTTGATGGTCCAGAAGCCGTTTGGCGCGGCATGACAACCGTTGCTGGTAGTTGGATTGGCGGTAGTGCTAACCAAGCGGCAATGAAAGAGATTTACGGTGCTGGCGATCAAATATTTTCGGTCATGGTAACGGTCGATGTGATTGTCGCAAATTTATGGATGGCGGTGATTTTAGTGATGGCGGGTAACGCTAAAACGATTGATGCCAAAACCGGTGCCGATACATCAGCTATCAGTGACTTAAAACAAAGGGTTGAACATTTCCAAGCTAAACACGCGCGTATTCCGACATTAGCTGATCTGATGATCATTTTGGCGATTGGCCTTGGTGTTACTGGTTTTGCCCATTTATTTGCCGATCACATTACGCCATTTTTTGTTGAGCACTTTCCTAATACCGATCGCTTTAGTTTCCACAGTAAATTCTTTTGGATGATTGTCTTTGCTACCAGCGTTGGCTTAGCACTCTCGTTTACTCGCGCACGAGAGCTTGAAGGGGTAGGGGCTTCGCGTATTGGCTCAGCGTTCCTTTATATTTTAATCGCCACTATCGGGATGAAAATGGATGTGACCATGATCCTCGATACGCCGATTTATTTCGTTATCGGTGTTATTTGGATGTTGATTCATGCCGGCCTTATGCTATTTGTTGCTAAACTGCTTAAAGCGCCACTGTTTTACATGGCAGTTGGCTCGCAAGCAAATGTTGGTGGGGCGGCATCAGCACCTATTGTGGCAAGTGCCTTCCATCCATCATTAGCGCCTGTGGGGGTGTTATTAGCTGTGCTGGGCTACACCGTTGGAACCTACATGGCGTGGCTGTGTGGTCAAATTTTACAAGCAATTGGCTAAGCCAGTCGCACAAAAGACTTAGGAAAAGTTATGAATCAACAACTTATTAAGCTTAATCAAATTGAAATCGCGAATGATAAGCCATTTGTCTTATTTGGCGGTATGAACGTACTTGAGTCGCGTGATTTAGCCATGAAGATCGCAGAAACGTACAAAGAGACGACTGAAAAGCTCGGTATTCCTTATGTTTTTAAGGCCTCTTTTGACAAAGCTAATCGCTCGTCTGTTCATTCGTTTCGCGGCCCTGGTTTAGAGGAAGGGTTAAAGATCTTTGAAGAAATTAAATCGACTTTTGACCTGCCAATTATTACCGATGTGCACGAACCTCATCAAGCACAACCCGTTGCTGAAGTTGTTGATATTATTCAGTTGCCAGCGTTTTTAGCGCGTCAAACAGACTTGGTTGTTGCGATGGCTAAAACTGGCGCGATTATCAATGTAAAAAAACCACAGTTTTTAGCAGCCCATGAAATGCGTCATATCATTACAAAATTTGGTGAAGCCGATAACGATAAAATTATTTTGTGTGAACGCGGTAGTTGCTATGGTTACAACAATTTAGTGGTAGATATGTTGGCGATGGACGAAATGAAGTCAATGGCGCCCGTGATGTTTGATGCAACCCACGCCTTACAACGCCCAGGTGGCCGAAGTGACTCAGCGGACGGTCGCAGAGCACAAGCTGCTCAATTAGCTCGTAGCGGTATGGCTATTGGTATTGCCGGTTTGTTTATTGAATCTCACCCAGATCCTGATAATGCCAAATGTGATGGTCCTTGTGCATTGCCACTCGATAAACTCGAGCCGTATTTAGCGCAAATGAAAGCCATTGACGAGCTTGTGAAGGGCTTTGAGCCGTTAATAACTGAATAGGGCTTAAGCAACCTACCCGAGTAGTCGGGTCAATCTAATAGCGTCATACCCGAGTCGTCGGGTATCTTTGTTTTCCGAAGCAAACCAAGAGATTCCGGCCTAAAACAACGCCGGAATGACGAACTAGCGTCATAATAGAGTAGCTGGGTCAATCCAACAGAGTCATACCCGAGTCGTCGGGTATCTTTCTTTTATGAGGCAAACCAAGAGATTCCGGCCTAAAACAACGCCGGAATGACGTCCCATATATGACGAACGAGCTTTATACCCGAGTAGTCGGGTCTCTCTCTTTTACGAAGCAAACCAAGCGATTCCGGCCTAAAACAACACCGGAATGACGAACTAGCGTCATAATAGAGTAGTTGGGTCAATCCAACAGAGTCATACCCGAGTCGTCGGGTATCTTTCTTTTATGAAGCAAACCAAGCGATTCCGGCCTAAAACAACGCCGGAATGACGAACTAGCGCCATAATAGAGTAGTTGGGTCAATCCAATAGCGTCATACCCGAGTCGTCGGGTATCTGACTCGTTCAAGCCGAAAATAGATGAATCTGGACTGAGAGTAATAGCTAGCCATTAAGTTACCAAACGCTTAATGGCTAGCTTTGAACGCCTTACTCAAGCGCTCAGCAATGCAGCGAGCATTATGTCGTTTACTGTGGTTATTCTTCCGTTAAGCTAGTAATTTGGCCATGTACATCGGCAAGTAATGCCGGTGTTTGGTTAAGTTTGCCTGCTTTGTTTTCAATTTCGAATACTTGCTTAACCAACATATTCATTTGTTTGTTAATTAAGTTTAAGTCAGCTTTTATTTGTGCATGTGCTTGATCAACAAGTTGTACTTGATTTACCGGTGTAGCTTGTTCTAAGTTAGATGCTTGTGCTGCTGGCAAAGCGATTACGAGTGCTGTAGTAGCAATGAGTTTGTTTAAAAGTGTCATGGTTTTTAATTCCGAATAAAGTTAATAAATCTAATAGATTTTCAGGGCTTTATTCTTTGAACGAAAAAACAATCACAGACCATTTTTTCTCTGCACCATGTCTTTATTCCTTTTTCTCACAAAGGGATATCAAGGTAAAAGAATGTCGCCCTTATCTACGGTGTAAATTTTAGGGCTACACTAGCAAAAGTTAAACTGACATTTTATAATGTTTGTCATTAGAAAAACTAATGAATAAGGTTTGCTGTTAAATTGTTTTTGCATATCTATTCATTGATCTTGTTTAGTTATTTATACGTTAATGTTTGAAGGTAAAAGATGGCTGCACGGTTACCCCCATTAAATGCATTGCGCGCATTTGAAGCATCTGCGCGACACCTAAGTTTTACTAAAGCTGCAGAGGAGTTGTTTGTTACTCAGGCAGCGGTTAGTCATCAAATTAAAAGTCTTGAGGAGCATCTTGGCCTAAAATTATTTATGCGGAAAAATCGCGCCTTATTGTTGACTGAAGAAGGCCAATCTTACTACTTAGATATCAAAGATATTTTCAATTCGTTACACGATGCGACAGAAAAACTACTTGCTCGCGGCGCAAAAGGTGCTATTACCGTGAGTTTACAGCCAAGTTTTGCGATTCAGTGGCTAGTGCCTAGATTAAATGATTTTAACAACTTACACCCTGACATCGATGTGCGTATCAAGGCGGTTGATCAACCTGATAATTCATTGACCGAAGATGTTGATATTGCCATTTACTATGGTCGGGGGCGTTGGTCGAAAGTCCATGCTCAACAACTGCATACCGAGTATTTGATACCCGTTTGTTCACCGCTGTTATTAGCGGGTAAAAAACCACTTAATAATACTGATGATTTACGACATCACATTCTGTTGCACGATACCTCTCGTCGAGATTGGAAACGCTGGGTCAGTCAGGTAGGTGTGAAGGGAATTAATGTTAACCACGGCCCAATTTTTAGCCATTCTTCAATGGTGTTACAGGCGGCCATTCACGGTCAAGGTATCGCTTTAGCTAATAGTTTTCTTGCTAAGGCTGATTTAGATGCTGGTCGCTTAGTCTCGCCTTTTACCGAAGTGCTTGTGAGTAAAGACGCTCACTATTTGGTTTATCGAGCACATCAAGCTGAGCTTGGTAAAATAGAAGCGTTTAATAACTGGATGCTAGAAACCGTTGCCAAAGAGCAAGAAGTGATTGTTGATGGGCATTTAACTGATGAGTGAGTTAATCCTTAATAACGCCAAAGCGCCTGTTGCTAACTTTGTTTTCGCCCATGGTGCTGGCGCAGGAAAAAAACATAGTTTTATGGAAAAAATGGCGACATTACTCGTTGAACAGGGGATTAATGTGATTCGCTTTGATTTTCCGTACATGGCAAAGCGAGCAATCGATGGTAAAAAATATCCGCCAAATAAAATGCCAGTGTTAGTCGAAGCCTATCAAGCGATATTGACTGACATTGGCACAGAGTTACCGCTATTTATCGGCGGCAAGTCAATGGGCTCTCGTGTAGCGATGACATTGCTTGGCGAAGACGAACACATGAGTGAGCGTGTCACTGGCGCGATTTGCTTGGGCTATCCTTTTCATCCGCCGAAAAAGCCAGAGAAACATAGATTGGCACCATTGATGGTAAATCGTGTGCCAACGTTAATATGCCAAGGCGATCGCGATACGCTTGGCAATAAGCCAGAAATCGATAGCTATCTGCTTGCAGCGCATTATCAATTGATGTTTTTGCCTGATGGTGATCACGATTTTAAACCACGAGTTCGCTCTGGTTACAACCAAGAGCAACATTTAGTGTCGGTTGCTCAAGCTATTCGTGGCTTTGTTGAACAGGTGGCAGGACAGGGAGCAAAATGATGCTTGCAACTAATTTTGGCCGCTTTATGGCGTTGTTACCGATATTTATTGGCGTTAGCGGGTCTTTTTCTGTACTATTCGGCGCTTGGTTATCCCATGCGGGTCAAGGGTTATTACCTGCCGATATTGAGCGATTAAATCACGCTCATTTTTATCAGTTTTTACATACCATTGTTTTATTGGTGTTGTACGTTGCATATCAATACCGTTCGCAGCTAATTATTGCCCTGAGCGCCTTGTTAATAACGATTGGCGTTATTTGTTTTAGCGGTAGCTTGTATGTAAAAACATTTTCTTCCTATAGTGAAATCACGGTTATCGCACCTTGGGGTGGGATGAGTTTGGCATTAGGTTGGTTGGTACTTATTTTTTTAGGTAAACGTAAATGACGTGTATTGTCTTATATTGCCGTCCGGGCTTTGAAAAAGAGTGTGGCGCAGAAATCCAAGAAAAAGCCGCGTGGAACGAAGCTTTTGGCTATATTGAAATTTTAAAGAAACAAGGGATAGTCCTTTATCATCTTTACAATGCAGAAGATGGTGAGAAGCTGATTGAAAAACTGCCACTTAAGCGATTGATTTTTGCTCGCCAGTGGTTTTTATCGCTAACTGATCGCATCGAGTTACCCAGTAGTAATCGCGTTGAAGCGATTGTTGAAGCATTGGGTAATGAGTGGCAATACGTTGATTTGCGGATGGAAACAGCTGATACCAATGATGGTAAGGCACTTTCAAAATTTTGTCGAAAGCTTGCCGTACCATTGCGCCAAGCGCTTCGTAAGGAGAAGATTTTAACTGCTCAAGGCGATAACGATGGTGCTAATTTACACGCGTTATTTCTATCTGGCCAAGAGGTGATTGTAGGTTATTCGTTAGGTCACAATAGTTCGCCTCACCCAATGGGTATTCCGAGGTTGAAGTTTCCAAATCAAGCGCCAAGTCGTTCGACCTTAAAATTAGACGAAGCGTTTTTGTATTTTATTCCGAAAAATCAGTGGGAAAGCCGTTTGTGCTCTGGGTTAAGAGCGGTCGACTTGGGCGCTGCACCAGGTGGTTGGACGTATCAACTCGTTCGCCGCGGTATGATGGTTTCAGCCATTGATAATGGCCCTATGGCAGAATCCTTAATGGATACCGGACAAGTCAAACACTACATGGCAGACGGCTTTAAATTTGTGCCAAGTAAATTAAACGTTTATTGGCTCGTCTGTGACATGATTGAAAGCCCAAAGCGCGTTGCTAAATTAATGGTTAAATGGTTATTGCACGGCTACTGTAAAGAAGCGATTTTCAATTTAAAATTACCGCCCAAGGGGCGTTATCAAGAAGTGGTTCAAGATATCCAATTGATCAAAGACGCTTTTAGCGAAGCTGGTGTGCAGTACGAATTATATGCTAAGCATCTATATTATGATCGCGAAGAAGTGACGGTGCATGCAAGGTTACTGAGCCCGCCGCCATTGGCAAGGTCTTAAAAGCACATATCAAATAAAAAACGGCATTTAGCCGTTTTTTTGTGTTTGTTTTCGTTAGCCAACAGTATGTCGGGTTATTTGGTTTCTACCATTGGCCTTACTTTGGTAGAGCATTTCGTCAGCAATATTGGTGAGCTCTTCAAGGGGCTTGCTAAAGTCTTGGTTAATGTGACATAGGCCAATGCTGATCGTGACTTGGAATAGCTGGTCTTCGTGGTTAAAAATATGACTTTCAACTGCTTTTCTGAACTTTTCGAATCGCTGGTAGATTTTGTCGGCATCGCCGTTGATCAGTACGATATATTCCTCACCACCAAATCGAGCAATAATGTCGGTTTCGCGCTTAAAGTGGATGCGCAGTTGCTCTGCTAGGAAAATAATACATTTATCTCCCATTAAGTGACCATAAACGTCGTTCACACGCTTAAAGTGATCGATGTCAAGCATAGCGATGGTGCAAGGGATATTTTCCCTCGTAGACAGCTGATATTGCGTTGATGCCAGATCTTCAAAACTCATTCGGTTTAATAAGCCCGTTAAACCATCCGTTCGGGCTTTGAGCTCTAACTCCTGATTGAGCGCTTGAAGTTGTTGAGTTTTTTCTTCAACCTCCAATGCTAGGTGTTCTTGGTAACCTTGTTGCAATTTATAGGCTTGATTTAGTTTGTTGGACAAAAACTCAAACTCAGCAGGGCTATCCGGCGAAAGCTCCATGTTGAGGTTTGGCTCTTTGCGGCTGAATTGTTCGATAAGTTCAACAAGCGGGCTCGTTAGGCGCTTGGAAACGATCCTAGCGAGGAATAAAAACAACAAAATAATGGCAAATAAACTAAATAGAACGAGGTAAAAGTTACTGGTGATCACGGAGGTGATGACATTGGCCGGTTGGAATACATAAACTTTCCAGTTAACGGTGTCATTGTTTGACTGAAATAAATACTTGATATTATTAATAACAATTTCAAAATCTTTGGCGTTTGGCGCTTTTTCTTTGTTAAGTGCCGCTTGAAAACCGTCGAGCATTTCAGGTTCAGGAAATGAATGATAAATCGTTTTATCGCTACCATCTGTAATTAAAATAAACTCGTCGCTATTATCCCCCAAAATTTCCCGTTCAAAATTGGCAAACTTTGGCAAGTTAAGCGATCCTTCAGCGATACCAATAAATGACTGGTTTACGATAACAGGGCTGCTGATTGCGATGATCATATCTGAGCCAAAACCGCGACCTTGAAATACCTTAGATATATACGGTGTTAACGTCTGTTTCGGTTGGTTGAAATAATCTCGGTCTGTGACAAAGCGTTGCTCTTCTGGTAATTCAATATATTTTTCGAAGAAACTCGTTGGTGCGCCATGGGTAACTTTACCGCGTTGGTCGGTAATTAACATCGTAATAAAGCCGGGATATAGCGCTTGATATTGGTTTAAAATCGATTGCCGCTGTAACTGGGAAATGTCATTGGCTAAGGTACTTGCTAAGGCATCTACGGCAACTTGGTGACGGACTACATATTGATCAATCACCGTTTCAAGCTCGTTAGCATCATTAGACAATTTTGCTAAGGTGACTTTCTCGAACTGACTCACTGACTTTTGCGTTAGCGATAATGCAATGATCAAGCTAGGTAAGATAATAGTGATCACACTAAGACGAAAAATTATCATCGACAACGATGGTCGATGCTGATTCATATTATGTCGAGTCGTTAAACTCGGTATGAAGTAATTTAAAGCGACCGCAATTGACGTATACATTACGCCATTTAGGATCTGCTTACTTAGAATCATCGCATTGGACTCTGCCGGCAAACCTTGTACTAGTAATATACTGTAAGTTATTGGCAAACCGATAAATAACCAGTAGAGAATATCGGCGTTGAGTAACCAAACGCGATATCGACTAAGGATTGCGACGACTACTAATTCTAAATTGAGTGTTAAAAAGAAATAGGGGTTGCCAGTTAAGTACCAAAGTGAGCCGTTGGTTATCGCAGAAGCTATCAACGCACTGGTAAAACCTCGCGTTAGTAAGCACAGGAAAACAAATGCTTGGCCTAAATGAAGCGTAAGTTGGCCGTATAATTCAAAGTTTAAATAGATATTTGTTATCGCACCTAAGATACCGAAGCCGATACCATAGAGATATAAGTCAACACTTTTTAAATCTTTCCAAACTTTTTCTAATATTAACATGAACTTAACAATTAACTATCAATTCTTTATATAATATGATTTTTTGTAACAGAATAAAACTCTGAGCTGTTGCTAATGATATAAAAAAAGCCGGCTCACAATGTTTGCCGGCTTTGATATTTGACACATTGAGGAGATTATAATCTTTCGATTACTGCTTCAGTGAAGTCGGTAGTTCCGTGTGTACCGCCTAAGTCACGCGTCGTTCTGTCACCTGATTCAATCACGTCTTTAACAGCGTTGCGAATTGCGTCAGCTTTATCAGCCATACCCAAGTATTCGAGCATTTGAATCGCGGCTAAAATAACGGATGTTGGGTTAGCAAGGTTCTTACCGGCAATATCTGGCGCACTGCCGTGAACAGCTTCAAAAATAGCGCAATCTTTACCGATGTTAGCGCCTGGTGCCATACCTAAACCACCAACAAGACCCGCACACAAATCAGAAAGGATATCACCAAATAAGTTAGTCGTTACGATGACGTCAAATTGCTCAGGGTTCATCACTAATTGCATACAACAGTTATCAACGATCATTTCACTTGATTCGATATCAGGATAACGCTCGCCAACTTCACGTGCGACTTTTAAAAATAAACCTGAGGTTGATTTTAAAATGTTGGCTTTGTGAACTGCGGTTACTTTTTTGCGACCTTCTTTGCGCGCAGTTTCATATGCAAACTCAACAATACGCTCTGCACCTTCACGCGTGATCAAACTCATTGCTTCAGCCTGTGCGCCGTCTTCTGTTACCGTTTGCCCTAAACCAGAGTACATACCTTGAGTATTCTCACGAATGGTAATGATGTCGATGTTTTCGTAGCGCGCTTTAGTGCCTTTAAACGATAGGACAGGGCGAACGTTAGCGTATAACTGAAACTGCTTGCGTAATGTTACGTTAATCGACGTAAAACCTTCACCAACAGGTGTCGTTAATGGGCCTTTTAACGTGATTTTGTTTTTTTCAATTAACTTCAAAGTTTCTTCAGGAACTAGCTCACCGTGTTTTTCAAGTGCAGTGAGTCCTGCATCAGCAAATTCATATTCAAAATCACAACCTGCTTTGTCTAATACTTTAAGAGTTGCATCGATAATACTTGGTCCGATGCCGTCACCTGGGATGACTGTGATAGTTTGTTTAGCCATTATTTTACCTTTATTTGCTGTTAAGCAATCATGCTAGAAGAACGTGTAATGGTCTAACCACTACAATTGCGGTGCTTTATATCACGCATAAGCGCTGTAAGCTAGCGTGAAAATTTTCACGCTTAATTACATTTTGCTCGAAAAGGTAGCACCAATTTAATAGGTTTTATCAGGCTAAAGTATAGAGTGTTAATTGTGGAACACTAATTTTTTTGTGTGATAGTGAGAATGGCAGGTGACACAGATCAAAGTTGATCGAACATCTCGTGTGCGCTCTTGCCAATCCCCGTAAGAACACCGTCTTTAAATAGTAGGGCAGTGCACTCTTCAATTGTGGTGATACCGTCGGATTTTACATGGTGAGTACGGTAAAACATGACTTGGTAATTGCTGTTATCACTTTTTTTTGCTTCGGTGATATCTGGGCTACCGAGATCTGTTAGCGCTTGTTCAAAAGTGAATTGTTCAAGTTGCAACTTTCCTATGTATTGACGATTGTATTCCTCTCTGTCTTCCCATTTCATATTTGCGGGGTTGTCGTCGTAAAAAGTGACGACTAATGCGACAAAAATAGCGTAAGAAACAAGTGCTAGGGCAATCAAAGAGATAACTTTTTTGTTCATAATAAGAAAATGGCAAAGGAAAAAATAAAGCCATAGAATAGCGCTTCAATTTGTTAATGAAAAGTTTTTTCTAGTTTAACTAGGTGAGCGAGTTGGCAGTCGAATATCTTTTAAATTAAACCCTAGCGGAATGTCTTGTTTAAGCGTTAATAATTGGCGGCTCAAGGTTAAGTTTTCTTGGCATTTGTCGAGTTTTTTCTTGATCGAAGGTTTCAATTGCTCGGCATTTTTGAGCGCTGCTATCGAACCGTATTCATCGAGCAGTTGGGCAGCTGTTACTTGGCCAATACCTTCGACACCGGGGATTTTGTTCGTGGTATCGCCGGTTAGACTCCATAAGTCGAGTAACTTATTGGGGCTAACGGAAAATTTTTCAGCGACATATTGCTCATCTAAATAGCGACGATTAAAGTAATCAAAGACCTTGATATTGTCATTGAGCAACATTAAAAAAGCTTTGTCGGTTGACACTATGGTGACGTCTTGATTGCGCAGCGCCACTTTGATCGACAAGGTTGCAATAACGTCGTCGGCTTCATCCTCTTCAGGCACGAGAGAGTCAACACCTAATTCGAGAAACACATCTTGAATGTCGTTCATTTTATCACTCAAGTGACTCGGCATTTTAGCCCGACCTTTTTTGTAATCGGGGTAAATATCGTAGCGAAAACACGGTACCTCGCTGTCAAATACCGCAAGCGCATGCGTTGGCTTGAGTAGCCCCAGAATATTGCTTAGCGCTTGTGAACAAGCTTGCACAGTGTTGTGCAAAACTTGCTGTTGAGTGTTTGGCGCAAGTTCACCATTGAACAGAAACGGCCGTTCTTGTACGGCATAAATCCGTCTGATTAAATTCAATGCATCAATTAAGACAACATGCGCTGACACTCATTACTCTCCTACGATTTTGTAGCACGGGGTATACGTTGAACCCGGCAACTTCATCCTCGATTGTTCTACAAACGACTGTAACAGCTTGTCGACGCGTTGCATAATTTCTTTTTGTCCCGAAATATGAAACGGCCCGTTTTCTCGGATAGCTTTGATACCTTCTGCTTTTACGTTGCCCGCGACAATACCTGAAAATATCCTGCGCAGGTTTGCGGCTAATGTTTGGGTCGCTAATGATTTTTCAATAGCCAATGCGGCCATGTTTTCATGACTGGGATCAAATGGGTGTTGGAACTCATCATCAATGTGTAATGACCAATTAAAGTGATAGCCGTCGCCAGTTTTACTGCGATATTGCATAACTTCCTCAAGTCCTTTTTTAAGTGATTGAGCGACGGCTTTAGGATCATCAATAATTATTTGATAAAGCGATTGGGCTTCTTTTCCTAATGTTGCACCAATAAAAGCATCAATTTCTTCAAAATAAGCTTTGCTTTCTATCGGACCTGTCAAAATGATCGGTAATCGTTGAGCGGCATTTTTGGGGTGTAGCAAGATACCCAAAATATAGAGCAGCTCTTCAGCGGTTCCCGCACCTCCTGGGAAAATAATAATACCGTGAGACAGCCGAACAAAGCCCTCGAGGCGTTTTTCAATATCAGGCATGATCACCAATTCATTCACGATTGGGTTAGGTGGCTCAGCGGCAATAATACTTGGCTCGGTCAACCCTAGGTATCGACCATCGCTAATGCGTTGTTTGGCGTGACCAATATTGGCTCCTTTCATAGGGCCTTTCATGGCACCTGGACCACAACCTGTGCAGATGTTAAATTTGCGCAGGCCAAGCTCATACCCCACCATTTTAGTGTACTTATATTCGTTGAGGTTAATTGAATGGCCACCCCAACAGGTGATCAAGTTGGCATTAGTTTCTGGTCTAATGGCTTTGGCATTGCGCAGGATATCAAAAACAATATGGGTGTTTTTGTCACTGGGTGAAATGTTCGGCAATGAAACATTCACGTAACGGAAATTGGTGTAGAGAATATCCCTTAAAACCGCACTTAAATGTTCTTTGATGCCTTTGATGATTTTACCGTCAACAAAGGCATCTTTAGGCGGGTTGTGGAGCGCGATTTTAATCCCGCGCTCTCGGCGAATGACATCAATCGCAAAGTCTTTATATTTATCAAAAATCTCTTCTGCATTGTCTGTGTTACTGCCAACATTGAGTACGGCAAGCGAGCAGTTTTTATACAGCTCGTAAAGGTTAGCATCGGTTTGCTTATGTAATAATTGGATCTCTAAATGGGAAAGTAGGCTAATACTTCCTACAGGATTAATTTGAACATGCATAAACGACTCCTTTTTCGACGATGATGACCATAAATTTGCCTCGGCCTATGCGTCGTAGACTACTTTATTTTTTCCTGTGGTTTTTGCTTGGTACATGGCGTTATCGGCTCGTTCGAAACAGATAAACACGTTATCGCCCTGTTTAACGTGAGTAGCACCAATAGATACGGTAATACTGACTTTTTTATTTTTAAACTTAAAGGGTAAGCTGGCGATTTTGGCGCGAACAGACTCAAGTTCTGTTAATAAGTGTTCGTGTTCAATATCGCGATAAATTAGCACAAATTCTTCACCACCATACCTGGCGGCAAATGCACCTTTAGCGATGGTCGCTTGAATGGTTTTTGCGATTACCTGCAACGTTTTGTCACCAGCTGTGTGGCCGAAGGTGTCATTGATCTGTTTGAAATTATCAAGATCCATTACCACAACGGCGGTATTTGCTTGGTTTTTTGCATGATGGTTAAGCGCTTTATTCATCGCGTCGTCGAAGGCTGCGCGGTTGCCTAGTTTGGTTAATGGATCGGTAAAGTTTTTCTGAATCTGTTTTTGCAACTTGCGTTCAAACGTTTTGCTCTCGGTATCGAGCTGTTTAACTTTGGCCTCCATTGCTTTTAATTTTCGCTCTAACTTTTGATGCGTATCTTGTTCAACATCAACTTTCTTTTCAATGATGTTAGCAATCGATAATAGCTTGTGACTGATCTCATCTTTGACTTGGTTGAGTGATTCAGAAACATCAATAGAGTGAGAGATTTCATCGAGTTTACTGTTTAGCGCGCTGTTTAGTTCATGATGCTTTTTCAAATTTTCATCGTTTTCTACCAAGGTTGAACTCACGGCTTTTTGGACCGTGGTGAGGGTTGTACTTAACGAAGATAAAAAGGACTTTGCTGAATCGCGCTCTTCTTTGAGATCAGAAGCAATTAACGAAAAGGCATTAACGATTGAATTTATGATTTCATCAGTGTTATCGCTGTTATTAATTTGTTCTTTCAGTTGAGTTAATTGTTGTTGATAACGAGCAGAAAGCGATAGTTTATTTATCGATTCAATGACTTTCTCAAGTAAGCTTTGATCGATTGGCGCGGGAGCAGGTGAGCCATTATTATTCAGTAAGCCTTGCTTGGGCGCGGTATCTTTG
Organism: Thalassotalea sp. LPB0316; assembly: GCF_014898095.1. NCBI lineage: Bacteria > Pseudomonadati > Pseudomonadota > Gammaproteobacteria > Alteromonadales > Colwelliaceae > Thalassotalea > Thalassotalea sp. LPB0316. The sequence goes on from NZ_CP062946.1 coordinate 2,076,254, forward strand.
GCGTTAATTGCTTGTGCATAGAGTTCCAACAACTCGCTTAATACAGGCATGTACTGAATTAAGGTATCTTTGCCGTTACCGGTTTCGCTGATTAATTCTCGTAGCTGACGTCGAGTTTGTGGTGGTAGTCCTTTGGATTTTTGTAGCGCGGTACTCGCTTCGTGAAACTTTTCTTGCACCAAACGAATATTGACTTCGTTCTTGGTGGCTTGTTGTTTGAGCAAAATAGAAATGGCATTGATGTGCTGTTCAATAACTTCAATGGGTTCAGATTTGTTAATTAACGAGCGAAAGTTAGCCAGCTTGTTATCTAACTCAAGATCCATGCCTTTACAGACGCGAGACAGTTTATCGATAAATTGGAGAAATAAAGAGGACTGAGCGCTTAAATCTTCCTCAAGTGCCGCCCTAGACGCGATAGCGTTGTTAAGCTTTTCTTGAAGTCTTTTTAATTGTCCTGCTTCAACGGCTTCTGAATTCATAAATTGCGATATTCCTTAATTTGGCAAAAGTATTATAGTCGGCAAACGAGAAAAAGTGATTGACTTGATGAGTGTTAATACAAGTATACGTCATATTCTCAGACATAGACGTTACAGATTAAAATTTTTATGTAACAGAATGACTTATATAATGCTCCTTGTTTGGGTACTATAACGCATTTGTACGATGACGAGATAGCGATATGACGCGATTTTTACCATTTTCTTTTTCAACATTAAACAAACCGCTAGCAACCATTTTCTCTTGTGTTGGCTTGAGTTTAGCCTTTAGTGCTCAGGCCGATGTGATTGTCGATATTAACATTGATAAACCTGAACATCATTTATCACGAATTAGCTTGTCGTTTGAACCAAGCGACCAAAAGCAGGTAGTACTGGAGCTTCCTGTTTGGCGCACAGGCCGATACGAAATCCTCAATATTGCTAACGGTGTTAGACACTTTAGCGCGACAGATGAACAAGGGCAGTTACTTAATTGGCATAAAACAGCAAAAGATACTTGGGTAATTGAAAATACCACAGGGCAAGTTAACGTGAGTTATCAACTGTACGCCAATCAGTTAGCAAAACGCACTCGACATATAGACGACAGTCATGCGTTTTTAGACGCTTCAGCGGTAGTGATGTATTCAAAAGCCTCGCGAGACGAAAAGCACATTATCAATTTAACGGTGCCAGCTGGTTGGAAAAGTGTATCAGGCTTACCGTTTGGTGAGCATGAGCATCAGTTTATCGCCCCCAATTATGACGTACTTGTTGACTCGCCAATAGAGACTGGCGTGTTAAAGCATCACGAATTTAAAGTGGACGGTCGCGACTATGAATTAGCCATTTGGGGCGATGGCAACTATGTCGAAAAAGATATGATTCGCGATTTGAAAAAGTTGGTTAAAACAGGCTATGCGATCTGGCCGGATTACCCCTACGAACGTTACGTTTTCATGGTACATGCAACCAGTGGTGCTCGCGGCGCAACCGAACATTTAAACTCGACCATTATTCAGCGCAATCGTTATTCATTTAACAAGCGAGAAGATTACTTGAGCTTTTTATCAACGGCGTCACATGAGTTTGTTCACACATGGAACGTAAAGCAATATCGCCCTGAAGGGCTGGTACCTTATGATTACCAACACGAAAACTACTCAAATCTACTGTGGTTATCAGAAGGTTCGACGAGTTATTTTCAAAATCAACTATTAGCCCGTGCTGACATCATGACAACACAAGAGTTTTTGCGCGATTTGGCTAAACGGGTTAATGGATATCTGCGCAAACCAGGTCGAGATAGCCAAAGTATTGCTGATGCCAGTTTTGATAAATGGATTGATCAGGGAGGGGACTATGGTAAAAACCACAGTGTTAACATCTATTCTGAAGGTTATTTAACCTCTTGGTTATTAGACTTCGCGATTATCGAAGACACACGGATGAAGAAAAGCTATCGCGATGTTCACAGTGCGCTTTATCAAGAATTTAGATTGCCTAAGAGTTTTAACGATCAAGATGTACTGGCAATATTAAAAGATTTAACGGGTAACTCTTATGAATCTTGGTGGCAGGAAAATGTTGAAGGAACACCAACGCCAGATTTTGATAAGCTGCTAAAAAAAGCAGGCTTGAAAATGAGTTATGGCAGCAAAGACAAAGCTAAGCCGTGGACGGGAATGTCGACACAAGCTGTGCAAAGTGGTTTAAAGGTCACTGCTGTTGAGAAAAATAGCCCAGCATGGCAAGCCGGCTTTACGCTTGATGACATTATTATTGCCATTGACGGTTTGAGAATGGCCGATACTTCGCTAGACAAACGCTTGGACAACTTTGCACCGGAGCAAGAAGTTGTGATTAGCTTTTTTAGACGCGATAAGTTGATGGAAAAAACCGTGCGTTTGGGGGCGTTGCCTGCAGGAAATCTGACCATAGTACCGGTTGATAAACCATCTAAACGCCAAAAACAATTCTTTAAAGCTTGGACTGGCGTTAGCTTTCCAAAGAGCTAAATTAATTGTGCCAACTATAGAAGTAAGAATGTTAGCGCGGTCATCCCGTTGAAGAACGGGATCTCCTCCAATGTTGATCTGACTCTTATCAGCGGCTCAGGGCGAGTAAGTGACTTTACCAAACCCTACTACGGAGAGCCGTCATCCCCTGACGTTTTTACAGGGGATCTCCTGCCATTTAGCAGTGCGTTTTTTCATTAATGATTAAAAGCTCGCTTTGAATTTATGAGGTTCCCGCCTCGATAATTGCTCCTGCATTATTCTACTTACTTACATCCATGTAAGCATTCGCGGGAATGACGTTTTGCTATAGTGAAAAATTGAGTTAATTGCTTTATAGCAATAATTTTATAAAGAAAACTGACTTCCGCTTTTCGCTCATCACCGAACATCAATCCTAGTCAAATAACTAGGTCACTCGGAGTCAGAATTAGCGAAGTCTGACCCCGTGAATCTAGAGTTATTGGCGCAAGGTTCTCGCATTTGGTGCGGTAATATTTTCTGTGCTTCTAAAGGGGTTGATGTCTAAGCCGCCTCTACGGGTATAGCGTGCGTACACACTAAGTTTGTCAAACTGGCCATATTTTTGTAGATCGCAAAAAATACGCTCAACGCACTGTTCGTGAAATTCATTGTGTTGGCGAAAGGAAATCAGATAGGCCAATAACGCTTGGCGATTAACCTGTTTACCTTGATAACTAATGTAAACACTTGCCCAGTCTGGTTGATTGGTGATCAAACAATTTGATTTAAGCAAGTGACTGACTAAGACTTCTTCAACGATCGGCGCTTGAGTTATATGAATATCATCAAGTAACGTGTCATCAAATTGATAATCGTCTACCGCAATATCGCATTCGTCTATACAAATTGCTTCAAGGTGCTTGATGTTAAGTGCTGGGCAGTTGTCAACATCAAAGAGAGTGACTTTTACAGGCGCCTTGGCAATCTCGCTTAGATCTTTTATTAAACGCTCTATTACGTCTTCACGTGTGGCAAAACGGCTTTGATTGAAACTGTTCAAATAGAGTTTGAATGATTTTGACTCAACGATATTTTCGCTGGTTGCTGGCACCCTAAATTCAGCAACGGCTACTACGGGTTTACCTTTACTATTAAGCCAAGATAACTCGTAACCATACCAAACATCTTCACCATAAAAAGGTAGGGACTGTCCTGATAAGTTTATTTGTTCACGGTTTAAACTTCGCGGTACACCTTGCAGAAGATTTGGGTTATATTCACTGGCGTAATCGGTTGATTTACCCAGTGTTAGCCCTTCAAGTGCTTTAGCGTTTTCGTAATTGGTCATTACTATTTTCATTCCTGTTAACTGAACGAGCTATTTTAAAGGATCTTTAATGTCGATGAAATCATCAAATCCGTTATTTGACCCAATCATGGCCTTTGCCAATAACTTTGTTAGCCAATGCGAGCAAGTTTACGGTCATAAACCTTATCTTGAAAAAGATGACGAATGGCCATCGCCGTGTTTGTGTGGTGAACGAGATCAACAAAATGACTACTGGCAACCTGTAGCGATAGAAGAAGCCTTAAGTTTTAGTAATGTTGAAGAAGCTCTCGATATTAAACTTCACCAAAGCATCATCGATTATTACACCGCTATTTATTCTGAGCCGGTGCCTGCACAAACAGATGATGGCTTACTTGAATTGTTATTTGCGTGGAACCTTGAAGATTTTGAAAGGCTACAGCGCAATATTATCGGCCATGTTTTAATGAAGCAAAAACTTAATCAACCGGTGACCATCTTTTTCGCGGTGACCGACCAAGAAGATATTATTTTATCGGTTGACAATGAATCAGGTGAGGTTTGGGCTGAGAAAGTGGGTAAGCTGCCACATAAAAAAGTGGCTAATAGCTTATCTGAGTTTATCGAGTTAATTGATAACTATGTGGCTGAGCCTCAATAATTTATCTTACTATTTCTTTAACAGAGTGATTTGTTGCTTTAATTGCTCAATTTCTTCAGCAAGTGGTTTAATGGCCAACGCCACGGCCTGATCTATTTGCTGCTTGATGTTTTCATCGAGTGCTACTTCGGCTACCTTTTGTTCAGCAGGTTTAGCTGACTTGGGCGCGATGTAATCACTTTGGTGCTGCCAAGTTTTTAATGTTGAAATAATTAATGGCAATGGCACATTCTGCGTTAGCTTTGCTTTTACGAGGGCAACACTTGGCTTTTTGCCTTGGTTAGCCAAGATATTAGCGGTGATGATAATTTCTTCAATGTTGGTCATATTGGTAAAATTTTGATTTTGTAATTCGTTATATTTTAGCGAAATTGACGACTGCTTTCAGCTGTTTATTTTTCAATTTTTATTAATTTCTTTTAAATTCATTAAGTTAAAAACTTGGTCAGTGATTTGCTAACTCTGGTTATCACAGATGACAAGAAAAACTTAACAGAGGAAAATATGAAAAAGTCACTTTTAACTATCGCATTAGTTGCACCATTAGTATTAGGCTTGTCGGCATGTTCTATTAACATTGGTGGCGAAGATAGTTATCACTCGAGTAAGCATGGCGAAGAGTACAACAACAGACAGCAGATTGCTAATTTGCGCGTTGATACGCCATACGTTGAAGTGGTTAACCGTATGGGAGTTGCTGCGTTTAATGAAACCTATGAAAAAAATGGTGAGACTATTCAGGTGCTTTACTACCGTACACAACGCAAGCATAGTGACGGAATGACTACTAAAGATGAATGTACACCACTTATTTTTAAAGGTGGATTATTAAAAAGCTGGGGTGATATGGCGCTAACGCAAATTTAGTCGTTAGAGAACAACCCAGCTTACCGCAGGCGCGCGCTAAGGCCGTCAACAACCTCTGCCCAGTCAGAGTCTTCAGCAAGAGCCTCTTGTAAAAAAGAGGCTTGCGCTTGATTCCAAAACTCAGCTTCATACAGTGCAATGTCATCGGCAATACCTTTGTGTTGCTCAATAAACTGCGCTATTTGCTGTTCACTGTTATTTAACCCTAATTGTGAAAATAAACACGCAAGTGTATGTGATGAACGATCCATAACTCTCTCCATTAGCCAATTTAAAGTATAGGTTAGCAAATAGGTTTGACCAAAAAACGTTCAGGCCTTAAAGTCTATTTATAAGACTTAACAATTATAATAAAACAACAGTGTTGCCAAGGAGTCGAAATGAGTAGTGAAGCCGCAGTGCAAAATAAACCAGAAATTAGGGCGGAGTATTTAAGCGCCGAAGATCTAAAAATAGCCGCGTCGCTGCTTTATCAGGCGTATCACGACGATCCGTTATTTTTAGAAATATTTAACGGTGAAAAAGAAGATTATGAACAACGCTTGCGCGCCGCAATTCGCGAAGAGCTATCGGCCTTTTGGCAAGCGAGTCAGCCGATTGTGGGGTTGTATTTAGGTGAGGCTATGGTTGGTGTTGCTTGTTTAAATAGCCCTGATCAAACCGTTGAGTCAGAGCGTTTTTGGCACTGGCGATTAAAAATGTTGTTGGGTGCAGGTTATTTAAGCACTAAACAAATGATTGAAAAAGAAAAAACAATCATGAGCGCTGTACCGATGAAGCATTATCACATGCTATCTTTTATTGCGATTCACCCTTTACATCAACACCATGGTTTTGGTCACTATTTAATGGCAGCGGTTGATACCATTTTACAAGAGCATTCGCTCAGTGAAGGCGTTGCTGTATTCGCGACCATGCAAAAGTACCGCGAATTTTTTAATGACGTTGACTACCAGGTGGTTAAAGAGCTTTCTTTTGGTAAAGTTTCTGGCGCGTTAATGGTTCACTATCGACATTCTTAAGAGTTTTATTATGTCTGAAAAAAAATATCAAAGCTTTGCTGAGTTCTACCCGTTTTACTTATCTCAACATCAAAACGGTATTTGCCGTGCACTGCATTATTTGGGCAGTGCTATTGCGCTTTATTGCCTATCGAAAGTATTTCAATCTGGCGACTGGAGTTACTTACTCTACGGTCTAATAGGCGGATATGGTTGTGCTTGGATTGGTCATTTCTTTTTTGAAAAAAACAAGCCGGCGACTTTTCAATATCCACTCTATAGTTTTATTGCCGACTGGCGCATGTTGTGGGACTTTCTTACTGGCAAGCTGCGCTAACAGCGCTTTTGTTATTGGATACTCAAAAGCTAGATTTGTACTTGTCAAATTAATCGGTTATGTTTGACTGGTGGTGGTTGTTAATGCTTTGTTAAGCGGTAGGGGTGTTCGACCAAAATTGATTAATTAAAGGATTAAGGCTATGAAAAAAGTACTATCAATATTTGCACTAGCCGGTGCATTTTTACTCGCGCCATCGACAAAGGCAGAACAAATTGAACCATGCCAAACAGATGAGTGCGTAGAGTATTTTAAGCAGTTTAAAAAAGGCGCAAAACGCGGTCATTTGCAGGCTTATGCTACTTTAGGCCAGTTTTATTATGTCGGCTACGGCACCGAAATAGATGAAGATAAAGCGTTAAAGTATTTGAATAAGGCTGCCCGCAAAGGTGAGCAATCTTCACAATATTTAGTTGGCGCAATTTCACTGATCAGCGATGAAAACAAAGATCTCGATAAAGCGGTTAAGTATTTAGAAAAGGTTGCTAAGTCGAATTACAAAGATTCTAATTTTTTACTCGGTACCTTGTATGTTAACGATAAATACCTGCCAAGAGACTTTGAAAAAGCAGATTTTTATTTAGCTAAAGCTTACAAGCAAAGAGATCCGAGAATGCCTGAACTATTGACTTCAGTGGCGGATGACCTAGAAAAACACAAAGCAAGCTTCCCTTTATTGACAAAGCAAATGAATAAGAAGCCGATGCTTAAAACTGACGGGGAAGCATTTGAATGGCCGAAAACCAATATTGAAGTTATTACCATCAATTCACCACCGCTAACCACACGGTTTGACGAGCAAATCGTCACCTTTAAAAAGCGTAAGAAAACTACTGGCTCTAAATTCCAAGGTTCTACGTGTGACGAGCAGGTCAGTTGTTATCAAGTTAAACTAAATGGCCAAAGTGTTGATACCTTCTTTAATGTGACGTCTGCTTTCTCATATTCCAATTAAAGTTGATATGGTGCATAGGAAAAACCAGCTTTGAAAAAAGCTGGTTTTTTTATGTATTGGTATAAGTGGTTTGAAACTATGAGGCCACGACTAACAGCAAACGGAAATCATCTATACGATGCTAACAGGTTCTCGTTTCAAGCGCAGATGAACTTGGTTACATGCCTGATAATTGATCAACTGTTGCTGTACAGCTTTTAGCAAAGATATCTAAAAAGTACTGAACTTCAGGTAGTTCTTGTTTAATTTTTTCTAGCTTATTGTCTAAATTAACTTTTACATGGGCAAACTCTTGGTTACCAAAGTGCAGTTCATCGAGGGTTTTTAGGTAAGCAGAGAGTAAATCGGCAGCTTTTATTAGCTGTTTATACTCCGCGTCGACATTATCTTGAATGATTATCGCATTATAGATGTCGCGAAAATCTTCTGGCAATGAATCAATACACTCTTGCTCTGCAAGCTTTTCTAAGCGTTTAAATTCTCGGGTGATTTCTGGGTTGTGATATTTGGTGTTGTGATTAATATCTTGGTGGCGCGCTTCGCTGCACTCGTGAAATAGCGCGAGGGTAGAGGCCCTGTCAGCATTTAATGTTCCGCCAAATTTGGTATTGCGAATAACGGCGAGCAAATGTGCGATGACCGCGACTAAATGAGAGTGCTCGGCAACATTTTCTGGCTTTATACAATGCATCAGCGCCCATCGTTTGATGAGCGGCATGCGATAAATCCATGCAATAAAATTACTTTGTTTCATCGATATCACCTTGGCGATAGGTTTTGAAGAAGTGCGCCAAGCGCTCGATTGCTGGGATCAGTTCATCTTCGTGCGGTAAAAATACCAACCTAAAATAATTTGGCGCTTTGATGTTGAACCCGCGACCGTGCACTAAAAGGATTTTTTCTTGCATAAGAATATCGAGCACCATTTGTTCGTCGTTGGTAATGTTGAATTTTTCTTTATCAACCTTAACAAACAAGTATAGTGCGCCCATCGCTTTTTTACAGGAGAGGCCGTCAATCGCATTGATGCCCTCATAAGCAATATCGCGTTGTTTCTTTAATCGTCCGCCTTCGCTGATCAGCTCATTAATACTTTGGTAGCCACCTAATGCCGTTTGAATGGCGTGCTGAGAGGGGACGTTGGCACACAAGCGCATTGAAGCAAGCATATTTAACCCTTCAATATAGCTTTGCGCATATTGTTTAGGGCCGGTTATTACCATCCAACCCGCTCTAAATCCAGCAATGCGGTAGTTTTTAGATAAGCCACCCATGGTGATGATCAAAACATCTTCTGCTAAGCGAGCAGTCGGCGTATGGACCGCACCATCGTACAAAATTTTATCGTAAATCTCGTCACTAAAGACAATGAGTTGATGTTCACGAGCAAGGTCAATAATTGCTTCAAGTATTTCTTTTGAATAAACGGCACCCGTTGGATTATTTGGGTTGATTAAAACAATGGCTTTGGTTTTATCATTAATTTTTGCTTTGATATCGTCAATATTTGGAAACCAGTCGTTCTCTTCATCACAGCGGTAATGAATTGGCGAGCCTCCAGATAACGACACTGCTGCCGTCCACAAGGGGTAATCAGGCGCAGGGATAAGCACTTCATCGTCATTATTGAGCAAGCCTTGCATTGCCATTACGATAAGCTCACTAACACCATTGCCGATAAAAATATCGTCAACTTCAACATTTAAAATACCTTGTTGTTGGAAGTATTGCATCACTGCTACGCGCGCTGAGTAAATGCCTTTTGAGTCGCTATAACCTTGAGCGGTCGGAAGTTGGCGTATGACGTCTTTTAAAATATCGTCAGGCGCTTCAAAGCCAAATGGTGCAGGGTTACCAATGTTGAGTTTTAAGATTTTGTGACCTTCTTCTTCAAGCCGTTTGGCCTCTTGGGCAATTTGACCTCGAATGTCGTAGCACACGTTGTCAAGTTTTGAAGATTTTTCGATGTTTTTCATAGGTATGCCCAGTAAGTCAGTCCATTAAAAATAGTGCCTTTGAGCATTGTTACGAAAATTCACTAATTTTGAAATAGTTACTTGCACTTTTTTAATAGCATTTTGATAGAAAACACCTAATGTAGTTATTAGACGATAACAAATGAGGTGAGTTATGCCATTACCGATACTTTGGCTAGGCGCGGCGGCCGTTTCTGCTTTAGCAATAAAGTCGGCCGCTGACGAGCGCAAACAAACTTATCAAGCACGTCGATTGCAAAGTGGTGCTCAGCGCTATGGTGGTGAGCGGGGTAAAGCCGTTGCGATTTATCCAACGGATTTATTTCACAGCGAAGTATGTGTAGAGCCTGCTATTGGTAGTGTTGTTTGCTGTGGTATTGGTGGATTGTTTGAGCATACGGGGATTTGGGTTGGTGATAATACCATCGTCGAGCTCGATGGTAATGGCTTGATAAAACCTGTATCAGCAAGTCGATTTTTAGGTAATCGAAGCGGTGATAACATCTTTGTCGCTTGTGATTCTAACGCGGTGCCACTGGCACTACCTGACATTGCTGAACGAGCACTTGGACAGATTTATCAATATCAAGACTACCATTTGATTGAGAACAATTGTCATCAGTTTGTTTGGCATTTATTTGATCAATTGAAAGCACCGATCACAAGTTTTAGTGCGTTAAATGAGAATTTAGCCAAATACTACGACCGCGTCATTTATTGGGATTTAGCCAAAGTTGAGTGATAAAGTTTGAATGTTGGAAGGTGTGAAGGTTAGAAGGTGTGAATGTTGGAAAGTGTGAATGTTGTATGGCTTGAACGCTAGAAGGCGGGAATGCGGAAACGTTGCCAAGCTTGAACGCGATAAAAGCTAGCCCTAGAAATCGTCATTCCCGAAGTGTTTTTATCGGGAATCTGCTAATAATTCACAGCAGAGCGAACGTTATAAAAGAAATGAAAAAAGGCTAAAGATGTTGCCATCTTTAGCCTTTTATAATGACCTTAAAACCTTAAAACTTTACGGCCTTCCAGCTTTACAGCCTTCCAGCTTTACAGCCTTCCAGCTTTACAGCCTTCCAGCTTTACAGCCTTCCAGCTTTACAGCCTTCCAGCTTTACAGCCTGTTATTTAAAAATTTCAGCCACGCTATCAATGGCAATCAGAGATTTTTCACCCGTAATGCGGTCTTTTAGTTCAACTTCTTGGCTGTCTAAGTTACGCTCACCAACAACAATTAATTTAGGTGTTCCCATGAGTTCGTGATCGTTGAACATGACGCCTGGGCGCTCTTTGCGATCATCAAAAATAACCTCAACACCAGCTTGTTGTAATTGTGTATATAGCTTCTCTGCCGTTTCTTGTACACGCGCTGATTTGTGCATGTTCATTGGTACAATCGCAACTTGGTACGGCGCAATGGCTGCTGGCCACTTGATACCGTACTTGTCGTGATTCTGCTCAATGGCAGCGGCAACAATACGCGATACCCCAATCCCGTAACAACCCATGGTTAAGGTTTGGTTTTTTCCAGATTCAGTTAACACACCGCAGTTCATCGCTTCGGCATATTTTTGACCAAGCTGGAAAATGTGGCCAACTTCAATGCCGCGTTTGATTTCTAATTTACCTTTGCCGCATGGGCTAGGGTCGCCAGCAACTACGTTGCGTAAATCAGCAACTTCATAGTTTTGTGCGTCGCGGTCCCAGTTTGCCCCTGTGTAGTGGAAACCGTCTTCGTTCGCACCACAGACAAAATCAGCTAAATGCGCTGCGCTTCTATCGGCTATTACGCGAATGTTAAGATTTACAGGACCAATTGAACCGGCGTTTGCGCCTGTTGCAGCAACTAATTCTTCGTCTGATGCGAAAGTTAAAGGTGACGCTACGCCTTCAAGTTTTTCTGCTTTTAGTTCGTTTAATTCGTGATCGCCACGTAACACTAGCGCAATAATTGGGGCTTTTTCACCGTCTTGTGCTTCACCTAACACTAACAGGGTTTTAACCGTTGTGTTAGCGTCAATATTTAACAAGTTAGCCACATCTTCAATGGTTTTAGCATTTGGCGTAGCAACCTTTTCAAGCGCTTGGTTTGGCGCAGGGCGCTCACCCGTTGGCGCAAGTGCTTCAGCTTTTTCAATGTTCGCTGCGTAATCGCTTTCGTCACTAAAAGCGATATCGTCTTCACCTGAATCAGCTAAAACATGGAATTCATGTGAACCTTCACCACCTATTGAACCGTTATCAGCAATTACTGGGCGAAAATCTAAACCTAAACGCTCAAAAATACGGCAATAGGCATCAAACATGTCTTGATAGGTTTTCTTTAAACACTCATCGGTTGTGTGGAATGAATACGCGTCTTTCATCAAAAATTCACGGCCGCGCATGACACCGAAACGAGGACGAATTTCATCGCGGAACTTGGTTTGAATCTGAAACAAGTTCATTGGTAACTGCTTGTAACTACTAATTTCGTTACTCACGAGTTTAGTGATCACTTCTTCGTGGGTTGGCCCTAAAACAAATGGACGTTGGTGACGGTCGTTTAAACGAAGTAGCTCTGGGCCGTAATCATCCCAACGACCAGATTCTTCCCATAAGTCTGATGGCTGTACCATTGGCATCAACACTTCGATTGAGCCGGCGCGCTCCATTTCTTCACGAACAATGTTTTCAACTTTTTTCAGTACTTTTAAACCAGTGGGTAACCATGTATACAAACCTGAAGCTAGGTGACGAATTAAGCCAGCTCGTAGCATTAATTGATGGCTAACAACTTCAGCATGTGCTGGTGTTTCTTTTAACGTAGAAAGAAGGTATTGACTAGTACGCATTGAAAATTATGTCCATGTCGGATGAATCAAAAATAAAGTGGCTTATTCTAACAGGGCGTTAATCGAGGCAAAAGGGCTAAATGCAGTTTGATGTGAGAAAATTTTACATTCAACTCACCATTGGAGCACCGAAGCGTAACTTGTGATTTTACTGTACAGATCTGATATTAGGTTGTAATTACCTAGTCATCTTTTTGACAAAGACCACGACGAATAGTGCAATAGTAAAGCTACCGGTAAATGCCTCTAATGCGGCAATAGCTCTCGAAATGCCAATTGGCGTAAAGTCACCGTAACCAAGCGTGGTAAAGGTAACAATAGAGTAATATAAACAACTAAAAAACCATGAGATGTTTTGACGAAAGCTCGCATTGACATCAAAAATATAAAACTCGCCGTGATAATTGAGCCCAGTTACGCTGTATAAAATGGCACAAACAAATATCAATAAAATCGAGAAACCAACGATACGTAGGGGCTCTTCCCCATAGCCACAAAATAAGTCAATCGCCTTTGACATCATGCGTCTGGCAGAATACTTCGGTTGTTGCATTCTGCGCATAGTGAGCTCCTTTTTAATAAAGGCGCCTGCGTAGTTAAATAACCCCTCAGCTTCAGCGTGTTTGCGTAAGTCTCGATAGATTTCTTCCGATTGAATAAAGTATTCAAGTGCATTTTTGTGATGGTTCTTCTCTATAGCGAGTTTAGCTAAACCTTCTTGGAATATAGTTTTGCCAAATTCAACATTCTCAATCTTACACCCTTGCAAGCGCAGACCTAGCATATTGGCATTGAGGAGCGAGGCACAATTGAGGTTGGCGTCACGTAAATCTGCCTTCATCAAACTGGCGTTATCTAACGTGGCGTTGAATAGATGGGCATCACGCAGGCTCGCTCGATATAAATCGCAGTAGGATAAATCGTAACCGGTTTTGTGTCCGTGGTTGACCAAATCAATATCGTCTAGTTGGCAACGCTGCAGTTTTAAACCTCGCATAAAGCCACCGTGCTGAGCGTAATGCTCAAGCTTGTCTTTTATTTCAGGCCCTGATTTATCGACATTACCACTGTGCCAAAAACACAAGCCGTCGTCAGTTGCTTGATTTGGACAAAGGTGCTCTTCTGGGTCGATATATTGACATTTATGCTGATTTTCACTCATACAATCAGTATAGTAAGGTTCTAAAATTATTCATGTTTCTGCTTATATTATGTCAATAACACTTACCTTTGCTGATTATCACAACCCCTCTCATGCTGAAGATATCTTGAGCCTATTAAACGCATACGCGTTAGATCCTATGGGGGGCGGTGAAGCATTATCACAAACAACTAAAGATAACTTGATTGGGGCTTTACAACAGCAACCACAAGTCTTTTCAATTATTTGCTATTTTGATGGTCAGCCTGCTGGCTTGGTTAATTGTGTTAAAGGCTTTTCAACTTTCGCCGCAAAGCCACTGGTTAATATCCATGATGTTGTGGTGCTTGAAGGATTTCGCGGTAAAGGAATTAGCCAGTTGATGTTAGACGAAGTCGAGCGTATGGCTAGAGAGCAAGGTTGTTGTAAGTTGACCTTGGAAGTATTAGAGGGCAATAAAGTTGCTCAAAACGCCTACCGCAAGCTAGGTTTTGCCGGCTATGAATTGGATCCTGAAATGGGGCAGGCGGTCTTTTGGCAAAAGAGTTTAAAGTAACTAACGACTAAAACTTTATTGTTCGGCGTCGACCATTTGTTGGTGTTGGCGCTTCATCTTTACGCTTATTGGTGTTGCCTGTGTTAGCTTTATTACCAGAGGGTTTATGCCTTTTTCTAGGCTTGTTTTCAGGTGGTTTAGCGCTTCTAGGTTTTGGGGTTTTTACGATTTCAGTAGGCGCTTGATGGCAAATTAGTTCAATGATATCGCCATTGAAGGCAATAATATCGCCATGGTAAATCTTTTTGCGTTTTTGGGTTTCTACTTCATCATTTAAATAGACATAGCCTTGACTGATCAACATTTTTGCTTCACCGCCACCGGAAACTAAGTCGGCAATCTTTAATAGTTTATATAGTTCAATCGGTTGTTGCTCTAATTCAACTTGGTAGTGGTTTCCAGACATCGACAGGCTTAACAATTAAATAATGATAAAGCGCTATTTTAGCATGACGTTATGTAATGCGTAATATCTGATTGATAGATATTGAAAAAGTGAATGTATATTATACATTTTTTCGTTGCTTTACATTTCTTTACATGTATAATGCGCGCCATCAGAAACGGCAAGGTTCTTGAAAAAGTTCCACGCAAAGCCACCGGTCTAAGGATATAAATCTAAGATAGCGGGGTCGCCTGAATAAGCACGCCTTTGCACCCGTTTCATAATTTAATTGTTTATCTTTAGGATCTATTGTTATGAAAAAAATGCTCGCTGTATTATCAATTGCTTTAACTTCAACAATCGTTACAACGCCTGTTCAAGCTTCTAGCCTAGGTCAGTCAGTTTGTGAGTTAGTTGCCGCTGATGACAAATCTCGTTTGCGCTCTTTCCTTAAGTCGAACAAATTGAAGATCCGTGATATTTATGACGGTTTAGAGTGCAATGGTGCTAATTTATTAGCGTTTGCTAGTAACAATAATGCCGTAGAAACGGGTTCATTGATCATTGCTAAATTACCTAAGAAAACCGTTGAAGCCCACTTATCAAGCATTACGTCAGCTGAGTTAACGGCAGCAGCGCAAAAACGTGTAAATGGCTAACGAAAGCCTCAAATAAAATAAAAGCGAGCTACGGCTCGCTTTTTTATTGATTAGATAAAAGATTAATGATTAAAGTGAGCCACAGAATCTCTTAAAATAACCGTTGGCTCAAATACTTGGACTATGTCGTGTTTCTTTTGTTGATAGACTTGTTTGAGCACCAACTGAGCAGCCATTCGACCCATTTCATAGACAGGGTTATCAATTGTGGTTAAGGTTGGGTACAAGTAGTTAGCAAAAATAACGTTATCGTAGCCGACAATTGAAAGTTGTTCAGGTAGGACAATATTGTGCTCTCGAGCATATTTCATTGCGCCAGAAGCCATTTCATCGTTAGCGCAAACGAGCGCGGAAAACTGATAATTATTGTCTAAAAAATGCCTTAAGCCATCCATGCCACCTGTTTCTTTGAAATCACCAATAAAAAACAGATCTTCATTAAAACTTAAATTATGCTCTGCTAAAGCGCGTTTGTGGCCCTGTAAACGATTACTGGCATCGGCTTTAAATTGCGGACCAGCGATATAGGCGATTTGGCGATGTCCTAAGTCAATGAGCGTTTTGGTTGCTAAATAGCCACCCACTTCATCATTAAGGCTAATGCATTTATCTTTAATAGCATCTACATGGCGACTCATTAAATAGACAGGAACTTTCCCTTTATTGATGTCAATTAAGTATTCGTCGCTTACTGCCTCGACGTGGGCAATAATGGCATCGCAGTTTCGGCCAATCAAAAACTCTATGCCATCTTTTTCTTTATCTTCTTCTGAGTGACCTGTGGTAATGATAACGTGCTTGCCAGCGGTGCGCAGGGCGGCTTCAATACCTGACATCATCTGACCAAAGAAGGGACCGTGTAGCTCTGACACAAGGATCCCGATACTATTAGAGCGGCTTGACGCTAAAGATTGTGCAATGGCATTCGGGCGATAACCTAGTGTTTGCATCGCGTCTAAAACCTTCTTCTTGGTTTTATCACTTACGCGGGCATTGTTATTCATCACGCGCGATACTGTTGCTAATGAGACCCCTGCAAGTTTAGATACTTCGTAAATTGTTGCCATATAGTGTTATTCAGAATATTAAAACCGTAAAATCATAACAAAAACTACTCAAATAAGTTACCGTTTATTAACTTGCGCTTAACTTAAGCTTGCTTTGAATGTGCTCAAGCTTTTGCTCATTGAGTGTATATTTCGCCATGACCGCTGCCGCAAGATATGAGCCTAGCGCCGGCAGTATGGTAAAGCTGAGTAAGATCCCATCTTTAGTTGCTTGCGTTTGCTCAATATTAGGTTGGTAGTCATAAAATGCCATTAACCAGCCAGCAAACGCGCCGCCAAGTGCCACGCCCATTTTTATGAAAAAGATCACGCCAGAATAGACCAGGCCGGTGATGCGAACACCTGTTTTTTCATGGCCGTAATCTATGGTATCCGCCATTTTGGCCCACAGTAACGGCGTTGCCATATCTAGGAAAAACTTCCATAAAATAAAGGCGGCAAAAGCTAAAACGATTTGATCGGGTTTAATAAAGTAGGCCAGGGCACAAATTGTCGCCGCAATGACTTGCAAGCTGATATACGCTTTAATTTTACAAACTCGCTGTGCTAGTGGTTGTGCAACGGCACAACCTACCATTGAAGCAAAGACACCCGCGGTGATAAATGGCGTCATTAACGTTTCATCACCTAAATAGTATTTTACGTAGTATACGGCTAGGGTGAATTTTAACACTTGCCCTGAAAGCAAAAATAGCGCAACTAAACACAAGATACGCCATTGATCATTTTGCCAAAGATGTTTGAGTGACGCGAAAAAAGCCAGCGATTGATCTTTAGGCTGTTCAATGCGTTCTTTCGTGCCAGCAAAACACAAAATAAACAAAATAAAGCCAAGAATACTCATCGCTGTCATAGCGAGTTGGTAACCTTTAGCATCATCGCCTTGGCCAAAAAATTCAACTAAAGGCATGGTACATGCGGCGACAATTAAGCCACCTAACATACCAAAAACAAATCGATATGACTGCACCGTAACGCGCTCTTTTGCATCTGCGGTTAATACACCGCCTAGTGCACAATAAGGAATGTTAATCGCGGTATAGGCAATCATTAATAAACTGTAGGTGGTAAAGCAGTAGATGATTTTTGCGTTACCTTCTAAATCAGGTGTGGTAAAGGCTAACACGCTAATGATCGCGAACGGTAGTGCTAACCATAATAAGTATGGGCGATAGTGGCCCCAACGGGTTTGGGTTCTATCGGCGATAGAGCCCATTAATGGATCAGTTACGGCATCGAAGATTCTTACTGCTAGAAACATAGTGCCCACAACGGCGGCATCTAAACCGACAACGTCAGTATAATAGAGCATGAGGAAGGTCATCACCGTTTGAAAAATAATATTACTAGCGGTGTCTCCCAAGCCATAGGCGATTTTTTCTTTTACACTGATCATATGCTTTATTCTTATCGTTATTTTAATCGTTGTTTAATGGCGCGATGTGATGAGATCGCGGTAAGCTAAGCCACTTTGTTTTATAGTACGCTGTTGGCTTTGATAATCAACGTAAACAATACCAAAGCGTTTTAAGTAGCCTTCCGCCCATTCAAAGTTGTCCATTAAGCTCCAAGCAAAGTAGCCCTGAATATCAACACCTTGCTCAATTGCGTCGTTAACGGCATTTAAATGGGCTTGATAGTAATCAACGCGATCTTGGTCATTGACTACGCCACGTTCAATAACGTCAGCCATCGCCGCACCATTTTCGGTAATAAATATCGGTGGTAGAGTATAGCGCTGATCGAGATCTGTTAATAAATTGGTAAACGCTTGCGGGTATATTTCCCAGCCAATGTCGGTTAGTGGCGCTGGCGGTGGTAACTGTTCGAAAATTTCTTCATTGTGCGCTCGATAAATAGCACGAGTGTAGAAGTTGATCCCCAAGAAATCGATATTTTGCCCGATTATCTCCATATCGCCATCATGAATGTCAGGCTGATGTGCTTGCGGTAATTGATTGATAATTTCAGGGTAGCATTTGTCAAAAATTGGTTTGATGTACCATTGGTTGAAGTAGTCATCGGCAAAATGGGTGGCGTCAATATCTGCTTGTTTATCAGTCGCGCTGTAACACGGGGTAAAGTTAAGCACGATACCGTTTTTCGCATGAGGTGCATTGCGCTTTAATACCTGCATAGCAAGGCCGTGCGCGAGCAATAAATGGTGAGCGGCTTTTCTACCGTATTCTTTACCGACTTTACCTGGTGCATGTATACCAACTTCATAGCCTAAATACGAGCTACAAAACGGCTCGTTTAAGGTCGCATAGGAATAGACGCGGTCACCAAAAGCTTTAGTGACAAGGTCTACATAATGAGCAAAAGCATAAGCGGTATCTCGATTCAACCAACCACCGTTGTCTTCGTGGTGTTGTGGTAGATCCCAGTGATAAAGGGTGACATAAGGCTTAATATTTCTCGCATTTAACGCATCCAAAATATTAATGTAAAAGTCGACACCTGCTTGATTCAATTCGCCATCGCGAGTAATTAACCGAGGCCATGACAGTGATAAACGGTAGGCATCTACGCCCAAACTGGCAATTAATTCAATATCTTGTTGCCACAGGCTGAAGTGATCACACGCAATATCACCATTAGAGCCGTCTGCTACTTTGCCAGGCGTCGCACAAAAAGTATCCCAAATACAGGGCAGTCGATGCTCAACACCACCTTCAATTTGAAAAGAAGCCGTAGCTACGCCATAGGTAAATTGTTTAGCCAACATTTTAGAGCCTTGTGGCAGGGTGTATTGAGCCATGGTAAAGCCTTTTTATCACAGAGATTGAATTTATTATTTTACTTTTTTGAAAGCGCTTACAAAAATATTTGAAAAAAAATACCAAGTGGTATTTAATGAATGAGTGAAAGCGCTTACATTTTTGTTAGGGTAGTTTGAAATCTAGAAAAGGTCAATAACTTTAGTGCTCGATACCAAAGCAAATACGTCATACACTTAGCGCAATAAATTTACAATTAAAATAATAGGGTTAACTATGTCGGGTTTTTCAGCAAATTCTGTCCATTCCCCAGGGAATGGCAATGCAGCCGGTCAAGCGAATTATACATTTGCGCTCACCTCGCTAACATCACTGTTCTTTATGTGGGGATTTATTACCTGCTTAAATGACATTTTAATACCACATCTCAAGGCAGTATTTGATTTGAGCTATACCCAAGCTATGCTCATTCAATTCTGCTTTTTTGGTGCTTATTTTCTGGTATCGCTACCGGCAGGTAAACTAGTTAAATCGGTTGGTTATCAAAAAGGTATTGTTATCGGGTTAATTATTGCAGCTTGTGGTTGTTTGGGCTTTTACCCTGCAGCAAGTATGCAAAGTTATCCGGTATTCTTATTTGCTTTGTTTGTTTTAGCGAGTGGGATTACGATTTTACAAGTATCTGCAAACCCGTATGTCAGTATTCTTGGTAAGCCAGAAACGGCCTCTTCTCGGTTAACAATGACCCAAGCCTTCAACTCACTGGGCACAACCGTAGCGCCGTTTTTTGGCGCGTACTTGATCTTAGAACAAGCCGGCCATGAAGTGGCTAATTCAGCAGAATCAGTGCAAACTCCTTATCTACTGTTGGCGGCAATGTTACTCGTGCTTGCCGCGATTTTTGCCTATTTAAAGTTACCTAATATGCACGAAGAAGAGGAGCAAGAAGAGCAAGTTCAAGGCAGTGCGTGGCAACACAAGCATTTAGTCTTAGGCGCTGTCGGTATTTTTGTTTACGTTGGTGCGGAGGTATCGATTGGTAGCTTCTTAGTTAACTTCTTAGGTGAAGAAAATATCGCAGGCTTAGAAGAAGCAAATGCGGCGAAATACATCGCTTATTACTGGGGCGGTGCGATGGTAGGGCGCTTTATTGGTGCTGGTGTTATGCAAAAAATTGCAGCGGGTAAAGTGTTGGCATTTAATGCCGTTGCCGCAATGGCGCTATTGCTAGTCACCATGATGACGGAAGGTCACATCGCTATGTGGTCGATTCTCCTTGTTGGTTTGTGCAACTCAATTATGTTCCCAACGATTTTTAGTTTAGCGATAACTGGCTTGGGGCGTCATACGTCACAAGGTTCAGGCATTTTGTGTTTAGCTATTGTCGGTGGTGCGATTGTGCCGCTCTTCCAAGGTATGCTTGCCGATAGCATTGGTATTCAAGCCTCATTCATTTTACCGGTATTTTGTTACGCCTATATCGCGTACTACGGCCTTGTCGGTTCAAAACCACAAGTTAACTCAACGACAGCATAGGACGGGGTAATGAGAACAACACTAAAACCTTTAGCATTATTGGTTGCGCTAGCTGCCGTTTCGGGTTGCTCAAAAGAGCAGGCGACGAATGATGGCCAAGCACTAAAAGCACAAGAACCGCAAGCGAGTGAGCAACAAGCGCTCAATATTGATATTTGGCCAACACTTGATTTCGAAGTCAAACAAGACGCTGAAGTTGAAGCTAGCGTTAAATCACTACTTTCAACCATGACATTAGAGCAAAAAGTTGCTCAGATGATCCAACCAGAAATTCGCGATATCACGGTTGAAGATATGCGCAAATACGGCTTTGGCTCTTATTTAAATGGCGGTGGTTCGTTTCCGAACAATAATAAGCAATCAACACCACAAGATTGGATCAACTTAGCAGAAGCCATGTATCAAGCATCAATTGATGATTCACTTGATGGCTCTACTATTCCAACGATGTGGGGCACTGATGCCGTTCACGGCCACAACAATGTGATTGGCGCGACGTTATTTCCACATAACATTGGCTTAGGAGCGATGAACAACCCTGAGCTCATTGAAAAAATCGCCGAAATAACCGCCAAAGAAGTGATGGTGACGGGTATTGATTGGGTATTTGCACCAACGGTTGCCGTCGCCAGAGACGATCGCTGGGGCAGAACCTATGAAAGTTACTCGGAAGATCCTGCGATTGTAAAAGCATACTCAAAAGCCATTGTTAAAGGCTTGCAAGGTCATGCGGACGGTGACTTTTTAAGCGATAAGCGCGTAATCAGTACTGTGAAGCACTTCTTAGGCGATGGCGGTACTGAAAAAGGTGATGATCAAGGTGATAACATTGCCAGTGAGCAAGCGTTATTTGATATTCACGCTCAAGGTTATGTTGGTGGCTTAACCGCAGGCTCTCAGTCGGTAATGGCGTCATTTAACAGCTGGCACGGCGAAAAAATTCATGGCAAGAAATACCTGTTAACGGATGTGCTAAAAGACAAAATGGGTTTTGACGGCTTTGTTGTTGGCGACTGGAATGGCCACGGTCAAATTCAAGGCTGTACGAACGACAATTGCCCGCAAGCAGTCAACGCGGGTTTAGATATGTATATGGTGCCAACGTCAGCGTGGAAGCCGTTGTATGAAAATACCATTGCACAGGTGAAATCTGGCATTATCAGCCAAGCGAGAATTGATGATGCGGTTAGCCGTATTTTACGCGTAAAAATTCGCGCTGGTTTATTTGAAAAGCCAAGTCCGGCGAACCGTCAGTACTCAGGTAAAACTGAGCTAATTGGCGCACAGGCACATCGTGATATTGCCCGCCAAGCAGTGCGCGAATCTTTAGTCTTGTTAAAGAATAAAGATAACTTATTACCCTTAGCGCCTAAACAACACGTGCTTGTAGCTGGCAATGGTGCTGATAATATCGGCAAGCAATCTGGTGGCTGGACAGTAACGTGGCAGGGCACTGGTAACAACAATAATGACTTTCCAGGTGGTACATCAATCTATGATGGCATTGCTCAAAAAGTAACTGCTGCTGGCGGTAAAGTAACACTTAACGTTGAAGGCGAATACCAAGAAAAACCAGATGTCGCCATTGTCGTGTTTGGCGAAGATCCTTATGCCGAAGGTCACGGCGATCGCGATAACCTTGATTATCAGCGCGGTGAAAAAACCGATTTAGCTTTGTTAACTAAACTAAAAGCGCAAGGCATTCCTGTTGTTTCTGTGTTTATTAGTGGTCGCCCGATGTGGGTTAATGCTGAGCTTAACGCGTCAACAGCATTTGTCGCAGCTTGGTTGCCAGGCTCAGAAGGTGTTGGCGTGTCTGATGTACTATTTACCGAGGCCAATGGCGATGTCGCTTATGACTTCACGGGTAAATTATCATTCTCTTGGCCTAATTCAGCTAACCAAGCCGTGTTAAATAAAGGTGATGATGATTATCAACCATTACTGCCTTACGGTTTTGGTTTGAAGTATGGTGATGAAAATGTCTTAGCAGATAATTTAAATGCTGAATTAGCGATTGATGAAGCAGCATTGCAAAAGCGGGTATTTTTCGACGGTAAAATGCACAAGCCGTGGTTAATGTGGTTGTTTTCTGCCGATCAACAATTACAACCTAATGCCAACACTCATAGCTTGGCAGGGTTAACTTATCGTACGGTTGACCGCCTTGTGCAAGAAGACTCGATTCAATTAACGTTTAACGGCACAGAAAAAGCGGGTATTCGCTTAGTGAGTAAAAGCAACTTTAGAGAAGATTTACGCTCAGCGATAGAGCAAAATGGCAAGCTGTCATTTATGGTGAATGTCTTAGAAAAGCCTACGGCACCTGTTATTGTGAGTATGGCTTGTCAAAAAGCGGAAAGCCCTGATGATAACTGTGGCGCAGCCATCGACGTGACTGAAAATCTCAGTGGTCGTTTACATCACGGTTGGTCACAAGCATCAATTGACTTAGCTTGTTTTGCTAACAAAGGCATGAGCTTTGGTGATTTGGTTGCACCGTTTGAGTTAACAACGACGGGTAAAGCAACAATCCAGATTGGCAGTGTAATGTTCGAGCCTCAGCCAAAATCTGCGGAGAGCATTACTTGCCAGTAATCGAGTCGCTGTAAACACCTCAAAGACAAAAAGGCTAGTGTCGGTAATGGCACTAGCCTTTTTTTTTGCGTATTTGACTATTTCAACTAGTCTGTATTGAAACAATAAATAAGGACGTTGTCATGTATCGTACATATGGTTTTTGCTTTTTACTGATGTGGTTTAGTAATCAGTTAGTCGCGTATCAATTTGAAGTAGAGAATGTTGAGTTGGCGGGCAAGGAGTCGCCTATTCATGAACAAATGACTTTACTAGCTGCTCTATGTTATTTAAACAATACAAGTGAAATGCCCAGGAATTGTTTATCTAAAGATCTGGTAATTAACGATGTTGATCTTGTCTACCCGAATAGTTCTCTTACCACGACCGGTGAGCCTGTATTTGTTCAAGACTTAATGCGAGCATCTCGTTGGTCAGATGATCCAACGAGACTATCTAAAGCCGGTAATAAGCGAAAAACAGCGCTAAAGTCAATTGGTACAACAGCATCTGCTTGTGTCTTTTTGCGGCCTACTTGGCGTTTCCCCTTTGTCTATCGTTCAGATATGAGGAGGAGCATTTTGGGCGGGCTATTTTGCAGTAGCCATTACGGTAGTATGCAGTTTTTGCATTCAATGTCTTCTCGCTCTGCTGACTACAGTTTTAATCCTGAACCTATGACCACTTCGTTAAATAAAGCAAAAGCATGGGGGAGTTTTACTATGGACTTTTTTAGGGATAAAACGTTAAAAAATGAGGACTTTTGTAGTTATTTCGAGGGTATATTAAACGACGACACAAAAATAGCACAACACGAGTTTGCGCAGGTATTTAAACTCAATAGCGCGGTGTTAAGTCAAGGTCGAGATAAAAGCCAATTTCATTGCAACGATGCTGTTACATTGCGTTTTCTATTTAATAATGAGTGTACGGACCCATTCAGTAGTACTGACTGTAACATTATTCATGATGATAAAAAGCTTGAAATAGCTGCCTTAGGTGCCTTGTTACACATGATACAAGATGCTTATTCAACCTCACACACACAGCGTGTAAATGATTTACAACCTGAGCATATCAATACAGTGTATTGTAAAACGGTGAGTGAGTTTTACGAGTATAATGCCCAGCACAAGCATGGTGTGCAACATGCAGACAGTGATAAGCCACCAATTTCTTTCGATGAGTCGTGTTATCAATCAGAAAACCCCATTTTGGATCCTATTACTGCGTCGGCAATTGCAATTTGGTATGCAATGCAAACAGAACAACCTGAATTTTCCATTGAAAGTTTCTTGGCCAAACATGTTTATGGTGAATAATTAAAGCAAAGATAACGCTGTAAACCGTGTATAGGTTATTTGTACTCAATGAAAATATTGCTGGTGAGGCGGGCTAGTTCAAGCTGACTAGTGACGTCTTTGTCAACATCGACCATCGTTGAATGCAGCAATTTACCTGGATAGATCACCACGCGGTTGGCTTTGTATTCAATCTGATAATAGCAGTCAAATTGCGCGGTTGATTGATTCGGGTAACCCTGCTTAGGCTCACCAAAATCCTCTATTTCTTGTTGGCAGATCGATAGGTAGTGTTCAATACGTTGATCATCTATTGATTCAAAGCCGGTTGCTTTATGGCGAAATAAGCCAGTGCCACCGTGTGGTTGCTCATTTAGATAATGCAACACGGCAAAATAGTGCTCGTGGGTGCTATCAAAATGGGGCAGGCGTTGTAATAACGAAAGCTCGCTCTCGTCTAGCGTGATCATCGAATAGTAGGTATCGAGTACTTTGAGCTGTTTGTTTTTCGGGATTTGATAAATGTCGTAAAGGGCTAAATAAATGCTTTGCAGCGCTTTAATGACATACTCTTTTGGTAGTTTTGCTCGTAAGCCGGGGTAATAGCTGTGCTCGTCTGGGGCAAAATTATCCAGCGTCGTTGGCTTTTGGGCAGATATCGGAAAGTTATCAATTATGACAACAGGCGTGTTTTCTATGCCAACACGCACTATTGTCATGGTTATGCCGTTATCTAAGCTTAGGCGCTGTGCCATCAATTACATTGCCTTAGATTTACAATAGTGATTGATAAAATCGAGATGATTTGGCCACTGTGCCACTTTCTTTGCGGTACCGTCTTTAATGCGGTTGAGGAACAGTTTGAGTTCGTCGTCTGACATTTGATCAACAATAGGGTGGTATTGCTCTGGGATCAAGCCCTGACCCACCATCACTTGGATCCATGAATTTAAGCCGAATAAATCGTCTGGTTTTTTATAAACTTGTGCGCTTTTGCCAAAGAGTTCCATACGGTGTTTTAGGCTATCCGTGATCGGCATACTCTTACAGTAACGCCAAAACTTAGAGTCGGTGCGCTCGGTTAAGTGATAGTGCAAAATAATAAAATCGCGAATATTGTCGCACTCGGCTTTGGTTTGTGCGTTAAACTCGTCAATATCAGCTTGGTTGATTCCGCGATTTGGCATTAACTGCATCAAGCGAACGATGGCGCGTTGGAATAGATGAATACCGGTCGATTCTAACGGCTCAATAAAGCCGCTCGATAAACCAACGGCGATACAGTTTTTATTCCAATGTTTTAACCTTGTCCCTGTTTTGTATTTGATCACGCGAGGCTGATTAATCGGTTTGCCTTCAATGTTGTTAAGCAAGAACTCAATCGCTTCGTCATCACTCATATATTTACTACAAAACACTAAACCATTACCGGTTCTATTTTGCAGTGGAATTCGCCATTGCCAACCAGATTCACGGGCAATCGAGCGGGTATAAGGGACTGGCTCACCAACAGATTCAGTTTGCACGGCAACGGCTCTATCGCAGGGTAAGTAGTGGCTCCAGTCTTCGTAACCAGTATGCAGAGCATCTTCAATTAATAGCCCTCTAAAGCCGGTACAGTCAAGGAATAAATCGCCTTCAACGACTTGGCCTGAGGCAAGCGTTAATGACTCGATATAACCACTTTTGGAGCATAAATTTACCTCTTGAATTTTACCTTCAACGCGTTTCGCGCCGTGTGCTTCGGCAATGTTTCTCAAATACTTAGCATAAAGGCCTGCGTCCAAGTGGTAGGCGTGATTAAGATCTTGATTTGCCATTACGGCAAAGCGCCCCTCTCTAGCAGCTAAGTGCTCAGGGCAGTAATCGCCAATGTCGCTAGCAATGCCTTGTTGTAGGCCTTTTAACCAAAAGTGCTGAAAGCCACAAGCCCAGCAATCTTGGCCGAGAAAACCAAATGAGTGAATATAATCTTGATTAACGTCTTTCCAGTTTTCAAATGAAATACCGAGCTTAAAGGTCGCATTAGTTGCCGCCATGAAGTCTTTTTCTTCTATACCGAGCAAGCGATGAAAAATATGCAGGGTAGGGATGGTCGCTTCGCCAACGCCAACGGTTGGGATGTCGTCTGACTCAACGAGGATAACGTCTAGGTTTTTGCCTAGGAGTTTGGCAAAAGCAGCTGCCGCCATCCAACCAGCGGTGCCACCACCAGCAATTACAAGTCGTTTAATGGGTTTGTTATTCATAGGAAACTCTTATCGTTTTAATTTGTTGAGTAAGTCAGCGCGAATTTTTCTCGCTGATGCTTCATCAAGTGGCAGTTGTAATACATCTAGGGCATGCCTTGGAATATGATTTAGATCGGTGTTGTCATGCTCAAAGATATAGTGATTAAAGATTGCCTGCCAAGCTTGTCGCTGTGCTTTGGGTAAACTTCTAATACTTAATATCGCCGCCATCAAAGCGTTATTTGGTCTGCCCATATAGCCGGGTGTATCTCGCCACCAATGAGTAACCAAAACATTGAGTGCGTTTTTTCCTTCAACGTGATGCCACCACATGCTCGGTAAAAATAACGCATCGCCGGCGCCGAGTTCGGCAACTTGAGCGTGTTTTACTGCGTCTTTAAATTTGGGAAATTTATCGAAATCTGGCGCGGCAAAGTCAACTAATGAAATATCCTGCCCACCGGGCGCGAACTCCATCGGGCCGACATACAAATTGTCTATCTGCTCCGGTGGAAAGAGAGTAAAGCGTCTTTCGCCTATGACTGAACAGGCCAAGTTATGCGGAAAGTCGTAATGGGCAGCAATTTTACTTTGATTGCCAATCCAAATACTGGTGAGTGGATTAAACTGGGCTAAACCCGATGGGTTTTCGTTGGTAAAACGAGGAAACCAACGCGAGACTTCGGTTGAGCCCATATACATTGTTGGCGGCTCGGGATCGTCACTATGGGCGAGCAGTTTATCGAGCACGATATTTAAATCAACTTGGCCACCACCATAGTTAAAGCCAGTCATATCATCGTTATAAAACACTCGCCCTTTAGTTTTTGGATCGCCTAAACAGGCTGAAACTGGCTCGTTGCTATATATTTCACGAATATAATTTGCGCCTTGGTCAATGGATGCTTTACCCGCTTTAACGATTGGCCAATGTTGAGCAAAATCTTTAAAGATAATGGGCTCACTCGCATCACTAATGTATTCGAGTACATTATCTGGTGAAACGCCATTAATGACTTTAGTTTTTTGCTCAATTGCTAACACCTAACTTCTCCTGTAAAGCACTAAGTCGTTGTTATAATCCGCGCTGTTATAAGCCCATTAGGGCGTTTTTGCGATTGATTAAATCGCGAATGTTACCTTGTGACGCAAGCGCCATATAGATTGCGTGTAAATAACCCGAGTTGTGGAGCTTGACAATTTCATCATCGGCAAGTGCTTTAAACTTTTCTTCGTTAATCGTGTAGAAGCCGATCATTTCATTCTTTGATTGGTCATTTAACGTGATATCTAAAGTGAATGGCTCAAGTAACTCAAGATCGGTTAGCATATTCACGAAGTTTTCACTGTCTTGAACGCCGTGGTGAATGGTTTCCATCATATCCGCCATGCGATCTAAAAAGTCGCTATTGCCACCGTACTCTAAAAACAATGGCTGGCCTTGTGTTTGGTTGACTCTCGGGTGGTCAATATCGAGGGTTAGTACGCGATGCTCTTTATCAACGCCATCTTCTTTAATGGTTTGGCGGCCGATCATAAAGGGTTGGCGCTGCACCATTAACGGCACGTAGCCAGCGTCCCAGCCTTGTTCTGATAAAAATAGATTTTCGTTATTTTGAAAGCCAAATAGTGCCACGGGTAAAAAGCGCGCTGATTGCGGATCTTTGATAAAGAAAATTGGGTAGTATGCTTGAACAGAGCGAAATTCAAGCGGAAAGGTTTGTGTGTACCAAAGATTATCACCAAACTTTTCATGGCGTTCGGTGTTAATTTTTACATCTTTGTGGTCAATGTTATTCACTAATACATGGTTTGCCATGTTTGCTCCTTTTTAATCAGTCAACACTGATCTTGTTGTTATACGTTGCTAAAGCGCTGCGTTTTTAATTGTTCTAATAGTGCTCTATTACTTGGCATCGCTTGGCTCATTTGTTTGGTTCGTTGTACTTGTGCTCGAAAGATTTCTTGCGCGCGTGCTTGGTTGTTATACCAAATATTGGTTTTGTTAAGCTGGGTTTTATAGCCCATGCCGTAAAGAATAAATTGATTACTCGCACTCGGAAAGAGCTCTTGGGTGTATTTGCTATCAAAAGTATACGGTACTTGATATTGCCAGAGATCAAGCTGCTCTTTTAGCGAGTCACTCAAGTGGCTCAGGTCGCGATTGTCACGCCAATAATTCGAGTCGTCGCGCTCTGATAAGACGTAATGCAGTTTCAAAAAGTCGATAATGTGTTGCCATCGTTGACTAAACTTCTCGTTAAAGCGTTTGGCGACATGTTTTAACATCACTTGATTACGCGGCAGTTGCTCGGCAATCATCTTAGCGGAAAGTTCAACTAAGGCGATAGCAGAGGCTTCTAACGGTTCGATAAAACCTGCTGACAAACCAATGGCAACACAGTTTTTATGCCAAAACGTTTCGCGATAACCCGGTGTTATTTCAATGGTTTTGATGTTGACATCGTCGAGCGTTGTCTGGCTAAACGATTGTCTTATATAGCTATCCAAGGTTTCTAGAGCATCATGTTCACTTTGATAATTTGACGCGTAAACATAACCAATACCGCGGCGAGTGGGTAAACCAATATCCCAAATCCAACCAGCACTTTGACCTGTCGATAGGGTTGCTGAGGCAATAGGGCTATCGACTTGGTCATAAGGAATTTGCACTGCTAAGGCGCGATCGTTAAACAATTGGTGCTGTTGGTTTAACAGGGGGACTTGATAGTGCTCACCTAGCAGTAATGATTTTAACCCCGTACAATCAATAAATAGATCACCCGCTAATTCACCGTGTTGCTTTAAGTTTAGCGAGGCAATGTTGCCATCAGAGTCGCTGTTAATCACTTCTACGTGATCGAGGATGTGGTTAACCCCGAGTTTTTCGCAGCAGTGCTGTTGTAAAAACTGACTGAATTTTCCCGCATCGAGGTGATAGCCGTAGTTAGCGGCAAACTTATACTCTGGGGTGTTGATGGTTTTTGGCGCTTTGTTGTTATCACACAAGGATGCTTGATGGGTGAGGGCGTCGGCAAAACTGATTTCATCTTGAAACGGTAACCAATGCTCTGCCAAGTTCAATTCGTGAAAGTGATGAGGCATTGAAAAAGGGTGGTAATAGCTGTGATTGCTTGGCTTTAACCAGTTGATAAACTTTGAACCTTGTTTAAAGCTAGCATCACATTGAGTTAAGAAGTCAGTTTCGCTAATCCCTAGCTTTTGCAGGCTTTCACGCATTGAAGGCCAAGTACCTTCACCGACACCAATCGGTTTGACATCGGGCGACTCAACAAGGGTAATCGTTAGATTTGATTGCGGGTTGATATGCTCAGCAGCTAATAAGCCAGCAGTTAACCAGCCTGCTGTGCCGCCACCGACGATAATAATTCGATTAATTGTCCTGTTTAACTCACAGTCCATACTACTTTCCCAGCAAAAACCTTGATAAAAATAGTTATTTATCTAACCACTATATCTTGCTCTTGCGCATCAGGCTAGAGCCTTGAGATTAAATAATTATTTTTATCAGTGCTTGATAAAAGAGCCGCTAAATGGGGGGATATTTAGCGGCTCTTGCTTCTATGCAACAGTAATGTCGTCGAACTTACTGTTAGAAGTTGTAACGCGCACCTAAGGTATAACGAGCACCTTGTTGAGTCACGTTAATCACTTGGTGAGTAGCACGGCCGTATTGGCGAGTGTACTCATTAGTGATGTTGATACCTTCGAAGAATACCGCTAAGCCTTCAACTTGAGGAATGTCATAGCTCATATTGAAGTCAACTTGTTGATAGTCTTGCGTATATACAGGGTTTGCACCTGTATCAGTACCTGTTGCGGCTAAGAAATCATCACGCCAGTTATACGCGATACGTGCTTGGAAACCACCATTGTCGTAAAACGCGATAAAGTTTGCTGTGTCACTGATGTTTGTTTCGGCAACTTGTGCATCTAGAACAAAGTTATCAAACTCGTTATCAGTATTCACTAACGTGTAGTTTGCCATTACACCAAAACCTGTCTCGCCGAATAGGTGTTGAACAGTAAATTCCATACCGTCATAACCTTGTTCTTCTGAGCTGTTTTGTGGCTCGTTAATTAAGAAGTTCAATAGTTGATCTTCTGGTACACCTGCAATCTTGATAACACCATTTTCTTCATAAACGGTAACACCGTCTTCGTAGTTATCAAAAATGTATTGGCGAATGTTACCAGCGTCACTGCCTACAGCACCAATTGCTTCACTCGACTTAGGACCGTTTGAAGGGTTGAATAAGCCGTCAAAAGTGTATTCCACTGTGTTTGGATCAATGTTGTTCTTAACTTTTTTATCGAAGTAGGCGATAGCAGCGTAGCTACCTTCAGCGTAATACCACTCAAATGAGAAGTCCCAGTTCTTCGACTCTAACGGTTTTAGATTCGGGTTACCTGATGAACCACTACCATTTAAACGGTTGGCAAGCGTACCTAAGACAGTACCACCTTGCAGATCGCCATACCAAGGTCGACCAATAGTCTCTGAGTATGCCGCACGAACGATAATGTCTTCCGTTACTTCTAAGTTAAAGTTGATACTTGGTAAGATATGATCGTATTTACCCGATTTGGTTTGATATTCAAAACCACCTGTACCGGTTAATTCGATTTCTGTGTCACCAACCCATACTGTACCGTTGTATTCTGGTACTGCTGAGGTAGATTCAACTTCAGTTTGCTCATAACGGAAACCAAAGTGAACATCAAATGGCATGGTGCCCATTTCACCTTGGTAGTTGTATTGCAAGTATACTGAGGTGATGTCTTCTTCTACGTAGCGGTCTGTACCGGCAGCGTAGTTTGTTGAAGGACAGAACATGTTGCCACAGTCACCAATCACGGTGCCCGCAGGGAATGAATCTGGCGTATAAAGCTGTGCAGCGATGTCACGAACAGCATCAAAATCCCACATAAAGAAGCGATCTGCAATTTCATAACTGCCATCGAAATCAGCAAAGTTACCACCGCTAACATCATCGAAACGATCTTGAATGCTAGCCGCTGGGAAGAATGAATCATCAAAATCGCCTTCAGCACCAACACCACCCCAGTCGTTACGTTGCACGTTAACTTGCTTAGAGTGTTTGCTTGATGTCATTAACATCACACCAAAATCAATACTGCCGATCTCTTCAAAATCGTATGTACCGCTTAGGTGTGTTTGGTCAACTTCTGAATAATCTTCTGCGTTTGAGAAAACACTACCGGTTACACGCATATCAGATGGTTGAACATTTGATGAACCACGTACCGCAAGGATAGGTAAGGCACCAGTGAAATCAGTTGCCGCTGCTTCACGAATGAAAGCCGCAGTTGATAATGTGTTGCTCGAACCGTGCGGGCTATTTGGTGTGCGCTCAGCATCTGAGCTGTGGTGATCTAACTCTAAACGGAAGTTAGGTGCTAATTGCCATTCTAAGTTAATACCAAATGAGTTCATCTCATCGCGGGTTGCCGATTTTGATGCCGCCATTGAGTAATCTTGAACGCCTGCACCTGTTGCAATGTAGTCTTCAGAGTAAAGTAAAGGTGAAGATATAGGACCATCTGTCCAAACGTTTTCTGATGGTGCAAACGTGTACCAAGCAGAAACATCGTTAAATTGACGATCGATTTCCGTCTCGTAGTACGTCCAATCTGCTGTTGCAGTGAAGTTATCGTTTGGACGATACTGTAAAACTAACTGAGAGTTTAAACGCGTACGTTGTTGCTCTTCAAACTTGTAAATTGTTGTTTGTGGTACTGAGTAAATATCACCAGGACCTGGACGGTTAACTTGGCCGTCTTGTGGTACACCACCCCAAGCCGCATTTGAACCACTCCAGTCTTGGTCAGTTTCACCCGTAAATGAACGCCAACCTGTACCAACTAACGCTTGTTGGTTACCACTTTCACGCTCTGCGTAGCTCGCATTAATTGAAACACCAAATTTACCGTCGTCGAATGTGTCAGAGTAAATACCTGAAAGCTCTGGTGTGATGCTGCCGTCTGACGCTGACGTGTCATCCATCATCTTGATGCCGAAGCTTGCTTTGCGGCCATCGTGATCAAGCGGCTTTGATGTTAAGACGTTAATTGATGCGCCAATACCACCGGTTGGAATTCTTGCTTCTGACGTTTTGTATACTTCTACACCACTTACACCTTCTGACGCAACATTAGCAAAATCAAATGAACGCGAACCATTGGTTGTCGGTAGTTGGCGGCCGTTTAACATGACTAGGTTACGATCTGGCGCAAAACCACGTACTGTTACTGAGTTACCTTCACCGTTGTTACGGTCGATAGATACACCCGAGATACGTTGTAATGATTCGGCAAGGTTGGTATCTGGAAATTTACCAATGTCTTCAGCGGAAATGGCGTCCATAACACCACTTGATGACCGCTTTAAGTCCATTGATTTTATCATACTGCCTCTAATGCCAGTAACTTCGATAACTTCAATTTCTTGTGCTGCTTGGGCTTCTTCAGCTAATGCTGGTGAGGCCATGCTAGCACCCAAAATCAAAGACAAGCTAGACGCTAACTTTGTTTTGTTAAACTTTTTATAATTCATGTTATTCCCTCGATGCTCTCGTATATCAATCTTATTAGAGTGATTGCTTGTAAGCGCTTACATTATTTTTCAAAAAAAATCGACAGACCCTTCAATTTTATAATTTTTATTGAAAGCGCTTACATTAAGCTAGTTTAAAATTTTTTTTCAGTCAACATTATTTTCATTTTATTAATCTAGTTGACTCAAAAAGCTAACAGGTGTGTCGATATATTATTCGTTTGATTTTTGTTAAGTTAATGATTTAAAGGGGTTTTTGTTGGTCTTTTGATTTTTAGAAATAATAATCATTGTTTTTACTTAATAAAGTTAAAATTTTTGAAAAAAACATGGAAAGCGCTTTCAGCGTTAAATATTGCTCGTGTCACCAATGCAAACAGTAGTTACATTTGTCTTGACCCAAAGCTTGCAAAACCCCAGAATGACACCGCTGTCATTATATTGGAGAGACAAAGAGGCCGTTATGCAAGAGCGCGATACAAACGTTAAAGGGAGTTTCGAGACTAAGCAACGCATCAACTCAATTGATGCCCTACGAGGTTTCGATATGATTTGGATTTTGGGCTTACAAGGCATTTTTGCTGGTTTGTTTACGTTAACCTCATGGCCGTTATTTTCAGTATTATCTACTCAGATGGAACACAGCCAATGGCACGGCGTGACAGCATACGATGTGATATTTCCGTTATTTATCTTTTTATCTGGTATGTCGATTGGCTTGAGTGCAAAGCCGTTAAATAGCTACCCAAAGGCTAAACGGCAGCAATTAATCAATAAAGCTATTAAACGCTTGATCGTGTTGTGTTTATTAGGTGTTATTTATAACCACGGTTGGGGGCAGGGGATCCCGATGAACCTCGATGAAGTGCGCTTTGCTAGTGTGCTTGCTCGCATTGGCATTGCCGGTTTTGTCGCGACACTGGTGGTTTGGTACTGTCGTCCCAGTTATCAATATTACGTGTTGTTTGGCTTGTTATTAGGTTATTTGTTGCTCCTTGCGCTTGCTAATATTGGGCAGTACGGTGCCGGTGACTATAGTGCTGAAGGCGCTTTGAATGTTTGGTTTGATCAAGTGTTACTGCCTGGCGCAACCTATCGAGGCGCGTTGGTTGACCCTGAAGGAATACTGTCTAATTTAGGCTCGATAACCAACGCGCTAGCAGGTGTTTTTATTGGCCGCTTTTTCATTAATCGATATCGAGCAAATCAACCTTACCTGCAATCGCTCATTGCAATGGGGTTATTCGCATTAGTGTTAGGTTATGGCTTAAGTTTTATTCAACCGATAAATAAAACGTTATGGACGACACCGTTTGCATTAGTGACGATTGGCTATAGTTGCCTGCTATTTGTTTTGTTTCACCTGATGTTTGATTTTGATAAGTGGCAAAAGCTATCACTGAGTTTGCGTGTTATTGGTATGAATGCGATTGTTGTTTATTTGGCAAGTGCACTGGTCGATTGGCAGTATGTCAGTCAAAGTTTATTCGGTGGAGTTATTGGGGCGAGTGCTCCGTCAAGCCAAGCGCTGTTATCTGTTATTGCGCTGGTGGCAGTGCAGTGGTGGGGGTTATATTTTCTTTATAAACGAAATATCTTTATCAAGCTCTAATACCAATTGAAATAAATATTTGACCAACTCAGAGCTACGTCAGGGAAGTTAGAATAAAGGAAATTTATGCAGATGTAGTCATTCTCCATCAAGTAAATTTGCGAAATTATCACTTTTCTGACGAGCTCCCAAGGGCGAGTTTAAAAGGCTTTTATACTTCGTTACTGATTTTAATAAGGGAATAACCATTATCGGCAATCAAAGCGTTGCCTACATGGATGTAGGTACTTAGGTTGTGTCTGGAACATACAACCTGTGTCTAAAAGCCTTTTAAATCTCGCTGAGTGATCAAATAGTTAATTCACTTGGTATAACTTGCGCTTGGCGATACGCTGATAAACGTCGATTTTCTCTGCATCAGACATTGAGCGCCATTGGCAAATTTCGTTAATGGTGCGATAACAGCCCGTGCAGACATCTTGTTCATCTAAGCAACAATTATCGATACAGGGGCTGTTCGGTGTTTTGTTCTTTATGATCCTGCTCCCGCCGCTGCTCCTGCTCCCCCCGCGGCGGTTGCCGCCGATTGTGCGGTGGCCGTTGCGTTGGCAACCACATCATTTTGGCTTTCTGTCGCAATAATACAATAGCCGTAGCCTAAGCCTGGTAGTTTATTGGTCCATTCAAGATCGCCATTGTTGGCATTAACGCAAAATAAATGGCCTGCACTGTACGCATAAACAAAACCATCTTCATAGCAAACATTGGTCAGTTGAGATGACTTCAACTTTGTTTTCCAAAGCTCTTTACCTGTTTGTTTTTCAATACAAACAACATGGCCACTAATGCCTAGATATAGCTGTGACATCGTAAACTCCTTTTTCAATAATAACGAATGCGTTTCGTTATATTACTGAGGCTAACGGTTAATTGCCAATGCGCCGGCAAAAAACAAAAAGATACTGCCAGTGAGTTTTGGTAGCCAGCCTTGATTGATGCCATGTAACAGCTTTTGTTTGAATTTATATGCCACCAAAACATAGCCAAAGGTAAAGGCAAAAGCATTGATCAAACTCGTACTGGCGAGCAACAAAAACTGTGGTAAGAGCGGTTTACTCGCTGAAATAAACTGTGGAAATAGTGAGCTAAAAAATACGATGGCTTTTGGGTTAGAAAGTGCAATTAAGAAACTTTTTCTAAATAACGCTGCACTTGTTGGCGCTTGGTTTACATCAACTTGAAAGGCCCAACTGCCTTTACTGCGAATGATTTGAATGCCGACATAAAGTAAATAGACAACACCAATAACTTTAATTACCGCGAAAATCATTGGTGAGGTTAATAACAGCGCGCCAACGCCGGTAGCCGAGATTATTGCGAGTAAAAAAATGGCAAAGACATGACCAATAACCCCTGCTAAGGCTTTCTTACGACCAAAATTAATACCATTACTGGCGGCGAGGATCACCGAGGGGCCAACACTTGCTGAGGCAACGACTGAGATAGTCAGGTATACGAGATATTGAGAGAAATCCATGACAACAACACAAAGATTAAAAACGCGGCGATTGTACAGATTTATCAGCAAAAAGAAATGAGAAATAAGTAAAAAGTAAAAAGTAAAAAGGAGCGAAAACGCTCCTTTTTAACCTAGAATAGCTTGGCTATTAGTCTTTTTTGTAGCTATCGTGGCATGAGCCGCAAGCTTTACCGATTTGGCCCATCGCTTTTTTCACTTCAGCTTCACTGCCGGTTAGGGCGATTTTGCTCACACGCTCAGAAGCCATGACTAAGGCTTTGATCTTCTCAGCGTAATCATCTTGCTCAGTCCAAATACCGTTTAGTGCTTCTGTCTCAACGTTAAACTTAGAGGTGTCGACTTTAGATGTGTCTGCAATCATATTTGCTAAGTGGTTAATGTTTGTTGCTTTTTCTTGCACAACTTCTGCGTTAAATGGCACTTTCCCTTTTAACATACCACCTAGAGGCCCCATGTTATGGCCTAATAATGTGAAGTTTGCTTTGCGCACTTTTGTTGCCCATTCAGCGTGCTTCTGATTGGCCGCAGGTTGGGCAAAAGCGACAGTTGAAACAACAAGGCTAGCAAGTGCTAGTGAGGTGACGGTACGTTTCATATCTCTTCCTTTTTCTAATAGTAGTGTTTTAATAGTAATAATATGCTTCAATGACTGGTGCGTTAATTACCACCAACCAGTATACAAATACGGCCACAATCACGGCAACGACCAATGCGATCAACAATTTTGAGTGTTTAATCGCAGCGCCTTCTTCAACATCGGCTGAAGACTTTTTACCGGTCAGCATTGGTCGGATTAAATCTTTGTGTTTGACAATCTTATAGAAAACAATGGCGACAATATGCAGTGCAACACAAGCCTGCAAGAGTGTAAATGCAATATCATGGGTGCGATTAGCGAGTTTTTGCCAATCACCTTCGAGTACACCGTTATAGGGGCCTGAGGTAAAGATATCATCGGTGATAAATAAGCCACTTACAGCTTGTGCGAGCAATAGGGCTAACATCACGAACACCATAATAGCGCCTAGCGGGTTATGGCCTACAGCACTATTACGCTTGTTTGTGTCTGATGTTAAATAGCCTTTTATCCGCTTGAAGGTGGGGAAAAAGTTTATAAATTTTGCATGCTTGGTACCGACAAAGCCCCAAACTAGGCGAAACCCGATAAGAAACAACATAAAATAACCGCAATACATATGGTATTGCATATACTCGCTACCGAGTTCAGCCGTAAGCCACAGCAAGCCGAACGTCAACACTAATAGCCAGTGAAATAATCTCAGCGGTAGATCCCAGATTAGATAACTTTTATGCATGGGTAAGTAAATGGACTGTAAACACGTTGAGACGTTATAGCGCGTTCAAATTTAATCTTCAACTGCTTGGTTTACTCAATGCGTTCAATAACGCGATTTTAACGGTGTAATTCAATTACCTGTTGGTTTAACAAGGAATGTAAAGTTGTGTAAAAGTTACGACTTAAGCTAGCCGTCATCGTTAATACGCTCAGCAATATCGTTTTGCAAAATTATTGCGCCTTCACCGGTTTCACTGAGTTCATCTTCAGGGTTGTAAATAGGGCACGTACTTAAAGATAAACAGCCGCAACCAATACAGCTACTTATAGAGTCTCGCAGTACTTCCAACGCTTTTATGCGATTATCAAGTAACTGATGCCAACGCTTGCTAAGCTTTTGCCAGTCTTGCTTATCGGGTGTTCTGTTGTTAGGTAGGCTAGATAGCGCCTGTTGCACATCATCTAGGCTCACGCCCATTTTTTGTGCCGCTTTAATTACCGAAATGCGGCGCATTACATCTGGCTTATAACGACGCTGGTTGCCTTGATTACGCCAGCTTCGAATCAACCCTTTTTCTTCATAAAAGTGCAGGGTAGATACCTTAATGCCACATCGTTTAGCGACTTTTCCAACACTTAAGTTTGCTTCTTGGTTCATTGTTGTTACTCGAAAAATAGACTTTTTTTAATTTAGCGAAAAAAATACTTTACCTCAACTTAACTTGAGGTTTTATGCTTGCGGGTAGGTGACATAACAAAGGAGAACAAGATGATTCACTTAGAGCATATAAATTTGGTTGTGAAAAATATGGAAGCAACGCTGGCGTTTTATCGCGCAGCGTTGCCACATTGGCGGGTTAGAGGGAATGGCTTTGATCATTGGCACGGCATGCCTAGGCAATGGTTGCATTTTGGCGACGATTATCAATACCTTGCCTTTAGTGATAATGGCCAAGGGGAAAATCGCGACTTAACAACACTTAATTTGGGTTTGGCGCATTTTGCCTTTGTTGTTGGCAATATCGATGACTTGGTAGCACGTTTGGCTGAAGCAGGATTTAATGCGGATAAACAAGGTGCGGAAAACCCCTATCGCAAAAATTTTTATTATCTCGATCCCAACGGTTTTGAAGTAGAATTTGTTGAATACTTATCTGACTTACCCAAAGAAAGGAATCACTATCATGATTAAAACTGCGATTATTTTGGGATCTGCTCGTTCTGATGGAAATACCGCAAAACTAGTTGAAAGGGTGGCAAGTACGCTTTCAGCGGATGTTTTCGATTTAAACACTTATCGCGTATTGCCTTTTGATTATTGTGGTAGCGCTGATGATGACTTTCGAGTACTTTCGAGTCAGTTACTCGATTATCATCGACTCATTTTCGCGACCCCAATGTATTGGTACAGTGCCAGTGCGCAAATGAAAGCATTTCTCGATCGGTTAACAGATTTCCTGCGTGAAGAAAAAGACAAAGGTCGCCAATTGCGTGGTAAACATGGTTTGTTATTAGCGACCGGTGCATCACAAGCGCCTGCGCCATGTTTTGAGCAAATGTTCACATTAACGTTCAAATATTTAGGTATGACGGATGAAGGAATGCTTTATTGTGACTGTTCAAATGGCTTTGATAACACGACTCACAACGTGATAATCGATCGCTATTTAGCGCAACTATCGACTGAAATGTCGGTTAATAAATCGGCTTGTGTATAAATATGCATCAATTATCACAAAAAGTGTTAATAGACGTCTAAAAGTCTGTTGCAATTTGCCGTTGGATCCGTTTAAATAACGCTCGTTGTTAATGGCCATTGTTTAACGTGAGCCATTAGCTCCAGAAGAGGTGCGATAGCTAGGTATGTGATGTGAAGAACCACAATTCTCATGATCATGACAGAGGGAGACTATCGCCGAGAGTTTTGCGCATGTGGGGCAATAAACTCGGTCACTGAAGGTTGAATCCTCAGGACTGTCACCAATTTGGTGGAGAGCTTCTGGCTGAAATGTCTCAATTTATAGCCTTTGCTACTAACTCATGGCAAAGCTGCTCATATCAGTCGGCTCTTCCTTGTTTTTATTTAGCATGAATTTAGCAATATGCTATTTAGGGAGACAATATGTTTTTCAATCCAACAATTCATTTTCACGGATGTCCGCATCTGTTGGTAGGGGGCGCTCATGGCTAATATCGCTGTCGCAAAATTTGGCGGAACGTCAGTGGCTACTCATCAAGCAATGTCTCGTTGTGCCGCGATTATTAAAGCAAAGTCAACGCGTACATTAGTCGTTGTATCTGCGCCTGCTGGCGTAACTAATCACTTGGTATCTTTAAGTCAACCGGGCTTAGATCTGCAAGAGCAAAGCGAAACCATTCAAGCCATTCGCACGATTGTTTTTAATATTATTGATGATTTATCACAACGCGATGCCGCCGAGCAAATAGGCGATCAAGTTGAAAATATTTTAGCTGATTTGACCGTGAGAGCGGCTAGTCAGTCACTTCAGTTTGACGCTCAAAATGCCGATAGTATTTTAGCGTGTGGTGAACAAATGAGCTCATTGGTTTTCGCTCAAGTACTAAATGAGCTTGACGTGCCAGCACAAAGCTTTGATGTTCGTCGAGTAATGAAAACCAACAGTTTGTACTCAAAAGCTGTGGTTGATATTGAGCAGGTTGCTCAACTAACACAATCAATTTTAGCGCCACTATTAGATAATCAAGTAGTCGTTACTCAAGGCTTTATCGGCCAAGATGGGCTAGGAAACACGACCACTTTAGGTCGTGGTGGTTCCGATTACAGCGCCGCTATTTTAGCCGAAGCGTTAGTTGCGGAAAATCTAGAGATTTGGACCGATGTCGAAGGGATTTTTACCACAGATCCCCGCATTACCGCCCAAGCGAAATCGATTCCCGAAATTAGCTTTGGCGAAGCAGCTGAAATGGCAACCTTTGGCGCAAAAATTTTACATCCAGCCACGTTAATTCCGGCGATGCGAAAAAACATTCCGGTATTTGTGGGCTCGAGTAAAGCGCCTGAAAAAGGTGGAACACGTATTCAGCAAAGTGTTGAATCGAGCCCGACATATCGCTCAATTGCATTGCGTCGAGAGCAGTCGCTAGTGACGGTGCGATCACCTGAGATGTTACACGCCAGTGGTTTTTTGGCAAAAGTTTTTAGTATTTTAGCCAAGCATGAATTGTCAGTTGATTTGATCACTACAAGTGAAATTTCTGTCGCCATGACCTTCGATAACCCAACATCTAATGCGCAAGCGCTGATCACCCATGAAGTGGTGAAAGAATTAGAGCAGTTATGTGAAGTGAGTGTTGAACATGGTCTCTCGCTCGTTGCCGTGATTGGCAATGGCTTACATGCAGCAAAAGCATTAGGTAGTAGCATTTTTGAGAAGATTAACGATTTTAATATTCGTTTGATTTGTCACGGTGCCAGCGCCAATAACATCTGCTTCTTAGTCCCCGAATCTGACGCAAACTCGGTGGTTTCTCAGCTACATAACACCTTGTTTGATTAACCTAACCCATTAAAATTTATACGCTTTGTTTAACTATTGAGCGTAATGAATAAAAAAACCACCTTTTCTGGTGGTTTTTTATTTTATGATACTCGAGTGGTGATTTTATTTTGATCAACAGCTAACAGCGAACTTGGGGTCAGAGTCATTTGACTCTGACCCTGAGGGATCCCCACAAATTTAAGCATCGCAAGTATTCCAGTAGGATATAACGCGATTTATTTGCTCAAAGGCCAGCCGAACTAAGGCTTTTGAGCACTTAAACCGCTTATCTCTTATCAGTCTTCGTCCAAGAAACGACAAGGACAATACGCGTTTATTACGTGTAGTGTTTGCTTGGTACCGTCTCGCAACTCGGCTAATCTCACCACAAACACCCACTATAATCGATAACCAATGAGCAATAGTTGTTAGCAATAATAGGTTGTTGAGTCTATGAGTTTTGTAGCTAAGGTGTAAGTTTAAACTAAAGCCATAGCGCTCACTTTTTACATCTCTA
The DNA here is from genome assembly GCF_014898095.1 of Thalassotalea sp. LPB0316. Taxonomy (NCBI): domain Bacteria; kingdom Pseudomonadati; phylum Pseudomonadota; class Gammaproteobacteria; order Alteromonadales; family Colwelliaceae; genus Thalassotalea; species Thalassotalea sp. LPB0316. The sequence goes on from NZ_CP062946.1 coordinate 2,117,856, forward strand.
AACGCCTCTTCTTCCTGCATCCGTGTTTTATAAAGCTCAACAATACGCTTTGCTGTGTTTGAAGATGTTATGAGGGATGTAGCTAGTACCCAGGGCTCTCGCCCACTTTTAGCATGTTGTTTAGCAAGCTTACTTTTCCGAGGTAGCCCTTCATTATTCAATGATTTACGACCTTTAGATTTACTTTTATAAACAACAACGTTAACTGCTAATGGGTTAGTTTTAGTTATGTGTCCAATGAAGTATTTTGGTGTCGGTGTTGCAATTTCATGTAGCTTACTAATGTGCAACCATTGATTACCGGTGCAATTATAATAATTATTGCCACGTATACGTCCGATAAAATCCCAACCCAATTTGAGAATTTGTTTAAACCAAGGCACTTTAAAACCGCCATCTGTTACAATGACTGGTCTACAGCACGCAGGTAGTACTTGTGCAAGCGAGATTAAAAACGCTTTATGAGTCGCAGGCTTTTCCTTAGTAGCCATGCCGTGCACCTCTTCATAGACCGTAATACTACGACCATCCAAAGCAACAGATGCTCGAATTAGAAAATTACGCTTGCGATTATCTAAGTCTGACCAATCAACTTGAATGAGCGGGCGACTATAGGGAGATATGTGCAACGAAGTCATTTCCCTATATATATCAACACGTTCTCTATACAGATGCGCATTGGAGAGTAGTCTGTCAGCACGCTTAATTGAATGCTTTTCATAGGCACAACTATCAATACCACGTCCAATTGATGTCACGGTCGCAAAACTATCGAGTAGTAAGCTATCGACACAGCTTTTAATAGCCATTCGGCGCTTGGCGTGAATATTATTAGTGATCTTTAAAAAGGTTTGCTGCAAACTAGTGGTAACTTTCATGTGTGGTTATGGCTTTTCTTTTTGGCGATTGATCAGATCATCAACCGCCATGAAAGTTCCAAATTTTTAAAATAATATAACTGTTTGAAAAAATTAAATTATTTGTGGGGATGGCTCAGACTCTGACCCCAAATTTTACAGAAGTTAATCTTGGTTGTAGCTGTCGTTATGAACACTCATCACTGCGCGACCTGATGGATCTGCCATTTTCTTGAAGTTTTCATCCCAAGCTAATGCCTGTGGTGTACTACAAGCAACTGACTTTCCGCCTGGTACACATTCAGCGGCAGAGGGCAGTGGGAAGTGCTCTTCAAAAATCTCACGGTAGAAGTACGCTTCCTTGGTGTCAGGCGTGTTGTGCGGGAATTTGAATTTTGCATTGGCAAGTTGCTGATCGCTCACTTGGCTTTCAATATACACTTTTAAACTATCGATCCAAGAGTAACCAACACCATCTGAAAACTGCTCTTTTTGACGCCACAAAATTTCTTCTGGCAGATAGCCTTCAAATGCCGAACGCAAAATACCTTTTTCAATTTTGCCGTTGCCACACATTTTATCTTGAGGGTTGATGCGCATAGCAACATCCATAAAGTTTTTATCTAAAAATGGTACGCGCGCTTCAATACCCCACGCCGACATCGACTTGTTGGCACGCAAACAGTCAAACATGTGAAGTTTGTCGAGCTTGCGTAATAATTCTTCGTGAAACTCTTGTGCATTAGGTGCTTTGTGGAAGTATAAGTAACCGCCAAAAATCTCATCGGCACCTTCACCTGATAGCACCATTTTTATGCCCATCGCTTTAATTTTTCGCGCCATGAGGTACATAGGTGTTGATGCTCTAACAGTAGTAACATCGTAGGTTTCAAGGTGATAAATAACTTCTTTTAAGGCATCGATACCTTCTTGCTCGGTAAATAATACGCTGTGGTGAATCGTGCCTATGCTGTCGGCAACTTTTTGCGCCGCTTCTAGATCAGGAGAGCCTGCTAAGCCACAAGCAAATGAGTGAACCTTTGGCCACCAAGCTTCTGATAAGTCATTTTCCTCTACGCGGCGCGCGGCAAATTTTTGTGTAATCGCTGACACCAGTGAAGAATCTAAACCACCTGATAATAATACGCCGTACGGTACGTCAGTCATTAAATGTGACTTAACTGAATCTTCTAACGCTTCGCGTAATTTGGTTTTACTGGTGAAGTTGTCTTTAATTGCAGAGTATTGCTGCCAGTTACGATGGTAATATTTTTGAATACTGCCAACTTTACTGTCGAGGAAGTGACCTGGCGGGAATTCGCTAACTGTTTTACACACTGGCATCAGGGCTTTCATTTCTGAGGCAACGTAAAAGTTACCGTGCTCATCATAGCCAGTGTAAAGTGGAATAATACCAATGTGGTCGCGAGCAATTAGGTAGCTGTTATCGTCTGCATTATATAAGCAAAAGGCAAACATGCCTTGTAGCTTGTCAATAAAGGCACTGCCGTGCTCTTGGTATAGCGGTAAGATCACTTCACAGTCAGAATGGGTTTTAAATTGATAATCAAGGGTGAGCGTTTCTTCTAACGCTTTGTGGTTATAAATTTCACCGTTAACCGCTAACACGTGCGTTTTATCGGCGTTATAGAGTGGCTGAGCACCGTTTTCGGTATCAACAATGGCTAATCGTTCGTGAACTAAAATCGCGTGGTCGTTGTGGTAAATACCTGACCAATCTGGGCCGCGATGGCGTAATAAGCGAGAACATTCTATGGCCGTTGAACGCAATTCTTCGGCGTTGTTTTTTATATCTAAAATACTAAAGATCGAACACATTGAAGCGCTACTCCTTTGTTATTTTCATTTTATTAAAATTAAATCATTGCTGATTTACCGTCAGTTGTTAGGCAAATTTCTTGTGCCAGAGGAATTGGCGAGCGATGGGAAATTTGAATTGAGTTATTTACAATTATTTATCACAACTTCAATACCTACTTTGCCTAGAATTATTTAAATTGCAATAGCTTGGCGTAGAATTTTTACTCTAGATTAGTGCATTTAGTTATAAGTAGGTAATTATCAATAAGTTAGCGCATTGAAGCCGAGGTCTATCGTCACTTAATATTTTGCTTTAATCGTGTATACTGAATCTTACCTTGAACGGAAAGTTAGTTTACGCCTTTGAAAACGTTAAAAAAATACTCGAGTGCATGGATTGCTGCCTGCTGTTTGTTGTCAGCGCCTAGCTATGCTGATTACACCAAACCAACGGTTGAAGAGCTGCGAATTGCCAAAGCAAAGCAGGCGATGCCTACTGTTGTCAGTCAATTAGCTGATCGGGTTGCTGAGTTTGACGATCAAATAAACAAAGCACGTAAATATACGACCTTAATGCAGTTGGTCTTACGTCATAGCGATTTGCTTTGGCGTGATGCAGTGCAAAGTTATAAATCAGCCAATGATCAAGACGATAGAGCCCTGTATTGGGCGCGGTTACAAATGAGCGAATCGCTACGCGGCGCTAGCGCATTTCAATCGCTACTACCAGAGCAACAAGCGAAGCTTTTATGGCAGTTTGAGTTATTATCTCGCGGTCAGATGGATGTAAAATTTGATCGCAACACACAAAAGCGTATTTTGATCACCGGTTTTGATCCTTTCTTTTTAGATAGGCACATCAATCAATCAAATCCATCGGGCGCTACCGCCTTAGCATTAGACGACGTTGTGATCAGTAGTAAAGGTGTTAGCGCGGAAATTGAAACCTTAATTGTGCCCGTGCGCTTTGCCGATTTTGATCAAGGTATGATTGAAACCATACTAACGCCTTATTTTAAAGAGCAAGCCGTCGATATGGTGGTGACCATTAGTATGGGACGTGAGCACTTTGATTTGGAACATTTTCCGGCGCTAAGACGCAGTGCTAAGGCACCTGATAATTTAAATGTATACACTGGCGCAACAAGCGAAAATCCACTAATCCCGCTACTAAACAACAAGCCACTAGCTGGCCCTGAGTTTGTGGTCTATTCACTGCCATATCAAGCCATGCAAAAAGCAACAGGGCAATTTAAGATCAACGATAATCGCTTTGTGCAAACACTAGCAAAAGGTGAGTTTTATCCCAGTGATTTAGCCGAGCTAAATAATGAAACTTCTGTGCAGGGCTCTGGCGGTGGTTATTTGTCTAACGAAATATCGTATCGCAGTATTTTATTGAGAAACGATTACGCGCCGGTAATGCCTGTTGGCCATATTCATACGCCGAAAATAAAGGCCTATGAGCCGCAAAAAACACAAGCCATTATTGAGCAAATTAAGCGAATGTTAGGTTTAGCGATTAGTGAAATTTAATACTTTTTAAGTGATAAAACGGCACTTTATTTAAGTACTAAGTATCGGCGGTTGATCTTGACACAACAAAAAGGGAGCTGATGCTCCCTTTTTCGTTAGTAACCAAAATTTTGGTTAGATGCTGTTGGTCACATCAACTGACAGTTTTAGCATTTGCCCCGGTTGTAGGTAGTCTTTACGGCTAATGCTATTCCAGCGCTCTATTTCTTTGATGCTGACATTAAATTTGTTAGCAATGCGAGAAAATGAATCACCTTTTCTCACGCGATACGTGATATTGCGCATCACAGCTTGTTCGGTTGCTAGGTGTTTGTTATTCGTTGATTTTTGCCAAATCACTAGCTTTTGACCCGGCTTAATAAAATCTCTTGGCGCCATGCCATTCCACTTGGCAATGCTTTTGGTTGAGACTTTATATTCATTGGCAATGTCCCATAGGGTGTCGCCTGATTTCACCGTGTAGTTAATCTTAGTGCCAGCGCGAGTGCGATTTTGCTTAGACGCTAAACGCTGCTCTTGGCTTAAGATATAGCTATCTAGTGATTGTGTTGCCACCGGAATGAGTAAGTATTTGCCGGCGCGAATTTGAGATCCTTTAATATCGTTAACCTGTTGAATTAGCGTAACATTGGTATCAAATTTGTTGGCGATTTTGATTAAGCTATCACCTTCTTTGATCTTGTAACGCTGCCAAGCTAAGCGATCTTGATCGGTCAATTTTGCTAAGCCGGCATTAAAAGTTTCAACCTTGGTTTCAGGTAATAATAAGTAGTGAGGGCCGTCAGGATCGGTTGCCCAGCGATTGAAGCCAGGGTTTAATCGTTGCAATTCACCGAGCGATAAGTCCGCTAATTGTGCTGCTTTAGCCAAATCGAGTTGCGAGCCAATATCGACCTTAGTTAGCACGCTTTGGTTTTCAATCTCGTAAAGTTTAATACCAAATTCATCGGGACGTTTTACGATATCGGCTAATGCCAATAGTTTTGGTACATAGGCTCGGGTTTCTTTCGGTAAATCAAGCGACCAAAAATCCGTTGGTTTATTCTTGCGAGCGTTATTGCGCATTGCTCGACGAACACGGCCTTCACCCGAATTATAGGCAGCAAGCGCTAATAACCAGTCTCCGTCAAAAAACTCGTTTAAATATTTTAGGTAGGCAATGGCACCTTGGGTTGATGCAATAACATCGCGTCGACCGTCATACCACCAGTTTTGCTTCATGCCGAAGCGCTTACCTGTGCCCGGAACAAACTGCCACATGCCAGAAGCGCGACCATGAGAGTAGGCGAATGGGTCAAAAGCACTTTCCACCACAGGTAACAGTGCAATCTCCATTGGGATATCATTTTTCTCTAATTCTTCTACAATGTAGAACAAGAATGGTTCGGCGCGTTTAGCCACGCGATCAAGATAAGACGGGTGTCTAACATACCAGTCGCGTTGAGCTTTCAGTCTCGCGTTTTCGTCAATCGGAAAGCTCAAGCCAGATCTTATGCGTTGCCAGATATCGTTGGTGACATCGACATCTTGGTCGCCCAATGTAAATTCAATATCAGCAACTGGATGTATAACGTCAGCATTAGGATCAGCTAAAATTGCTTGATTAATTTCATCTGGACTAGCGATATCTACTAGAACATCCTGCTGATCAGCGTCATTGTTACTGGTCATTAATGAGGTTGTTTGACAACCGGTTAACAACATAGCAGAGGCAATTGTTATTTTCAGTGGGGAGAATATGTACTTCATTGATATATTTTTCATTGCTTGAACCTAGCAAGTGTTACCGATTTGTTGCATGAATTCAAGCGTATTTACACGTTATCTTTCCATTGCCTAATGGCGGCAAAGGTCTCTATAGAGGTGGTGATAATCGCGTTTTTATAGTCACTAGCTGCTTGTTGTATTTGCGGCAAATGACAACGCAAAAATGGATTAATGGTTTTTTCAAGCCCAATCGTTGACGGTAACGTTGTTTTATCTTGTTTTCTCGCCTCTACGACTTGATTGTAATAGTTTAGTATGTCGAGGTTATTGGGCTCTACCATCAAGGCAAAGGTTAAATTCGCCAGCGTATACTCGTGGCTACAATAGACCTTTGTCGTGTCTTTGAGCTGGGCTAATTGCGCTAATGATTGGCTCATTTGCGCTGGCGTACCTTCAAATAATCTGCCACAACCGGCTGAAAACAAGGTGTCGCCACAAAATAACGAGGCGTCATCAACATAACCAATATGACCCAGTGTATGACCGGGTAGGGCGATAACCTTAAATGTTGTGTTGAATTGCTCCAATACAATCGTTTCGTTGCCCACTAAAGGGTGGGTTGTGCCACTGATTTCATTGAGCTTTGGTGCGTATACTCGAGTCGCCTGATCGCGTTGCTCATTGTATTCAATCAACGTGCTTAGCCCACCAATGTGATCATGGTGATGATGAGTAATTAAGATGTCAGTGAGTATTAGGCCGTGTTGCTTCAAATAATTAATACACACATTAGCGTCACTAGGGTCGACAATAACAGCGTATTGTTGATTTCTTAACAGCCAAATATAATTGTCGTTAAAGGCTTTAATCACATCAATTTGATAAGCAGTTGTTGGCATAGACTATCCTCAGGCTAATTAGCGGGTTATTATCATCGATACAGTAATCGATATAATAACCGATATAGTCGCGAAATCGGTAACATTACGCTATGGAGTGTTTGCAAACGTTATGATGAAACCCGCGTTGTCATACAAAACGCCAATTCGCCCACATCGCTGGCAGGATATGCCAAACGGCGAAGCGATATTGTTTGAGATAAATAAGTCTTTATCGCCATGGTGGCAACGATTTTTTGGTTATCATTTGTTAAAGATTGGTGCGTTAAGCGGTGATATTTCAACGAAAGGCTGCGCGATTAAGCATCAAATGACGCTAAGCCAAGTTAAAGAGAATGCCCAGATCATTGGCGATCTCGATGAATTACCCTTGGTAAAGCATTCGGTTGATGTTTGTGTGTTAGCTCATGCCTTGGAGTTTAGTATTGATCCTCATCATGTCGTGCGCGAAGCATCAAGGGTATTGATCCCCAATGGCTATTTAGTCATAACCGGCTTTAATGCGATCAGCCTAGCTGGCCTTAATTGCTTTTTACCCGTTAGACGACAAAAAACACCGTGGAATGGCCGCTTTTTTACCCCGATGCGAGTAAAAGACTGGCTTAATTTGATGGGCTTTGAGATTTTATCTGATGAGCGGTTATTACACAGTCCACTTGCTTATGAGATGAGTAATAACCTGGTGACTAAAAAATGGCAGCAAATCATGCACACGTTATTGCCAAGTTTCGGCTCTGTTTACGTGATTGTCGCTAAAAAACGCGAATGGCCGCTCACACCCATTAAACCGAAAGTGCGGATCAGGCCAAGTTTTGCGCCGGTTAAAGTATCAACCATGAATCCGCCGCAATGTAAAAAGTAGCCCTTGGGTACTTAACATTAAAGAGATTTACTCAAGTATTAATTCATTTCTGATAACCTCAGTAACGCTAACGAGCGAATGAAGAGCATTGCGCTACAATACACCTGAGCATTGTTTGGTGATTTCGTCTTAAGGTCTTTGTTGCTCGTTTCAATCTCGACAGTAGATTGAAAATCTATTAAAAAGCAATTGTTTAGGTTTTGCTTATCGTGTTATTGTATTTTTTGTGTACTGATGTGGTTATATAAAACAAACGCATTTTTTGTAGGTTAGTACACAGACCAAGGATGGGCTCTATATATCTCTCCACCTGATGTTTTAATCAAATGCGAGCAAAGACAGAGTATTAGCAGTTCTTTAATTAAATAGTGACTTTAACTGTTTAGCCTTGCACGCTAGTGCTTGTATTTGTGCACAATTTTATAACGACTTGACATGATAAAGGAGAAGTCAGTGAAGTATGCGTTGTTATTCATTTTTCTAACTGTTATTCAATTTATTTTACCTGCTAAAGGGGTTAGCCAAGGTTTGACGACACTGCCGGATAAGGTTGAGTTTATTCGGTCAATAAACGGGGTAAATGAATATAAATTAGCCAATGGTATCCAAATTCTATTGGTCAAAGATACTAATACTAAATATGTCGAGCTTGACGTTATTTATCATGTGGGTTCGATGCAAGAAGCGCCAAATCAAAAAGGTCTGGCGCATTTATTGGAGCATTTATTACATAGAACCAACCGAACCGATGTCACGGTTGCAAAAACAGATCTACTTAAAAAAAATATCGAGAGCAATGCGACAACTCGGTATGAACAAACCACATATCATCACAAGTTTACTATATCGGATGAAAAAGTCGCGTTAGTACTACAGTATGAAGCTGAGCGCTTGATAAATGCTAACTTTACAGACGAGGCGTTAAGGCTCGAAAAAGCCATTGTTTTAGATGAATTAGCAAGCAGAACGAGTGGTACATTATGGGTAATTCTTGACGCACTTTTTAAGGCCGCCTACCCACACAGTAATTATGGTTACCATGTTGTCGGCACGAAAGCTGATGTTCAAGCGCTAGAACTAGCAAATGTTAACGCCTTTTTTAACGACTACTACCACGCCAGTAATATGACGATACTGGTAAAAGGTAACTTTGATGATTTCGCCACGTTAACCACTATTCAGCAATTGTTTTTAAAAGCCCCGATAAGCGAGCAGCCGAATACCGAGCACAACCATAACCATAACCAAAACCAAAACCAAAATAGCGTTAACGTTACCCAATCGCCAAACCAAGCGGTTAGTATTGCTCACCACATCGATATTTATGGCTCAGGTAACGAGCAGGTATTAACCTTAGCTTTTAAGCTACCAACCTTTAACAGTAAAGATTATACCAAGTTAACTGTGTTATCAGAGTTTTACTATCGCTATGTCAAGCAACAACTGGCTGAGCTTTTCCCTGACGAAGTACCAACTATTAGTAAACAGACGCTAACAGATAAACAGCGCACGCTATTTTTCTTGCTAATAACCGGCAATATTGATGAAGCGAAAAAAGCGCAAATCTTGCAGGTGCTTGATCACATCGATTGGCAGAGTATTGTCGCTAGCCAAGCAATCAATATAGCAGTAGCTAGCTTTCAGGTAATGAATGATCGAGAGAAAAGCTTACAGCACTATCTTGCTTTGGGTGACTACCGTTATGCTTTTTACCTAAAAGACGAGCGCCTTGGTGATTACACTTTTTGGACGGAAGATATCTACAGAAAGCAAGATGAACAACAACTCGCTAAGTTAGCGTTATTAATGACTCACTATTTCGGCAATGAACATAGGATCACAGTAAGCTACAACCCAAGCCAAAGTGATAACACACGCGAAGTTAGGCCTCAAAGTAAGCGTGATATTTTGGCTCGATACGATAGTAGCCAATATGAAAAAAACGACGTGAATATTGATGCGCCTGTGCGCAATGAGTATTTATTACAAAATGAAATTGAAACTAGGGTGTTTAATTATCAGTGGCCAGAGGGTGGTGAACTTACTTTTTATCAATCGCCAGTCGCCTTTAAAAAGTTTTATTTATTACAACCGATCTCAAAAGTGTTTGATCGAAAAACCTTCGAACTGATCAAGCGATTTGATTTATTGAGTCTATTAGAAACTAGCCAAGCATGTGAGCATTTTAGCGAGAGCGTAAGTTTAATGAACGACAACTACTTGTTAGTAGAGGTTAACACCGCGGCCCTAGCAGAGAACATTGACGCTCAAGATTTGCGTTGTCTGCTCTCACCAGTGTTAGCTCCTTCAATCGATAACAAAAAGTTTACTGCGTATATTCAGCAAGCTAGAGATAATCACGAATATAAGAAAAATACCATTGCCCATAGCCTGGGCTTACAGTACCTACATCAATATTCAGACAATCAGTTAGCGCAATTATCTGCTATTAGCGCTGAGCAGGTGATTAAATTTTTAGCCGATAATACTGACTCGTTTGCGCAAGCTCATATCATTATGTCAGCAGGTTTGGTACCAGATGATGTAAATCAAGCAGTGAAAAACTTCTTTTTAGAGAATAAGTTACTCGCGCGGCAAAAGGTTGAAGTAAACAATACTATTGAAGCTAAACAGCAGCAGCAAAGTGGCGAGCAATTTACCAAAACACTTTACCAAGCCAATAAACTCAATAGCGAGATAAACTTGAGTAATCGCATTAGCTTGAGCCGCTATCACGACGATTTTATCGCGCTAAAAGTTGCGACTAAGCTATTAGGAGGGGGCGAAAACACACAGTTATGGCGAAGTTTACGAGAAGATCAGGGCCTAACTTACTATGTCCAAAGCCAGTTATATGCTGATAATAACGATTTAGTTTTGCTACTCACCGACGTTACTACGGCAAACGAAAATCGACAAAAAGTTATCGATAAATACAAAGAGACAATCGCTTTTATCAGCCAAAATGGTTTTAACGCGGATGACTTCGAGGTATTAAAAGCACAATTATTAGACGATAAAGTATTTGAGACACATGAAGTGCATAAAGCTTTACTTGAAAGCGTGATGACTAAGCAGCCACTATTTCATCAGCAAAACAAAGAAAAGGCGATATTAGCGCAACTCACGCTAGCAAAAGTAAATCAAGTGTTTAATCGCTATATCGCGCCATTAGAGCCGAATATTATTATCCTGCAAGCCGAGCCTTTAGCAAACAAAAAACGCTTAAGCATGGTCAACGATGGTTTGATTCAATCGGTTAGTTAACTTACTATCTCAAGCTCTGGGTTAATAATAAGCAGCCAAGCGCTAGCACACATGATTTTGAACACTGCTTAATGGAAAAAAGGAGACCACTTGGGTCTCCTTTTTGTCATTTTAATAGCTAACAATTAAGCGGTGAGCTTAAAACTTGTAGCTTGCTTTAATGTACGCAAAGCGGCCTTGACCACTGTGAACATTCACGGCAAAGCCCATGAAGTCATGGTAAGCCATTGGTGGTTCTTCATTAAATAAGTTAGTTGCACCTAAAGTTAATACCGTGTTTTCAATACCGAAGTAATTGATTGCCGCATCAACCGTTGTCATTGAACCAACTTTTGGCATGCCGGTCGTTTGTACCGAAGCTTCTTGCTCAAACGCATCAATGTAGTTAATTGCCATATTTGCGTTGAAGTCGTTTTGTGTCCAATCAACAGAGGCTGTCCATCTAAACTCTGGTTGTTCGAAGTCACCTTCTTGAGCGTCGATACGCGTGCCACCGTTTTCACCTGGGCGTCTATCTTCGTACTCAAGCACGTAGTTTAATACGTAGCCAAATCTGAACTCACCGTAGTCACTGGTTAACAAGTAACGCAAGTCTAAATCTAAACCTGAGGTATCTAAGTCACCAATATTTTGGAAGCCGTCGTTAATCGTAACCACTTGGCCCGGATCGTTTGGAATAGCCGTTGGAATACGAACCACTACGTTTGGATCTAAACCTTGTGTATCCATTAAGAACTGGGTGTCAGAGTCGATAATGTCTTCAATTGAGTAGTTGTAGTAATCAAGTGAGAAGTTCAAGTTATCTGTGATGTTGTAAACAACACCTAA